>DDXV01000009.1:1498-50659 GCA_002347815.1 Syntrophaceae bacterium UBA2251
TACGGAAACACCGGCAGCCTGCTCTATTGCCGCCGCCCTTGCCCGCTGCAAGGCGGTCAATTGTGACTGCTCGGCGCTCATGCCGACGATGGCGCAGGCCGCTTCGGCCTCTATGCCTTTTTTAACCTCGCCGACGCGTTCGGGGTTTTGCCCGGCGATTGCAAAAACAGGCGAAATTATCATCACCGCAAGCAGCAGAACAAACATGGGGCGCGTATTTTTCATCTTCATTTTTAACCTCAATCCGTCGTGTGAACCTTGCAAAGCTTTGATGAACTCGCAAAAAGTCGCCGCTGTCACCCTGAGCCCGTCGAAGGGTGAATGTAAATGTTCGATATCACATCATGCTTCGACGGGCTCCGCATGACAAAAGAGGGACCTAATGACTTTTTACGAGCTCTACGAGCTTGAACCGTTGATAACGTTTTGGGCGCGCATTCACCCAACTCAAAAAGTAGGGCGTTCCTTCAGGCACGCCATATGAACCCGGCACAATGGTTCGGCGGGCTTGATAATCTGAAGGTTACACGAGATCCGCGATACGCTTGCCGGCAATGTCTCGTATTAAACGTTCAACGTTTCGACACATTCCGCGATGTTTTTCAGTCTGTGCTGCTTGACGTAATGCCGCATCCCGTCAATCATTTCCATCGTTGCGAGGGGATAGATAAAATTTGCCCTTTGATAAGGCATTGCTTTGATGGCTTTGACTATAGGGGCGCGGTTTTCTCAAGTCAAGAGAGATTTCCGGCGATGTTAGTGACACACGATCTGTCCGGTTTCTTATGGCACACGATCCCCCCTATGTCAGGATAGTTGTCGTATGGCCGTTTCAGTTCCCTCTACACGGACCGCTGTACTCACTGCCGCCGTCTGGTCCCTCCGGTGTGTGATCGACGCTCGCAAACGGAGCGGGGATGACGGGCTTGAAAAGAGATTGATTTCGCGTGGCCGCGTGTGGCAGACTGGGCGCGCTGAACATTTTTCCGTTGAGGGGAACGACCATGCCCATTTACGAGTTTGAATGCAAAAAGTGCAAGAACGTCTTCGAAGTCCTCTTCCGCCCCGGCGATGCCCAGACCGGCGCCCCCTGCCCCGCGTGCCGCTCCCGCCGGACGAAGCGTCTGCTGTCGGCCTTCGCCGGGAAGATCGGCAACACCGCGGGCGGCGCCGGCTGCGGCACCTGCTCCGCCACCTCCTGCGGACCCACCTGAGGCCACTGATCCCGGGGCGGTCCGCCCCGCACATAAATTCCGTTTGCCAAATCGGAGACGATCCATTATAAGGGGTCGGCTTTCGGAGGGCTCGACCGCCCGGAGCGGGAGCGATCCCGATCCGGGGGTCCCCGACCTCCCATCACGGGCGGGCGCGCATGCAACCCGATCCGATCCCGACAGTCGCGCCGGTCCCGAATCCATTTTCCGTTGAAAGGAGCAGCACGAGGATGAACATTCTGATCTTTGGACCGAACGGCAGCGGCAAGGGCACCCAGGGCGCGATTGTCCAGAAGAAGTACGGCGTCCCGCACATCGAAACCGGCGTTATCTTCAGGGAGAACATTAAAGGCGGAACGGATCTCGGCAAAAAAGCTAAAGAATTTATCGACAAGGGTGAACTGGTCCCGGACGGGATCACCGTCCCCATGATCCTGGACCGCCTTCAGCAGCCGGACTGCGCGAAGGGCTGGCTCCTCGATGGCTTCCCCCGCAACCTGGCGCAGGCGGAAGCCCTGGACAAGGCCCTGAATCAGGCGAACATCAAGCTCGACTACGTGATCGAGATCATCCTCGACCGCGCCATCGCCAAACAGCGCATCATGGGCCGTCGCCTTTGCGCCACCGACAACAACCATCCGAACAACATCTACATCGACGCGATCAAGCCGGCGGAGAAGGACGGGAAGGTCGTCTGCCGCGTCTGCGGCAGCGACAAGCTCACCACGCGCGCCGACGATCAGGATGAGGCCGCGATCGACAAGCGCCACGGGATCTACTACGACACGAAGACGGGCACGCTGGCCGCGGTCAATTACTTCCGGGAACGGACCCGGGTCATCGGCGTCGACGGCGCCCCGGGCGTCAAGGAGGTCTCCGAGGCCCTGCTCAAGAAACTGGCATGAACCTCCCCGAGTCCCCGTCGTCTTTCCCCCCTCGCCTCGAACCCACCGCCCTCCCCTGCACGGGAGGGCGATTTTTTTGCGGGAGATCATTGGCCCGTCGCCGGTGAATCTCTGTTCTGGACATCCCGGCGGTTTGCGTTTATGTTGTCAGCAAACGGATGCCGTTCCGCGGGGATCGCCCTTGGCACGTGGATTCCCCCCCCCACGGAGGGGCTGTGCGACCGGAGCGGCAGGACCGGACGTCCCGCGTTGTCCGGAAACCCGCGCGCCAGAAAAACGACCCCATGCACCTGCTCAACGATATCCTGATCATCCTCGGCCTTTCGGCGTTCGTCCTGTACGTCTGTTATCTGATCCGGGTGCCCAACATCGTGGGGTTTCTCGCCACCGGCCTGATCTGCGGCCCTTTCGGACTGGGCCTGGTCCGGGATATCGCCGCCGTCAAACTCCTGGCCGAAGTGGGCGTGGTCCTCCTTCTGTTCACGATCGGCCTGGAATTCTCCTTGCGCAACCTTCTCCACATCAAGCGGCCCGTCCTCATCGGCGGATCGCTTCAGGTGGCGATCACGGTCTTCTGCGGCTTCGCCGTCTCCCGGCTCTTCGGTTTGCCCCCGGGGGTATCGGTGCTGATCGGCTTCCTGATCTCCCTGAGCAGCACGGCCATCGTCCTCAAGATCATGCAGGACCGCGCCGAGGTCGAAACCCCGCACGGGGGCACGGCCCTCGGCATCCTCATTTTTCAAGACATCATCGTCGTGCCCATGATGCTCCTGATCCCTCTTTTGGCCGGGGAACAGAACGGGGGCGGCCAAGCGGCGCTCTGGATCTTTCTCGCCAAGGTCATCTCCATCCTGGCGCTGACGATCGTCAGTGCGCGCTGGATCGTGCCGTTCGCCTTCTACAACATCGCCCGCACCAAAAGCCGTGAACTCTTCCTGCTCACCGTGATCGCCATCTGCCTGGCCGTCGCCTGGCTGACCTACCAGGCCGGTCTGTCGCTTGCCCTCGGGGCGTTCCTGGCGGGCCTGATCATTTCCGAATCGGAGTACAGCCATCAGGCGCTCGGCGATATCCTCCCCTTTCGCGACGTCTTCACGAGTTTCTTTTTCGTGTCCATCGGCATGCTCCTCAATGTCGGTTTTTTCTTCGATCACCCCCTTTACCTGTCGTCGCTGGCGCTGGGGGTGCTCTTCGTCAAGGCGCTGATCGTGGTCGTCGTCGCCATCCCCCTCGGCCTCTCCCTGCGGACGGCGATCCTGGTGGGCGTCGCCCTGAGCCAGGTGGGGGAGTTTTCGTTCATCCTGTCTGAAAAGGCCCTCCAGTACGGCCTGCTGACGGGGGATACGCATCAGATCTTCCTGGCCGTCTCCGTCATAACCATGATGGCGACGCCTTTCGCGCTGGCCGCTTCCCCCGGGATCGCGCGCCTGGCCCTCAGACTGCCCCTGCCCCGAAAAATCAAGCGGGGAGCCTACCCCTCGCGCCGGGTGGAGCGCGTTCGCGACAAAGATCACCTGATTATCGTGGGCTTCGGCCTCAACGGCCGCAATCTGGCCCGCGCAGCCAGGTTCAGCGGCATTCCCCACGCGGTCATCGAAATGAACCCGACGGTCGTGCGGGAGGAGCGGGCTAAAGGAACGCCGATTCACTACGGGGACGCCACCCAGGAGGCGATCCTGCAGCACCTGAACATCAAGGCGGCCAAAGCCCTGGTCGTGGTCATCAACGATCCGTCCGCGACGCGCCGGATCACGGAGCTCGCCCGGAGGTTGAATCCAAAGCTCTACCTCGTGGTCCGCACGCGGTTCATCCAGGAGATGGCTCCCCTGACAGAGCTGGGCGCCGACGAAGTCATCCCGGAGGAATTCGAGACGTCTGTGGAAATTTTCAGTCGCATCCTCGCCAAATACCTGCTGCCGAAGGACGAGATCGAAAAGTTCGTGGCGGAAATCCGCTCGGAACGCTACGGGATGCTGCGGAGCCTTTCCCACGAGGCCACGTCCTGCACGGATCTCGATCTGTGCCTGCCGGACGTGGAAATCAAATCGTTCCGCATCGCCGCGGGATCTCCCTATGTCGATAAAACGCTCGCCCAGACCGAACTCCGGAAAAAGATGGGGGTGTCCGTCCTGGCCCTGCGACGCAAGAACCAGACGATCTCCAATCCCCCCGCCGAAACGGTCTTTCAGGCCGGGGATATCCTGTTCATGGTCGGGGAACCCGACCGGCTCGCGGATGCGATCAGCCGTTTCAATCCCCAGGGGTGACCGCCGGCGTCCCAGCCGTCCCGCCCTCCGCTTTACTCTCCCCCTTGAATATGCTATAAGCCGCCGAATTTCGTCTCCCCCGGGTTCAGCGGGGCGTGCGCCCCAGACGGCGTGAACGTCAAGCCCCGGCACGATGCGAACCCCGGCCGGCGCCGACACGCGGCGGGCGAGGACGGGATGACGGGTGACCCATGAACCACATTCGGAATTTCAGCATCATCGCCCATATCGACCACGGAAAATCGACCTTGGCCGACCGTCTCATCCAGATCACCGGGGTCGTCGATGCCCGGAACTTCCAGGACCAGATCCTGGACAACATGGATATCGAGCGCGAGCGGGGCATCACGATCAAGAGCCAGGCCATCGCCCTTCCCTACCGGGCCGCGGACGGCCGGGACTACACGCTGAACCTGATCGACACGCCGGGACATGTCGACTTCACCTACGAGGTTTCGCGCTCGCTCGCCTCCTGCGAGGGCGTGCTGCTCCTGGTCGACGCCGCACAGGGCGTCCAGGCCCAGACGCTCGCCAACCTCTACCTCGCCCTCGAAAACGACCTCGCGATCATCCCCGTCATCAACAAGATCGACCTCCCCTCCGCCGACATCGAACGGGTGAAGGAGCAGATCGACGCCGAGCTGGGTCTCGATCCCGAGACGGCGATCCTCTGCTCCGCCAAGGAAGGAACGGGGATCGAGGAGATCCTGGAGGCCGTCGTCCGGCAGATCCCCCCGCCCGTCGGCGATCCGGAGGCGCCGCTGGCGGCGCTCATCTTCGATGCCAAGTACGATGCCTTCCGGGGAACGGTGATCCACTGCCGCCTCTTCGCCGGGACCCTCAAGGCGGGGGACGTCATCCGCTTTCATTACAACGACGCCACCTACCGCGTCGAAGAGGTGGGCCGATTCCGCCTGCAGCGGGAGAAGGCCGATGCCCTCCGGGCCGGCGAGGTGGGCTACATCATCGCCGGAGTGAAAACCGTCTCGGACGTGCGGACGGGCGATACGATCACGCACGAGAGCCGACCCTGCGCCGCGCCGCTCCCGGGCTTCAAGGAAATCAAGCCGGTCGTTTTCGCCTCCATCTACCCCATCGCCTCGGACGACTACGAGGACCTCGCCGTCTCGCTCGAAAAGTACAAGCTGAACGACGGCTCGTTCGTCTACGAGAAGGATTCCTCCGCCGCCCTGGGCCAGGGATTCCGCTGCGGATTTCTCGGGCTCCTCCACCTCGACGTCGTGCAGGAGCGCCTGGAGCGGGAGTACGATCTCTCCATCATCCTGTCCGTTCCCTCGGTCCGCTACCATTTCATCCTGAAGGACGGCGCCTCCGCCTGGGTGGACAATCCGATGCACTACCCGGATCCCGTCTCCGTCGTCAAAAGCGAAGAGCCCTACATCCGCGCCGCCATGATGCTTCCGGACCGCTATCTCGGCGCGGTGATGAAACTCTGCATGGAAAAGCGCGGCGTCAACTCGCAGATGAACTATTTGAGCCCCGGCCGGGTGGAGCTGACCTACGAAATGCCGCTCTCCGATGTCATCTACGACTTCTACGACCGCTTCAAGTCCGTCACCCAGGGTTACGGCTCGTTCGATTACGACCTGATCGACTACCGCGAAAGCAACCTGGTCCTCCTCGACATCCTCGTCAACGGGGAAAAGGTGGACGCCCTCTCCCAGATCGTCCACCGGGACCGGGCGCGGGCGCGCGGGGTCCAGGCCTGCGACCGCCTGAAGGACGAGATCCCCCGCCAGATGTTCAAGATCGCGATCCAGGGCGCGATCGGCGGCGAGATCGTCTCGCGCTCCACCATCTCCGCCTTCCGCAAGGACGTCACGGCGAAGTGCTACGGCGGCGACATCACCCGCAAACGCAAGCTCTTGGAAAAACAGAAGAAGGGCAAGAAGCGAATGAAGATGATCGGAAACGTGTCCATCCCCCAGAGCGCCTTCCTGGCCGTTCTCAAATCGGATACGGACTGAGGGGGAGGGTCCCGCCGGGCGTCGCGCGCGCCCTCCCGGCGAGCCCCGCGCCCGGATCGCCGGAACCATGAACACGGAAAACCTGCCGGGCCTTTATCTCCACATCCCCTTCTGCCGCAGCAAATGCGCGTACTGCGGCTTCTACTCCCGGACGGATATTTCCCGCATCCCGGACTTCCTGAAGGGCCTGCGGGCGGAAATGGCCCTCTACCGCAAGGCCTTCCCCCGGTTCGACACCGTTTACCTGGGCGGCGGAACGCCGTCCGTTCTGGAGACGCCGCACCTGGAGGCGGTCCTGGATACGGTGCGACGGCACTTCGTCATCGCCGACGGCGCGGAAATCACGGTCGAGATCAACCCCGGCGACCTCACGGCGGAGGCCCTCCGAACGCTGCGCGCGCTCGGCGTCAACCGCCTCACCCTCGGCTGCCAATCCTTCGACGACGCCGTCCTCGCCTTCCTCGGCCGCCGTCATACCGCCGGGCAGGGCCGCGACGCGATTCTCGCCGCCCGCGCGGCGGGCTTCGACCATCTCGGTCTCGACCTGATCTACGGCCTTCCCGCCCCCGGAGGCGACCCGGGGGCGACCTTCCGGGGCTGGCTGACGACCCTCCGGACCGCCCTTTCCTTTCAACCCGAGCATCTGTCCTGCTACCAACTCACCCTCGAGGCCGATACGCCGCTCGCGGCGACGCTCGCGCTGTCCCCGCTCTCCCTTCCCGATGACGACCTTTCGGCCCGATACTTCCTGACCACCTCCGAGCGGCTCGAAGCAGCCGGCTACCGGCACTACGAAGTGTCGAATTTCGCCCGCGACGACGATCACCGCGCACGCCATAACCGCAAATACTGGGACCACACCCCCTATCTCGGTCTCGGCCCCGCCGCCCACTCCTTCGACGGCGCCCGGCGCTGGTGGAATCCGCGCGACCTCGACGCCTGGGTCGGGGCCCTGCGGGAGGGGGTGCGGCCGATCGCCGGAGAGGAAACGCTCACGCGGGATCAGCAGCGTCTGGAGGCGCTTTTCCTGGGGTTGAGAACGAGGGAGGGAATCGATATCAGGGCGTTCCGAAGGCGGTACGGGCTTGATCTGCGTGCGGAACGGGGCAACGAGATCGGTCAACTGGCCGCGGCGGGACTCGTCCGGTCGGACGGGGGCCGTGTCTCACCCACGCGCCGGGGGCTCGCCTGCGCCGACTTCCTCGCCCGCTTTTTGTCCTGAGATCGGGCGTACGTCCAAGAGCGGGACCCGGCCCATCGAGGGATCACCTGTCCCGCTTCCCCGTTTCGCGGAGATTCAGCCGCGGTTCGGTGCGACAACCTTTTCGGTGGTGGCCTTGAGGCGCAACGCCACCGTCTTGAACATGACCTGGAAGTCGCCGGGCAATTTGTTGAACTCCCGGTCGAAATAGTCCCGATCCAGGATGCCGATGACCGTTTTCCCGACCGCGGTGGCGGTGGCGGTGCGCGCAATCTTCGCGATGTAGGCCAACTCGCCGAACGGGTCTCCGGGTTTCAGCACTTCGATGACAACCTTATGTTCTCCGTCCTTCTTGGAGATCTCCACGGCGCCTTCCTCGACGACATAAATCCAGTCGCCGTGGCTCCCCTCGGCGAAGATCACCTTTCCGTCCGGATAGGTCTCATATGAGGCCACCTGAAACATGTCTTTCCCCTTTCTCCGGGCCTTGCTCAAGCCCGTCCTTCCAGATGCCCCCGGTTCGGCGGCAGCGAGGATGCGGCCAGCAGCCGGTCCCATCGCCCCGTCTGGGGATCGCGTCCTGCCTCAAGATTTTCTCACCCGCCTGCGGATCAGGTCGGCGCCGATGACGATCAGCAGGATGGGCAGAAGGTACTTGGCGATCTCGAAGAGGCGGTACCCCCAGTTCTCCGTGATGAGAAAAACCACGCCGGCCGCGCCGATGATCCAGCCGCCGAGATCCTTGACGTGCTGAAGCAGGACGCCCAGCGAAATGACGATGAGCAGGATCGGCCAGCTGTGGGAGAAGATGTAGATCCCGGTCTTGTCGAGGATGATGAGGACACCGAGGGCGATCAGGACGAGCCCCCCGGTCAGCAGATGCCGTTTGTCTTTACCGTGCACGCGCTCAATTCTCCTTTCATGGACGTTCTTCGCGCTTCGCCTACGCCCCGATTCACTTTTCGGCCAGCTTCAGGAACGGCTTGAACAGGTCGATCGGGATCGGGAACAGCGTCGTCGAGTTGTTCTCCGAGGCGATCTGGTTGAGCGTCTGGAGGTACCGGAGCTGAAGCGACATGGGCTGCGTCTCCATCAGCGCCGCCGCTTCGATCAGCTTCTGGGCGGCCTGGAACTCCCCCTCCGCGTTGATGACCTTGGCCCGCCGTTCCCGCTCCGCCTCCGCCTGCTTGGCGATCGCGCGCTTCATCTCCTCCGGCAGATCGATCTGCTTCACCTCGACCAGCGAGACCTTGATCCCCCAGGAGTCGGTGCTGCGATCGAGGATCTCCTGCAGGTGAAGATTGATCTTCTCCCGCTTCGAGAGGATCTCGTCCAGTTCCACCTGCCCGCAGACGCTCCGGAGCGTCGTCTGGGCGAGCTGGGAGGTCGCATAGAGGTAGTTTTCGACGTCGATCACGGCGGAATTGGCGTCCATGACCCGGAAATAGACCACGGCGTTGACCTTGATGGACACGTTGTCGCGCGTGATGACATCCTGCGGCGGAACATCCAGGGTGATCGTCCGCATGTCCACCTTGACCATCTTGTCGATGACGGGGATGAGAATGATGAGTCCCGGCCCCTTCTGATCGATAATGCGGCCCAGACGGAAGATCACGGCCCGTTCGTATTCATTGAGGATCCGGATGGCCGAGGCCAGAAACATCACGACCAAAACGACGATGACGATCACTGCAACAGACATAATTCCCTCCTTGCCCGTGGTTTAACGGTTCGAATGGTTTCTTCCGCACGCCCGTGTCCTGGAGCGGAGCGGATGCGCTCCGGGGCCTCCCGGGTGCCGGCCGCGGCGACGATCGCGCGCCCCGCGCGCTTCACGCATCGCCCGGGTGAATTTCTCCGACGTGCAGGCGGAGGCCGTCCACCCGGATCACGCGGATCTTTCGGTCCGGCGCGATCGGTTCATCGCTCCGCGCCTGCCAGTACTCGCCCTTGACGAGAACGGTTCCCGCCTCCGGCCCGACCTCGGTGACCGCCCTCCCCTCCAGTCCGGCCATCCCTTCCGCGCCCGTGTACCTCCGCCCGCGGTGCGCCTTGACGACGAGGCCGATCACGGCCACGAAAAACAGGGAAATGACGACCAGGGTCGGGATCATGACCTGGAAGGACACCCGGAGGGCCGGTTCCGGCGAATCGAAGAGGATCAGCGACCCCATGACGAGTGAAACGATCCCGCCGACGGTGAGAATCCCGTGACTCATGACCTTGACCTCCGCGATGAAGAGGATGATGCCGAAGAGGATCAAGAGGACCCCCGCGTAATTCACCGGCAGGGTCTGAAGGGCGAAGAAGGCCAGGATCAGCGAGATCCCGCCCATGACCCCGGGAAGAATGGCGCCGGGATGGGAAAATTCGAAGTACAGCCCGGCGAGTCCGATCAGCAGCAGAATGTACGCGATGTTCGGATCGGCGAGCACGGTCAGAATTCCCTGGCGAACGCCCATCTTTCTTTCGACCGTGACCGCCCCCCGTGTCTTCAGCACCCTTTTTCCCGAGACCAGGGTGACCGCCTTCCCGTCGATCTGGGCCAGCAGGTGCGCCAGGTCCGGCGCCACCGCATCGATGACGCCGAGCTTCAGGGCCTCTTCCGCGGAAACGGACGCGCTTTTCCGGACCGCCCGTTCAACCCAGTCCGGATTCCTCCCCCGCCCTTCGGCAATGCCGCGGATGTAGGCCACGGCGTCGTTTTCCACCTTGGCCTGCATGATCTTGTCCATGCCCCCGCCCAAGCCGATGCCCACGGGGTGGGCGGCGCCGATGTTCGTTCCGGGCGTCATCGCGGCCACGTGCGCGGCCACCGTGATCATCATGCCGGCCGAGGCGGCCCGGGCGCCCGCGGGCGACACATACACGATGACGGGGATGTCGGCGCCCAGGATGCCCTTGACGATATCCCGCATGGCGAGGTCGAGCCCCCCCGGGGTGTCGAGCTGAATCACGAGACCGTCACGGTGCGTGCGGGTCGCCTCTCCCAGACTCTGCAGGATGTACTGGGCGACGGGCGGCGTGATGGCGGCGTCCACCCGGATCACGCTGAAGGTGGGCGCCCTTCCCGGCACGGCGTCCGCCGTCGCCGACAGCAGCACGAGAATCAGCACGACGATCAGGGTGAAGCGGCTTCGTTCGACCGGTTCCGTCATATCCCCCCCGCGCCGTGTCCCGGGGCGCCTCCGCCGGGCAGCCCGTTTTTGTGCTCCGGAAGCTTCAGGTCCATCGCCTTCATGATGATCCGCACGTCCTCCCAGACCTGCTTTTTGGCCGCGGGATTCCGGAGGAGATAGGCCGGGTGGTACGTCGGCATGAGCCGGAGGCCCTGATAGCTCTGAAAGCGCCCCCGCAGGACGGTGATGGGCGCTTCCGTCTTGAGCAGCGCCCGGGCGGCGACCGATCCCAGGGCGCAGATGATGCGCGGACGAATGGCCTCTAGCTGCCGGATCAGAAAAGGTTCGCACGCGGCCACTTCATCGGGGGCGGGATTGCGGTTTCCCGGCGGTCGACACTTGAGGATATTGCAGATGTAGACGTTGTCGCGCTTCAAACCCATGGCCTCGATGATTTTCGTCAAGAGCTGTCCGGCCCGGCCCACGAAGGGTCGCCCCTGGAGATCTTCGTCCGCTCCCGGGGCCTCTCCGATAAAGACGAGTTCCGCGTGCGGATTCCCTTCCCCGAAGACGAGCCGGCGGCGTTTTGCGCCGAGCGGACACCGTTGGCAGTCGCCCAGGGCCTGACGGATCGCCTCCAGGGTCTCTTCGCCGGCGCGGACGGGCGCCGTCCTGTCCCGCGGCGTCTTCCGTGAAGCTGTCTCCGGGGGTAGCGCGGCCTCCCGCCCGGCCCCGGAGTCCCCGGCGGCGACAAGGTAGGAAAGGCGTCCGCCGCGCACCCGGTCCTCCCGCAGCCGGGCGTGCAGATGATGAACGAGTTCCTGGAACGCCTCGCGCACGCGTTCACCTCCCGCCGCGGGCGCGGAGGTCCCGGATCCGATCCAGGATCCGATCGGCCGCCTCGCGCTTGTCCATCAGGGGAAGCGCCTCCACCCGGCCGTCCGGACTCAGGATGCGGATGACGTTCGTGTCGCCCTGAAAGCCGGCCCCCGCTTCCGTCAGATCGTTGGCGACGATCAGGTCCATTTTCTTTGCACGCATTTTCCTGCGCGCATTTTCGAGCAGATTTTCGGACTCCATGGCGAACCCGACGAGAATGCGCCCGCCCTTCTTCCGGCCGATTTCGGCGATGATGTCCGGGTTGCGCTCGAGACAGAGCCGGAGGTCCCCCGGCTGTTTCTTGATCTTTTGATCCGCGCAGACGACGGGGCGGTAATCGGCGACGGCGGCGGCCTTGACGACCACCGTGGCCTCCTCGAGGCGGCCCAGAACGGCGTCGCGCATCTCGCGGGCGCTCTGCACCGGCACGAGTTCCACATCGCCCGGCGGGTCCAGGGCGGTCGGACCGCTGACCAGAATCACCGACGCGCCCCGCATCCGGGCCGCGTGGGCGATGGCATAGCCCATCTTGCCGGAGGAATAGTTGGTGATGAAGCGGACCGGATCGAGCGGTTCGCGGGTTGGACCCGCCGTGACCAGAACCGTTTCCCCGGAAAAATCCTGGGGTGTGAACAGGGCCTCCGCGGCGTTCAGAATATCGCCGAGATCGGCCAGCCGGCCCGCGCCCTCCGTCCCGCAGGCCAGGCTCCCACGGGCCGGTTCGACGACGGCGCAGCCGCGGCGACGGAGCCGGTCCAGGTTCTCCCCGACAATCGGATTCTCCCACATGGCGTCGTTCATGGCGGGGCAGAGGAGCACCGGCGCCCGCGTGGCCAGGAGGGTGGTGGTCAGGAGATCGTCGGCGATCCCGCCGGCCGCCTTCCCGATCAGGTTGGCCGTCGCCGGCGCGACGATCAGGACGTCCGCCCAGCGGGCCAGGGCGATATGATCGATCTCGTGCGGGGCCTCGGGCGCGAACAGGTCCGTACAGACGCGGTTGCCGGAGAGGGTCTCCAGCGTCAGGGGGGTGATGAACTCACGGGCATGCCGGGTCATGACGACCCTGACGGCCGCCTGGCGGCGGACGATCTCCCGCGTCAGCTCCGCCGCCTTGTACGCGGCAATCCCCCCGGTGATCCCCAGGACAACCCTCTTCCCCTTCCACATGTCGGCAGGCCCCTCGCGACGAAGTGTAACATCTTGTCATACTGGGATAGTATCGGCAAATCCGGATGGTGTCAACCGGAAATGGCGCGCGAACAAACCGCTTGCATGACAGCGGGAATGTGGCTATAAGGTCGCGTCATTCGTCGTCCGATTTCAGGACATCCGATCCCGTTGCCCGGAGGGTAACGCCATGCAGAAGAAATCTTCGCTTTTCTGGATCTCCCTGATCAGTGCCGTCGCCGTGGTCGCCGGCGGCCTGTTCTGGTTTTTCGGCACCGCCGGCGAGTGGCAGAAGCCCGAAATCCGGCTTTCCAAGGACTTGCGCAGCCTCGGCCAGCAGGGTGTCCTCACCCTGGAACTCCGGGACAACCGCGGCCTCAGCGCCGCGAGCGTCCGGATCACCCAGGGCAGTCTGACCCTGCCGATCGCGTCGGTACGGTTTGACGACAAGCCCCTCCGCCAGCGAACCGTGAACGTCCCGATCGATCCGCTCGCCCTGAAGCTCCGCGAAGGGTCGGCCGTCCTGACGGTCTCCGCCTCCGACCGTTCCCTCTGGAACAACACGACCGTCGTCACCCGCCCGGTGACGATCGAACTGTCGCCTCCGCAGATCTTTCCGAACAACCCCGTCAACATCTTCTTCCCCGGCGGGGCCGGGGTCGTCACCTACAGACTCTCCAAGCCGGTGGCGCGGACGGGCGTCCAGGTCGATCAGGCCTTCTTCCCCGCCCATCCCGTCCTGATCGCCGGCCAGGCCTCCTACGTCTGCTACTTCGCCATCCCGATGGACGCCCAGGAGCGTCTCGTCGACATGCGCATCACCGCCCGTGACGCCGCGGGGAACAACGCCGCCAGCGCCATTCCCCGCACGATGAAATCCCGGAAGTTCCGCTCGGACAAAATGGCCGTGAGCGACGCTTTCCTCCAGCAGAAGATGCCGGAGTTCCAGTCGGCCATTCCGGCCCTGCGGGGGAAGACCGCCATCGAGGTCTTCCGGTACGTGAACGGCGCCCTGCGTCTGGAGAACGAGCAGACCATCCGGGACCTCTGTCGGAAAACGCAGCCCCGCGCGCTCTGGGAGGGTCCCTTCCTCCGGATGAAAAACGCGTCCCCCATGGCCCTTTTCGGCGACCGGCGGACGTGGGAATACCAGGGCCAGGTCGTCGGGCAGAGCCTGCACCTGGGCGAAGACCTCGCCTCCCTGAACAATTCCGCCATCGAAGTCGCCAACAACGGCGTCGTCGTCTTCACCGGTCCCCTGGGAATCTATGGGAACGCCGTCCTGATCGACCACGGCCTGGGACTGTTCAGCCTGTACGGGCACCTGAGCGCCATCGACGCCCGCGTCGGACAGGCCGTCCAGCGGGGAGACGTCATCGGCCGCTCCGGAACCACGGGGCTGGCCGGGGGCGATCATCTCCATTTCAGCATCCTGGTGGGCGGTCAGTTCGTCGATCCTCGGGAATGGTGGGACCCCCACTGGATCGAGGACGACGTGATGAAGAAACTGCAGGCGGGGTCGCTCTAGCTCTTCGTGATGTCTCGGTGGGTGATGTTGACGAGGTAGTCCTTCTCGGAAAAGTAGCCGCCCAGTTGATTCGCCATCACGACGGAGCGGTGGTGCCCCCCCGTGCAGCCCAGGGCGATGTTGATCCGGGCCTTCCCCTCCCGCTCGTAGAGGGGAACGATGAAGTCCATCAGATCGAACAGCCGCTGAATGAACCCCTTCGCTTCATCCGTCGCCATGACGTAATCCCGGACGCCGGGATGATGCCCGTCGTGGGGTTTCAGCTCCTCGATGAAGTGGGGGTTGGGAAGGAACCGCACGTCGAAGACGACGTCGGCGTCGGCGGGCAGTCCATACCGGTATCCGAACGAAACCACGCTTACGATGAGGCGCTTCTTGTCCGATGACGCCAGAAAGGCGCGCTGAACGGCGTCCTTGAGCTGGTGAACGTTGAGCGATGAGGTGTCGATCACCCAATCCGCCATTTCCTTCAACGGGAAGAGCATTTCCCGCTCCAGGCGGACGCCTTCCATCACCGAGCCCTTCACGGAAACCGGGTGGACGCGGCGGGTTTCGCTGAAGCGATGCAGGAGGATTTCATCGTTCGCGTCGATGAAGATGACCTCGATCCGGTACCCCTGCTGGCGAAGGCGGTTGAAGACGCGCGGGTACTTTTCGAGAAAGCTCTTTTCCCTCAGGTCCATGACCATGGCGACCTGGTCGATCTGTTTGGCCGGATCGGACTGGATCTCCAGAAACTTCGGCAGGAGGACGACGGGCATGTTGTCGACGCAGTAGAAACCGATGTCCTCGAGGGCCTTCAGGGCCGTACTTTTCCCGGAACCGGACAGGCCGGAGATGATCACCACGCGCAGATGCTTCATGACGAACCTCCCCCTTGCATTTCCGAGCGGGTGCGCCCGAACGGACAGGGCCGGTGGATCGGGAAGGCCAAAGCGGACGGAGCGAGCGTGGAAAGGACGGACCACCCGCATGCGCCCCCGGCGGCCGGGACGGAAACCGTCACCCGCGGCAGATCGATGCCCAGGATGGTTTCTCTTTCGCCTCCCCCGGTTTCCCGGCGCGCGCCCCCGCCCGGGGACACGAGCGTGACGACGCCGGCGATGTCCGCCGATTCCTTGACGGTCTGCGGGTCGACAAACTGCGTAACGTCCGCCACGCCCCGCGTCTTCAGCGCGACAAGTCCGCGGATGGACCGGGGTGCCCGACCCAGGAGGCGACGCCTCCGGCCCACGATTTCGACCCGATCATCGGCGATCCATCGTGCGCCGCGCTTCGCGAGACACAGCGCGCAGGTGGTCTTGCCGCAGCCGCTGTCGCCGGTCAGCAGGAGCCCCCGGCCGCCGATCTCGATGAGTCCACCCTGATAAACGACCGTCCGTTCGAGGCGCTCCCTGACGAGGCCGGTGAGACGACTCTGCAAAAGATGCGGATCGAAGCGGGAGGCTGCCGCGATCATCCGGTGTCGCTCGACGAACGCCTGCAGACCCGCCGGGATCTTCCGGGTCTCCGCACAGAGGATGACGCGGATGGGATTCTCCCGGAAGATCGCGAGAGCGGAGCGCGCTCCCCCCGGCCTCCTGGACATCAGGCGCCGCAGGTCCCCGTGCGGGAGGATGACCAGACTCGGGACAGCCCCCTTCGGCCCGGTCGCATCGAAACGGAGGATCCGGAAGGGCTCGTCAGAGGCCGGCGGCACAAGAACGCGGTGGAATCCGCCGGTACCGGCAACACTCACGATTCCCAGACGCTCCGCCGCGTCAACCAGGAGCGCTTTCGGCGTCACGCCGAGACGGACCATAGGCCCTCCGCCGGCCGTCAGCAGCGGTCATCCTTGTCGGCGATGATCCTGTAGAGCTGATCGACCGATCCGGCATCCAGCAGTTGCTGCCGAAAGTCGCCGTCCTTCAGCATGCGGGAAATCCTGGCCAGGACTTTCAGGTGCTGCCCGGTGGAATTTTCGGGCGCCATGAGCATGAAGAAGAGGTGTACGGGTTTCCCGTCCATCGCTTCGAAGTCGATTCCCTCCGGACTTCGTCCGAAGGCAACGATCATGCCTTCCAGACCCTCCAGCTTGCCATGCGGAATGGCGATTCCCTCCCCGATTCCCGTACTCCCGAGTTTCTCCCGCTCCAGGAGCACGCGGACCATCTCCGGCTCGCTGAACGTTTCCGGACCGCGTTGAAACTGGGCGACCATTTCCTCGAGAACGGCCGTCTTCCCGCGGGCGAGAAGCCTTTCGATCATGTACTCTTTGCGGAGCATATCCGTGATCTTCATGTCTGCCCACCACCCCTCAGGCGTTCGTTTCGATCAGGACCAGCCGTCCGTCGTCGCGTCTGAAAACGATATGGACATGCTCCGACAGAACGTCGCGGTAGACGATAAAGGGGTTGCGCGCCGATTCGAGGCGCATGACGGCGTCGTCGAGCGACATGGGCTCCAGGACCATCTTACGTGTCTCCATGAGGCCGGCGGCGGTCGTGTCCTCCGCCTCGTCGAGCGCCGTCGCTTCGGCGTCGGTTTCCGCCCGGACCGCCCCGCCCTTATGGCCCCGATTCTTCTCCTTGCGTTTCTTGAGTTGCCGTTCGATCTTGTCGAGGACGCCGTCGATGGCCAGACGCATGTCCTTGGCCTCCTCCCGCCCGTTGATGTTCAAGCCGTCGGCGGCCAGGCTGATCTCCGCAACATTGCGGAATTTCTCGATGGACAGAACGATGTGCGCCTCGACGGATCCGTCGATGTATTTTTTCAACTTCGACAGTTTTTCTTCAACATATTCTTTCTGCCACGCCTCGCCTTCGGCATTCCTGAACGTCACGGCAACTTTCATGATCTCAAACCTCCTGTGGATGGCCGGCCGCGAAACCCCGCCGGTTCAACCGCGGCCCGGCTTCATAAAGGGGAGCCGTATAGAGGGGTTGCCGCTAAATGTCAACCCCTTTTTGCAGTCAGAACAGGTTCTTCCGCCGGGAGGAGGGAAGAATGCCCATCATTTCCCGGTACTTGGCGACCGTCCTCCGGGCAATCCCGATCCCGCGGGCACTCAGGCGCTTGGCGATCTCGCTGTCGCTCAGCGGTTTCTTGGGGTTTTCTGCGGCGATGAGCATGCGGATATCCTCCTTGACGCTCTTGGAGGCAATGGCCTCCCCGGTGGTGCGGTAAAGGCTGCTGCCGAAGAAGTACTTGAGTTCAAAGATGCCGCGGGGAGAATGCATGTATTTGTTGGTGACCACGCGGCTGATGGTTGATTCGTGCATCTCCACGTCGTCGGCCACGTCCCGCAGGATCAGGGGCTTCATGAAGTTGACCCCGTTGTCGAAAAACGCCCGCTGAAACCGGACGATGCTTTCCGTCACCTTCAGGATCGTCCGCTGACGCTGCTGAATGCTCTTGATGAGCCAGGTGGCGGATTGAACGCGGTCCTTGATGTAACGCTTCCCGATCTCGGCGTCGGGGCGATGCCCCTGCCCGGCCATGACTTCGCGGTAGAAATTGCTGATCCGCAGCCGCGGCAGCCCTTCGTCGTTCAGGATCACCTTGTAGTCTTCACCCGACTTGACCACGAAGACGTCCGGGGTGATCGGTTGCGTGCGGTCCTCGCTGAAGGGGCTTCCGGGCTTGGGATCCATGTTGCGGATCAGCTGGACGGCCCGCATGACGTCATCGAGGTCGACCTTGAGCTTCCGCGCGACCTGGCCGTAGTTCTTCATCTCCAGATCGCGGAGATGGCCCGTGATGATCCGTTCGATGAGCGGCGTTCCGAGACCGGTCATGCGCGCCTGGAGCAGGAGGCATTCCCCCAGATTGCGGGCGGCGATGCCGGGGGGATCGAACTCCTGGACCTTCCGGAGAACCGCCTCGACCGCCGGCTCGTCCACCTTCTCCTGTTCGGCAATCTCCCCGAGCGTCGCCGCCAGATAGCCGTTCGGATCGATGTTTCCGATGATCTGCTCTCCGATCCGCATCTCCGTCGGGGTCAGCGGCGACAGCTTCATCTGCCACATCAGGTGATCGGTCAGGGTCGGCTTGGATGTCAGCAGGTTGTCCCAGGTGTGGGTTTCGGCGTCGCTCCGGTCGTAGGTGACCCCCATCGGACCGTAGTCTTCGAGATAGTTGTCCCAGTCGAACTCCGACTTGCCGTCGCCCTCGCCGGTCAACTCCTCCGTATGGGTGATCGGCTTGGTCTCCTCCGTCTCGTGGAGGCGGGTCTCGTCGACATCCTGGCCGCCCCCCCCCTCGTCCGGGTACTCGTCCGGCGCCACCTCTTCCAGCAGGGGGTTTTCCTCCAGCTCCTGATTGATCTGATCGACGAGTTCCAGGCGGGACAGTTGCAGCAGTTTGATCGCCTGCTGCAGTTGCGGCGTCATGACGAGTTGCTGGGAGAGTTTCAGGTTCTGTCTTAATTCAAACGCCATCACGCAATATCGTTCGCAGGTGTTTCGCCGGTCGTTTTTCGGGGCGCTTCGGCGGAGAAACTGAAATCTTCCCCGAAATAGATCTTGCGGGCGATCTCGCTCCGGGCGATCGAATCAGGATCGCCCTCCACGAGAATGGCGCCCTCGTTGACGATGTAGGCGCGGTCGCACACCGTCAGGGTCTCCCGGACGTTATGGTCGGAAATGATAACCCCAATCCCCTTTCCTTTCAACTTAAAGATGATCTTCTGGATGTCCGCGACGGCCAGGGGATCGATCCCGGCGAAGGGCTCGTCCAGGAGGATGAACTTGGGAGAGGTCACCAGGGCGCGGGTAATCTCTACCCGGCGTCGCTCCCCCCCCGACAGGGCATATGCGGGACTGCGGGCCAGGGGCGTCAGGTCCAGTTCGGCCAGCAGTTCGCCCAGCCGACGCTGGCGCTCCCGACGGTCGATATCCAGGATCTCCAGGATGGCCAGGATGTTCTCCTCGACGGTCAGTTTGCGGAATATGGACGGTTCCTGCGGGAGATAATTCAGCCCCTTGCGCGCCCGGAGGTACATCGGACAGGCGCTGATGTCCTCTCCCCCGAGAAGGATGCGGCCTTCATCGGGCTTGATGAGGCCGACGATCATGTAGAACGTCGTCGTCTTGCCGGCGCCGTTCGGCCCCAGCAGGCCGACCACCTCGCCGGGCCGGATCGTCAGATCGACGCCGTTCACCACCCGGCGTCCCCCGTAAATCTTCGTGAGTCGTTCCGCGGTCAGGGCCCCCATCACGTCATTTCCGCCTGTCCTTTTTTTCGGAGGGATAGATGGTCGCCGTCACCCGCTTGTTCGGATCCGCTTCGACGACCCCGCGATTCTCGTTCAGGAAAACGACGATTTTCTGACCCCGGATGACATTCGCGCCTTCACGCATGACGGCGTTTCCGGTCATGACCACCCGCTGTTCCTCCTGATAAAAGACGGCCTCCTCCCCCGTCACGACCCGGGCGCCCTGGATCACGCGGACATGGCCCTTGGCCTCCACCCGCTCGATATCGCCCGGACCTTTCTCCTCCCCGCCTTTTTCGACTTTTTCCGGGCGGTCCGGGTCGCGGTCGGCCTTGCGGTAAAACAGGATGAGCCGGTCGGCGTGGATCGCACGGTCTCCCTGAACGGCCACTGCATTTCCGGAGAAAACCACCATCTTCTTCTCGCTGAAGGCCTCCAGGCGGTCGGAGACGATCCGGATGGGCTGGTTCGAGTCGACCCGGATCCCCTTCTTCGCCGCGGCCTCCTCCGCCGCGAGGGACAGGGGCGACAACACCAACCAGACCAGAAGAAGCGAGAGGATCTTCTTCACGGGGTCACCTCGGCCTTCACCTTCGAGAACAGCCTCAGGTCCCGATCGGCCAGAGAAATCTTCATTCCCACCCCCTGCACACGGATCCCCCGTCCCTCCAAGGTGACGGGGTCGTCCGTCAAGATCTTGCGCCCGGCGTGATCGTACCGCAGCCGGTCCGTCCGTACGGTCTCTCCCCGGTGGGTCACCAGCGTCACATGCCCGGCCAACTCCAGATCCCGGGTGTCGGTGTTCAGCCGGGCCCGGTCTCCCGTCAGGAGGTAGGTGTCGCCGTCGCTGCGGAGCAGCCGGATCCGGACGCGCTCGAACAGGGCCAGGTTATCCTTCTTCATATATTTCGCCAAGGCGGCTTGGATCTCCCACCGGGAAGCGTCGTCGCTCACTTCCTGGAAGCGGACGTCCCGGATTTCCAGGTCCGCGCTGCCGGGTCTGATCTGAAGCTGTACCTGCTCCGGGGTTCTGGAAAAGGAGTGGAACAGGACGACCGCGCCCACGCACACGATCGCGACGGCCGCCCCGGCAAGCGCGAGGCGTTTTCTCTTCAGGATCCCTCCGATCGGCATACCCATTCCCGCCGCGAGCGCCGCGCACCCCCTGCCACTGTCCTATAGCATTCACCCGGAGGCCTGTAAAGACGAATCGGAACTCAGGCAAACGCGTAGCGCTCGCCGATACTTGGCCAGACCCCGTGGGCCTGGAGGATGAGTTCGCAGACCTCCCGGACCGCCCCCCGCCCCCCCTGCTTCCGGGTGACGTAATCGACTGTTCGAAGAACTTCCTCCGCGGCATCGGCCACGCCGACCGCCAGCCCGACGCGCTTCAGCAGGGGAATATCGACGATATCGTCCCCCACATAGGCCACCTCGTCGGCCGACACGCCGCGGCGGGGAAGCAGCTCCTCGAAAACGGCGAGTTTGTCGAAGCTCTGCTGATGCACCTCCCGGATTCCCAGGTCCCGGGCGCGGTGCTCAACCACCCGGGACAGGCGTCCCGTGATGATGACGACATCGACACCACTGCGCATCAGCATCTTCAGTCCGTGACCGTCCTTGACATCGAAGTGCTTGCTTTCACGCCCTTCGTCGTCCATGATAATCCGCCCATCCGTCAGCACGCCGTCCACATCGAGAATCAGCAACCGGATTTTCGCCGCCAGCGCCAGAACCTTCTCCCTGTCCGCATCCGTCATCGTTCACCTCACGTCCTTATCCCTTTTTCAGTCATCCTGGAGGATTTTTGCCCACCCTTCAATCGCATGCGGGGCGCCCCGCCTGCCGGGGTCGGGTCGGCGGGTCTCCCGCCCCTCGACGGACGCGAGCGGCGCACTTGAGCGGCGGGTTCGCGGCCATCAAAGGGTTTCCCTGACGAGGCGGTCGATCGCGATGAGGGTCTTGAGGAGGCCGGGCAGCGTGTCGAGCGCCAGGGAGTTGGGTCCATCGCACCGGGCCTGAGAGGGGTCCGGATAAACCTCGAGAAACAGTCCGTCCACCCCCGCCGCCACCGCCGCCCGGCAGAGGTAGGGCACCATGTCGCGATCGCCGCCCGAGGCGTTTCCGCTCCCCCCGGGGAGCTGAACGCTGTGCGTGGCGTCGAAGACCACGGGAAAGCCCAGGGAACGGAGAATGGGCAGCGCGCGGAAGTCGGCAACCAGGTTATGGTATCCGAAGCTGGTTCCGCGCTCCGTCAGAATGATGCGCTCGTTGCCCGCCGCCCGGGCCTTTTCGACCATCGGGGCACAGTCCGAGGGGGCGAGAAACTGACCCTTCTTGAGGTTGATGACGCCCGCGCGACGCGCCACCTCCATGACAAAGTCCGTCTGGCGGCAGAGAAAGGCCGGCACCTGCAGAACGTCCGCCACCGCGGCGGCGGGTCCAATCTCCTCGAAACGATGTACATCCGTCAGAACGGGAACATCGCACTCCCGCTTGACGGCAGCCAGAATCTCCAGACCCTCCCTGAGACCCGGCCCGCGGAATCCCTCCAGAGCGGTCCGGTTCGCCTTGTCGTAGGAGGCCTTGAAGATCAGACCGATATCCAGCGCCCCGGCGAGCGTCTTGAGATAACGGGCGATCTCCAGGGCTTTCGCTTCCGTTTCCAGGACGCAAGGCCCGGCGATCAGGGCCAGGGGGGCTCCCCCCCCCAGAGCGACGCTCCCCACCATGACCTGTTTCGTCTTCATTGTTTTTCACCCATTTTTCTCTCCAGGAGGAGGATCTTCATCCGCGGGATCTTGTTCCCCGCCCGGACGTGTTCCGGGTTCAGCTCATAGGCCTTTTCGAAGGCCTGAAGGGCGTCCTCGTAGTCCCGGTTCCTTTCGTGGAGGAGCCCCAGGCGGTAGAGGACCTCCGCGTTTTCGGGGTCGTACTTCAGGGAGGCCTGGTAGGCTTCGATGGCGGCACCGGTCTTCCCCTGCCGCTCGTACGCATATCCCAGCGCTTCGTGATGGGATGGCTTCCGGGGATTCAGGGCGATCAGCTTCCGGTAGGTCTGCACCGCCTCTTCATATCGTCCCTCCTCCATGTAGCGATCCGCCAGGACATCGAGGGCCCCGTCGTTCGGCCCGGCGGCCGCGGCCCGCTCGTACTGGGCGATGGCCTCCTTCTTCCGGCCCAGCTTTTCGTAAACGTCCGCCAGCTGCTGCCGAAGCTGGGGGTCCCGTTTTCCAAAACGCAGGGCCTTTTCATAGTTTTCGGCCGCCAGGCCGTACTTTTTCGCTTCCGCGTAGGAGAAGCCGAGCTGCGCGTAGACGTCCGCCTTCTGCGGCGACACCTTGACCAGGCGTTCATACCCCGTGGCGGCCGCGGCATAGCGGCCGGAACGGAACTCCAGATCGGCCAGCCCCTTCAGGGCGTCGGCATCCTCCGGTTTGAGTTTCAGCACCTGACGATACTCCCGTGCCGCCTCCCGGTCCATCTTGAGCTTTTCATAGGCGGCCGCCAGGTTGAAGCGGACGATGGCGTTTCCGGGCTCGATGGCCAGGGCCTTCCGGTCGTACGCCACCTCCTCGCGGGTCAGGCCCTTGTTTCCCAGGGCCAGCGCGAGGTTGGCATGCGCCAGGGCATTGCGCGGCTGGCGCTTGACGATTTCCCGATACACGCGGATGGCCTCCTCGTTCTTACCGGCCTTGAGACTGGCGGCCGCGAGTGCCATCCGGGCGTAATCCGCTTCCGGCGTCCGTTTCAGGACGGCCCGGTAGGCCTCGATGGCCGCCGGGTAATCCTTCGTCATTTCATAGGCCTCCCCCAATCTGAACTGAAGCGCCTCCTGGTGGGGGTCCAGCGCCAGGGATTTCCGGTAGAGGTCGACCGCCCGGGGCCATCGCCCCAGATTGCCGCTGGCAAACGCCATGTGCGCGTAAATCGCCGCTTCGCCAGGGGACAGGGCAAGGAGCCTCTCGCCCGTGCGGATGACCGCGGCGTCGTCTTTCCCCGCCGCATAGGCCTTGAGGAGTTCCCTCAGGGCGGTCAGGTCTTCCGGATTCTGGCGAACCACCTCCGCGTAATGGCGGATGGCCCGCTCGATCTCACCGGACCGCAGGTAGATCCCCCCCAGCATCTTCCGGACGTTCGCGTCGGCCGGGTTCATGCGGATCGCCGCTTCGAGATAGTCGATCCGTTCTTTCAGGCTTTCGCTGGCGCGGGCATGGCGCAACCAGTCCTGCGGCGTGACGACCGCCTGGACGGGAATGGCGGCAATGGCGGTTTCCCGGTAGCGGATCCGAATCGGCTCGGCGGGCAGGCGCGTCGTCCCTTCCGGACGGCCCCGCTCCGCCATGGCCCGGTCGACCAAGTCCACCCCCCTCAGGATGCGCCCCTCATCGCGCTCGCCGCCGACGCCACCGATATCGACGCTGACGCCGCGGGACAGCAGGTCATCGGACACGACCCCATGAAGGATGAACTCATCCCGGTACGTCACCGTAAACGTCTCGGACGGATTCAGGCGGAAATCCCGCCCGTTCCGCTCTCCGGTCAGACCGTAAACGCGGGGCGGCCCGCCCAGGACGTAAAAGGACAGGGCATTTCGGACCCGCGTCAAACCGAAGAGCGGATCATGCTGGGGATCCCTGATGACGAAACCGAGCCAGAGTCCGCCCAGAAGAAGACCCGGAACGAGCAGCCCGGCCGCGGCGGCGCCCCATCGCCGCCGGGCCTTTGTTTTCCCGTCGACCCGCCGGTCTCCCGGGGGGATATCCGGACGCCGCATCAACGCACGGCCCCCTTTCGGCATCCTTCGTCGGTCTGTCCGTTCATGTCCTTAGTCCCTCCCGGTTCCGAGCAACCGCCCCTGACGGTCAGTCCACGCCCAGGGCGGTTCAGGCCGCCGGCATTCATCCGCGGGGATGAAACCGCCGGTGGATGTCCTTCAGCCGCTCCCGCGTCATGTGGGTATAGATCTGTGTGGTCGATATGTCGGCATGTCCCAGCATGATCTGGACAGAGCGAAGATCGGCGCCGCCCTCGAGCAGATGCGAGGCGAAGGAATGCCGGAACGTGTGGGGATGGACGCGCTTCGCAAGCCCCGCCCGGCGGCTGTAGGTCGCGATGAGCTTCCAGAGGCCTTGCCGGGTAAACGCCTTTCCCCGCCGGGTCAGGAAGAGAATGTCGGAAGACGCCCCCGTCAAAAACAACGGCCGGGCCTCGTCCACATAAACCCGGACGGCCTCGTAGGCGGAACGGCCGACGGGGACGATCCGTTCCTTGCTCCCCTTGCCCATGACCGTGAGATAGCCGATCTGCCACTGGATGTTGCCGAGTCGGAGCAGGATCAGCTCCGTCACGCGGACCCCGGTGGCATACATCAGCTCCAGAATGGCCGTATCGCGCAGAGCCGCGGGCCCGTTCGTCCCCGGCCGGGCGAGCAGCAGTTCCATCTCCTGGCGATTCAGCACGTCCGGCAGCCGGAGCCCCGTCTTGGCGCGTTCGATGTGGGCCACCGGATTCTCGGTGATGATTCTCTCTCTCAAGAGGTACCGATAAAACCCCCGGATGGCCGCAAACCCCCGATTGATTGAGCTCGCGGCCAGCCCCGACCGTCTCAGGTCCGTCAGGTAGTCGAGCAGCCGCTCCGGATTGACAGCCAGGCCGTCCACCCCGTTCCGCTCCGACAGGAAGGCGCGATAGCGGCCCAGATCGTGTCGATAGGCCGCCAGCGTATGTCGGGAAGCCCCTTTTTCCACGGCGAGATAATTCAGGTAATCCTCGATTTGCGGCAACATGGGGGGGTTTTAACCCATCTCGCGCGGAGACGCAAAGCATTTTTCCGTTCCCGGAGACAAATCTGTTGACATCGCGCAAGGCTTATGTTAATCGCACGGCGGTGAATTTAAATATAATTCTTCATGACCGCCGGTCATAATAAATCGCGTCCCACGGGGGGCAACCGGCCGCGTCAACCGCTGGAAAGAGGGGAAAAGTGATCCTTCGTGAAATAAAGGATCTTCTCGATGCCGAGGTTCTGGTCGGCGAGGATCAGATGGACATGGAGGTCAAAACGGCGTTCGGGGCCGATCTGATGAGCGACGTGCTGGCCTTTGCGCAATCGGGGAGCCTGCTTCTGACCGGATTGACCAATCCGCAGGTGATCCGCACCGCGGATGTTCTCGATATCTCTGCGATCATCATCGTCCGCGGAAAGCGCCCTTCCCCGGATACGGTGCAACTGGCGGGAGATCTGGGGATCCCCATCCTGGTCACCCGCTTCATTCTCTTCGAGACCGCGGGGCGGCTGTACCAGTCCGGCATCCGCGGGTGTCTGGTGAAGGTGGATGGTTCCGTGCACAGCCATGGCTGATGAGCCCCTGATCTACGAGAACCAGTTCAACGTCCAGGGAGGAAATTTCAGCGACGCCGGCAAAGTGGCGAGCCATATCAAGGCCATTCTGAAAGGATTCGGCATCCCGAGCGAGGCGGTCCGGAAAACGGCCCTGGTGGCCTATGAATCGGAAATCAACATCGTCTCCTATGCCCGCAAAGGGGTCATCCACCTCCGACTGGCGCCCGATCAGATCGTCATCGAAACCATCGACGAGGGCTCGGGAATCGCGGACATCGAACTCGCCATGCAGGAGGGCTACTCCACCGCGACGGACAAGATCCGCGAAATGGGATTTGGTGCGGGCATGGGATTGGCCAACATCCGGAATTTTTCGGATATCTTCCATATCTCCTCGGAGCCGGGCAAGGGAACGTCTCTAAAGATGATCATCAAGTGGCGGCCTTAAGGGATTGAAGATGACTGAGACCTCGCCGATCGATCTTTCCACCCTGGTCCGATTGCTGCGGCTCCAGGTGCGCTCCGGCGCCGATCGGCTGGACCGCCCCGTCCGGGGAGGCTATGTGGGGGATCTCCTGAGCGACGTGATGGGCAACAGCCGTGAAGGGGATCTCTGGATCACCCGGCAGGTGCATCCCAACATCGTGGCCGTGGCGAGCCTGAAGGATCTTGCCGCGATCGTCCTCGTCAACGGCAGCGAACCGGCGCCGGAAACCTTGAACAAGGCCGCGGCGGAAGGGATTCCCGTACTTCTCGCCGAGGAGTCGGCTTTTGCGGTCGCCGGCAAGGTATACGCCCTGATTGCCGGAGCGGTGCCAACCGCAACATAAAGCACGAGGCCATGGGAATCATGGCCTTTTTTTTGTTTTTGACAGATGCCCCGGGTTGGCCGTCATGCTCAAGGAGTTTCGCTGTGACCTCCACATCCATACGTGTCTGTCACCCTGTGCCGAATTGGATCTTTACCCCAGCGCCCTCGTGGAGAAGGCGCGGAAAGCGGACCTGGACGTCATCGCCGTCTGCGACCACAACGCGTCGGAAAATGTCCCCTACGTGCTGCGTTGCGCGGCGGGGACATCGCTGACGGTCCTCCCCGGAATGGAGGTCACCAGTCGCGAAGAGGTTCACGTCCTGGCTCTTTTTGATACTCTGAATCCGTTACTGCAATTTCAGGATGACGTTTACGCCCACCTGAGCGGCTCGAACCGCGAGGAGGTTTTCGGCTGTCAGGCCATCGTGAACGACGCCGACGAAGTGGAGGGATTCAACGATCGCCTGCTTATCGGGGCCACCGACATCCCGCTGGACGGGCTGATCGCCCTGATTCACGTCCACGGCGGGCTGGCGGTCGCCTCCCATATCGACCGGGAGGCCTTTGGCGTCCTGGGTCAGTTGGGCTTCATCGATCCGTCCCTCGCCTTTGACGCCCTGGAAGTGACGTTTCGGCTGGGGATCCGGGAGGCCCGCCGTCGTTATCCGGAGCTGGCCGCCTACGCTTTCGTCACCTCGTCGGATGCGCACTTCCTGCAGGATATCGGCCGGGGCATGACCCGGATCCGGATGGCGGCCCCCACGGCGGCGGAACTCAAGCTGGCTTTTCAGCGTCGGGACGGACGTGAGATTCTGGAGTAGATTTTTGCTGGAACTCTCTCACCACATCCTGGATATCGCCGAAAACGCCACCCGGGCCGGATCGAAAACGGTCCGGATCACGCTGACGGAAGACACGGGTCGCGACCGGCTGACGCTGGAAGTCGCGGACGACGGTCGGGGCATGTCGGCGGAAGAGCGGGGGCGCGCACTGGATCCCTTCTTCACGACGAAGAAGGTCCGGCGCGTGGGTCTGGGGCTCCCGATGCTGGCCGATGCGGCTGAGCGGACGGGCGGCACGTTCACCCTCGAGTCCGCGCCCGGCCGGGGAACGCGCCTGGAGGCCGCGTTCGGTCTGCGTCATCTGGACCGGCAGCCGCTGGGGGATGTCGCCGCGTCCCTGGTTTCGTTGATCGCGGGAAATCCCGACGTGGATTTCGTTTACCGCCATCGTCACGACGCGGCGGAGTATGTTCTGGATACGCGCGAGATCCGTCAGGAACTCGACGGCGTCCCCATGAACCACAGCGACGTGCTCAAGCTGATCCGCGACAACATCGCGGAAGGTCTTGAAGAAATCGGCTCGGAAGGATGACTTCCACCGATCCTATAGAAGGAGGATATGGGTGCATGAAAGCGGAACTTGATGATTTGTCGAAAGAGTTTACCCCGGAACAGATTGCGCAGCTCGATGCCATCATCGCCAAGCACAAGGGCAAACCGGGGGGCCTGATCCCGGTGCTCGAGGAGGCCCAGGTGACCCTGGAATATCTGCCTCCGTCCATCCAGGCGCGGATCGCACGGGGACTGAACCTGCCCCTCAGCCGCGTTTACGGCGTGGTCACCTTCTATTCGTTCTTCACCATGACCCCCCGCGGCCGCCATACCGTGCGTGTCTGCCTCGGAACGGCCTGTTACGTCCGCGGCGGCAAGGCCATCGCGGAAACCCTGGAAAGAACCTTCGGAGTCAAGGAGGGCGAAACGACGCCGGACCGGCGGTTCACCTATGAGACGGTGCGCTGCCTGGGGGCCTGCGGCCTGGGTCCGGTGGTCGTGGTGGACGACGACGTCCACGGACGCATCAAACCGGCAAAGGTCAAGGACATCCTCGGCCCTTACGTCTAAACCCTATTGAGGAGTGGGAGCGATGGCAAAGCTGAAAATTTCGGACTTGAAGAAGATCAAGGAGAAGGTCCATGCGGAAACGGCCCTGCGCGAGGGGGACCGCCGCGTGCGCGTCACCGTCCACATGGGAACCTGCGGCATCGCCTCGGGGGCGCGCGAGGTTCTGGACGCCCTGATGCGCGAGATCGAGGAATCCGGCGTCTCCGACGTGGTCATCACGACGTCGGGATGCATGGGGCTGTGCAGCCGTGAACCGCTCGTCACGGTGGAGATCATCGGCCAGGAGCCCATCAAATACGAATACGTGAACCCCAACAAGATGCGGCAGATCTTCAAGCGCCACGTCCTGGAGGGGGAGGTCCAGACCCCGTTCGTTCTCGCCCGGGGCGCCGAGATCGTGAAATAACCCGGGGCGGTTGATGCCGCTCCGGCCGAGATACGTCAGATTCTCGAACATAGAGGAGGAAATCCATAATGAAGGTGTTTCGCTCACATTTACTGCTCTGCGGAGGAACGGGCTGCCATGCGTCGGGCAGTCTCGAGGTGAAGAAGGCCCTCCTCGCGGAGCTGGATAAGAGAGGCCTGGCCGACGAGATCAAAGTCGTCGAGACCGGCTGCAATGGCTTCTGTGCGATGGGACCGATCATGGTCGTCTATCCCGACGGCGTCATGTACACCCTGATCCAGGCCGCGGACATTCCGGAACTCGTCGAGGAGCACCTCGTGAAAGGCCGCGTGCTGGAGCGCCTGCTGTATAAGGAACCCTCGACCGGCGAAACCATTCCCACCATGCAGGAGATCCCGTTCTTCGCCCTGCAGGAGCTTCGGGTACTCCGGAACCGCGGCATCATCGATCCGGAAAAGATCGAGGAGTACATCGCCCGCGACGGATACGCCGGCATGGCCAAGGCCCTGACCGACATGTCTTCCGGGGACATCGTCAAGGAGATTCTGGACTCCGGTCTGCGCGGGCGCGGCGGCGCCGGATTTCCGACGGGCCTCAAATGGAAATTCGCCTCCCAGTCGCCGGGTGACATCAAGTACGTCCTGTGCAACGCCGACGAGGGCGACCCCGGGGCCTTCATGGACCGGAGCGTGCTCGAGGCCGATCCCCACGCCGTCCTGGAGGGCATGGTCATCGCCGCCAAGGCCATCGGCGCCCATCACGGTTACATCTACTGCCGCGCCGAATACCCGCTCGCCATCCACCGCCTGAACATCGCCATCGGACAGGCCAAGGAAGCCGGCCTCCTGGGCAAGGACATCCTGGGTACGGGCTTCGATTTCGATCTGGAGATCTATCAGGGCGCCGGGGCGTTCGTCTGCGGCGAGGAGACGGCCCTCATGACCTCCATCGAGGGGAAGCGCGGCATGCCGAGACCGCGACCGCCCTTCCCCGCCGTCGCGGGTTTGTGGCAGCGTCCGTCCGTCCTGAACAACGTCGAGACCCTCGCCAACATCGGCCAGATCATCCTCCGGGGCGCCGCCTGGCACGCCAGCGTCGGCTCCGAGAAGAGCAAGGGGACGAAGGTCTTCGCCCTGACCGGCGACGTGAACAACGTCGGCCTCGTCGAGGTTCCCATGGGCACCCCCCTGGGCACGATCGTCTTCGATATCGGCGGCGGCATCCCCAAGGGCAAGAAATACAAGGCCGCCCAGCTGGGCGGACCGTCGGGCGGAATGATTCCCGTGCAGCATCTGAATGCGCCCGTGGATTACGAGAAGGTGGCCGAGCTCGGCGCGATCATGGGCTCCGGCGGACTCATCGTCATGAACGAGGACTCCTGCGCCGTGGACATGGCCCGTTTCTTCATGGATTTCTGCCAGGACGAGTCCTGCGGCAAGTGCACCCCCTGCAGGGAGGGCACGAAACGGATGCTCGAAATCCTGACGAACATCACCCAGGGCAAGGGAAAGGAAGGCGACATCGCCCTGCTCGAGGAAATGGCGGGGATCATCAAGGACTCCGCCCTGTGCGGCCTCGGCCAGACGGCGCCCAACCCCGTGCTCAGCACGCTCCGCTATTTCCGCCACGAGTACGAGGATCACATCAAGAATCACCACTGCGGGGCGGCGGTCTGTTCGGCGCTGTTCAAATCGCCCTGCCAGCACACCTGCCCCATCGAAATGGACATCCCGGCCTACATTGCCCTGGTCCGGGCGGAACGCTTCGAGGACGCCTACCGGGTGCTCCTCAAGACGAATCCCTTCCCGTCCGTCTGCGGCCGGGTCTGCGACCACAAATGCCAGTCCAAGTGCCGCCGCGGCAAGATGGACGAGCCGGTGGCGATCAAGTTCCTGAAGCGCTTCATCACGGACAACGCCCCCCGGCCGAAGATAGCGGCGGTCCCGGTCGACCGAAAGGAGCGGATCGCCGTCGTCGGCGCCGGTCCGGCCGGTCTCACGGCCGCCCGGGACCTCGCCCTCCGGGGCTACAAGGTGACCGTGTTCGAAGAACTCCCGGAAGCGGGCGGCATGCTCCGCTGGGCGATCCCCGCTTACCGTCTGCCCCGGAACATCCTGGCCCGCGAAATCGACGATGTGCGCGCCCTGGGCGTGGACATTCAATGCGGCGCCCGCGTCGGAAGGGATATTCCGTGGCAGAAGGTTGCGGCGGAGTACGATGTCATCTACCTCGCCCCCGGCGCTCACGCCAGCCAGAAAATGGACGTCCCCGGCGAAGACTTGGGCGGGGTGTGGGGCGGCGTGGAATTTCTGAGAGACTTCAACGCCAACGAAGAGGCCTGGCTGGCTGGCAAGAAGACCCTGGGCGCCAAGGTCGCCGTTGTCGGCGGCGGCAACTCGGCCATCGACGCGGCCCGCGTCGCCGCGCGCCTGGGCGCGGAGGTGACGATCCTCTACCGTCGCGAGCGCAAGGACATGCCCGCCGCCGAGGAGGAGATTCTCGCGGCGGAACATGAAGGCATCAAAATCGAGTACCTGGTGGCCCCCCTCAAGATCCAGGGGAAAGGCGGCAAGGTCAACGCCATCGCGTGCCAGCGGATGAAATTGGGCGAATTCGACCGCAGCGGACGGAAACGACCCGTTCCCGTGGAAGGATCCGAATTCACCCTGAGCGTCGATGCGATCGTGGCCGCCATCGGCCAGGTTCCCGACATGTCCTTTGTTCCCCAGGACAGCGGCGTGAGCGTCAACCGGTGGGCCTGCTTCGATCTTGCCTCCGACAGCAAATCCCGGACGACGAACCCCAAGTTCCACGCCGGCGGCGATGCCGTCACCGGCCCGGACACGGTCATTGCGGCGATCGCCGCGGGACACCAGGCGGCCCGGGACATCGACGCGTCGATCCGTCAGGCCGCGGGTGAGCCGCCCTGGGAGGCGCCTGAAGAAGAAAAGATCGACATCCCGCTCGTCATCGACGAGGAGACCCAGGAGTCTCCCCAGACGGCCATGCCGGAAATGGCGCCCGCCGAACGGCGTCAGGGCTTCGCGGAGGTGGAGCTCGGCTTCACCCGTGAGGCGGCCATTGCCGAAGCCTGTCGCTGTCTGCGCTGCGATATCGAGATTTGAGCGCGACCCGCCGCCCGCGTCCATGACGCGGCCGGTTTTTGAACCATCGGATTTGACCGGGTTCTTTTGACAAGGACCTGAAGGAGGATAGAGATGAGCAGTGTTCCCCTGAATATCGATGGCCGGGATCTGATCGGCAAACCCGGCCAGACCATCCTTGAAGTCGCCCGTGAAAACGGCATTTTCATTCCGACCCTCTGCCACTACACGGGCACCACCAACGTCGGCGCCTGCCGCGTCTGCGTGGTCGAGGTCGAAAATGCCCGTTCGCTCGTGGCTTCCTGCTGCATGCCCATCAGTCCCGGCATGGTCGTCCGGACCGATACCCCCAAAGTCCGGGCGTCGCAGCGCATGATCGTGGAGCTCCTCTGGTCGTCGGGAGACCACAACTGCCTGACCTGCGAACAGAACGGCGCCTGCGAACTCCAGGACCTCGTTTACTGGCTGAAGATCGATCACCCCCGGTTCGCGATCCAGCCGCCGGGCCATCCGGTGGAAACCACCAACACCATGATCCAGCGCGACCTCAACAAATGCGTGCTTTGCGGTCGCTGTATCCGCGCCTGCAACGAAATCCAGGTGAACGAGGTCCTCGATTTCTCCATGCGGGGGTCGCACGCCAAAGTCGGACCGGCCTTCGACGCCGACTACATCGACTCCGAATGCGTGTTCTGCGGCGAGTGCGTCAACGTCTGTCCGACGGGCGCCATCACGTTCAAGCAGGCGCGCTTCTCCGGCCGGCCCTGGGACATGAAGAAGGTCCGCACAACCTGCGCCTATTGCGGCGTCGGCTGCCAGATCGAGCTCAACGTCCATGACGGACGGGTGATCAAGGTCACCGGGAACCGCGAGTTCGGACAGCCCAACCAGGGCAGCCTGTGCGTCAAGGGTCGCTTCGGGATGGATTTCATCCACCACCCAAGCCGTCTGACGGTCCCCCTGATCCGCAAGAAAAAGGGCGGCGAACTGACCGAGGCCACCTGGGACGAGGCCCTGGACCTGATCGCCAAGAAGTTCAAGGCCCTGAAAAAACAGCACGGCCCGGACAGCATCGCCGGCCTGTGCTCCGCCCGCTGCACCAACGAGGAGAACTACCTCTTCCAGAAATTCATGCGCGCGGTGGTCGGCACCAACAGCGTCGATCACTGCGCCCGTCTCTGACACTCCGTCACGGTGGCCGGTCTGGCCGCCGCATTCGGAAGTGGCGCCATGACGAACTCCATCGAGGAGATCGAACATACGGAGATGATCCTGGCGATCGGGACGAACACGACCGAGAACCATCCGGTGATCGGGGCGAAGGTCAAGCGCGCCGTTCGGCAGCGCGGCGCCAAACTCCTGGTCATCGACCCGCGGGAAATCGCGCTCACGAAGTACGCCGATCTCTGGCTCCGTCAGAAACCCGGCACGGATGTCGCGGTCTTGAACGGCCTCATGAACGTCATCATCGCGGAGAAGCTCTACGCCGCCGACTACGTGAAGGACCGGACGGAGGGCTTCGAGGCCTTGAAGAAAGTCGTCGAGAACTATACGCCGACCTATGTGGAGGGCATCACCGGCATCCCGGCGGATGACCTGAAGAAGGCCGCCCGCCTGTACGCCGGCGCCGGCCGCGCCTCCATCCTGTACGCGATGGGGCTCACCCAGCACATCACCGGCACGGACAACGTCAAGTCCGTGGCGAATCTCGCCATGCTCTGCGGCAACATCGGCATCGAGGGCGGAGGCGTCAACCCCCTCCGCGGCCAGAACAACGTCCAGGGCGCCTGCGACATGGGCGGCCTTCCCGTGAGCCTCCCCGCCTACCAGCCCGTCGCCAACGACGAGGCCCGCGGAAGATTCGAGAAGGCCTGGGGCGTCACGCTTCCGCCCCGTCCGGGATTGACGGTCGTGGAGATCATGAACGCCGCCCACAAGGGCGATGTCCGCGGGCTGTACATCATGGGCGAAAACCCCATGCTGTCGGATCCCGACCTCGCGCATGTGGAGGCCGCCCTGAAGCACCTCGATTTTCTCGTCGTTCAGGACATCTTCCTGAACGAAACGGCCCAGCTGGCCGATGTCGTCCTGCCCTCGGCCGCCTTCGCGGAAAAGGACGGAACCTTCACCAATACGGAGCGCCGCGTCCAGCGGATCCGCAAAGCCGTCTCCCCCCCCGGACAGGCACGGACCGACTGGGAAATCATTGCCGGGATCGCGAGCCGGATGGGGTATCCCATGTCCTACCGGGATGCGGAGGAGATCATGGCGGAGATCGCCCGGGTCACCCCGAGCTATGCCGGCATCACCTATGAGCGGATCGAGCGCGAGGGCCTCCAGTGGCCCTGCCCGACCCTGGACCACCCGGGAACGCGCTTCCTCCACAAGGAAAAATTCTCACGGGGGCTGGGCCTCTTTCACGCCATCGAGTACATCCCTCCGGCGGAGCTTCCCGACCGGGAATACCCGCTGATCCTCTCCACGGGTCGCGTCCTGTACCATTACCATACGGGCACGATGACGCGCCTGGCCGAGGGTCCCTCGGAGCGCTGCCCGGAGAGCCTGATCGAGATCCATCCGGAGGACGCCAGGGCCTACGGAATCGCGGATGGCCAGAAGGTGCGGGTCGCGTCGCGGCGCGGCCAGGTGGAAGCCAAGGCCCAGGTGACGGAAAAATCCCCGGCGGGCACGATCTTCATGAATTTCCACTTCCGGGAGGTGGCTGTCAATCTGTTGACGAACGCCGCACTCGACCCCATCGGGAAGATTCCCGAATACAAGGTCTGCGCGGTCAAGGTGGAAGCGGCTTAGTCGGCGAACGGCGTCAGGGAGGGCTCCTTGCGTCCCTGACGCCGTGAGTCGTCAACGCGTTTGGATGGGGTGACTTATTTCTGAGCGTCTTTCTTTCCACGAATCCGAGGAGGTCTCAACATGCCAAGATGGACGTACAAAACAAACATCATCGATCTGGACCAGGTGATCCCGCCCGACAAGGTTCAATGCGATCTGACGGGAGACTGTATCGTCACCGATCTCCAGGGGGGCGGACTGCCGCACTTCAAGGAAATGCTCGACAAGGAAGGCGCAAGCGAATGGGAGCTTGTGCAGTGCCAGTATCATGGCGGCAAACTCCTATGCATCTGGAAAAAAGAGATCAAAGAGGCGTTTGCCAGTTAGGCACGTAAGACGCGTTGCCCGCGGCCTTTCTTCCCGGCCGTCGATACCCCGGGAAAACGGGTCAAAGGCATGCCGTGAGAAAAATCCAACCGGCGATGCGGTCTTGTCGCGCCTGTTGGTCAATTTGAATGAATGGAGGTATTGTTATGGCGTTTAATGCACCCCCCAAAATGGTCGGTCTGGTCGGAAATGCCGGCGTTTACAAGTCGAAGCTTTCCGTGTTTCAGTTCCTAATCCGGGGCTTCATGGCCGGGGCCTATATCGCAATCGGTGGCGCACTGTGCACCGTCTGTTCCACCGGCGTCGCACCCATCCTCGGCCCTGGCATCGCCAAAATGATTGGCGGCGCCGTGTTCCCGGTCGGCCTGATCGCCATCGTCCTGACCGGGATGGAACTGTTTACCGGTGACTGCATGCTCGTGCCCATGGCCGCCATGATGAAACGCTGCACCTGGGGCGCCGTCATGAGGAACTGGGTCTGGGTCTACATCGGGAACGTCATCGGTTCCTTCTTTTACGCCTATTTGATGGCCGTGGGTCCCTTGGTCGATGGCACACCGGAGGGCATGGTGGTGAACGCCTTCGGCCTGACGGCCATCAATACCTCCGTCGCCAAGATTCTGACCTACAAGGTTGCCGGAACGGTTGGCCTTTGGTCTTGTTTCATGAAGGCCATCGGTTGTAACTTTCTCGTCAACATTGCCATCCTGCTTGCCATCACGGCGGACGATGTAATCAGCAAGTTTTTCGGAATCTGGTTCCCCATCATGGCCTTCGTCGCCACAGGGTTCGAACACTGTGTCGCCAATATGTACTTCCTGCCGACAGGGAAGTTCCTGACGGACTGGTATCCGGCAACCATCACGAAAATCGGGGGTCTGCTGGCTGCCAATAACGGCCTCAGTTGGGGCGATGTCTGGTTCTGGAACATCATTCCCGTGACGATCGGTAACATCGTGGGTGGATTTCTCTTTATCGGCGTGGCCTACTACATGATGTTCCGGAAGGAAGTTCCAAAGGATTAGGGAGACGCCATTGTCATTACCGGCCTGGATCACGTTTTTTATCCTTGCGGCGGCGGTATTCATCCACGCAATGACGGTGAAGGATACCCGTTTTCTGCTTTTTGCCATCCCCGCGCTGCTCGCCATTCTGCTCATCCCCATGCTCCTGGCATGGATGAGTCGCAGGGCCTTGAACGAATCGGCGGAAGAGCACGGTGACAAAGCCAGACGCTACAAGATTGCCAATATCACCCTGGCCATGACGGGACAGGTCGTCAGCATCAGCGGGGAAGTCCGGAAGGTCAGCTTTAAGTGGCTGGGCCGACCGCACTTCCAGATCGACGACGGCACGGGAAAGGTCCGGGCGATCCTGTTTGCCATGCCCGGCGAAACGATCAACCCGGGAGACGAGGTCGAGGTTCTGGGGGTGGTCATCAAGAACATTTTTGATCGCCGGAACGCCGCCATATCCGCCGTCCGGATCCGTAAAGCAAACGCTTGACTTTAAAAACATAACTTTTCGGGAGGTCGCCATGGATTCACGAGAAATTACCTTTCTGATCGGGTTTTTGATTCTGGGTATCGCTCCGGTTTTCGCCAAGCACCTCGCCCTGGGCGTTACGGAGTTACTCATGCTGTTGGGCATCGTCATTTCGCTGTCGACCGCCTTTTCAAAGTCGTCATAAGGCTCCGGGAAGATCGCCGGCAACAGACTTCCCATCAAGTGATCTTAGGGGATCCGGCTCCCCACCAGGCGTGGGATCCGGATCTCCTCGGTCCTCGATGTTCTCCCATGAGGAGACGGCACTCTTTGCACACCCCCGCATGCCGGACTTGACGCGGAAAGCGGGATCCAAACGTTGTGACGTTCGCCGCCGCCCCTTGGCGGATTCCGGAGACAGATCCATAGCCCGCGACGGCGGCGCGCGGTCGGATTCCGCGCCGGCGGTCACGGGGCAACCCGTCCCTTCGCTTAAGGCTCTCGGAACACGGAGATTCGGGAGATGAAACATCCGGCAGCCCCTCCGCTTCTTTTTGCGTGCATCCTCCTGATCGCGCTTTGCCTGGGCCTGCTGCCGCAGCTTCCGCGGGATATCGGGATCGCCGCGGCCGACATTTACCGCTGGACGGACGCCGACGGCGTCACGCACCTGTCGGACGCGCCGCCCGCCGCGGCGTCCCATCGGCCGAACGCCGTCACCGTCAGAACGTATTCCGAACCGCAACGGGAAACCAAGGGGTCCCCCGCACCCTCCCCGGACGAGCACCGCGGGGAGGCGGTGATCCCCTTCACCAAGAATTCTGGCGGCATCATCGTCGTGGACGCCCTGATCAACCGGAGCGTCCCGGCGCGCCTGGTGGTCGACACGGGCGCCAGCGTCATCACGATCACCGAGGAACTCGCCCGCCGCCTTTCGCATTCGGCCCTGTCCTCCCCCGAGGCCGTGACCATCGAGGGACTGGGCGGAACGATGCAGGGCCGGTCCATCCTGATTCCCAGGCTTGACGTCGGAAACGTCGGGCGCGATCATGTGCCGGCCGTCGTCATGTCCGGCGGCAGCGGTTTCCGGGGACCGTTCGACGGGCTTCTGGGGATGAATTTTCTCGGTGAGTTCGAACTGGCCGTGGATTACGAGAACAACCGGATCGTTCTGAAGGAAAAAAACCGTTCAAGCCGATGATGAAGGAGGCCGGTGATGGAAAATACGCAAGATTCAGGTCGATGGCGGAATGCCGTCGGGATGCTGGGGTTGGGAGTCCTCTGCCTGGTCCTGGCCGGATGCGCCGTTTTCGGACGGGACAAGAACTTTCACCCGTACGATCCCGCCGCGCTGACACAGATTATCCCGGGAAAATCCACCGCCGAGGATGTCACCCGCCTCTTCGGCCCCCCCACCCAGGTCGTCAAATTGACGGGCGGGAACGCCTATGTCTACTCCCGCAGTCTGAGCAAGGGGACGGGCCTCTGGCTCGTCTTCGTCACGCTCGTCAACTATGACACCCAGTACGATCAGGTGGTCTTTTTCCTCAATCCGCAGAACGTCGTGACCCACTGCGGCAGCGCCCTGCGGTCCGGAGATGCGGCTTATGGCCTCCCGTTTTAAAGGCCTCGCCTGGCTGCTGTCTTCGCTCGTCATCGTGACCGGCTGCCTGTCCTTCCGGGTGGAAAAGGTCACGATCGGTCCGGATGTCCCGTCGGCGGCCGCCGGTCTCACGGAGGGGAGGACGACCCTCGCGGAGATTCTTGCGCAATGCGGGGCGCCCCTCGCCGTCGAGGACCTCGGCGGCGAAACGCTCCTGATCTACGAAAAGAAATTCTACCGCGGCGGCCAGATCACCCTGGGCATCCCCATGAGCGACGTGACCGGAACCAACATCAACGTGAACACCTACGGTCGGCTCTGGCGTTACGACACCGTCGGGATGGTGCTCGACCGGGAGATGATCCTGCGGCGCCTGTTCTCGATCCGGGGATCGGCCACCCCCCTATGGCGAAGTTTCTGGGACGATCCCCGCCCCGCTCCGGCCGCCACACCCCCGCCGCGGTGAACCTCACAGGTCAAGCCTCACCCTGATGAGACCGTCGGGCAACGGTTCCTCGACCATGCCCATCTTGCGGCACAGGCTGACCATCCTGCGATTGCGGCGCTCGATGATTCCGTAGAATTCCTTAAGCCCCTTCTCGACGGCGATGCCGACGAGCGTATCGAGCAGCTTGTATGCCAGACCCTTCCCCTGGAAGTCGTCGTGAACCAGGATCGCAAACTCCCCGCGCGCGGCGACGGTCTCGGAGATCAGGCTGCCGATTCCGATCAGGCGCCGTTTCTCTCCCTCGCGAAGCTCGGCCACGATCGACATCTCCCGTTCATAATCGATGTTGCAGAACTTGACGTGCAGGTCGTGACTGATGGTGCGGATGGTCTGGTAAAACCGTCCCCTGAGCGACTCTTCCGAGAGCGTCTGAAACATGTCCTGCTCCAGGGGTTCGTCTTCGGGACGGATGGGCCTGAGGACGATCGGGGTCCGGTCGGAGAGGGACCAGGTCGTGACGTAGCGTGTGGGATAGGGCGTGATCACCAGATGGGGATAGGGCGCGCCCGCCTCCGGGGGAGGCTCGGCGGTCAGAATGATCCTCGCATCCAGAGCCCATGCGTGGCCGTCACTGACGGCAACGGGATTGATGTCGATCTCGCCGATTTCCGGAAAATCGACGACGAGATTCGAAAAGCTGACGATCATGCCTTCGAGCTGACGCAAATCGGCGGGCGTCTTCCCCCGGCACCCCTGAAGCATCCGGTAAACGTTGGTCTCTTCCATCAACCTGCGGGCGAGGGTCTGATTCAAAGGGGGCAGGCCGAGCGAAAAGTCTCGAAAAATCTCGACCCCCACTCCCCCCATGCCGAACAGAATGACCGCGCCAAAGGTCGGGTCCCGTCTCGCCCCGAGGATGATCTCGTAGTCGATCAGTTCCACCATCTTCTGAACGGCGATGCCCCTGATTTCCACGTGCGGCGCCCGCGCCTGAAGACGCTGGAGCAGCTTTTCATACTCCTTCCGAAGTTTCTCGTCCGAATCGACACCGGTGACGACGCCCCCGACATCCTGACGGTAGATGACGTCGGGCGAAACGATCTTGAGCACAACCGGATAACCCACGCGACGGGCGGCCTCCACCGCCTCTTCGGGGGAGGTCGCGAGCTGCGTATCCACCAGGGGGATGCCGTAGTTTCGAATGAACTTCATGGCGTCGTCTTCCGTCAGAACGGAGACGCCTTTCCGGCGGACGTTCCGGATCAGGGTTTTCAGGTGATGCTTCGGGGGTGCGTCGTCTATGGACAGCTCCGAGGGCGTTTCATGAAGGAGTTCGAGGTTGCGTTCATACTCGTACATGTACAGATAGGTGCGGACGGCCTCTTCCGCCGTTTCATAGGCGGGAACGCCCGCCTTCCCCATCCGATCCCGCCCGCGCCGGACTCCCTGGCCGCCCAACCAGGTGGTGATCACGGGTTTGCGAACCGACTGCGCCAACGGCACGAGCGCCTCGGCCAGATCCTCGTCCCGCGCGGCCTCCTGGGGCGTATAGATCACGAGAACGCCATCCACCTGCGGATCGGCCTGCAACAGGGCCAGGGCCCGTTCATACCGGCCGACATCGGCGTTGCGCTGCAGGGGCAAGGGGTTGTCCCGGGGAAGGTGAGCGGGGAGAACCTCGGCCAATCCCCGCTCTGTCTCCGGTGTGAACGACGCCAGCTGTCCGCCGGAACGGAGGAGGCGATTGGCCGCCATGAGGCCGACCCCCCTCGCATTGCCCATGATGGCCAGCCGCGGCCCCTTCGGCTGATAGGCCGAACAGAGCACGGCGGCGGCGTTGAACAGATCCTGCGCCTCTTTCACCCGCACCGCGCCGGCCCGGCGGATCATCGCATCGCAGACAAGGTCCGGGTCCGCGAGGATCGCCGTGTGAGAGCGGCCGTTTTCCGCACCGCTATCCAAAAGCGGCGGCTTGAGAATGATGATCGGCTTGGTCCGTGCGAAACCGCGAATCGCGCTGACCAGTTTCCGCGGTTGTCCGAGTTGCTCCTCCAGGTAGAGGATGATGCTGCGGGTCTGGGCGTCGTTGCCGAGATAATCGATCAGATCCCCGAGATCCACGTCGATGGCTGACCCCAGCGATATGACCGTGCTGAAACCGACATGGGCGCTCAAGGCCCAGTCCAGAAGGGAGCGGCCGAACCCGTGGGCGTGCGCGAGAAAGGCCAGTTTCCCCGGCGGGGGCGTATCCTCGAGAAAGCTGGCGTTGAGCCCGATGGCGGGCCGGATCACCCCCAGACAATTGGGACCGATGATCCGCATCCCGAAGCGGCGCTGCAGGGACCGGATTTCGTCCTCCCGTCGCTCGCCCTCCGGCCCGGATTCCCGGAATCCCGCGGAAATGATGACGAGTCCCTGCACGCCGGCCTGGCCGCACTCCTCCACGATGGCCGGAACCAGGGGGGCGGGTGTGGCAATCACGGCCATATCGACCGGCTCGGGAATGTCTCTCACGGTCGGGCAGCAGGCACGCCCCAGGGTGCGTTCCTTTCCCGGATTCACCGGATAGATCCTTCGGCCGGGCGCCCCGAGAAGGTTCTCCAGGATTCTCCGTCCCAGGGTTCCTTCGCGCTCGCTGGCCCCGATCACGGCAATCACCTCCGGCGACAAAAGCCGCGCCAGATCCCCCATTATCCCCTCCTGCCGTTCACTTCACGCGCCGGATCCGGCGGACGAGGTCGCTTACGGCAACGTCCGCGTAGGTTTTGTACACGGACTCTGCGGCCTGTTTGAACGGCACGCGGTCCGGCGTGACGAGAACCATCCCGGCGGCCTCCAGCTCTCCCAGCATGGCCGCCTCTTTTTCCCGGACGAAGCGTCGCTCCCACCAGGCCGCTTCGCGTCCCGCCTCGAGTATCGCCCGCTGCTGCTCGGCGCTCAGGCTGTCGAATCTTTTCGCGTCCATCATCAGCAGGGCCGGGGAATACGCATGGCGGGTCAGCGTCAGGTAGCGATTCACCTTGTAGATCTTTTCGGTGCGGACGATCGCGATGGGATTTTCCTGCCCGTCCACCGTTTTGTTCTTCAAGGCGCGATAGACCTTCCCCCATGGCATGGGAACCGCCTTCGCCCCCAGCTGGCGCCAGAACGCCTGATGAATTTCGTTTTCCATCGTCCGGATGGTCAGTCCCCGCACGTCCTCCGGCGTGACGACGGCCCGCCGGCCGTTCGTCAGATGACGGAAGCCGTTCTCCCAGAAGGCGATGCCGCGAATGCCCGCCCCGCCCAGGTCCTCCATCAGCATGGCTCCGATGCGTCCGTCCAGAACGCGGTCGGCATGATCGGTATTGCGAAAAAGATAGGGGAGGTCGCAGACCCGCATCCTCGGCACGATGGCGCCGACCGGACCGGTGGAGGTCACGACGAGGTCGATCTTGCCCTGCTGCATCGCCGACAGGATCTCCCGCTCCCCGGCGCCCTTCCGGCCGCCCGGATCAATGTCGATCCGGATCTGTCCCTGGCTTTTTAGCGCGACCAGACGACCGAACTCCTGGGCGCCCAGATGATAGGCGCCGTCGACGGATACGACATGCGCCAGTTTCAGGGTCGTCACGTCGGCGGTCGCGCCGCCGGGATGAAACGGCAGGGCGAGGATGCCGAGCCCGATCAGCGCCGCGAGTCTCCAGGCAATTCTCATCTTCAACCTCCTTTTTAAAGCTTCCGGCAGTTGATCATCTCGTTTAAATGCGGTATGGATCAGCATCACGCATGGGGGAGAATCCGATGGCAGAAATCAAGAGCACCCTGGACCTGATCATGGAACGAACGAAAAACATGCAACTTTCCCCGGCGGAAAAGGCGGAAATCCGGCTTCGGGAAACGTCCGGGACCGTGCGGGGCTGGCTGCAGAAATTCGCCGACGGCCTCCTTTCCGCCGAGACGCTGCACTCCCTTTACGCCGAGGCGTCCGGAAAATCCCCTGAGGTACGGGACCTCATGCGGGCGGAACTGATCGAGCGCATCTCCCTGGATGGCGAAAACATGGACACGATCGCCCTCATCGAACGGCTGCTCGACGTCCCGGCGGCGCCCCTGGAGGACCTGGTCCGCTCCTTCCGGAACAAGCGGAAGCGCCTGGATCGGCAAGGGCGGGATGCCGCCCGCACGGCCCTTGCGGATTGCGGCATCACCGGCGGGGCCGTGGTTCCGAATCCGTCGCTCGATCCCGCCCGGCCGGAAGCCCTGGCCAAGCTCGAAGCGGCCTTTCTGAAGGAACGGGAGGCCCTGTCCGCCAGGCTATAGGTACTGGAACCAGTACGCCTCGATCGCGCGGAAGTTCTCGCGAACCGCCTCGCGCCCGGCCACGATGTCGCCATGTCCGGTCAGAAGGTACTCGACCTCCAGCGCGGCGATCTTCTCGATGCTCGCCTTGAGTTGGCCGCCATCCCCACCGGGCAGATCGGTGCGTCCGATCCCCTCCCGGAAGACGACGTCACCGGCGAACAGCGCCTTCCTGGCGGGCCAGTAAAGACAGATCGATCCCGGCGAATGCCCCGGCGCATGGATCACCTCGAAGTCCTCGGCGCCGATCCTCAGATCGCCTTCCTGCAGGAAAAAATCCGGATCGGGAACCTCGAAAACCGATCCGGACCACGATTTGACCAGACGGTATTCCACCTCGTTCATCGCCACCAGGGTCGGCTTGGAGAAGAGCTTCGCGCCCTCGAGATGGTCGGGGTGACCGTGGGTCACGATCACCACGTCGATATCCGCCGGCGACAGCTTCAGCGCCGCCAGGTTCCGCTCCACGTGCCCGAAGAGGTGGCGGTGTCCGGGATCGATCAGGATCTTCTTCGCCCCGTCGATCAGGAAGGTGTTGCAGTTGTTTTCCCGGTAGTCCTGCCAGATGAAGGCGTGGAGTCCCTTGCACACGTCCATCGCATGATCCTTTCTCGTTGCAGCCGTGATCGCCTGGTTTACCGGGCCGGGGCAATCCCGGATGGAACCCATTCCCGGCGTGTCGGCATTTTTTCAGAACGCAATCCCCAGCCCGATTTCCGGTTCGAACATGCCCGCCGCCGTGGAGAGGGTATCGCGTGTCGCCCCCTGCCGCCAGAGGCTCGGCAGCGTCTTCCGGACACCCATGGTGTTCGTTTCCCCGGGAGACTGGGTGACGTCGCGCCCCGTTGCCGGACCCTCGTGCTGGCTGAGATAAACGCTGATGTTATCGGACAGACGAAAGCGGAAAAGCGGTCCGTCGTCCGCCGGCATTTCCAAACCCGGCCCGATGTCGGGGACGGCCTCGTCCGCAGTCGACTGAACGAGCTGACGCCCCGCGATCCTGCCCGCGGGGTCGAGACGAGGAGCTGACGGCGCCAGCTCCCCCTTGACCCGGAAGGGTTCCATCTGTGAGACCGCAGGCGGAGCGAGCAGCCAGAATGCGGCCAGCGCCAGGATGAACGGGAGGGGCTTCATCGCTCCCCCTCACGGCGCCGGAGGCCGGGGCAGGACCAGCAACCGGTCCACATACAACGGACGGTCGCGCCTGAGGTTGTTCAGCCGGCAAAGCGTGTCAACGTCGGTTCCGAATCGCCGGGCGATCTGCTCCAGTCCTTCCCCCTTCCGGACTTTATAAACGGAAGCGGCCCCGCCCTTTCGTTCCGACCGGACGGCCGCCCGATGCGTCGTCGCCCCGTCGGTTTCCGCCGCAGGTCCGGGCAGGATGAGCTTCTGCCCCGCCAGCAGGCGCTGCCCGGGGGCCCAGTCATTGGCCTCCTTGAGTTGGGCGAGCGTTACGCGGTGTCGGACAGCGATGGCGGTCAGGGTGTCGCCGTTCCGCACAACATAGGAATGCCGCCGGGACGTCTTGGCCTTGGCCTCGCCCTCCCGCCGGGGCTGGGGCAGGACCAGCAACCGGTCCACATACAGCGGACGATCCCGCCGAAGGTTGTTCAGCCGGCAAAGCGTGTCCACGTCGGTGCCAAAACGTCGGGCGATCTGCTCCAGCCCTTCCCCCTTCCGGAGTTTATAAACGGAAGCGGCCTTCCCCTTTCGTTCCGACCGGGCGGCCGCCTGCGGTGCCGGGGCCACGTCGGGTTCCGCCGAACGGCCCGGCAGGATGAGCTTCTGCCCCGACAGCAGGCGCTGCCCGCGGCTCCAGTCATTGGCCTCCTTGAGTTGGGCGAGCGTCACGCCGTGGCGGCCGGCGATGGCGGTCAGCGTGTCGCCCCTCCGCACAACATATATATGCCGCCGGGCTGTCTTGGTCTCGGCCTTGGGTTCGGTCTTGGTCCTGGTCTTGGCCTCGCCCTCCCGCCGGGGCTGGGGCTGTACGGCGGTGGTGCTGGCAACTGACGGTTCGAGGGTGCCCGTCGCCGCAAGCGGACCCTTCTCGATCCGTTCCGTGGGGGCCTTGTCCGGAGTGGGCGGTCCGGCCTGCGCATCCGCCCCCTTCGACCCGGATCGGTTGTCCGTCGCATCCGCTTTCGAAGACGCCACCTCCGTCGGCGTCGCCTCGCCGGAGGAAGGCAGAACCTGGACAATCGCCTGGGCCAGCGCCTCGGCCAGACGCCGCTGGTAGGAGGGCTTTTTCAAGAGGCGCTCCTCTTCCGGGTTGGAAATGTAGCCCGTCTCGACGAGGATGGAGGGAATCTCCGGGGACTTCAGGACCAGGAAGGGGGCCTGCTGAACGGTATCGAACTTCAGTGGACCGACCGCCTCCACGGTCTGTAGGGTGGCGACGCCGAAGGCCCGGGACTGGTTGATCGTGTGGGTCTGAAACATGTTCAGGATGATCGCGTCGGATTCGTCTTTGCCGTTGCCGTTGGCGACGCCCCCGATGACATCCGCCAGGTTCTCGTTCTTCGCCAGCAGACGCGCGGCCTCGTTGCTCGCACCGCCCGTGGACAGGCAGTAAACGGAGATCCCCCGGGCCTGCCGGCTTTTTTCCGCGTCCGCATGGATGCTGATGAAAAGATCGGCGCCGTATTCCTTCGCAATCTGCATCCGTTTCTTGAAGGGAACGTAGTAGTCCCCTGTTCGGGTCAGGTAGGCATGGTAGCCCTTGCGACGGTTCAGCGTGTCGCGCAATTTCTTGCCGATGGCCAATACCACGTCCTTTTCAAGGGTCTTGTGTTTGCCGACCGCCCCCGGCGCTTCGCCGCCATGTCCGGGGTCGATGACGACGATCCGCTTCTTTTTCAGGACACGGACCTGCTCGCGCGCCTGCGTTGCCTCCTTCGCCGCCTCCGGCAGTTCGATATCCACCACGACGCGGTACGGCTTGTCCTCGATGGCCTTCAGGGGGAAAACGGTGGTCTCCGTGTGCGCGGCGAGCACCAGTTCCACCCGGATGACCTGTTGCGGACGGATGCTGAGGAGGATTTTCTTGATTCCCGGCTTGTTCAGGATCTGAATCCACTTCTTCTTTCCCTCGGGCAGCGCCATGGACGTAAATTCGAGAACGATCTTCTCGGTCGACTCTTTCACGGTGTATTGCGGCTCATCCCGCGTATCGATGACAATGCGCGTGTGATCGGGGGCGACCCAATGCCGGATGTTGATGATCTCGTTCAGCGCCGCGGCGTCTGCGGGAAAGAACAGCAGGAGGACGAGAGCGAGAAGCCCCACGCTGCTGCCGATGCGGTAAAATGCCTTCATAAGTTCACTCATCTATCAGGTTTAGCGCACGAATTCAACTTTTTGTCACTCGAGCGGCGTGGGCGGCCGGCCCTGAATTCTGATTGACAAGCGAGGTAAAACGTGGCAAGGACAACTCCCGTTGTGTCGGGCGATTAGCTCAGTTGGATAGAGCGTTGGTCTCCGGAACCAAAGGCCGCGCGTTCGAGTCGCGCATCGCCCACCATAACAAAATCAGGCAGTTGGGATCCTTGCCCTTCTGCCTTTTTTGCATCCGCAGACGCATTTCCCAACGGATTTCCAACGGAAGGACCTGCACGAACTCCGGCATTGACTCGAAAAACCCGACTCTGTATCCTTCCTTCATTCGTCTGATCCACACGAATCCGTTTCGTTGATAACGCTCGTTCGGGAAAAAATCAAAAGAGGCGTTCAAGCAAGATGAGGGGGCGACCCGTCGATCCAGGACAAGCCCCGTAACGCTTTGAGGAGGCGCGATGTCGATCCTGCTCACGGAAAGGGCCGGCTCCTTCGGAGACCGGGCCGCCATCACCGCTCCGGAAGGTACGTTCACCTATCGGCAGCTCCTCGATGCATCCGCCCGGGTCGCCTCCTTTCTCCTGAACGGATCGCGGGATATTGAGGAGCGTCCCGTCGCCTTTCTCGCGCCTCCGGGCTTTCAGTACGTGGCGGTGCAATGGGGGATATGGCGGGCCGGGGGTATCGCGGTCCCGCTATCCCTCTCCCACCCGAGGCCGGAATTGGAATACGTCATCGGGGACACCTCGCCCGAGGCGGTGATCGCCCATCCGGATATGGCCGACCGTCTCGAGGCCGTAGCCCGGGATCGGGGTCTCCGTTTCGCCCGCAGCACCGACGCCCTGGAACATCCTTTGAAGGCATTGCCCCCGGTGGCGACATCGCGGCGGGCCATGATTCTCTACACGAGCGGAACCACGGGCAGGCCGAAGGGCGTGGTCATCCCCCACGACACCCTTGCGGCCCAGATCACGAGTTTGATCCGGGCCTGGGAATGGACGGAAGACGACCGGATTCTTGAATTCCTGCCGCTGCATCACATTCACGGCATCGTGAACGTCGTCTCCTGCGCGCTCTGGGCCGGCGCCGTGTGCGAAATCCTCCCCGCGTTCGACGCCCGTCAGGTCTGGGACCGCATCCGCCGCGGCGGATTGACGCTGTTCATGGCGGTGCCCACCATCTACGTGAAGCTCATCGATGCCTGGGAGCGGTCGTCTCCCGCCGACCGGAAGGACCTGTCCGACGGCTGCCGCAGGATGAGGCTCATGGTGTCGGGATCGGCGGCCCTGCCCGTGAGTACGCTGGAGAAGTGGCGCGAGGTCTCCGGACACGTTCTCCTCGAGCGGTACGGGATGACGGAGATCGGGATGGCGCTGTCCAATCCTCTGCACGGAAAGCGCTTTCCCGGCTGTGTCGGCGCCCCGCTGCCGGGCGTGGAGGTGCGGCTCACGGACGAAGCGGGAGCGACGGTCGCCCCGGGCACCCCGGGAGAGATCGCGGTGCGGGGCCGGACCGTTTTCTCCGGGTACTGGCGCAGACCGGAGGATACCCGGAAGGCATTCCGGAGCGGCTGGTTCATGACCGGTGACGTTGCCGTGTGCGAGAACGGCGTGTACCGCATCCTGGGGCGCAGCCAGGTGGATATCATCAAGACCGGCGGGGAAAAGGTTTCGGCCCTGGAAATCGAAGAGGCGCTGCGGACCCATCCGGATATCCGGGAATGCGCCGTGGTGGGCGTACCCGACCCGGTCTGGGGGGAGAAGGTTTGCGCCGCCGTCGTCCTCGAGGCCGGTCGAAGCCTGGATACCGATTCGCTCCGCGCCTGGCTCAAGCAGCGCCTGGCCCCCTACAAGGTCCCCCGGGAGACGGTGTCCCTCGAGGCGTTGCCCCGGAATGACATGGGCAAGCCGATCAAACCCGCCGTAAAAGAGATCTTCCAGGGTCGCGACGGTCTATCCCTATGACGGGTTCTCAACAGGCTCGATGATCGTCTCCGCCGATCAAATCTCCGCTTGACTTTTCCGTTACACACGGACTAGTGTAGTGTTTCAATAATACCTTTACAATAATGAACGTCTGTGCTATAAATGGCTTCATGTGGAAGCCAGCCGAAAAATTGTCGATGACGGAAGAGCAGCGAACGACCCTGAAAGTCCGGGTGGGGGCCAAAACCAGTCCCCAGCGAACCGTGCTGCGTGCACGCATTTGCCTGTTGGCTGCGGATGGTTTGTCCAATCGGTCCATTGCCCAAACCCTGAAGACCAGTCGCCCGACAGTTGTACAATGGCGTAAGCGTTTTGAGGAACGAGGGCCGGGGGGACTGGCGGAGGATGCACCCCACGGCGCGAGTACCCGCGCTCTGCCTGCCGAGAAGGTCAATGCGATTGTTGAGGCCACTCTGCACACGACTCCCCCGGATGCGACTCATTGGTCCACGCGGGCGATGGCCAAGGCCATGGGAGTCAGCAACGCTACAATCGCTCGCATATGGGATGCGCACGGGTTGCAGCCGCACCGCGCAGAAGGGTTCAAGCTCTCGAAGGATAAGCGGTTTGTTGAAAAGTTGACGGATGTGGTGGGTGTGTACTTGAACCCACCGGACAAGGCCGTCGTTTTGTGCGTGGATGAGAAGACGCAGATACAGGCGCTGGACCGGACGCAGCCCGGCCTTCCGATGAAGAAAGGTCGATGCGGGACAATGACGCACGATAACAAACGCAATGGCACTACCTGCC
>DDXV01000036.1 GCA_002347815.1 Syntrophaceae bacterium UBA2251
AAGGGTGTGGTGTCCATCGGATAGAAGACTTTGATCCCGGCGGGGAAGTACCGGCTCATTTCGGCCATTTTAGCCTTGACGGCATCGGCCGTATCCAGGGCATTGGCGCCGGCGGCCTGACGAATGGCGATACCCACGGAATCTTTTCCGTTGTGCAGAGCCTTGATGTCGTAAATCTCGGAGCCCAGTTCGGTGCGGCCCACGTCAGCGATGCGCACGATAGAGCCGTCCGGATTGGTGCGNNGGGTATGTTGGCAAATTCTTCCGGAGTTGAAAGCATATTCTGGACGACGATGGGGGCGTTCAGGCGCTGGCCTTTCACCGCCGGCGCCCCGCCGAACTGCCCCGCGGAAACCTCCACATTGTAGGATTCAAGCGCCGCGATGACATCCGCTATGGTCAGACGGTAATCCGTCAATTTGTCAGGATTGAGCCAGATGCGCATGGAATAACCGCCGCCGAATATCTGCACCTCGCCCACGCCCGGCACGCGCGCCAGGACAGATTCCAGATTGGTTACGGCGTAGTCCGCCAAATCGATGTTGTCCAGGCGGCCGTCTTCGGAAACCAGACTCACAAACATCAGGTAATTCCGTGTGGATTTAGCGACCGTGACCCCTCGATCTTGAACCACATCAGGGAGCCTCGGCAAGGCGGATTGTACTTTGTTTTGTACCTTGGACCAGGCAATATCCACATCTGTTCCCGGAGCAAAGGTCAACTCCAGACGGGAGGCGCCTGCCGAATCGCTGGAGGCGGACATATAGATCAAATTGTCCAAACCGGTCATCTTCTGTTCGATAGTCTGGGTGACGCTGTTTTCCACGGTCTTGGCCGAAGATCCCGGGTAGGTGGCGTAAACAGAAATGGAGGGCGGCGCCATATCCGGATACTGGGAGACGGGGAGGTTGTAGATCGCAATGACGCCCACCGACATGATGATAATGGCAATGACCCAGGCAAAAACCGGTCGTTCAAGAAAGAATTTCGATAACATCAACGGCCTCCGTCACTTCGTTTCTACCGATGGGGCCGCATTCTTATCTTTCCCACCCGTATTCTTCCCGGTTTCAAAGGAAACGGCCTTGACCGGAACGCCCGGCCGCACCCTCTGCAGGCCCTCGACGATCACCCGTTCTCCGACAGCCATGCCGGATGAAACCAGCCAGGCATCCCCGATGGCGCGGTCGAGCGTCAGAGAACGCTGTTCGACTTTGCCGTTTTGGTCCACAACGAATGTCAGAGGATTCCCTTTGGGATCGCGGAACACGGCCTGCTGGGGAACGAGCATGGCATTTTTATGAACGCCTTCCTGAATGATTGCCCGGACAAACATGCCCGGCAGCAGCATGCCTTTGGGATTGGGGAATACCATGCGTAATACGACCGAGCCGGTGGTCGGATCAACCGTGACATCCTGGAACTGAAGCTTTCCCTTCCAGGGGTATTCTGAATTATCATCCAAAATGAGCCGCACCTGCTGCGCCGCACCGTTTTTGGACAACTGCCCTTCCTGAAGCTGGCGACGGAGTTTGAGAATGTCGGATGTGGACTGGGTGACATCCACGTATATGGGATCCATTTTCTGAATGGTGGCCAGCGCCAAAGGCTGATGGGCGGTGACGAGAGCGCCTTCCGTGACATTGGACCTCCCGATGCGGCCGGAAATAGGCGCGGTAATGGTTGTGTATTGCAGATTGATGCGGGCCGCCTCGAGCGTCGCCTTGCCGTACTGGATATCGGCCTGGGTCTGCTTCAATGCCGCCGCCGCGTCGTCGTAATCCTGCTGGCTGACGGCCTTCTCGGCGAGCAATTCCCGCAAGCGGCCGGCCCGCAACTGAATGGCCGAGAGATTGGCCTCGGACCTGGCCAGCGCGGCTTTTGCATTGTTGAGCGCCGCCTGGTAGAGGGAGGGGTCGATTTGAAAGAGCACTTGGCCGGTGCGGACATCGGCGCCCTCCGTAAACAGGCGCTTCTGGATAATGCCGCCCACTTGTGGACGCACCTCCGCAACGAGTTGGGCGGATGTCCGACCGGGCAACTCGGTCGTGGTCACCACCGGCCGGGTCTGTACGGTGATATAAGCGACCTCGGGCATCGGCCGCGGTCCGCCCGCGTCCTGCCGTCCGCACCCCCCCGCGACCAAGCTTACGGCGAGAACGCCCGCAACGGCCAGCCGTTTGACGCTGTTATGGATTTGCATGCAACACCTCTGATATTTCAAATTTACGGATCAACCCGGCCCGTATCCCGGGCGTGTCCGCACGACCCCGTTCTAAACGTCCGAACCGATCGATATGAATGAATGCACCGTCCCCGCCGGACGCGAAACCAGGCGCTGCCGCGCCTGGTTGTCACCGTCGGATGGCGTCCCAGCAGGCCTCCGTGGTCCGCTCGACCAGGGCATCGTCCAGGGTGATAAAACCGAAGACGTGATCCCGCATCATGAACATCATGGGCCCCGTGGCCAGGGAAAAGATGATCGGCAGCGGGAAGTCCTTCAGTATCCGTTGTGCAAGGCCCTCCGAAAAGATGCCGATCAGCAGATTGTTCTTGCCGGGCTTGCCCAGCAGGTTGTCCCTGCGCATCTTGTCGCCGTAGGGAGAGTTGAAGAACTGTTCCATGAAGCGAAAATGAAGCGGATGCGCGATGAAATATTTGATGGAGACCCTCTGGAGGGCGAGAAACCGCTCCCGAACGGGTCTCCCGCCGGACGATTCCTCCAGAATCGCCTCGATCATCGTTTCTTCCAGCGTCTGGTAGATCTCGGCGATCAGGTCGTCCTTGTTGGAAAAATAGCGGTAGATCGTTCCGGCCGCCACCCCCGCCTTCGCCGCGATCTCGGACATCGGAGCGCCGTGGAATCCCTGCGCCGCGATGAGCTCCAGGGCGGCCTGAAGGATGTCGCCGCGCTTGTCCGGTTTTTTCATGTCGGCCCCCTTTTCGGGATGAATGAACGTTCATTCAAGACGGGCTTACCCATACCTGTCGTCGGGGGTCTTGTCAAGAATTTTCTGGCTTCGGCGGGCCGGCCCGTCTTCGCCCCGGGGACCGGATCAGGGGTGTGGCGCCCCGGCGAGGTCCAGGAGGAGGGGTATGAAGGTCGTCAGGTCCTCGACGATGCCGTAGTGGGCCACCTGGAAGATCGCCGCCCGCGGGTCGGTATTGATGGCGACGATGCAGCGTGAACCCCGCATCCCCGTGACGTGCTGGATCGTTCCGGAGATGCCGCAGGCGAGGTAGAGCCTGGGGGCGACGGTCTTTCCCGTGACGCCGACCTGGAGGGGGTACGGAAGCCAGCCCGCGTCGCAAACGAGACGCGAGGCGCCCACGGCCCCCTTCGGGAAGATCGCCGCCAGGCGGCGGATGAGCCCCAGGTTTTCCGCTCCGCCGATGCCCTTGCCCGCCGCGACGATGACCTCCGCCGCCTCGAGGTCGAGGTCCGTCTCCGGGGCGGGGATCCGGCCGAGGGGTCGGTTCCGAGCGGGGGAGCAGTCGCAGGGAACGACCGTCACGGGAACGTCCGGCGATACCTGAGGTTGCCCCGGCGGTGTGTCGCCCCCCCCCGCCGGATCCTTCCCTGCGGGCGTTTCCGGTGTCAGGACGAAGGCTTCAGGAGCCGCCGCTTCTCCCGGCGTGGCCCCCCCCGTGTCCGGCGGTTCCGCCGCGGCGGTCACCCCCGGCAGGAGCGTCAGCACGCAGGCGTCCGCCGTCGACGCCACGTCCATCTTCAGCTTCCCCTTGCACAGTGAGCGGGTGAAGACGACGCCCGCCGCGTCCCGGCGGCACCCCTCGACCGCCGTGATGCAGGCCGCCTTGAGCCGGACGGCCAGGGCCGGGGCGTAGTCGGCGCCCGTCGCGGTGTGGGGCAGGCAGACAAAGGCGGCCGGCATCGCCTCCAGGACCGGCACGAGCGCGGCCAGCCACGCCTCCGCGCCGTACGCCGCAAGCGCCGGCCCGACCAACGCCGTCACCGGCAGGCCCGTCGCCGCGACCAGGGTGTCGGCCGCGCCGCTGCCGGGCGGCTGCAATGCGAGGATCCGGATCTTAAGGCCGGTCAGGGCGCGGAGACGGCGGGCGAAGGCGACGGCCTCGTCCGTGGCCGGCGGGATCCGGCCGGCCGAAATTTCCGCGATGACGCAGATCGTTCGTTCCATCAGAGCAGCGCCTTCTCCTCGAGTAGTGCCAACAGCCGTCTCGCCTTGTCCTCCGGCGAGCCTTCCAGGAAAATGCCCGTCCGCGACGACGGCGTCTCATACACGCCAGCGACGCGCTCCCATCCGTCCGCGGTGCCGGGCGTCGCTGCCGGCGCCGTGATCAGGGGCTGTTTCCGGGCGCGCAGGACATGGGAGAGGGAAGGATACCGGGGCCGGTTGATCCCTGACTGGACGGCGATCAGCGCCGGCAGGGCCAGGGCCAGGGCCTCGCGGACGCCGCCCTCGAGTTCGCGCTCGACGTAAAGCGTCCGGTACGGGCCGTCCGCGGCGGGCGCGGATTCCGGGGGCTGGGGCGGCCGATCCGCCGATCCCGATGCGTCCGGCCCGGCCGGCAGCGGCGGATACGCGTCGATCGCCCGCCCGGACAGGTCCATCCGCATGACGGCCGTCGCCCAGGGACGCCCCAGGAGCGCCGCGAGCATTGGCCCCACCTGCGCGTCCATCACGTCCTCCGACATCGCCCCCGTCAGGATCAGGTCGTAGTTCCGGGGCCCGGCCCAGGCGGCGAGCGCGGAGGCGACGGCCCGGGGGCCGGGATGCCCCGCGGATTCCGTCACCAGATGGACGCCCGCGTCCGCGCCCATTTCGAGGGCGCGCGTGAGAACGGCGGCGACGCGCTCCGGCCCCACGGAGATCGCGTCGATCGTCGTTTCCGGAACTTGTTCACGGATCCGCAGGGCCTCCTCGACGGCGAACGCGTCGAAGGCGTTCATCCGCCAGACCGGCGTTGCCTCCGGCGCAAACCACCGCCCCGACGCATCCACGCGGACGGGCGCCTCCCCGTCGAGCACCTGTTTGACGCACACCAGAATCTTCATGTTGTTACGAGAGACAGATCTTCATTTGTGCTCACGACCGGCGTCTATGTGCCTGAAGTCATTTCCCCGATAACGTTCATCGTCTCCACACTGACCGTGCAGACCCGCATCAGGAGATCGATGACTTTCTCCTTGTGATCGGAAAAGCGGTAAGTGTTGAACTTTTCCCGGACCGTCGGATCTTTGGGCTTGCGCTCCTTGTAGTATTCGAGGACCCAATCGATTGCGGAGCGATTGCCGAGCCGGTACTCCCAGGCAGCGGGCGGAACGCCTTTCAAGGTCGTCGCGCTGTCCAGGTGAATCACGCCGGCAACTTGATCGGCCTTGAGAATCGCTTTGACGGTAAGAGGCGGCTTACCGGGTTCCGGTACCTTGTCGATCCGTTTCAAAGAGAAAGGAGCTGCCTGTTCGTACCCGAGGTGAAGCGCCATCAGTCGCTCGCCCCAGACCGCCCATTTGCGAAACCCGTCGTGAAAGGGGATACGGGGGAATTCCCGTTTGAGGTTGAGCCGGTACTTCTCCCGATAGGCGGGATCGTGGAGGACGGCGTAAACGTAGCGGAAGATGTCGAGGCGGGTGATCGCCTTGTCTTTGTAATGGCCTTGAAACTGCTTCACCGCCCAGTCGGTAATGTTGTCTCTGCGTTCGCCCTCCTGGTCGTAACGGTAGAGGGGGAGGCACTGGGTTTTTTCAATGAAATCCAAACTGAAAACAGCATTGGATGAAAGTACCGAAAATGGTTTTGATGATCCTGTCCCAGAAAATGCAATCAGAAGGTTTTCTTTTGAGAGATCATTACCGAAAAGTTCATAATGATTCGAAGTTAAACGATCAGATAATCGTTTTTCCGCATAGTAAAACCTTTTGACGAATGGCCTGTACGCCAATTGTGATATCAGGTCATCGTCAAAGATGAGTTTTTCTTTCTGAAGGAGATTCTTCTTCAGAACGTCACTCCACTTGATCGAGTAATCAATCCAGTCGTCAACTGCCGCTTCCCCTTTCTGATCCAGCGTTTCGATTTGATGGTTGAATCTTTCGATGAAAAACTTGATCTTTTCCGACAAAGGTGCCGGATCCGCATCAAAAACCCATTCGTCCCTGTTGGTGGACACTCCCAATGAAAACCATTTGAATATCGAGCGGTCTGCGATCTTGCCTTCCGCCGATTTGACCTCCTTTGACGCCACCGGCAGCAGGTCGTCCCAATCATTCACCGACAGGTTTATCCAGTTGTGCTGCTTATCGGGTTGGATGTGGTCGAAAAGCAGATCCCCGAACTGGGCCGTGGCCAGGAATTGCAGTTTTTCCTTGGCGGTCTCCATCTCCGGTCGGCGGGTGTAGAAGATCCGGCAGGGGTGTTTCCTGGCTTTTGCATTTCTCACGAAAAAGGAGATGGCGACGCCCGTCTGGATCGCAAAGACGTTGTGCTTCGGTCCAGAAAGCTTCGGATTCTGCCGGACATCGCCGCCGAGATCGACGATATAGATGTCGCTGAACTCGTCGGCCACCACCTTGCGGAAGCCGTCATAGGTCCGGGCGTCGATCAGGGAGCGGTTTGTGATGAACGCGAGAACGCCGTTTTTGTCCAGCCGGTCGCTCGCCCAGCGGATGAACCGGGCGTACATATCGTAGAGCTTTGTCTTCTGGGCTGTGCTTTCGGCGATGTAGGTATTCTTGATGCGTTTATCCACGCCTGGATAGGGCCGGTTCTTATTGTTCTCGTTTTCATTGAGTTGGTTGGCGTTATACGGCGGATTTCCGATGATGACGGAGATCTTCTTTTTGTTCTGGCGTTTGATCCGCTCCAGGTTTTCGGGGGAGAAACCACCGAAATCAAGGCTTCCCGCCTCCGTGTATTTTTTCCCGACGGAAAACCCAAGGTTGTCCAGCGTATCGACAAAGCAGATGTTCTTGAACTCCACGTACCGCCCCGTCTTCTGGCTGTAGGTGTATTCGATGTTCAGGTTGGCGATATAGTAGGGGAGGATGGCCACTTCGTTGCAGTGAATCTCGTTTTCGTACTTGAAGGGAAGCCGGTTCTTCGGCAGGTGCTCGATGATCTCGGTGATGAAGGTGCCGGTTCCCGTGGCTGGATCGAGGATCTCCACATCCTTGTCCCCCAAGAGCCGCCCGAAATTTTGGTGGACCAGGTGCTCGGCGGATTCCACCATGAAACGGACGATCTCATTGGGGGTGTAGATGATCCCCAAACGATCCGCCGCCGCCGGATTGTAGGCCCGGTAGAAGTTCTCGTAAACGACCTTGAGAAAACGCTGCTTTTCGTGATGGTCGGCAATCCCGGAAGCGGCGGCTTTAATGATCCGGATATAGGGATCGATCTTGCCCAGGATGCCCCTGCGGACGGCGCCCGTGAAGAAGGTCTCGATCACCCCTATTAGCGAGCGGGCGATGTTGTTTTCCCGGTGAAACTGGGATTCATTGAAAACGGCGATGAAGATGTCTTCCGTCAGGATGTGCTGGATGATCATCTCCCGGATGTCGGCCATGACAATGTGGGGATTGATGGAATCCCGGCAGAGCTCCAGAAAATCTCCGCGCGCCCTGGCAAAGGCGGCGTTTTGGGTTGCCTGGTCTTCGATCAGTTGGCGGAGTTTCACAACCAGATCGGGGAGATCTTCCTTGAACCTTTCAATCGCCTCCCGGAAGGTTCTAACCTCTTTGGGTTCGTAATTGACGAAGGTCGTCAATAGGCTGTGAAGGGCGTCGTGATCGCTGAAGGTTGCGCGCCATAATTCTTGCCCGTTTTGGATGAGAACGGCGGTTTGACCGTCTTCAAAAAGGATGTTGTTGGTTGGATAGCCTTTGGCGAGTTTCTTCCTGATTTCCTCGTCGAGCGAATCGTAAGTGTCTTTGCTCTCCCAATATCCCCAGTCCTGTCTCAGGGCGTCCTTCAGCGTACCGTCGGGACGCACCGGCGCGCCTTGGGCGGGTCTGAATTCCAACTCCAGGATCAACTCGATCTTCTTGTCGGCGCAATACTGTTCGAGAAGTTTCTGGAAGGCTGGACGGATGGCGGTTTCGTTCCGGGAGCCGCCGTACTGGCCGTACTGGAGGATATCCTGAACCTTATGGTGATATTCCTGAATGAGTTTGAGAGACATCTTTCAGGGCTCCCTCCGTCAGTAATGATAACGGGCCTGCAGGAAATCGATGCGGTCGTCGCCGACCAGACAGACGATGCGATGTTCCTGGGTCAGGCGACGGGACCACATGCCGGCGGCGAGATATTTCAGCGGTTCGGGTTTGCCGATCCCGGTGAAGGGATCTCGTAAGATCGCCTCGACGAGGGTCAACGCCCGCAGGGCGACCCTTCGCTCCGTTTCCACCCAGTAGCGCAGGTCTTCGAGAAACTCCGGCTGAACAACAGCCTCGCGTCCGACCCGCGCGTCCGGTCCCGCCTTATGCCTTGTCCCCAAGGCCGATCCCCTTTTTCAACGCATCCACGGACTGTGGTTTTTCCGTCTTTTCCTGAGCCCGCGCCAGGGCCTGGAGGAGACGCCGGGCATTCTTCGGCGAGCGGAGCAGATGGGCCGTCTCGGTGAGGCTCGACAGTTCGTCGGCGGCCACCACCGCGACGTCCTCCCCGCGGCGACGCCGAATGATGACCACTTCACGGTTCTCCGTCACCTCGTTGAACAATTTTGCCAGGTTGGCGCGGGCCTGGGTATACGTGGTCTGAATGGGCATGGGTCGTTTCCCCCCTTCTTTATGTACCGGGAGACTGTACAGGATATGTCCCCGGACGTCAAGCCCGTTCCGCTCGGGATGCGCATTCAAAAACCGGTGGAGCGGGCGTCACGGCCGGCCCCCCGTTCGAAAACCCAAACGATCCGGGGTTTACATCACCCCGTATTTCTTGAGCTTCAGGTGCAGGGTGCGACGGGTGATGCCGAGGCGGCGGGCGGCCTCGCTCTTGTTGCCGCCGGTGGCCTCAAGGGTCCGCAGGATCGTGTCGCGCTCGACGGCCTCCAGGGACGTGTCCTCCGTCCCGGCGGACCCGACCGCGGCAACCCCGGTGCCGGCGTCGCCCTCCGGGATCCGGAGCGGAACGTCCGCGACGTCGAGGTACGGCGTGCGCGCCAGGACGACGGCCCGCTCGACCGCGTTCATCAGCTCCCGGACGTTCCCCGGCCAGGCGTACCTCAGCAGGCGATCCATCGCCTGTGGCGTGAAGCCTTTGATCTCCTTGCGGTTCTTCTGAGCGAAGTCCTCGCGGAACCGTTCGGCCAGAAGCGGGATGTCCTCGCGCCGTTCGCGCAGCGGCGGGACGTGCAGGGCGATGACGTTCAGGCGGTAGTAGAGGTCCTCCCGGAATCGGCTGGCCGCGATCTCCTGCGGCAGGTCCCGGTTCGTCGCGGCGATCAGGCGCACATCGACTTTGATCACCTCCTCCCCGCCGACCCGGGTGAGCTCCCGCTCCTGGAGGACGCGCAGGAGCTTGACCTGCATCCCCAGGGACATCTCGCTCACCTCGTCCAGGAAGAACGTCCCGCCGTCGGCCTGGCGGAACCGCCCCTCGCGCCGCCGGTCGGCCCCGGTGAAGGACCCCTTCTCGTGGCCGAAAAGCTCCGATTCCAGTAGGGTTTCCGTCAGGGCGGCGCAGTTGATCTTCACGAACGGGCCGTCCCGGCGGGGGCTGTTGGCGTGGATGAGCCCGGCGATCATCTCCTTGCCCGTCCCCGAGTCGCCGGTGACGAGGACCGTCGCCTCCGCCGGCGCCACCTGGGTGAGCGTGTCCAGAAGCCGCGTCATGGCCGCCGAACGACCGATGAAGTTCTTGAGATCGAACCGGACGCCCAGGGTCTCCCTGAGCAGGCGGTTTTCCTCCTTCAGGCGGGTGTGTTCCACGGCCCGGGCCAGGATCAGCCGCAGCTTGTCGAAATCGAGCGGCTTCGTCAGGTAGTCGTAGGCGCCCTTCTTCAGGGCCTCGACCGCGGTCTCCACGGAGGCGAAGGCGGTCATGAGGAGGATCGGGATGGCGGGGTTGTAGGCCTTGATCTCCTCCAGGGCCGCGATTCCCGAGACCCGGAGCATCCGGATGTCCATGAGGACGAGGTCGAAGGGGCGCTCCCGGACGAGGCGGATCGCCGTATCGCCGTCGTCCGCCTCCGCGATGTCATACCCCCAGCCGCCGACCAGGGTCCGGAGCATCGTCCGGTGGGCGAGGTCGTCGTCGACGATCAGAATGACGTTTTTTGCCTGCATTTTTTCTCCCTTATATTCTTGCCATGGCGGCGGCGCCGGGGCATGAGGATTTCCTGCGTCCTCGGCAATGCCCGCGTGGCGCGGTTTCGGGTCCGGTTCCCGCTGCACGGATCGATGCGGGTCCTCGGGGCGTCAGGTCCCGGCCGGCAGGGTCACCGTGACCGTCGTTCCCCGCCCGGGCTCGCTCGCGAGGCGGATCTCGCCGCCGTGGGCCTCGACGATCTTGTGGGCGATGGCGAGACCCAGCCCCGTGCCCGAGGGTTTGGTCGTGTAATAGGGGTCGAAGACGCGCCCCATGTCCTCTTTTTTGATGCCCGCGCCCGTATCCGCAACGGTGATCCGGACACGCTCCCCGTCGCGGGCGAGCGTGACGGACAGCGTCCCGCCGCCCTCCATCGCCGCCAGGGCGTTCAGAAAGAGGTTCAGGAGGACCTGCTTCAGCCGGTCTCCGTCCACCCGGATTTCCGGCAGATCGGCCGGTTCCGTCCGGAGGGCGACGCCGGAGGCGCGGGCCCGCTCCGCGACGAGGTCCAGGGCCTGGCGGACGAGGGCGGCCAGGTCCGTGGGCTTCCGGTCCAGCTGGGGCGGGCGGGCGAATTCCAGAAGCTGCCCGATCACCCGATTGAGCCGCTCCGTCTCCTGGATCATGATGGTGGCGATCTTGCCGTCTTCCGGATCGGCGCCGTGACGGTCCCGGAAATAGGTGGCGAAACCCTTCAACGAACTCAAGGGATTGCGGATCTCATGGGCGACGCCGGCGGCGAGACTCCCCACCGAGGCCAGGCGCTGGCTCCGGGCGACTTCCCGCTCCAGGCGGCGGACCTCCGTCATGTCGCGGAAGAGGGCGATCTTCCCCGCAGGGCCTCCCGCCTCGTCGAGGAGGACCGTGGCGACGCAATCGAGGGGCACGATCCGGCCGCTGCCGACGGGGCAGTCGATCTCCCGCGTCAGGACACGCCGGTCTTCCCGCATCCGGTCGAAAATATCCAGGCAGGCGGAAGGAAGAACCTCCGCCGCCGGCCGTCCGAGGACGGCGGGGACCTCCCGCTCCAGAATCGCCGCCGCCGTTGCGTTGAAGGCGGTGATCAGGCCCTGTCCGTCGATGGCGACGAGCCCCATCGGCATATGGGTGACGAGGTGATCGGAAAAGGCCTGAACCCGGCTGAGAGAGGCCCGGGTCGTCCGGAACCCCTGCGCCAGCATCAGGGAGACGATCCCGGCGAAACCGATGAGGAGAAGGATGGCGGCCATGATCGCGGTGTGCCAGGCGTCCTCGTGGCGGGCGGCCTCGATGGGGCTCATGTCCAGGCCCACGAAGATGATCAGGTCCCGGCCCGTCGGGCCCTGGGCGGGCGGCGGCGGGGATACGGCCCCATCGGGCGGGCGCCGGTCCGGCGGTGGGGGCGGGGGGGGAAACGGCGGACGGCCGGCGAAAAAGCCGTTCCCGAAAGGCGGGGGCGCGCCGGGGGTGGGGGCGAAACGACGGTAGACCTCGAAGGTGTCCGCCCCCGCGGGGTGCGGCACCCGGCGCCACTGTTCGGCCGTCAGCGTCGCGACATGCGCGAGGTCCAGGTCCAGGCCGTACGTTTCTCCGATCAGCGACGGATCGCCGCAAGCCAGGATGCGCCCGTCCGCGTTCGTCACGATGAGGTGGTCGATGTCGGCCTGCTGGGCCGTTTCGATGAGCAGCTTCTGGAGCTCGAAGAACCCCCAGCGCATCCCCATGCCCGTCCGGGCGCCGGCCTCGAAGGCGCGGATCAGGGCCGCCCCCTTGTCGACGAGGAGCCGCGTCGTGTGCGCCTTCTGCATGTTGATCGCGTCCAGCGTCATGAAGGCGAAGATGGGCAGGAGAATCACGAGCGCCCCGAGGATGATCCAGGGGGAAAGGCTCAGCCAGAATCCGGATTTCTTCTCCCCGCTCATGGCCTCCTCCTCAGCGTGTGGATAGAATGTAAGCAGACGGATACCACAGCCGGCTACTTATGATCCAGTTTTTTCTCTTCCGCGGGGCCCACAAGGCGGTCGGGCCGATGTGAGAAGGCGATATTTGCATTCAGATCATTGGGTTGTCGTCGTTAAACCTCTGGTGGCACGCCGCTTGCTCCTCTCCGAAGTCAAAAGCAAAAAACATGAAAAGGAGCATCGAACCATGAAGAAGTTAACCATCGCCATGACCACCCTGCTGGTGGTCGCCCTCCTGGCCACAACGGCATTTGCCTGGGGCCGGGGCTGGGGAAGAGGTCCCGGGGCGGGCTTTTGCGGCGGACCGGACGAGCGGGCCTTCTCCCAGTTGAACCTGACCGCGGATCAGACCGCGAAGATCAAGGCCCTCCGGGAGGCCCACCTGAAGGACGTGACGCCGCTCCGGGAAAAGATGTTCAGCAAACGTAACGAACTCCGGCTCCTCTGGCTCAAGGACAACCCCGACGAGGCCAAGATCCTGGCCGTGCAGAAAGAGATGCGCGCCCTGAGGGACCAGTTGGAGGACAAACGGACGTCCCACCGGATCGCCGCCTTCAAGGTCCTGACGCCGGAGCAGCAGCAGAAGATGCAGGCCTTCGGCCCCGGTAGCGGAAAAGGCCGCGGGCCCGGCTTCGGCGGATGTCCCCGTGGCGGAGCCGGCGGCGGGCCGGACGGCCCCGGGCCCGGCTTCGGAAAAGGCAACTGGTAAGCCTACCCTCCTGTCGACCGGGGGCGTCACGCCCCCGGTTTTTTTATCAAGACAACAACAGCTGATTGTCCCTCGACCGGGACTCTCCCACGCTCGAGACGGTGATGGCCGGACGGCCCAGGACGGGGCATTTCGCCTCGCAGATTCCGCAGCCGATGCAGAGCGAAAGGTCGACGTGGGGTTGCTTGACCGAAAGCGTCCGACCGTCCCGGTCTTTCACCGCCGTAGTCTCGAACCAGATCGCCTTTTTCGGCGTCGGGCAGACCTCCTCGCAGACGATGCAGGACCGGGCGTGCGCGTACGGAAGGCAGCGCCCCGGGTCGATCATCGCGAGGCCGATCCGCACCCCGGCCTTCTCCTCGGGGGAGAGCCTCCGGATGGCGCCCGTCGGGCAGACCTGGCCGCAGAGGGTGCATCGGTATTCGCAATACCCGATCCGGGGCACCAGCATGGGCGACCAGATCCCCTCCGCGCCGGCCTCCCAGAGCGTCGGCTGGAGTCCGTTCGTCAGACAGACCTTCATGCACTCTCCGCACTTGACGCACCGCCGGAGAAATTCCTTCTCCGCCACGGCGCCGGGCGGCCGGATCAGTTGCGGATCGGCGGCGCCCGTCCTGGACCGGGGGGTCGTCCGGAAGAGGGGCACCGCGAGCAGGCCCGCCAGCACCGACCCCACCACCCGCCGTTTGCCGAGATCCGGGGCAACGGCCCCTTTCCCCCGGCGAAATCCGAAGCGGACGGCGTTCCGCGGACAGGCGTCGTCGCAGTTCATGCAGACCAGGCACTCGGTCTTGCGCCAGTTCTCCTTCCCGTCGGGACGGGCCGCGCCCTGGCAGGTCCGGACGCACGCCCCGCAGCCGTCGCACCCCTCGCTTACCGTGCGATCGATCAGGGCGTAGCGCGACAGGAGCCCCAGGAGCGCGCCCAGCGGGCAGAGGTATTTGCACCAGAAGCGCGGCTCCTTCAGGTTGAGCGCCAGGATCGCGGCGAAGATCGCGCCGATTGCCGCCGACTGGAGGAACAGGGGCTGCTGGAAGGCGAGGAAGGCCCGCTTCACGATCCCGTAGATCCACTCGGAAACGTCGACGATCCCGGCCGGGAACGACGCGTAGATCGCGTCGAAGCCCGCCGCCGTCGCGTACTGGAGCGCGGGATGGACGGAGACGGACAGGGAACGGATGAGCAGGGCCAGGGGGTCCATGATCCCGGCGAGCTGCAGTGTGAAGAGGGACGAAACCAGGAGTGCGATCAGGAGATGATATTTCCAGCGGTATCCGTTCGCCGGTCGGGACCGGACGGGCCCCCGTTTCAGGGCGCCCGCCAGGTTGTGCAGGGTGCCCAGGGGGCAGATCCAGCCGCAGAACACGCGCCCCAGGAGCGCCGTGACGACGACCACGATCGATGCCAGAAGGAAGGGCGGGTCCAGCGACCGGGTGGCGAGCGCGGTCGTGAGGAAGACGAGGGGGTCCGCGTCGAGAAAGATCTTGACGGGATAGCCGAGATCGTTGGCGCCCCGGGATTCCGTCTGCAGGAAAAGCCAGACGAAAAGCAGGAGAAAGGCCCCCTGGGTCAGCCGGCGGAGAAGGGTCATCATACGGTCACAGACGGATGCGCTTGATGTTCATGCGGCCGAGGTCCATGCTTCCCAGCCGCGCCTGATGGCCGACACGCACACATCCCAGCTCGGCCGGCTTCATGCCGAACAGGGTGGCGCCGAAGGCGTCGACCGCCACGGGATCGACGCCGGCCGCCACCGTGTCGAGCCGCCGGACGTCGGCGAGGCTTCACCCCTGGGGGCCGTTGCCCGTGAGGATCCGCACGGCGTCCAGGATGATCAGCGTGGGCTTGACGACCCTCGTCACGTCCACGAGGCTCTCGTCGATGCGCTGGTGAATCCGGCCGCGCCAGCCGCCCATCACGCCCATCCAGTTTTTCATGCCGAGCGTCAGCCCGGAGATCCCGTGGGTCTTGGCGATGGGGAGGTTGATGATCGTGTCCGCCTCGATGGCCTCCGTGTAGAGGGGCCAGGATTTGAGTGCAAGGCCGTTGAGCTGCATGTCCTTGAATTTGCGCTCGTCCACGAAGCGGACCGACGCGCCGGCCGCCGCCGCCGCGTCGGCGATGCCGCTCTGTTTGTAGGTGCGGCGGGCATCGGCGACGGGGTGGTCGAACACCTTGACCGTTTTGGCGCCGGCCTCGTAGCAGAGGCGGACGACCGTGGCGACGACCTCGGGGTTGGTATTGGCCGCGTACTCCGGCGTCCGGTCCCAGCCGATGTTCGGCTTGACCACGACGACGGCGCCGCGCGAGACGAACCGCCGGATGCCGCCCAGGCCGTCGACGGCCGCCCGCGTAATGCCGGCGGCCGAGGCGCCCTGGACGACGACCAGATCGGGCGGGCCCGCCGCCTCGAGGCGGCGGACGAAGGGTGCGAATCCGGTCGGCAGCGACAGCGCCGCCCCGGCGAGGACCGCGGACTTGATGAAGGCTCTGCGATGCATGGGATCTCCTCCTCGAATGTCCCCTCCCGACCGCCCTTGGAGTCGTGTTTCATCGTTGCCGCGGCATGCGGTCAAAAGGAAAGATCGCCGCCGGACCGGGTGCGGGCCCCTGAAATCCCGACGTCGGGGGATGGCGTGTTGCGATGGGTCGGGAAGGCTGCCTGCCGCGGGGCTGTGTCAACCGGGCGCCGCATCGCCGTAAAAGAAGCGTTGGGCGGCCACGTGACCCGCATCCCGGAATTCGACCCCCTCTCGCGCCAGCAGCGCCCGCTTCATCTTGAGCCCGCCGCCGAAGCCGCCCAAGCTCCCGTCGGAACGGATCACCCGGTGGCAGGGGATCGCGAGGGGGAAGGGGTTCGTCGCCAGGGCCGTCCCGACCGCGCGGGCGGCCCCGGGGCGCCCCAGGCGCCCCGCCACGAGGCCGTACGTGCTGACCCGCCCGCGGGGGATCGCGTGGTCCGCGCACAGAACCTCCCGCTGGAAGGCGGGGCACCGGTCGAGGCGAAGGGCGTCGAGGGGAAACCGGACGTCCGCACCGTTCAGGGAGGCCTCCAGCCGCTCCGCCAGGGCGTCGATCTCGGGGCAGGCCGCCGCCACAGCCGTGGGGAAGAAGGTCAGGAGCTTCTCCTCGACCGTTCGGTCCGGCGCGGGGATCAGGATGCGGTCGATTCCGGGCGCGCCCGCGCGGACCGACCAGAGCACCGCGATCGTTCCGAACGGCGTGTCGCGCAGGCGGAAGGCGGGCGGTTGCGCGGGGGTCGGTTTCATCCTGCTTGCGTCTCTCCAAACCGCTTCCGGAAAGGGCCCTCTCCGCGTCGCCTCGCCGGAACGGCTACGCCTCGATTTCGCCGCTCAGGAGTCGGCGGACGCGCTCGAGTTCCTGGGGGGTGTCCACCTCCACGGAGTCGTGGGCGGTCTCGACGACCCGGATCCGATAGCCGTGTTCCAGGGCGCGGAGCTGCTCCAGGGCCTCGAGTTTTTCCAGGGTTCCCTCCGGCAGGCGGGTGAAGGTGTCGAGAAAGTGGCGCCGGTAGGCATAGATGCCGTGGTGCTTGTAGTAGTCGGCGACGAGCCCCCGGTCCCGGACGTAGGGGATCGTCGCGCGCGAGAAGTACAGGGCGAAGCCGTGACGGTCGCACGCGACCTTGACGGCGTTGGGGTGGGTGATCTCCTCCTCGCGCCGGATGCGGTAGATCAGGGTGGACATGGGAATGGCGGGATCGGCCAGAAGCGGGGCGACGACCTCGTCGATCTGCGCGGGGGCGAAGGCGGGCTGATCGCCCTGGATGTTGACGATGATCGCGTCGTCCCCGACGGGCAGGTCGAGCAGCCGCACCGCCTCGGCGATGCGGTCCGTCCCGGAGCGGTGGCGGTCGGAGGTCATGACGGCCCGGCCGCCGAAGGCGGTGACGGCGTTGAAGATGCGCGCGTCGTCGGTCGCCACGGCCGCGGTCGTCACCGCGGGGGAGCGGAGCACGCGTTCGTAGACGTGCCGGATCATCGGCTTGCCGCACAGGTCGGCGAGCGGCTTGCCGGGGAACCGGCTCGACCCCCAGCGAGAGGGGATGATGCAGATCACCGCGGGTTGGTCCATCATGATCCGTCTCCGTTCGACATCGGCCCTGTGCGGCGGTCTTCGCCGCCGCCCGGCCCCGCTCCCGGTGTCCGGGGAGGCGGCGCGACGCGCTGAAGCCGACCGCCGGCGCCAGGCCCCCGTTACGGCGGCCCGCCGGTCCGGACGCTACAGCCGCGGGTCCGGCTGCGCGAGGCGCCCCGCGACGTAATCCTGGACGGCCTCCTCCAGGGGGCGGAAGGTCGCCGGGCAGCCCGTCGCCCGGATCTTGTCCATCTTCGCCTCCGTGAAGTACTGGTACTGGGCGTCCAGCCCGGGCGGCATGTCGATGTAGTCGATGGCGGGCTCCCGTCCCAGCGCGGCGAACACGGCCCCGATCAGGTCGTTCCACGTCCGGGCCTGACCCGTCCCCAGGTTGAAGATGCCGTTGATGTCGGGGTGGTCCAGAAGCCAGCGCATCACCTCGACCGCGTCCTTCACGTACACGAAGTCGCGCTTCTGCCCGCCGTCGGGGTACTCGGCCCGGCACGACTTGAACAGCCGCACCCGGCCCTCCCGCCGGATCTGGTGGAAGGCCTTGAAGACGACGCTCGCCATGTCCCCCTTGTGGTACTCGTTGGGGCCGAAGACGTTGAAGAACTTGAGCCCCGCGATCCGCTCCTCCGCCTTGCGGCGCAGGACCCACAGGTCGAAGAGCTGCTTGGAATAGCCGTACATGTTGATGGGGTGCAGGGTGCGGGTGACGTCGTCGCCGTCGTCGAACCCCAGGCGGCCGTCGCCGTAGGTCGCGGCGGAGCTGGCGTAGACGAACCGGCAGCGCTTGCGCAGGGCCCACTCCGCGAGCCGGCAGCTGTAGTGGAAGTTGTTCTCCATCAGGTAGTCGGCGTCCCGCTCCGTGGTCGAGGAGCAGGCCCCCATGTGGACGATGGCCCGGGGCCGGAAGGGCAGGTCGTCCTTGATCAGGAGCCGGAGGAATTCGTCCTTGTGGAGGAAGTCGGCGAAACGCCGGTTGACGAGGTTCTTCCACTTCTCTTCCGTTCCCAGGCGGTCGACGATGACGATGTTGTCGATCCCCTCGAGGTTCAACCGCCAGACGAAGGCGCTTCCGATGAATCCGGCCCCGCCGGTGACGACGATCATAATGGGTCTCCTTACAGGGTTCGGGCCGCCTGCGCGATGGCCTCTCCGATCCGGGCGAGCCGCTCCTCGGCCATCCGGACGGAGATTCCCATGACGAGGGTCCGGCCCAGGAGGTCTTCCGCCCGGGGGATGCCCTCCCGGCCGTAGGATGCCTTGCCCGCGTAAGACGGGTCCTTGAACGGGTACTGTTTCGCGTTGGCGGTGGCCTGGGCGAGGAAGTGCTCCCAGTTGGGGACGTAGTGCCACTTGTTGAACTTGAAGCAGGTCGTGTCCACCCCCCCGGCCGCCAGGGCCTTCTGGAAGCGCGCCGCCAGATCCTCGGTGGGCAGGTTGAAGGCGAGGAAGGTCGCCGTATCCCCGTCGGCGTCCGGCAGTTCCCGGAATCCCACGCCCTTGACGTTCGCCAGCATCGCCTTGATCGTCGCCTTGTTCGCCCGCTGGCCCGCGACGACCCGGTCGAGCTTCCTGAGCTGGGCGAGGCCGATCGCGCCCTGGAGTTCGTTCATCCGGTAGTTGAAGCCGAGGATCGTCCGGCCTTCCATCGCCCGGCTCACCGCGGGGTTGTGGTCGTGGCCGTGGTCGTGGACCCAGTCGGCCCGGTCGTAGAGGGCCTTGCTGTCGGTCATGACGAGCCCGCCCTCGCCGGTGGTGATCGTCTTGTAGTAGTCGAAGCTGAAGATCCCCATGTCGCCGAAGGTCCCGAGCTTCTTGCCCTTGAAGCTCCCGCCGCAGCCCTGGGCGTTGTCTTCGAGGACGAGCAGGTTGTGCTTCTTCGCGACCGCCAGGATCCGGTCGATGTGGGCGGCGGCCCCGCACATGTGCACGGGGATGACGGCCCGCGTGTGCGGGGTCAGCTTCCGCTCGATATCCGCCGGATCGAGGTTGAGCGAATCGTCGATGTCCGCCATGACGGGGATCGCCCCCACCTCCAGGACCGCCTCGTAGGTCGCGACGAAGGTGAAGGCCGGGCAGATCACCTCGTCCCCGGGGCCGACGCCCAAGGCCGCGAGGGCCACCTTGAGCGCGCACGACCCGGAGGTCACGCCCAGGGCGTAAGCCGCCCCGCAGTACAGGGCGAATTCCTCCTCCATCTGCCGGACCTTGAAGATTCCCTTCCGCTCGGCGTCGAAGCCGTACCGCATCAGGACGCCCGTTTCGAGGACATCCATCACCTCCTGGATTTCTTCCTTACCGATCAATTCCGCACCGGCCATCTGCCGCCTCCTTCAGGGTTATGATGATGCCGTCGATCCCGAAATCATGAAGTCAAAAAGCGTCCCGGTAGATCTGGATCGCGTCCTCCCGCGTGACCTTCCGGGGGTTATTGGCCAGGGGGCGCGCCACGGTCAGGGCCGCCTCGGCCAAGGCGGGGAAGTCCTCCTCCCGGACATCGAAATCCCCGAGGGTCTCCGTGATCCCGCAGTCCTCGATCAGGGTCTCCACCGCCTCGATCGCCAGGCACGCCGCCTCGCGCAGGGGCAGATCGTCGGGAATCTCCCCCATCGCCTCGGCGATGATCGTGAACTTCTCCAGGGCGCCCGGCAGGTTGTAGGCCATGACGGCGGGCAGGAGGAGCGTGTTCGCCATCCCGTGGGGGATGCCGTAGCGGCCGCCCAGGGGGTACGAGAGCGAATGCACCGCCGTCACGCCGGCGTTGGCGAGCCCCAAGCCCGCGTAGAGGCTGCCCAGGAGCATCTGCTCGCGGGCCTCCACGTTGCCGCCGTCGTGGACGCAGGTCCGGAGGTTCTCGGCGATGAGCCCGATCGCCTCCAGGGAGAGGAGTTCGCTCATCGGCGAGGCGTTGATCGAGGTGAACGATTCGATGGCGTGGCACAGGGCGTCGATGCCCGTGGTCGCCGTGGGCCCCGGGGGGAGGCTCAGGGTCAGCAGGGGGTCCAAGAGCGCCACGTCCGGATAGAGGTACGGGCTGTTCATCCCCTCCTTCTTTTTGAGGGTCTTCCGCATGAAAACCGCGGTGAAGGTCACTTCGCTGCCCGTCCCCGCCGTCGTGGGGACCATGATCGTGGGGAGTCCGGGGCCGGGGACCTTGCCGAGCCCCAGGTAATCGGCCGCCCGGCCGCGGTTGGCCGCGATGACCGCCACCGCCTTGGCGAGATCCATGGCGCTGCCGCCGCCGACGCCGACGACGAGATCGCATTTCGCCTTGAGCGCGGCCTGCGCCCCCGCGTCGGCCAGCTCCAGGCGGGGCTCCGCCTCCGCGCGGTCGAACAGGACGGGTTTGAGGCCCGCGTCTTTGAGCAGGGCCTCCAGCCGATCCGGAATGCCGGTGGCGGCGAGATTCCTGTCCAGGACGACGAACGGGCGGGAGCCCTTGAGGTCGCGGACCTGCCCGGCCAGGCCGTCGAAGGCCGCCCGGCCGAAGACGATCCGTTTCGCGCCCGTGAAGGCAAATGGTTTCACCATGATGCCGCTCCTTTTTTGCACGCAATTGCAGGGATGTTCAAAGGTGGGTAATAAGTTCCGACCGGGGGAAAGTCAAGCCTTTTTGTTTTCCGTATGCCAGTCCACCTGGCGGCAGATGCCGCGGAGGATCTTGACCTCCTTCGCGGTCAGGCCCGTCCGGGCGAAGAGACGGCGGAGATGCATCATCCAGTAGCCGGGATTCTGCGGATTGAGGAAGCCGATCCGCCTCAGCAGGTCCTCGACCTGGCCGTACATGCCCTCCAGCTCCGCCACGGAGGCGAGACGATGGCCGATGGCTTTGCGCCCGGTCCAGCGGGCGACGAGGATCTCGTAGGCGAGGATCATGACCGCGTGGGAGAGGTTCAGGGACTTGAAGCCGGCCGTGGGGATGTTCACGACGAGGTGGCAGAACTTGAGGTCGTCGTTGGTGAGGCCGGTGTCTTCCGGACCGAAGAGGAGGGCGACCGCGTTGTCCGGGGAAAGCGCGGCGAGCCGGGCCGCCATCTCCCGGGGCGAGACCACCGGGCCGCGGCCGACGCCCAGGCGCGCCGTCGTCCCGACGCAGTACCGGAAATCGCCCAGCGCCTCCCCGAGAGTGTCCCGGTGCTCCAGCCGGTCGATCAGGTCGGCGGCCTCGTGGGTGGCGCGCATGCGCAGCTCCTCCTCGTCGAGGTCGCGGTGGCCCACCACGATGAGGCGGCTGATCCCCATATTCTTCGCGCACCGCGCCGCGGAACCGACGTTGCCCGCATACTTGGGCCGGTTCAGGACGATGGCGATATCGGTGGTGTGTCCGTGCTGCTCCACGAATCCCTTTTCTCCCGGCCGCCCGCGACCCGGACGGCCCGCCCGCGCCGCGACGGGCTTCGGATCGGCGGTCGCATCGCGCGACGGGGGCGCACCCGGACGCGCCTTCACCCCCGGTCCATGCCGGCCTCGCGCCCCGGCGCAACCCTATGGCGTTTGTCGCGGGTCTGTCAAGGGCTTTTGCGCCGCAACGGAAGGGTTGTCCGGGAGCGCCTTTTGGGCTATAGGGTGCGAAAAGTGGCGGACGGCTCGACCGGAACGCGGTGGGGCCGCCGCCTCCTGCCCGGACCGTCCGCGTCCGGGCGGGGGAAACGCGGGAACATGGATCAGAACGAAGTCGCCGCCCCGAAAGAGCACGCCCGGCTTGACCCCTTCTGGCAGGGGGCGGCCGCATGGGGCGTCTCCCTGACGGACGCCCAGCGCCGGCAGTTCGCCCGTTACGCGGACGAACTGCTTTTCTGGAACGCGCGGATGAACCTGGTTTCGCTGAAGTCCGGGCTCGACCTCCCCGTGCGCCATTTCCTCGACTCCCTGACCCCGCTGCCCTACCTGGGCGACGGGGCCTCGGATCTCATCGATCTCGGATCCGGGGCCGGATTTCCGGGGCTGCCGCTGAAGATCGCCCGTCCGGACCTCACGGTCCGACTGCTCGAGGCCTCCCGGAAGAAGTCGTCGTTTCTGAAGCAGGTCGTCCGGGGCCTGGGCCTGGCGGGGATCGAGGTGCTGAACCGGCGGGCGGAAGCGGGCGCGACGGGGGCGCGCTACGACGTCGTGATTTCCCGGGCGACGTGGAAACTGCCGGAGTTCGTGGCGCGGGGAAGCGCCTTTCTGAGGGCCGGCGGACGCCTGATGGCCATGAAGGGCGCCGACATCCAGGAGGAACGGGACGCGGCGCTCCCCGTCGCGGACCGGATGGGACTGGCGGCGCCGGCAGTCCACGAATTCCGCCTGCCCGTCACCGGCGACCGGCGCACCCTGATCGTCTTCACCAAAAAGGTTTACTTCCCGCCTCGGGTGGGGTATGATCCCTCAAACGAACGTCCTTAACCGTCACTGATCCCGTATCGCCCATCCGACCCGAAACGCGCTTCTCCGACAGGAACGGCCGGGTGTCATGACCGGTCTGAAGCCGTTTCAAGACAGGAAGTTCAGAAGAAGGACCATCGCGTCACCGGCATTCGTTCGGGGTGCGGGGCTGGACCCAGCGGCCGGTGCTGCCGTCGTAAAACCACTTGTCCGGAAAACCGCGGCGCCTCACAAAAACGGGGTTTTCCGCCCAGTTCATCAGTTCTTCGTAGGCCGAGTGGATTTTTCTGAAGTTTTGGGCATCCCCGCCCCGATCCGGGTGGTTCCGTTTGGCCTGCTGCCGATAAGCGCTCTTCAAGGTTTGCGCGAGTTCGGCCGAACCCAGCACCGCCCGGTCCAGCTTCAGCAGGGTCAGGGAGGCGCCCTGAACGGCGGGGATGTGAATGGCCAGGGGCTTGACGACCGTCGGGGCGTCGTGGACCCGGATGGCCTGCTCCAGGACGCGCCGGGAGGCGAGGTACCGTTTTTGCGTGCGGCGCTTCTCCGCCCACCAGATGTCGCCCAAGAGGTTGGCCAGGCGGCTGAAGTCCTCGGCCGGCTTTTTCCCCGGGGAGCGGGGAAAAAGGAAGCTGAAGATTTCGGCGGAACCGTAGGTCAGGATATCCATGAAGACCATGTGCTCGGTGAAATAGAAGGTGGCGTAGCGGGTGTTGAGGGCCTGGACGAGGCCGATCCGCATGTCCAGCTTTTGCCGCAGCCGCTGGCGGCATTCGCGGGAGCAGTATTTGCGGCGGCCCATGTGTTCCGTGGCGCCGCAGGACAGGCAGCGGTGCGGACCCTTCCCCTCCGGCGGTCGCACCATCAGGCTTCGGGACGGTTTCATCGGATGATCATACCAAGATTCACGCCGGGGGGGAAGGATCTTTTGTTTATGGGCCCCGCAAACGCCGCGCGTTTTGCCGGGGCGAATTCGCGACAACCTGAGAGACCCACGCAATGAAACGCTGTTTTTCCTGCAAGAAGATTCTGAAACGGGTGGAAAATGTCGGCCGGCGGGAGTGTTGCCCCTTCTGCGGCGCGGACCTTCACGTCTGCCTGAACTGCCTCCACTACGATCCGGCGGCCTGCAATCAGTGCCGGGAGACGCAGGCGGAGCGGGTGCTCGACAAAAACCGGAGCAACTTCTGCGAATATTTTGTCCTGCGCGATGCCGACGCCCCGGAAGCGCCTCCGGTGCGGAAGCTTTCCGCCAAGGAGCAGCTCGAGGCCCTGTTCAAGAAGTAGGCCCCACCCTTCATTCGCCCCCGCCCTTCCGTATGGCCTTCAGGATCCGCACGGCCCCGGCCGCCGCCCCGACGGCGTTGCCGATGTTCACCACCAGGACCCCGGGGACGCAGGTCTGGAGCATCGTGCACAGCGCCCCCTCGCCCAGGCCGCCGTGGCCGTAGCCGATCGGCGTGGGCACGGCAATGACGGGCTGGGGGGTCAGGGAGGCGATGAGCGGCGGCAGGACCCCTTCCATGCCGGCAAAAACGATCAGAACGTCGGCGTTCCGGACCGTTCTCAACCCCAGCTCCGGCCGGTGCATCCCCGCCGCCCCGGCGTCGAAGGCCTCGACGACCTCCGCACCCAGCTCGCTCAGGATGAGCCCGCACTCCCGGGCATAGGGGATATCCGAGGTGCCGGCGGTGACGAGGCCGACGGTTCCGAGCGGCGCCGGCGCCGCGGTGTCTGCCCGGATCACCAGGACCCGGCCGGCCTGACGGAGGATCCGGTCCGGGAAGCGTCCCCGCAGGGCTGACTCCCGTTCGTCATCGAGACCGGACACAAAGACCGCGCCCTTTTCCTCGAGAATCGCCGCCGCAATGGCGAGCACCTGGGGGACGGACTTCCCCGCCGCATAAACGACCTCGGGGAACCCGATCCGTTTCTCCCGGTGCAGGTCCAGCAGAAAATCCTCGCCCCGCTCGTACAGGATCGCCATGATTCGCGTTTCCGCTTCCGCTTCCGTCAGGACGCCCCGCCGGACGGCGGAAAGGATCTCCTGCATCGTCATGCGGGCTCCTTTCTCCGGGTTCGCGCCGCCTTCGCGGGGCGGGTGCGGCGTCCGGCCGGTTTCTTTTTCGGAACCGGGGCCTCGCCCGCGGGCGGTTCCGGGACCGGACCCGGCCCGGACGGCGGTGCATCCGGCCGGGAGAGATCCTGAAGCAGGGCCTGCACCTCCCTGCGGAGCTCCGCCACCGGCCGGTTGGCCGAAACGGCAAGGGCCTGCAGATCGGCGTATTCGGGTTTGCACCGGCGGGTGCCGGCGGGGGTGACCACCTCCTTGATCCGGAGCTCCCCGTAGGGCGTCCGGAACGGATAGGTGCGCCGCGGCAGGACCCGGCGGGCGACCGGATGGTAGCGAACGCCGATGGTCGAGGTTTCTTCGAGCACGAGGTCGGCGACGTCGTGGAGCCGCGTGTCCGGGACGAGAACCGTCAGGCCGACGCCGGGCCGGCCCCGCTTCATGATCCGGGCCGTCAGGGTGACATCCAGCGCGCCGGCGGCGTAGAAGCGCGCCGTGGCCAGCTCCCAGTCTTCCGGGGAGAGGTCGTCCACATCGGCTTCGAGGACGCATACCGCCTCAGGCGCGGCCGGGGCCGTGTCGGCGAGCAGGGTGCGGAAGAGGCTGGGCCAGTCGTCGTACGTGCGGTCGCCGCACCCGTATCCGACCCCCCGGAGGATGACCTCGGCGGGCGGCGGCGCGCCGGCGGTGAGCGCCTTGAGGACGGCCGCTCCGGTCGGGGTGGTGAGTTCTCCGGCGACCGTCGTGAAGCGGACCGGCAGCCCCTCGAGGAGGGTGACCGTCGCCGGGGCCGGCAGCGGCAGGCGGCCGTGGCGGCAGACGACCGTGCCTTGGCCGACGGGGACCGGGGTCGCATAGATGGCCTCCGCCCGGAACCAGGCGACGGCCGCGGCGATCCCGACGATGTCGAGGATCGAATCGACGGCGCCGACCTCGTGAAAATGGACCTGGTCGGCGGCGACGCCGTGGACGGTCGCCTCCGCTTCGGCCAGGGACGCGAAGATCCGCAGGCTCTTCTCCCGGACGTCGGCCGGCAGGGCCGCCCGTTCGAGCATCGCCCGGATCTGCCGCCAGGTTCGGTCCGTTGCGGCCGGACCGCGGGCGCGTCCCCGGCGTCGGCCGGCGGCTGGGGGCGACTCCGGCAGGGAGAACTTCACGTCCCGGGCGCGGATGCCCTGGACGAGCTTCCAGTCGAGCTCAAGCGTGCGGGCGGCGGGTCGGTCCAGGATGCCCAGGGCGTCCCAGGCCTCCGTCAGGGTCGCGACGGGGCAGCCCAGGTGGAGGAGGCTCCCCAGGATCATGTCCCCGCTGGCGCCCCCCACGGGATCGAAGATGAGGATTTTCATGGGTGTGTCCTCGGAGCGTTTGCGGCCATCATAGGGACCCGCGTCTCATTTATCAAGCGATTTCAGCGGAAACAAAAATCTATCACAACCTGTTTTGTTGGTTTGGGTTCGGGTGTTGGATTCCGGAAGAGGGGAGATAAGGAAGGGGCATGAGGGATGCTGTGTTACGTGATCGGCGGTGTCGATGAGGGGTTTTTTAGTGAAAAAGGACAGACCTCGCCGTCACTCTCGAACCGGTGAGGCATGATACATAAGCCTTCCAGGGATAAATGGGACCGGCCGCAGACGGGGCTATCGCGAGGGAGGTGATCACGCGCGTCCTCGACGGTGACCGGGCCCGCCTCAGGAGGTGCGATTCAGGTACTGGATGAGCTGGATGAAGACCCCGTCCGGATCCAGGATGAAGGCGATCTTCCGGTCCTCGCGGAACTGCGAGGGCGGCAGGAGAAACTGCGCCCCGGCGTCGCGCAGGCGGTCAGCCGCCCCCTCCAGATCGTCGACCTCGAAGGCCAGGTGGTACAGACCCGCCTGCGGCCCCGTCGCCGCCGCAATCTGCGCGGGGTTGGCCTGTTCTATTTCGATCCGGACCGTGTCGTTGCCGACGAAGTAGAACGGCTGATCGAGGACCGTGACGACCTCCAGCAGTTCGAGGCCCAGCACGTCCGTGTAGAACCGGAGCGAGCGCTCCAGATCGCCTGCCCGGATGCCGCAGTGATCCCATTTCATTGGGTCCTCCTCAGGAAAATTTTTCCTTTGTCAGGGCGAAACAGTCCGCGGCCACGTCGACGGTCTGGCGGATATCCGCCTCCGTGATCGCGGCGCAGACGAACCAGTTGTGGTGGGGGTGGAAGAAGATCCCCCGCCGGGCGGCCTGGCCGCAGAAGAAGCGGTTCTTCTCGAACGCGGGGTCGTCCGCGAACGCCATGAACGGCATGGCCGGCGGTCCGGTCAGGCGGACCGCTTCCCCGGCCGCGGCCTCCCGGAGACCGTCCATCAGGAGACGGCCCATCCGGTCGATTTTTTCGATCGCGCCGCTCGCCCGGATCTCGTCGATCGTGGCGATGGCGGCCGCGAAGGGCACGCCGGAGAAAAAGTGGGTGCCCGTGAAGTAGACCTTCTCCGCGGCGGCCCTCAGCTCCGCCCGCCCCGTGGCGACGGCGATGGGGTAGCCGTTGGCCATGGCCTTGCCGAAGCAGCCCAGGTCGGCCTCGTACCCGTAGAAGCGGGCGCTGCCGGAGAGCTTCAGGCGGAAGCCGCAGCGCACGTCGTCGATGAGGACGAGAAACCCCTCCTGGCGGGCCAGCGCGTTGACGGCCGCCACGAATTCCGGCGCGGGCAGTTCCTGGTCCCGGAAGGCGTCGTGACGGTGGGGGGTGAGCATGATGCCGGCGATGTTTCCCCTGTGCTCGGCCACGACGCGCTTCAGGTCCGCCGCGTCGTTGTACTCGAAATAGTGGACATGGGACTTCCAGGCCTCGGGAACGCCCTCCCCGTGCGGCTGGCACCAGAAATGGGAGCCGTGATACGCGCCGTGGGCGAGGAGGATGTCCTGGCGCCCCGTGGCCACCCGGGCGACCGTGATGACGTAGGAGGTGACGTCGGAGCCGTTTTTGGCGAAGACGCACCAGTCGCTGTCATCGAGCGTTTCGACGAGCTTCTTCGCCAGGGGGACCCACTGATCGCTGGGCAGCGTGAAGCAGTCGGCCTTGTCCCACTGCGCCCGGGCGGCGGCGTCGACCTTGGGATGACGCAGGCCCAAGAGGTTCGTCCCGAACGAGCACATGTAGTCGATGTACACGTTGCCGTCGACGTCCCAGATCCGGCAGCCGTCCCCCCGTTCGATAAAGGCGGGATAGGAGCCGAAGGTCAGGAACATGGGGCTTCGGGGGCCGTAGATGCCGTTGGGGACATACCGTTTCGCCTCCTCGAAGAGGGCGTAGGACCGGGTGAAATCGTAAAGTTTCATGGCTTTTCCTCCAGAAATCCGGATCGTCAAAGAAGGTTCATCCGGCCTCGGCCGGTTGCGGCCGGACCCCCGTGTCGCCGACGGTCAGCAGGCGGACCAGTTCCTCCGCCAGTCCCGGCAGGTCCACGCTCCCGGGCGCGAGCAGGAACTGGATGGTCATGCCGTCGATCGTGGCGAGCAGGAGCGCGCCCAGGGCCGACCGCCGGTGCGGATCGGAGATGCCGAAGACGCGGGCCGCCTGGCCGGCGAGCAATTCCCGCCAGGCCTGATACCGGACGGCAAAGCGATCCTTCAGCTCGCTGTTTCCGACGATCGCCTCCTGGAGCAGATAGAGGTTCATCCGCCCGCTGTCCGTGTCCTGAAGCAGACGGGCCAGGGCGTTTTGCAGGGCGCCCGCGAGATCCGCAGCGTCCCGGCGGCGCGGCAGGCTGGCGAAGATCGCATCGGTCAGGTCGGCGAGGTGCTTCTCCAGGATGTCGTAAATCAGGTCGTTCTTGCTCGCATAGTGATAGAACAGGGTTCCGGGGCTGATCCCGGCCTCACGGGCGATGTCGGCGAGCGTCGTCTGTTTGACGCCCTTTTCCGCCATCAGCCGCCGGGCGGCGACGAGGATCCGTGTCCGGCTGGCCGCTCGGTCCCTGCCCGCGCCTTCTTTCAATGCCGACTCCCTGGCGCCGGTCGGACCGCCCCGACCGGCCCTGATGTTCGGTTGTTCAACCGATCTTTCATGACTCGCCTTATACATTCAATCAGCCATAAATTCAAGAGAAAAAATGACGTTTCTGAAGCTCGGCCCCGCAAATGACGATCATGAATCGGTTATGCAACCGACCCGGTTTTCAAAAAATCTCCTTGACAAACGGGATTGAAAGCGTTATGTGGTTCCATCAATTGATTGAATCGTAAAATGGAACCAAGCGATGGCATCCGCGCTGGAAAAAGCACGCAAAGATCCTGAATCGATGAAAGGGAAGATCCTGACGGTGGCCCGCCGGATCTTCGGAGAGTACGGTTTTCACGGGACCACGACCCGCATGATCGCCCTGGAGGTGGGGATCGACATCTCCACGCTCCACTACCACTGGGGGGAGAAGGGGGATCTGTACGAGGCCGTCGTCCTGGACATCAGCAAGGATCTCGGCCAGGAGCTGATCAAGGTGGAGAAACGCATCCACGGCCTGCCCCTCCAGGACCGGCTCGCCATCTCCATCGACCGGATGACCGAGTATTTTTTCGCGCATCCGGAAATTTCCAACCTGATTCTCTTCCGCTATTTCGGTAAAACCCGGGAAGAAGCGGGCCTCGATTTCAAGGTGCCTGAATTTACGGCCGATATCGCCCGCTCCATGGGACTGGCCAAGGATCGGCAGAATGTTCCCCCCGACGTCATGATGAAGGTCCTGGGGATGATGAATTCCATCCACAGTTTTGTCTGCGGGGAAAATTTTTTCCGTCCCATGGTGAATCTGGACCGGGGGACGTATATCGACATGGCCAAGAATACCCTCAAATTCATCCATATTCCGGCTTTTACCCAAAACACGGATCTAACCGGCGCATAACGGTCCGCCCGATGGTCAAGGCATCGGCGACCCGGAAGTTTTGATACCGTTTTCAACACGCATCATTCAAAGGAAGGGAGGAACGAGATGGTGGCAAAGAACAAAATCCGTTTTGATGGTCGTGTGGCCATCGTGACCGGAGCCGGCGGAGGCCTGGGCCGGGTGTACGCCCTGGAGCTGGGCAAGCGCGGGGCGAAGGTCGTCGTCAACGACTTCGGCGGCGCCCGGGACGGCTCCGGCGCCGGCGCGGCCGGTCCGGCGGACAAGGTCGTCGACGAGATCAAGGCCGCCGGAGGCGAGGCCGTGGCGAACTACGACAACGTGGCCACGCCCGAAGGGGGAGCGAACATCACGAAGACCGCGGTGGACGCCTTCGGCAAGGTGGACATCCTCATCAACAACGCGGGCATCCTGCGGGATAAGGGCCTTCTCAAAATGGAGCCGGAAAACTGGGCCGCCGTCCTCGGCGTGCATCTGACCGGGGCCTACAACGTGACGAAACCGGCCTTCCAGGTCATGCGGGACAACGGCTTCGGGCGGATCGTCATGACGACCTCGGCGGCGGGCTTGTACGGCAATTTCGGTCAGACGAACTACAGCTCGGCGAAGCTGGGGCTCGTGGGCTTCATGAACACCCTCAAGCTCGAGGGCGCGAAGTACAACATTAAAGTGAACACGGTGGCGCCCATTGCCGCGTCCCGTCTCACGGAGGACATCCTGTCGCCCGACCTGCTGGCGAAGATGAAGCCGGAATACGTGGCGCCGATCGTCCTGTATCTCTGTTCGGAGGCGTGTGAGGCGACGGGCATGATCTACAACGCCGGCGCCGGTTTCTACAACCGGNNAAGGGCGCTAAGGAATACGGGCAGCTCAACGACCTCGTCCTGGGCGACCTGCTGTCCGCCCTCGAGGGCAAGAAGGCGCCGGCCGCGGGTGGCGGCGGTGGCTTTACGTCCGTCAAGGAGGTATTCGACAAGATGCCCGCCGCCTTCCAGGCCGGCGCCGCATCGGGCGTGGACGTGGTGTTCCAGTACTGCGTCGCCGGCGAAGGCGACTGGTACGCCGAGATCAAGGGCGGGGCCTGCACCATCGCGGCCGGCGCCCATGCCAAGCCCACCTGCACGCTGAAGATCGCGGCGGCCGACTATCTGGATCTGATGAACGGGAAGATGAACGCCATGAAGGCCTACACCTCCGGGAAACTGAAGATCGAGGGTGACCTGATGAAATCCCAGCTTCTGGAAAAACTCTTCAAGTTCTGAAGGTGGCCGCTTGACGGAGGTGCGATTCTCAAACATCTGAATGCAAACTACGCAATGAATGAGGAGGTAAGAACATGATCGGAATCACTTCATACGGCGCCTACATTCCCCGTCTGAGATTGGACCGGATGGCGATTTTCCAGGCCATGGGCTGGTTCGCCCCGNNCCAGGGCGAACGTTCCATGTGCAACCATGACGAAGACAGCCTGACGATGGCCGTGGCCGCGGCCCAGGACTGCCTGATCGGCCTGGACAAGAAAAAGATCGACGCGGGCTACCTGTGCTCCACCACCCTGCCCTACGCCGATCGCCTGAACGCCGGGATCCTGGCCACGGCCCTGAACCTGCGCAGCGACATCAACACGGCGGACTTCACGGCCTCCCAGCGCGCCGGCACCACCGGCCTGCTCACCGCCCTGGACGTCGTCAAGTCGGGGAACCGCAAGGGCATCCTCGTGACGGCGTCGGACCGGCGCATGACGCGCCCGGCCAATTTCTACGAGATGTGGTTCGGCGACGGCGCGGCCGCCCTGGCGGTCGGCGACAAGGACGTGGTGGCGGAATTCCTCGGATCCTACAGCCTCACCTATGACTTCGTGGACCATTTCCGCGGTTCCTGGTGTCAGTTCGACTACACCTGGGAGGAGCGCTGGCTCCGGGAAGAGGGCTACTCCAAGTTCATCCCCGAGGCCGTCAACGGTCTGTTCAAAAAGCTCAAGATCACGATGGACGACGTCCAGAAATTCGTTTTCCCCTGTATCTTCAAGGCCGAACACCGTGCCATCGCGAAGAAATTGGGCGCCACGGGCGACAAGCTCGTCGACACGATGCACGAGGTCTGCGGGGAGACCGGCGTGGCCCATCCCCTGGTGATGTTCGTTTCCGCCCTCGAGACGGCCAAACCCGGCGACGGCATCCTGCTGGTCGGCTTCGGTCAGGGGTGCGACGCCCTCTACTTCAAGGTAACGGAAAACATCACGAAGCTCGCCGAGCGTCTGGGCGTCAAGGGCTCGCTCGCGAAGAAGAAGACCACGGACAATTACATGAAGTTCCTGAAATTCCGGGAACTGATCGAGCCGGAGATGGGCATCCGGAACGAGAACCCGATCCAGACGGCCATGACGGCCCTGTGGCGGCAGCACAAGATGATCCTCGGCATGGTCGGCGGGAAGTGCACCGCCTGCGGGACGGCGCAGTTCCCGCCGGTGGACGTCTGCGTCAACCCGGCGTGCGGTCATATCGGAGCCCAGGACGAGTATGAGTTTGCCCAAGTCCCGGCCCGCATCCGGAGCTTCACGGGGGACCTGCTCGCCGTATCGGTCGATCCCCCGGCGATCTACGGGATGGTGCAGTTCGAGGGCGGCGGTCGCATGATGGCCGATTTCACCGACTGCGAACTGGACGAACTCAAGGTCGGCATGCCGGTCACCCTGTCCTTCCGGAAGCGGGTGAAGGACGTGAATCGCGGCTTTACCCAGTATTTCTGGAAGGCCGTTCCGAAGACCGACTGGATCCCCGAGATCCGCTTCGACGGCCGCGTGGCGATCGTGACGGGCGCGGGCGCGGGCCTGGGTCGGGCGTACGCCCTGGAGCTGGGCAAACGCGGCGCGAAGGTCGTCGTCAATGACTTCGGCGGCGCGCGGGACGGCTCCGGCGCCGGCGCGGCCGGTCCGGCGGACAAGGTCGTCGACGAGATCAAGGCCTTGGGCGGCGAGGCCGTGGCGAACTACGACAACGTGGCCACGCCCGAAGGCGGCGCCAACATCGTGAAGACGGCGGTGGACGCCTTCGGCAAGGTGGACATCCTCATCAACAACGCGGGCATCCTCCGGGACAAGGGCATTCTGAAGATGGAGCCGGAGAACTGGGCCGCCGTCCTCGGCGTGCATCTGAACGGCGCGTATAACGTGACGCGGCCCGCCTTCCAGGCGATGCGGGACCAGGGATTCGGGCGGATCGTCATGACGACCTCGGCGGCGGGCCTGTACGGCAACTTCGGCCAGACGAACTACAGCTCGGCGAAGCTGGGGCTCGTGGGCTTCATGAACACCCTCAAGCTCGAGGGCGCCAAGTACAACATCAAGGTCAACACCATTGCCCCGGTGGCCGCCTCCCGGCTCACGGAAGACGTCATGCCGCCGGAGATGTTCGCGAAGCTGAATCCGGCGTACATCGCCGGGATCGTCCTGTACCTCTGCTCCGAGGAGTGCCAGGACACGGGCGCGATCTTCAACGCCGCCGCCGGCTACTTCAGCCGGGCCGCGATGATGACGGGCCCCGGGATCCACCTGGGCGCGGAGAAACCCCCGACGCCGGAGGACATCCGCGACAATTTTGACAAGATCAACAGCATGGCGGGCGCCAAGTACTATGCCGAGCTGAACGCGGCGATCATGGACTTCCTGATGCCCCCGGCGGCCGCCGGCGCAGCAGCGCCGAAGGGCGGTGGCGGGGATCTCGACGTGAAGGGGATTTTCGAAAAAATGCCCTCCGCCTTCAACGCGGCGGCGGCCGGGAAGGACGTGACCTTCCAGTTCAACATCTCCGGTCCGACCGGGGGGGATTGGGCGGTCACGATCAAGGACGGCGCCTGCCAGGTGACCGCGGGGACCGTGGACAAACCGACGACAACCATCGGCATGGCCGATACGGACTTCATCGACCTGATCGCCGGTCGCCTCGACGGCATGAAGGCCTTCAGCGCCGGCAAGTTGAAGGTCGGCGGCGACATGATGAAATCCCAGCTCATCGGCAAGCTGTTCAAATTCAATTAATGGGGAGGTACGACCATGGCTTCAGGAATCAGGGATAAAGTCGCAATCATCGGTATGGGTTGCAGCAAGTTTGGAGAGCGATGGGACGTCGGGGCCGAGGGGCTCATCGTCGAGGCCTTTCAGGAGGCGATCGCCGACGCCGGCATCGAGAAGAAGGACATCCAGGCCGCCTGGTTCGGCGTGTGCTTTGAAGAGGTCAACGTGGGGAAAGGGTCGCCGACGCTCGGCGTGACGCTCCAGCTTCCCCACATCCCGATCAGTCGGGTGGAGAATTTCTGCGCCACGGGGACGGAGGCCTTCCGTGCGGCGTGCTACGCCGTCGCCTCGGGCGCCTACGACATCTGCCTGGCCCAGGGCGTGGAGAAACTGAAGGACACGGGCTACGGCGGACTCCCCTCCTGGGGGGCCTCGGCGGGGACGCTGAACTGGCAGTTTTCCCCCAATGCGACCGCCCCGGGGCTGTTCGCCCAGCTGGCCTCGGCCTATGCGGCGAAGTTCAAGGTCAGCAAGGACGACGTCAAGCGGGCCATCGCCCACGTCTCGTGGAAGAGCCATCAGAACGGGGCGCTGAACCCCAAGGCGCACCTGCGCAAGGCGGTGTCGATGGATGCGATCCTGGCGTCGCCGATCATCGCCTGGCCGCTCGGTCTGTTCGACTGCTGCGGCGTCTCGGACGGGTCGGCCTGCGCCATCGTGACGACCCCGGAGATCGCCAAGAAGATGGGCAAAAAGGAAAAGGACATCATCACCGTCAAGGCGTCGCAGCTCGCGGTCAGCAGCGGGTACGAGGGCTCGTTCAACGAGTGGGACGGCGATCACTTCGTCACGACGGACAAGTGCAGCACGGCCGCCTATAAAGAGGCCGGGATCAAGGATCCGAAGGAAGAGATCAGCTGCATGGAACTCCATGACTGCTTCTCCATCACGGAGCTCGTCACGTATGAAGATCTCCACATCTCCGAACGGGGGAAGGCCTGGAAGGACGCCCTGGACGGGATGTACGACTTGAAGGGCGGCAAGGTGCCGGCCCAGGTCGACGGAGGGCTGAAGTGCTTCGGTCATCCGATCGGGGCCTCGGGCCTCCGGATGCTCTATGAAATGTACCTCCAACTTCAGGGCCGCGCGGGCGAGCGCCAGGTGGAAAATCCCCGTTTAGGCCTGACGCACAACCTGGGCGGGTTCCCCCACAAGAACGTGTGCGCCATTTCCATCATCGGTAAGTACAAGAAGTAAATTTCCGACGCGGTCAACCCGGCCGAGGCCGAAGGGGATGCCCCCTCCGCCTCGGCCGGCGCCGCGGGGAAACGGGCGTTTCCCTGCCGGTGCCGTTTCGGCCGTCCATTTGCATTCATCCGCATGCCGTGAAGGAGACAGACCATGGATATTCTCAAGTATACGGAAGAGCACCGGATGTTCCGCGACACCCTGCGGAAGTTCGTGGAGAAGGAGCTGATCCCCCACGTGGAGGAATGGGAGGAAGCGGGCATCGTCCCCAAGAGCGTCTGGAAGAAGATGGGGGAGCAGGGATTTCTGGGGACGGGCGTTCCCGAAGAATACGGCGGGCCGGGCGCGGACTTCCTCTATTCGGTCATCGTGCTCGAAGAGCTGGCCCGCTCGAATTTCTCTGGGATGACCGCCTCCCTGCACAGCGACATCATCGTCCCGTACATCATCTCGTTCGGCTCGGAAGAGCACAAGCAGAAATACCTTCCCGGCTGCGTCACCGGCGACATCATCACGGCGGTCGCCATGACGGAGCCCAATGCGGGCAGTGATCTCGCGGCCATGAAAACGACGGCCGTCGAGGACGGCGATTCGATCATCCTGAACGGCCAGAAGACCTTCATCAGCAACGGAATCAACTGCGACCTGTGCGTCGTGGCCGCCCGGGACCCGTCCGTGGGGAATCCCCACAAGGCCGTGGACCTCTACCTCGTCGAGGGCGGAACGCCGGGATTCGAAAAGGGCAAGCAGATCAAGAAGGCCGGCTGGCACAGCCAGGACACGGCGGAGCTCTACTTCACGGACTGCCGGATCCCCAAGGGCAACCGCCTGGGCGAGAAGGGCACGGGGTTCATCAAGCTCATGCAGAAACTCCAGCAGGAGCGCCTGGTCTGCGCCATCGGCGCCATCGCCGCCGCGGAGTACATGCTCGAGATCACGATCAAGTACTGCCAGGAGCGGGTCGCCTTCGGCAAGCCCATCTCCAAGTTCCAGCACACCCAGTTCGAGATCGTGGAAATGGCCACCGAGATCAAGATCGGCCGGACCTTCATCGACAAGCTGATCGCGGACCACATGGAGGGCCAGCAGGTCGTCATCGAGACGTCCATGGCCAAGTACTGGCTGACCGACATGGCGTCCAAGGCGGCCGACCGGTGCCTGCAGCTTCACGGGGGCTACGGCTACTGCGACGAGTACCCGATCTCGCGCGCCTGGCGGGACATCCGCGTAACGAGGATCTTCGCCGGCACGAACGAAATCATGAAGACCATCATCGCCCGCTTCATGGGGCTTTAGACTTACGAGCGCCGCGGGAGAATCGACCGCCTCCCGCGCACCGCTTTCACAAGGAGGAGACATGCCCGGTCCGCTGACGGGATTGAAAATCCTGGACTTCACGACGCTCCTGCCCGGCCCGTACGCCACGATGACCCTGGCCGACCTCGGTGCGGAGGTTCTTGCGGTCATCTCGGGCAGCCGTCCCGACCTCGCGGCGCTCCTGCCGCCCTACGTTCCCGGGACGACCCTGTCCACGGCGGCGGCCACGCTCGGCCGGGGGAAGCGATCCCTGACCCTGAACCTCAAGGATCCCCGGGCGGCGGACGTCATCGATCGCCTGCTTAACACCCACGACATCCTCGTCGAACAGTTCCGCCCCGGCGTCATGGCGAAACTCGGGCTCTCCTGGGAAGCGCTCCGGGAAAAGCACCCGTCCCTCATCTATTGCTCGCTCACGGGCTACGGACAGACGGGACCGCTCAAGGACCGGGCCGGTCATGACATCAACTACCTGGCCCGTTCGGGGCTCATGGGCTATCAGGGCCGGCGGGATGCGGGACCGACCCTGATGTCGATGCAGATCGCCGACGTGGCGTCCGGATCGAACCATTCCGTCATCGCCATCCTGGCCGCCGTCATCCACCGGCAGCGGACGGGCGAGGGGCAGCACCTCGACGTTTCCATGACCGACGGCGCCATCGCCTTCAACGCCATGATGGCGGCGGCGTACCTGGTGACGGGGGAGGCGGCGGGACGGGAGGACTTCCTCCTCAACGGCGCCTCCCTCTACGACTTTTATGAAACCGCCGACGGCCAGTATCTGAGTTTCGGCGGCCTGGAACCCCAGTTCTTCGCCGCGTTCTGCCAGGCCATCGGCCGGTCCGACCTGATCCCCGGCGGCGTCGCGCCGCCCGATCTCGCCCGGGTCAAGGAGGAGGTTCGGGAGATCCTGCGGGGCAAAACGCGCGCGGAATGGGAGACGATCTTTGCCGCCACCGACGCCTGTGTGGAGCCGGTTCTCTCCCTGCCGGAGGCCCTGAACAGCGATCTCGCCCGGGAGCGGGGGATGGTCGTCGAGGTGCCCCGGTCCGACGGGAACGGCGCCGTCCGCCAGATGGCCCATCCCATCAAGTACTCGGCGACGCCCCCCGCGTACCGCCGGACCGGCGTTTCGGCCGGGACGCACACCCGCGAGGTGATGGCCGAGATCGGTTTCGGGGCGGAAGAGATCGCGGATTTCGAAAAGACGGGACTTTTTTCTTAACGAGGAGTGTACGATCACGGCAGAACCATCTCCCTTCAGGGTGGAACAGGAAGGACATGTGGCCTGGCTGATCCTGGATCGGCCGGAAAAACGCAACACCATGACCTTTGATTTCTTCAGGGGACTGACGGAGCATTTCGGCCGGTTCGACGCGGACCCGAACGTGCGCGTCGTCGTTGTCCGGGCGGAGGGAAAGTCGTTCTGCGCCGGGCTGGATCTCGTGGAGGGCGCCGCCCTGCTCGGTGACGGGTCCGCCGCGCAGCGGGAAATGACCCGCTGGCGGATCAAGGAACTGCAGGACAACATCAGCGCCGCGGAGCGCTGCCGGAAACCGGTCATTGCCGCGATCCACGGTCATTGCATCGGCGGCGGCATCGACCTGACGAGCGCCTGCGACATCCGCCTGGCGTCACGGGATGCGGTCTTTTCCATCCGCGAAACCCGCATTGCGATCATCGCCGACGTGGGCACCCTGCAGCGGTTCCCCACGATCGTCGGCCAGGGGCTGTTCCGGGAGCTGGCCCTGACGGGGCGCGACTTCACGGCCGAAGAGGTCTTCCGGATCGGCTTCCTCAACCGGCTCTACGAAGACCGCGAGTCCCTCGTCCAGGGCGCCCGGGAACTGGCGAACGAGATCGCGGCCAATTCCCCCCTTGCGGTGCAGGGGGTCAAGGAGGTCATTCTCTTCACCCGGGACAACGGCCTCTTTCCAGGGCTGGATTTTGTGGCCCAGAAGAATTCCGCCGTCCTCCCGTGCGAGGATCTGAAGGAAGCCGTGGGGGCGTTCATGGAAAAACGCAAGCCGACGTTTTCAGGCAATTGAACCAGGCAAGCACAGAGAATCCAATTTTTGGACAGGAGGGAATTATGGCAGACAAAACGAAGTTGGGAATGGAGTTTCCCCCCTACACCTTCGAGGTGGAGAAGGGGAAAATCGCCGAATTCGCCATGGCCATCTCCCAGAAGGAGAGCAAGGACCAGGTGAAAGCCATTTACTGGGATTCCGCGGCGGCGAAGGCAGCCGGATATGGCGACATCGTGCCGTCGCCTACCTTCCAGACCTGCTTTGCGCTCTGGGGCGGCGGCGGCGGGCTGATGCCCATCCTGCAGACCCTGAACATCAATCTCGGTCGGCTGCTGCACGGCGAGGAGGAATATGAATACCTGGCGCCCATTCATCCCGGGGACGTCATGACGGGCAAGTCCAAGATCGTCAGCATGTATGACAAGGAGAAAAAGGACAAGCCGGGGAAATTCATGGAGTTTACCGTTCTGGAGACGGAAATCAGAAATCAGCGCGGGGAACTGGTGATCCGGTCCCGTTCAACCTTAGTGGAACGATAGGAGGGAGCCATGGCTAACATCACTTTCGCAAGCGTCAATGTCGGCGACGCGATGCCCACCTTTACGTCGGATCCCGTGACCCGGACGCATATGGTCCGCTACGCCGGGGCCTCGGGCGATTTCAACCCTCTCCACCACGACGAGACCTTCGTCAAGATGTTCGGGATGCCGCGGGTCATTTCCCACGGGATGCTCATCATGGGCATCACGGGACGGGCCATCACGGAATGGATCGAGGATAAATCCCTGCGCAAGTTCAGCGTCCGGTTCGCCGGCATGACCGAACCGGTCGATCTGCACGACTTCGAGAACACGAAACAGCGGGCGACGATCACCGTCACCGGCAAGGTCGTGGAGAAGTTCGAAGAGGCCGGCGAGAAGCGGATCCGCTGCGAAATCCAGGCGGCCGACGGACTCGGCGCGGTCAAGATCAACGGGAGTTTTGTCGCGGCCCTGCCGTAGGAATTCCCATGTCGCCCCTCCCGCCGTCCGGTGCAAGGGTTGGAAGGGGCGACATCGTTCCTCCCGGGTTGTCATCTGTCCCCGCCCGGGCTTCGGCCTGGACGGGATTTCGGGAAGCGTGCCCCGAGGCGGCGTTTGCGCGCCGCGGGGGATCGTTCCCAGGGGGGGAGGGGTGCGTCCGCAAAGGGGTGCGGCCCGTCCGGACCGGCGCCCGTGGACGCAGGCTGCATGAAAAGATCCGTTTTTGAAGGAAAGGATGGGAAGCCTTTTCGCAGAGACAGGCCCGGGTAAACGGGCGGGAGGGGTTATGGCGAATTTGATACTGGATGGTCGGGATCAGCGATTTTTGCTGCACGAGTTGTTGAAAACGGAAGATCTGTGCGGAATGGCGGCGTGGAAGGAGTTTTCACCCGACATGTTCGACATGGTCCTGACGGAGGCGGAACGGCTTGCCGTCGAGGTGATTTTCCCGGCGCTGGCCGCGGGGGACCGGGAAGGATGCCGGCTGGAAGGGGGACAGGTCTACGTCCCGCCCTCTTTCCGCCGCTGTCTCGAACTCTACCGCGACGGCGGCTGGATCAACATGGGGGTCTCCCCGGAGGCGGGGGGGCAGGGCTTCCCCTACGTGATCACGCTGGCCGCGAAGGAGTGGTTCATCCACAACTTCGCCTTCCTCTGCTATCCCGAACCCGCCCAGGCCGCCGCCCATCTCATCGAGGTCTACGGCACGGAGGCCCAGAAGCGCAAGTACATGGAAAAGATGTACGCCGGCGTCTGGGGCGGAACGATGGCCCTCACCGAGCCCTCCGCCGGTTCGGACGTGGGCAACGTCAAGACGAAGGCCGTCCGGCAGCCGGACGGCACCTTCCGGCTCCAGGGGACGAAGATCTTCATCACGTCCGGGGACCATGACCTGACGGAAAACATCGTCCACCCGGTGCTTGCCCGGATCGAGGGCGACCCGGCCGGAACGGGCGGGATCTCCATCTTCCTCGTCCCGAAGTACCTCGTCAACGACGACGGGAGCCTGGGGAGACGCAACGACTACGCCATCGGGGGCATCGAGCACAAGATGGGGCTCCACGGGAGCTCGACCTGCGTGATGAATTTCGGCGACAACGGCGACTGCTACGCCGAGCTCCTGGGCGAGGAGCGCCAGGGCATGAAGATCATGTTCCAGATGATGAACGAGGCGCGGATCGGCGTGGGCCTGCAGTCCCTGGCCGGCGCGTCCATCGCGTATCTGCACGCCCTGAACTACGCCAAGGAACGCCTCCAGGGCTCGTCGCTCTTCGAGATGAAGAACCCCGAGGCCCCGCGGGTGCCGATCATCCAGCACGCCGACGTCCGCCGGATGCTCCTGTGGATGAAGGCCCACGTCGAAGGCATGCGCGCGATGATGTACTACGCCGCCTACTGCGTGGATCGCGAGCACGCCATGGAGGCGGAGGCGGACCGCGAAAGGTTCCGCGGCATCCTGGAGGTCCTGACCCCGATCTGCAAGGCCTACTGCTCCGACATGGCCTTCCGGGTGACGGAAATGGCGATCCAGACCTACGGCGGCTACGGCTACTGCGCGGAGTACCCCGTGGAGCAGTTCATGCGGGACCTGAAGATCGCCTCGATCTACGAGGGGGCGAACGGCATCCAGGCCCTGGATCTGGTGGGTCGGAAGCTGGGGATGAAGAAGGGGATGTACTTCATGAGCCTGCTGGGGGAGATGAACGCGACGGTGGCGGCGTATCAGGGGAACGCGGCGCTGAAAGACCTGGCGGCGGATGTCCAGAAGGCGGCGAACACGCTGGCGGAGATGGCGATGTACTTCGCGGGGAGCGCGAAGGCGGGGAAATTCCTGATTCCGGTGGGGAACGCGTACCCCTTCCTGATGCTGATGGGGAAGGTGGTGATGGCGTGGCTGCTCCTGTGGGAGGCGGGTGTGGCCCGGGAGAAGCTGGAGGGGATCGCCGCGGGCAAGGGGATCGACCTCTCGGACGGGGCGAAGGTCTCCGCCCTGGCGAAGGCCGACGCCGACGCGGCCTTCTACATCGGGAAGGTCTCGGCCGCGCGGTACTTCATCAAGCACGTTCTGCCGGAGGTGGACGCGGCGGTGACGTCGATCAAGAGCGAGGACCTCTCCATGATCGACCTCCCCGAAGAGGCCTTTGCGTCATAGCCGGGAACATGCTATAGGAGAGTCATTCCATTTCAGAAACAGATCGAGGCCCATGCCCTGGACCTCCCGGCTCCGCGCGCGCCCGGGGACCTTTCGGCCCCCGGACCGTCGCGCGTTCGCTCCGTAAGGCCCGCCGCCCGGGCAATGCGGGGCGATGTCCGCGCGGGGCAACGCAGGGGAAACCCCCTGCAGCGGCTCCGTCCGGAGCGGTGAGATCGCGCCGGGCATGGGTTTCGGATCGCCATTCCCGTCATCGACGGTTTTATCGGCAGCGGCGCTCGATGACCGCTGAAACTGGGTAATGCGTTAGATCCTCCAATTTTTCATTCACATTCCAGAGCTGTTCTGACCATCGGCCCCGATCCGACCGGATCGGCCGGCCGACGGTTTGGCGTCCGCACCGGCGGGTACAACGGACGGGGTTCGTCCGTTCGCCGGTGTCCATTCCGCGGGCGGCCGAAACCTCTCTGTCCGGTCGAGCCGGATCCTGGGGCGGCCGGACGGTGGACCATCACATCGCGCATGCAAAAAGGAGGGTGACATGGCAGGAAAAGCGACGGGAAGCTTCAACATCGGCAACTACGTGAAGGTCGCCGCGGCGCGCTACGGGGACCGGGAGGCGATCACCTGCATGACGACCGGCCGGCGCCTGACGTTCCGGCAGGTCAACCAGCGGGTCAACGGCCTGGCGAACGGCCTTTTGGGGCTGGGCATCCGAAAGGGGGACAACACCGCCTTCCTCTCCTACAACCGACACGAAATCGTGGAAACCTATTTCGCGCTCGGCAAGATCGGCAGCATCGGACTGCCGCTGAACTACCGCCTGTCGCCGCCGGAGATGGTCGAACTCATGACCTTTTGCGACACGGAGAACCTCATCTTCGACGCCGCCTTTGCGGCGCTCGTGGATGAACTTCGCCCCAAGCTCCCGGGCGTCAAGCGGTTTGTCTCTTTCGGCGAGCCGGTCCCGGACTTCGCCGTCTCCTATGAAGGGTTGATCCAGGCCTCCCCGCAGACGGAACCGGATGTGGAGATCAGCGAGGAGGACCCCCAGTACCTCAACCTGACCTCGGGGACGACGGGGCTGCCGAAGGCCTACATGCTTTCGCAGTACAACAACGCCGGCGCCGGCCCGATCATGACCTTCATGCACGACGTGACGGCGAACGACGTCGTCATGACCGTGTTTCCCATCTTCGGTCGCGTCGGGTTCGCCTGGTCGGCCGGATCGATCTTTGCCGGGGCCCGCAACGTCATCCATCAGTTCGACCTGATGAAGATCCTCGGGATCATCGAACAGGAAAAGGTGACCATCTCCAACTGGGTGCCCACGATGGCGAGCTTCGTCCTCGCCCTGCCCGACATCGAGAAGCATGACCTGTCGTCGCTCCGCGCCCTCGTCGTTGCCGCCTCGCCGTTTCCCGTGGCCCTTCAGGAGCAGGTCAAGAAACGCCTGTGCCCGAACCTCTATGAGTTTTACGGCCTCCAGGAGACGGGCATCCTCGTCAACATGGGGCCGAAGGACAAGGAACGCAAGCCGGAGTCCGTCGGGACCCTGTATTTCGGGGCCGACGTGCGCGTGGTCGACAACAACGGTCAGGACGTCCCCGCGGGAGAGGTCGGGGAGATCATCGGACGGGGCGTGGCCGTCACCGCGGGCTACTTCAAGAACGAGGAAAAGACGCGGGAGATGTTCAAGGACGGCTGGTTCTACACCGGCGACCTGGGCCGGTTCGACGATGAGGGGTTTCTCTTCCTCGCCGGCCGGAAGAAGGACATGCTGATCACGGGCGGCCAGAACGTCTTTGCCGTCGAGGTGGAGGAGATGCTCATGGGCCATCCGGCGGTGATGCAGTGCGCCGTCATCGGTCTGCCCGACACCACCTGGGGCGAGCGGGTCACCGCCGTCATCATCCGGCGTCCCGGCCAGGAGGTGACGGAGGAGGAGATCATCGCCTTCAGCCGCGACCGGATCGCGCACTTCAAGGCCCCGAAGACGGTGTTCTTCGTGGACACCCTTCCCATGACCTCGACGGGCAAGGTGCAGAAGTTTCTTCTGGTGGAGAAGTTTTCACAGTCTTAAACCCCCTTTCCCGGGGACCGCAGGCGGTGCGGTCCCCGGGAGGGACAACCGGGATGCGGGAAGGCATCCGAAATTGATTGATGAAGGAGAAGGTGAATGAGTCAGGAGTCGATTTACGTCCAAAAACCGTGATTGAAACACTATGATCCGGGCGTTCCGGCGACGCTGGAATACCCGCAAATCCCGTACGCAGAGCTGATCCGCCAGGCCTTCGATCAAGTGCCGGACCGGGTGGCCCTCTGCTACATGGGGCAGCAGATTCCGTATCGCGAGCTGGACCGCCTGTCCAATCAGATGGCGCACGTCCTCGAAAAGAGCGGCTGCCGTCCCGGGGATACGGTGGGCGTCCATCTGCCGAACCTCCCCGCCTGTTATATCGCGGCCGTCGCCATCCAGAAGGCCGGTTGCGTGTTCACGGGCGTCAGCCCGCTGCTGACGCCGGAAGAGCTGGCCTACCAGCTTCAGGACTCCGGGGCCAGGGTCCTTTTTACCCTGGACTTCTTCTACGCGATGGTGGCGCGCGTGATCGGCGAGACCGGCGTCCGGGCGGTGTTCGTGACCGCCCTCACCGATTTTCTCCCCCAGGCCGAGGCCGCGGCGCCGTTGGCCCCGATCCCCGGCGTGACGGCGGCGCGCCTCCTGGAGGCGTTGGCGGACGCGCCGGCGGATCCCGTCCAGGTGCGGGTGGACCCCGGGGACCCCTGCCTCATGATGTATACGGGGGGACGACCGGCCAGCCGAAGGGCGCGGTTCTCACCCACAACAACATCGTCCATCGGATCCTGCAGCTGAACACCTGGATGCGATGCGTGATGGGCGAACAGACGATCCTGTGCGCCTTTCCCCTGTTCCACCAGGCGGGGAACATCATCACCCTGTGGAGCCTCGCCGTCGGAAGCACGCTGCCCCTGGTGCCCAATCCGCGGGACCTCGATTTCATCATCGCGTCGATCAAGGACCATCGCCCGACCGCGATTTACAACGTGCCGACCCTCTTCCTCGAACTTCTGAAGCGGCCCGATTTCCGCGCCCTCGACTTCTCGGGCGTCCAGTACTTCGGGAGCGGCGCATCCCCCTTCCCTTCCGAGAGCATCAAGGAACTGGAGGCCCTGGTCGGTGCGGGCAAGCTGATCGAGGTCTACGGCATGACGGAGACGAGCCCGATGCTCACGGCCCTGCCGCGGGATGGCGTCAAGAAGACCGGATCGGTGGGCATCCCCCTGCCCGATACGGAGGTCCGCCTGGTGGACCCGGATACGAACCGGGAGGTGGCGATAGGCGAGCCGGGAGAATTCGTCGCCCGCGGGCCCCAGGTCTTCACGCGCGGGTATCACAACAAACCCGAGGATACGGCCTTCACGCTCCGGAACGGATGGATCCATACGGGGGACATCGCCGTCATGGACGAGGACGGGTATCTCTTCATCGTGGATCGCCTGAAGGACATGGTCAGCGTATCCGGGTTCAAGGTCTTCACGCGGCAGGTCGACGAGGTCCTCCTTCAGCATCCGGACATCGACAACGCGGCGACGATCGGTTTGCCGGACCCGAAGCGGCCGGGGTCCGAGATCGTGGCCTGCGGGGTGATTCTGAAGCCGGGGCGGGAGAAGGGCGAGGCGATGCGGGAGAACATCCTCGCCTACATGCAGGAGAAGGTCGCCCCCTACAAGGTTCCCAACCCAAGTTCATGGTTTTTGTTTAAAAAGTGGGTCATTTGAGGGGTTTCTGAAAGTTCATATTCAATTATATTAGCATGTTAGGTGTCGTTGTTCTTTAAAAAGTCATTTGTAGTGCCAAAATCTCATATTTTAGCCAAATATATCTTGACTTCCCGGCCCTGCTGCAGTACAGGGAACGCCATGTATATACGGAAGGTGACCCATACCGATCAAAGGAACCGGCAAGACTACCATACCTTCAAGCTGGTAGAGTCCGTCCGCACCGGACGAGGTCCCCGGCAGCGAGCGATACTCAATTGGGGGAGCGGGTTTTCCCTGCCCGAAGAACAGTGGAAGGATTTAGCCAACCGTATCGAGGAGATCATCACCGGTCAGTCACCCCTGTTCATCTATTCTACAGAG
>DDXV01000083.1 GCA_002347815.1 Syntrophaceae bacterium UBA2251
GGGAGACCCTTTCCTCCCCGCCGGCAACACCTCTTAGCCGCACTTGCTCGCCGGTTAATACCCCCGATGAGGATCATGCCCTCTATCTGGACAAACTACCGGCTTGCCAAAATCCTGCTCATCCTATAAATCATGTCAGAAAACGACCTGAGCAGTTACGGACAATGAATCGTTCAAGCGATGGATGACCGACACGGTCTTCCGTTTGACCTACGAAACACGAAGGGAGGGAGCCATCGGTGTTTGAGGTGAGAGAGGATAGGTTGATGCCGAACAGACTGATCGAAACGGTGCGGGGTACCGGGCGCAACGCCCTCACGGAGGCGGAGGCGACGCGGCTCCTCGCCGCCTACGATATACCCGTAGTTGCGGAACAGACCGCGAATAATGCGGAGGAAGCGGCGGAACGGGCGGCTTCGATGGGGTTTCCGGTCGTCCTCAAGGGGCTGGGGGCGAAACTGACCCATAAAACGGAGCGTGGACTCGTCCGCCTGAACCTGAAGGATGAAGCGGATGTCTCTGATGCCGCGAGGGAGATCGCCGTGGCCGCGGGCTCGGACCTCGAGGGATTTCTCGTCCAGCCCATGCTGTCGGGGAAGCGGGAATTCGTGGCGGGGATGATCCGCGACGAGCGTTTCGGACCGGTGATCATGTTCGGTCTCGGCGGGGTCTACACGGAAGCCCTCCGGGATGTCACCTTCCGAATCGCCCCCCTGGAGGCGGCGGAGGCGCGGCGCATGCCGGAGGAAATAAAAGCCGCGGCCCTGCTCGGCAACTTCCGCGGGGAGTCGGCCGTGGACCGGGATCAGATCGTCCGCGTTCTGACCGGTCTTTCACGGCTGGCCGTGGCGCATCCTGAAGTGGCGGAGATCGATATCAACCCTCTCCTGGTCGGACCGGACGGCCGGGTCCGTGCGGTCGACGCCCTCGTCCTGCTCGGCGGTTCCGACCTTCCCGACAGCGCCCCGAGGGACCTTTCCTTCCTGGATACGATGCTCGCCCCGCGCAGCATCGCCCTCATCGGCGCCCGGCGATCCAATAGCGGCGGCTGGCAGAACCTCATGCGCGTCATCGTCGAACTGGGTTACACGGGGCGACTGTACCCGATCAATCCGCGGGCGGAGGAGATCGAGGGGCTTCCGTCCTACCCGAGCCTGCGGGAACTTCCGGAGCCCGTGGATCTGGTGATCGTTGCTGTCGCGGCGCCGATGGTGCCCGCGGCCCTGAAAGAGTGCATCGCCACCGGAAACAGGAACGTGCACATCTTCGCGGCCGGCTTCAAGGAAACCGGGGAGGACGAGGGCCTGCGGCTCCAGAGAGAGATCGAGGAGATCGCGATGCGCGGCGGACTGAACGTCATGGGTCCGAATTGCATGGGCATCTACAATCCCGCCCTGCGCCTCGCCACGTGGCGTTCCGCCCCGACCCGGAGCGGCGACGTCGCCTTCGTCTCGCAGAGCGGCGGACATGCGGGCGACCTGGCCGCCCTGGCGGAGCGTTCGGGCATCTATTTAAGCAAGGCCATCAGCTATGGGAATGCCCTGACCCTGGACAGTACGGATTTTCTGGAATACCTCAAGCACGACGAACAGACGCGCATCATCTGCCTGTATCTCGAGGGAGTTCGGGACGGCCGGCGTCTGCTCAAGGAGATTGCGGACATCAATCCGCGCAAGCCCGTCATCATCATGAAGGGCGGCCTGACCGAATCCGGCGCCCGGGCCGTCGCCTCCCACACGGGCTCGCTGGCCGGAGGATCGCACCTCTGGGAGGCCGTGTTCCGCCAGACCGGGGCGGTCCGGGTCGATTCACTGGAGGAGATGACCGACGTCGTCCTGGCCTTCCGGAACCTCGGAAAACCGGCGGGACGGGGTGTCGCCGTGATCGGCACGGGGGGCGGCATCGGCGTCTGGGCGGCGGACGCCATTGCCCGGGCGGGACTCGAACTGCCGCTGCTCGGCGAGAAAACGCAGGCGGACTTTCGCGCCTTCATCCCCGAGGCGGGGAATATCCTCCGGAATCCCGTCGATGCTGGCATCGCCTTCGCCGATTTCGGTCTGCTGGAGCGGGCACTGCGGATTATCTCGTCGGATCCGCTTATCGATGCAATTGTCATCACGATCCACGTCGACTGGACCTTCAATTTCGACGAAGGCAGGCACATTGATCGACTCGCGCACTATCTCGCCGGACCGGCGCGGGAGCATACGTCCGGAAAACCGTATCTCGTCAGCTGGCAGCGTTACCGAACCCTCCCCGGCATCGTGGATGCCGCATCGAGGCTTTACGAAATCCTCATAGCCGGCGGCGTTCCCCTGTACGAAGGCTTGCCGCGGGCGGCCTCCGCCCTGAGCAAGGTCGTCGCGTATCACGAATTTCAGCAGGGTCTCATCCCTGGATGACGGGTGGTTGACCGTTTTCTGGAGACACCGGGGGAATAATTTAGTCAAGGACCTGATGGAGGTGATTCATGGAAGGGGTGTTCGTGAAGGTACAGGAGCTGGTCGCACTCTATGGGCTGAAGGTGATCGCCGCCCTCGCCATTCTGGTACTCGGCCGATGGGCCGCGAAGGGCGTTCAGAAATTGACGGCGAGAATCCTGCGCAGGCACAGCGTCGATCCCGCCATCGTTTCCTTTACGGATAGCCTGGTGTACGTGGCGATGATGACGTTCGTCGTCCTGGCGGCGCTCGCCCAGCTCGGGATACAGACGACGTCCTTTATCGCGGTCATCGGCGCCGCGGGGCTGGCCATCGGTCTCGCCCTTCAGGCGTCCCTGGCAAATTTCGCCGCCGGATTCCTCATGCTGATCTTCAAGCCCTTCAAGATCGGGGATTATGTCGAAGGGGGCGGGGCATCGGGATCGGTCGAAAAAATCCAGATTTTCACGACGCAGCTCGCTACCGTGGACAACAAGGTGATCATCATTCCGAACTCGAAGATGATGGGCGACAACATCGTCAATTATTCGGCCAAACCGATCCGGAGGGTGGATCTGGATTTCGGGGTGAGCTACGGCGACGAGATCGACAAGGTCAGAAAGGCGATTCAATCGGTGGTCGAAAAGGAGTCCAGGATTCTGAAGGATCCCGAAGCCGCGATCCTGGTCAAGAAGCTGGCGGAAAGCAGCGTCGATTTCCAGTTGAGGGCCTGGGTCAAGACCGAAGATTATTGGGGCGTCTACTTCGATGTGATCGAGGCCGTGAAAAAGGAATTCGACGCGCAGGGCATCTCCATTCCGTTCCCGCAGAGGGATGTTCGTGTCTTCACGGTGAAATGAGTGCAAGTCGTGACGCTTCTACCTGACATGCGGAAAGTGCATGGGTCGATACGCATACAGGCGAAGCGGGCGATGCATCGGAAACGCCTGCCGGCGGCGGTCGTGATTTTCGTTCTGATCCTGACCCACGCCTGTCCGATCGCCGCCGATGCGTTTTCGCCCTGCCTCGAGGCCGTGGATCCGCGCGGGGCCGTTCTCGTCACCGATGGCGACGACGACATCCTCATCGAAAAGAATGCGGCCACCCAATACGTCCCGGCGTCCACGCTCAAGCTGCTGACGGCTCTGGCCGCGATGCATCATTGGGGGCTCACCTACCGGTTCCGGACGGAATTCTACATGGACGCCGACCGGAATCTGAAAATCAAGGGCTACGGGGATCCCTTCCTGGTCACGGAGGCTTGGGAGGAGATCGCGAAGGCGCTGTCAACGACCGTTCGCGGGTTCAATCATTTGATTCTGGACAATTCCTACTTTGCTCCCGGCATCGATATTTCGGGGAGGGGAGACTCCACGAATCCCTACGATGCCCCGCCCGGCGCCCTGTGCGCAAATTTCAATACGGTCCATGTCGACCCTGACGCGGAGGGTCGGATCGCGGATACGGAGCCAAAAACACCCCTGTCGCGCGCGGCCGGAGAAAGATGCCAATCCCTGGGCCTGAAACAGGGTCGTTACACCTTCAGCCACGACGAACAGGACATCACGCGCTATGCCGGTGAAGTCGCCCTGTATTTCATGAAAAAGGAAGGCGTCGACATGGCTGGGGATATTTCCCTGGGTACGGTTCGGCCCGGGGATACGCTGGTTTACACCCACGCCTCCGTGTTCACCCTGAAAGAAATGATCCGGGGGATGATGGAATTCTCGAACAACTTTATCGCAAACCAGCTCTTCCTTAACCTGGGGGCCCATGTGTACGGTCCGCCGGCGACCCTTGAGAAGGGAATCCGCGTGATCGACCGCTATCTCAAGGACGAGCTGGGGATGCCGAATGTCCACATCGTGGAAGGATCCGGACTCTCGCGGGAGAATCGCCTGTCGGCATCGGAAATGGACGGGATCTTGATCCAGTTTGAACCCTGTCAGCATCTCCTGAAAACCCGGGACGGCGTGTCCTTCAAGACCGGAAGGCTGGAAGGGATCCGGACCCGTGTGGGCTATGTCGAGACTGAAACCGGGAATCCCTGCCGTTTTGTCGTCTTTCAAAACAAGGGGCGCTCGGATATCGATACACTTGTCCGCTGCATTAAAAAGCGCTGCCGCCGCGTCCGCGAGGACCGCCAGACTCGCGCCGCGCCGGCCGCTATTCCTTCCGCTTCAACAAGCTCCCCGGATCGTTGAGCCGTTATCGTCGCTCTGCCTTCAAATATTTTATGACCACGCCCCTGACGCCCCCCTCGCGCCGGACGCATGCAATCCTGCTTGACTTATCCGTGTCATAACGCGATATTGGAAGCGCATGGCGGTGAACGGAGGGAGGGTTCGGATGAAACGTTCGGAAAAATCGGCAAAGTCCCGCGCAGACGCACCCGTCTTCGCTCAGCAGGTGATCGACTATTGGGTGGATGCGTGGCAGCGTACGATCCTGTTCTGGGACGTTCTGCGGGAGCGGGGCAACCGGTACCACGCGCAGCAGGAGAAGGCGGAGCCGCATGTGCTCCATTTCGAGGCGGACCGGGTCCTCGACGGCCGGAGTCTGGACCCGCCCGCCAATTATTTTCTGTCACGGATCAAACCGCCGAAAGGGACCAGGATCGTCCCGCGGAAACGGCCGTTCGTCGTCGTCGACCCGCGCGCCGGCCACGGCCCGGGGATCGGCGGTTTCAAGGCGGACAGCGAGATCGGCGTCGCGATGGAGGCAGGCCATCCCTGTTATTTCATCGGCTTCACGCCTCAACCGATGCCGGGTCAAAGGATCACGGATATCCTGGGCGCCGAGGCGATGTTTCTGGAGAAGGTGATCGACCTCCACCCGAAAGTCGAAGGCAAGCCCTGCGTGATCGGCAACTGCCAGGCCGGATGGGCGGTCCTGATGTTGGCCGCGACGCGTCCCGAACTGTTCGGCCCGATCATCGCCGCCGGCGCTCCGCTCTCCTACTGGGCCGGCGTGGAAGGCAAGAACCCGATGCGCTATACGGGCGGCCTGCTCGGCGGGAGCTGGCTGACCGCGCTGGCTTCGGATCTCGGGGGCGGCAGGTTCGACGGCGCTTACCTGGTCGGAAACTTCGAGAACCTCAATCCGGCCAACACGATCTGGACCAAGAGCTACAACGTCTGGGCAAAGGTGGATACCGAGGCGAAACGTTTTCTGGATTTCGAAACCTATTGGGGCGGCATGGTCAACTTGAACGCTGAAGAGATCCAGTGGATCGTCAATCACCTGTTCGTAGGGAACCGGCTTGCCACCGCCGAGATCACCACCGGAGACGGCATCCGGGTCGACCTCCGGAACATCCGCTCGCCCATCATCTGCTTCTGTTCCCAAGGCGACAACATCACGCCGCCTCAGCAGGCCCTCGGCTGGATCGGCGATCTTTACCGCGATGACGACGACATCCTTGCCTGCGATCAGACCATCGTCTACGCGATTCACGAGAACATCGGCCATCTGGGCATCTTCGTTTCCGGCAGCGTCGCCCGCAAGGAGCACGAGGAATTTTCATCCAACATCGACCTGATCGACGTGCTCCCGCCAGGTCTGTACGAGATGGTCATGACCCCCAAGACCGCACGCGCCGCGCATCCGGAGTTGATCGTCGGCGACTGGATCACGCGCATCGAACCCCGAACGCTCGAGGATGTCCGCGCAATCGTGAAACCCAGCCTCGAAAACGAACGCCGCTTTGCGACGGTGCGACGGATTTCGGAAATCAACCTCGGCCTTTACCGGATGTTCATGCAGCCGTTCGTCCGGGCCTTCGCCAACGAACCGGCCGCCGACTGGCTGCACAAGGTCAACCCCACCGTTCTGCCGTTCGAGCTTTTTTCGGATCGGAATCCGTTCATGAAGCCCGTCGCTGAAATCGCTTCGCAGGTTCGGACCAAACGTCGGCCCGCCTTGCCCGATAATCCCCTGCTCTTGGCCCAGGCGATGGTGTCGCAAGGGATCGTCAATGCGCTCGATGCCTGGCGGGAATCCCGGGATCGCGGCCTGGAACTGATGTTTATGGGCATCTACAATCAGCCGCTGTTGCAGGCCATGGTCGGATTGCGGGCCACGGACGAGAGGCCGAGACGGGAGCCCGGCGTGGAACCGGAGCGGATCGCATACGTCCGCGCGAAACTGGCCGAACGCCGCGCCCGCATCGCCGAAGGCGGCCTCCACGAAGCGACCATCCGAGGCCTGATCTACATCGCCATGGACGAAATGGGTATTGACGAACGCCATTTTGAGACCCTGCGTTTGACCCGTGCCCACCGCGGAGAGATGTCGCTGGACGCATTCAAAAAGGTGGTGCGCGATCAGTTCAGCGGTTTGCGTCTGGATCACGAAGCGGCGCTGGCGGCGATTCCGGGCATGCTGCCCGCCGCAGACGATGTCCGGGCAAAAACGATCGAGGCCATCCGGAGGATCGTTTTCGCGGCCGGAAAGCCCACGGCGGAACGGGCGCGACGCCTGGCCCGGGTGGAAGCGCTTTTCGCCGCGGACGGCCGGCAACGAAGGCGTCCGGGAAGGGCGGGAAAGAAGCGGGGCTTCACGACCCCCTCGCCGAGACAGCAAGGTGCATGAATACGGGTGAAATCGGAGTGAAGGATATATCCGACCGGATCTTCGTTGACCATGACTTCAAGATTTGAGAGAAAATTCCGGAGGCTTGGGGATGCCGACCGGAGGGAAGGGGAGGAATAAACGCATGAAAAAGATCGCGACGCTGTGCATTCTCTTGACTATAACGGGTTTGCTGGCCTGCGCCACCACCGACCGTTCGCGTTATCGCGAGGGCGACAATGCGGGACAGGACGTCGGCATGACCGTCCAGGACGAAAAACGCCTGACCGAGGAAGCCCTGCCGCAAATGCGGAAAGATTACCCCGAAGCCAAAAACGCCGAGCTGCAAAAATACATCGCCGGTGTCGGTCAGAAGATCGTGAAGGCCAACAAGCTGGACGGTCAACCCTATCACTACACGTTCACCGTGGTCGATGTCGAGGATGTGAACGCCTTCGCGCTGCCGGCCGGTCAGGTTTTCGTGACGGCGCCCCTGATCGCGATGGCGTCCAATGAAGCGGAGCTCGCCGGAGTGGTTTCGCACGAGATTGGGCATATCATGGCCCGGCATACGGCGGAACGGATGTACGCGATGGAAAAGGCACAGAACAAAACCTGGCTCTACACCGCCGGGGGCGGGGTGGTCGGAGCGGCGGCGGGGTACGGTCTGGGACGTGTCCTCTGCAAGGAGGGAGACACGGCCTGTCTCGCGACCGCGGCGGTTCTCGGCGGGGCGGCCGGGGCCGTTGGCGGCCTCTTCGTTCAGAAGTACACATTCATGGCGAATTCCCGCGAGGATGAAATGGAGGCGGATCGGATCGGGTTCAGGCTGGCCGTGGGGGCCGGGTACGACAAGGATCAGGTCGGCAAGTTTTATGAAAAGCTCCTGGATGCCGAAAAGGCCGGCCAAAGCGGGGGCGGCGTCCTGCGTAGCCTGTCCGACGCGATGAGTACGCACCCGCCCAGCGAAGAGCGGGTCAAGCAGATGAAGGAACTGGCCGGGAACCAACCGGCGTCCAGAAACGCGCAGCTCACCACGCCCGCGTTCAACCGCGCCCGGCAGATCTCGCGGGGAATGCAAAAGAAGCCGTGAGCGAAGGGTCGGATGCGCCGGCGCGGGTTCGGCGGAGGACCGTGCGCGGCTCAGTCATCCCCGAAGCTGATGCCCATGTCGCGGGCGGTGAGAATGGAATCCGAGTCCAGCGGCACCGATTTCATCTTCTCGATGGCCTCCGCCAGCGGCACGGCCACCGTCGTGGGGGGGCGCAGGGCCACCATGACGTTTCGCTGACCTTCCGCGATGACCCGGACGGCCGCGGCGCCGAAGCGCAGGGCCACCAGCCGGTCGAAAGTCGTGGGCGATCCCCCGCGCTGCAGGTGTCCCAGCACAAGGGAACGCGTGTCCTTGCCGGTGGATTTCTGGATTTCGCGGGCCACCCATTCGCCGATGCCGCCCAGAACCACCTCCTGGCGACCCGCTTCGCCGCCGCCCTTGTGGATGAGGCTCCCGCCCTCGGCCTGGGCCCCCTCGGCGACGACGACGATGCTGTAGCGCTTTCCGTGGAGTTCGCAGTCCATGATTTTGTTGCAGACGCTTTCGATCCGGAAGGGGATTTCCGGGATCAGGATCACGTCCGCAGAGCCCGAGATCCCGCTGTTCATCGCAATCCACCCGGCATAGCGCCCCATCACTTCGACGACCATGACCCGCTCGTGAGCGCTGGCGGTCGAATGCAGCTTGTCGATCGCATCGGTCGCCGTGGACACCGCGGTATCGAACCCGAAGGTGATCACCGTGCTCGCCAGGTCATTGTCGATCGTTTTCGGCACGCCGACCACCGGCATGCCCATCCCGGACAGCCGGTTCGCGATCCGCAGGGAACCGTCTCCGCCGATCGCGACAAGGACGTCGAATCCCAATCGTTTGAAGTTACTGAGAATCTTTGCGGAGACATCCCGGGTTTCTGGATCCCCGACGGCGTTCTTCACCGGCATGGCAAAGGGATCCCCCTTGTTGGTCGTGCCGAGAATCGTGCCCCCCAGCGAGACGATGCCCGCGACCTTTTCGGGTGTCAGACGCGTAATCTCGTCGGTGTCCAGAAGGCCGTTATATCCGGTGTGAATGCCGTAAACCTCCCATCCGCGACGATAAGCCGCCAGGGTCACGGCGTAGATGACAGCGTTGAGTCCCGGGGCGTCTCCCCCCCCTGTATTAACCGCGATCTTCAAGCGTTCAGTCATGGCCGCCTCCTTTGGATGAAGTTTCCTATGCACTCCCCCCGGTTACGTGGAAGGGATTATAAGGGGAGGCCCGTCCGGCGTCAAGAAAAAAGGCTATTTTCTCCTTGACTTAGAAGACGCTAATCGATTAGGGTTTTGCCTTCAAAACCGTGTGCGGGCCTGGGCCCTGCGGTGTTCCAGGGACCCTTGGACGGACCGCGGATCGGGAACCGGAGCAGCGCGTCTCGATGATCAAGCGCTATCGCTACAAACTGTCCCAAAAGATCCAGACGCTCCTGTGCTGGATCATCCGAATCTACTCCTGGACGTTTCGCCTGACGGTGGAAAACGAGAGCCCCTGGATCCACCATCTGGAAGCGGGCGGCCGGGTCCTTCTCTGCGTCTGGCACCAGCGGTTCTTTGCCGCAATTCGTTACTTCAAAATCTACGAACGTTATCAGCCTTCGCTCATGATCAGCCAGAGTCAGGACGGGGATGTGATCGCCCGGGTCGCGATTCAGCAGGGGTGGCACCCCGTGCGCGGATCGTCGTCGCGGGACGGGGGAAAGGCCCTGAAGGAAATCATCAAGCGCTTGAATCGATTCGGACTGGCCGCGCACATCGTGGACGGACCGCGGGGACCGGCGGGCGTCGTCAAGCCCGGGGCTGTCCGAATCGCCCGCGCGACGGATGCGGCTGTGGTCCCCTTCTACACCACGGCCGAACACGCCTGGTATTTCAGGAGCTGGGATCGCTTCATGATCCCGAAACCCTTCTCCCACGTCACCCTGCGGTTCGGAGAGATGATCCGTTTCCCCGCAGACGTCGGGGAGGAGGGGTTCGAAGCGCAGCGTGCGATGCTGGAGGCCCTCATGCTCCCCGCCCTGATTTCCCCAGAAGACCGAACCCGTCGCCTCGCGATTTCCCCCTGATACACCACCCAGAAA
>DDXV01000004.1 GCA_002347815.1 Syntrophaceae bacterium UBA2251
GGATCTGGACTGGATTTTGTGCGCAGGCGGATATTTGTGGCACGTGGACAAGGTTCCCGAGGTTGGGAAGTACAATCCGGGTCAGAAGGCGTTTTTCCTGACGGTCGCGGCGTTCGGGGCGGTGATGGTGGTGACGGGGTTGATCATGTGGTTCCCGCTGGCGTTTCCGTCCTGGCTGGTTCGGTGGTTGTTTGCGTTGCACGCGTTGGGGTTCGTGGCGATCTTCGCGTTTTTCTTCATTCACCTTTACCTGGGGACGATCGGATCACCCGGGAGCGCCCCGGCGATGTTTTCGGGGTGGGTGACACGGGCGTGGCTGATGAAGCAGCACGCGAAGTGGTTGAAGGAGATGGAGGCGGAGGGGAAGCTCGTGGTCTACGGCGAGGCGAAGAAAGAGGCGCACGGCCAGCACGGCTAAGGAGATGATCGTCGTCGGCCGGCAGGGATGCCGGCCGGCGCCGAGAGGATGAACCGGAAGGCCCGTTCACGATCGGTGAGCGGGCCTTCTTTTATTTCACGAGGCGGAAGATCGCCTTGAAACGGGGGTCGGCGGCGGTCTTCAAGAGTTCGAAGAGGACCGTCTCCGTGGAGGTGATCGACGCGCCCTCCCGGCGCAGGCGCTCAAGGGCGAGCTCCCGGTTCCGGGCCGTCCGGGAGGAGACCGCGTCGGCGGCGACGTGGAGTTCGTAGCCGGCCTCGATCAGGTCCAGGGCCGTCTGGTACACGCAGATGTGGGCCTCGATGCCCGTGAGCAGGATCTGCCTGCGGCCCGCGGCCGCGAGGGCGTCCGTGAAGGCGGGAACCGCGCAGCAGCTGAAGCTCTCCTTCCGGATGGGGGCGGTCCCGGTCAGGAGCGGGGCGAGCTCCGGGATCGTCGGTCCCAGTTTCTCCGGGGTCTGTTCCGTGACCACGACGGGCAGGCCGAAGACCTTCGCCCCGGCGATGATCCGGGCCGCGTTCGCGAACAGGGCCTCCTTTTCGTCCATGGCCCGGGCCAGATTCCCTTGGATGTCGATGACGACGAGGAGCGCCCGCTCTTCGGAAAGCCGCATCCCGTTACCTCCCCTTTTTTGCCCCTCCTTAACATGATCTCCGCTTGTTTTCAACGGACGGCGATGATATGTCCCGCAGGAAACGGGGTCGGGTCTGCGCAGGCGGCGATTTGCGCGGCCGCCGATCGAAGCGCACCGGAAACGCCAACGAAAGGGAGGAAAACATGCTCGGACTCATCGCGAAACTGAGGATCCAGGAAGGCCGGATGGACGAGGCCCTCGACCTCTTCAAGGGGCTGGTCGCGGACGTCAAAAAGGAGGCGGGAACGCTCTCGTACACGGTGAACAAGGATACGGCCGACCCCAACGTCATCGTGGTCTTGGAGCGCTACAAGGACGCCGATGCGCTGACGGCCCATTCCTCGACCCCCCACTTCGCCGCCTTCTCGAAGCGGATCGGGGGGCTCCTCGACGGCAAGATGGAGATGAGCATCCTGGAAGAGGTGGCGTCGATCACATAAGCGGGCTCTGGGCTGAACTTTCAAATCATTGGAAAGGAGATTTTAGACGGATGGGAAACGGGTTGGTGCTTTACGAGGAACGGGACCGGGTGGCGATCCTGACGATCAATCGCCCCCAGGCGATGAACGCCCTGAACACGGACATCAATCTGAGGCTCATCGAACTCCTACTTGAGGCCGAGCGGGATCCGGCGATCAAGGTGGCGGTGCTGACGGGTGCGGGCGGGAAGGCCTTCATTGCCGGCGGGGACATCAAGGAAATGCTGGGGATGGATGCCATGCAGGCCCGGGGGTACGCCCTGAATGCAAAGCGGGTCATCGATACGATCTGGAACCTGGGGAAGCCCGTGATCGCCGCGATCAACGGGGTCTGCCTCGGGGGCGGCATCGAGTACGCGATGGCCTGCGATCTGAGAACGGCGGCTGAGACGGCGAAGTTCGCCCTGCCGGAGATCAACATCGGCATCATGCCGGGCAGCGCCGGGACGCAGCGGCTGCCCCGCCTGATTGGCATGGCCAAGGCCAAGGAGTTCTGCTTCACCGGTTCGATGTTCGACGCGAAACTGGCCCTGGAACTGGGGCTCCTCAATCACGTCTATCCCGCCGAGTCCCTGATGGAGGAAACCCTGGCGCTGGCCGGAAAGATCGCCTCGAAATCCGGCCCCTCGCTGCGGCTGATCAAGGCGGCCATGAACCGGGGGACGGAAACGGACCTGGAGACGGCCTCCCTGTTCGAAATAGACTGCTTCGGCCTGTGCTTCTCCACGCAGGAGCAGCAGGACGGTATGCGGGCCTTCGTGGAGAAGGGCAGGAAGTAACCCGGCGGGAAATTTTCGAGGGATGCGTTCCGTGCCGATGTGACGTCAGCGGGAAGCGTCCCTCATCCTTTTCATCTGATCGGAGAACGGTTTATGTTTAGCCCGGCCGGTCGCCTGAAATCTAAATTGCATAAGTCAACAAAGCCCATTTTGTCATTTGCTCACTTCAGCAGGAACACAAGGGTCCGGCCGGGGATTTTCTGGTCGTCGATTTCGTCACCGCTCAGGATGCGACCGTCGGGAAAGCGGTAGAACGTCGAGGGATAATTCCATTTGCGGCCGGCAATCCGGGAGGCGGAGCGAACGCCTTGCACATATCCGCCGTAGATGTAGCCCGCCAGCACCCGGGTTCCCTTGGGCGGCCTCTCGAGCAGTTTGCGGAGCGAGGCGTTTTTGTTCAGCTCGGCCCCGGTCCGGATGAGGCCGTTGGGGAAAAAATAGATGGTCGTTGAGTCGGCGTAGAGATCACCCGCCAGGTCGCGCGCCCTGGAGCCGTCCCTGCCGATCTCCAGGAACCCTTCGAATGACTGTTCCCGCTCCGGAACATCCTCGAAACGGACGCGCGTGCCGGCAGGAATCGCTTCCCATTCCCTGATTTCGTCTCCCCGAAACCTTCGTCCGTCCGGATACTCATAGATCGTTGTCCGGTGGTCGTATCGGTCTCGGGCGACGCTCCAGGCATTGATCCCCTTGGCGATGACCCTGGCTTCCCGCCGTTCGTCGGGCCGCTGCGATTCCCGGGCGCCGATCAGGGCGGCCCACATTCTGGGGGGCGATAGAGAAAGCGGTGCAGCTCGGGATCGGCGACCGCGAGTCGCCTGGCCGCGACATCCGGGTCCCGGGTTGGTCTCGCGGAAAGGCCCAGACGTCGCCTGACGTCGGGATGGGCAAAGAGCATCCCACATTTTTTTCTCCCGCGGCGCCTCTGGGGATGAAAGCGGTTGGGGCGCCCGTAGGCCACCATGGAATGGGTGAGGACATCCTTGTCGCGGATCCGGTAGATGGCCTTCAACTGTCTCAGCAGCTCGCGAAGCGACGCATACTGGGCGGTGGTGATGTCCTCGTCGTGATAGCCGACGACCTCGATGCCGATGGTGAAATCGTCGAGGGTGCTCTTCCCCTTCCACATGCTTCTCCCCGTGTGGGTGGCGATCCGCCTGCGGTCGATGATCCGGTAAACCTCACCCGAAGGGGTAACCAGATAGTGGGCCTCTCCAAAGCGGTGCACCTTGCGGAGGGAACCTTCCAGGGCGCCCTCAGTGGTGTGCAGGACAATGTGGCGTGTGGTGGTGCGAAAGGGACGTTTTTGATTTAGGGGACTGAAGTGATTGCTGATTGTCAGCGCTTTCGCAGCCGCCTCCGAAGCCCCCGCGAGAAGTACCGCGAGGATCAGAAACAGGAGGACGGCGAACCGTCCGGCATGCTCGATGGTTGAAGCGGCGTATCTGTAAAACCTGAATCCATGCATTCCGCTGTCGTTGAACAAGACCTCCCCAATATCATCCACGCACCGGTCGAATTTTCGGTGTGGAGCCGGTTCCCCGCGGGTCACCGCTCCAGCACGTAGCTGAACAACAGGGGCGCCACAATGGTGGCGTCGCTTTCGATCACATAACGCGGGGTATCTGCCGATAACTTTCCCCAGGAGATCTTTTCGTTTGGCGCCGCCCCGGAATAGGAACCGAAACTGGTGATGCTGTCCGAAATCTGGCAGAAGTAGGCCCAGTGCTTCACCTTCTCTTTGAGGTCGTAATTCAACATGGGTACCACGCAGATGGAGAAATCCCCGGCAATGCCGCCTCCGATCTGGAAAAACCCGATGCCCGCCGAGGTTTCCGTGTCAATTTTCTGGTATCACTCTGCGAGATGCATCAGATATTCTATCCCGCCGCGGATGGACCCCGGCTTCAGTTCTTTTTTCATGCACGTGGCGGCATAGACGTTGCCCAGGGTAGAATCTTCCCAGCCGGGAACGTAAATGGGCAGCCGCTTTTGGGCCGCAGCCAGAAGCCAGCTGTTTTCGGGGTCAATTTGATAATGCGCTGTCAGTTCTCCCGAGAGCAGAAGATCGTAAAAGAATTCGTGCGGAAACTTGAGGGTGCCTGTCTTTTCGGCCTCCCGCCAGCGCCTTTTCAGTCGGTCCTCGATGTGAAACATGACGTCCTGGGGGATGCCGGTGTCCGTGACGCGGTTGTAGCCGCGCTCAAGGAGTTCGCGCTCCTGTGCGGGACTCAGATTGCGATACTCCGGGATCTTGACGTAGGTTTGGTTGGCGACAAGGTTGAAGACATCCTCCTCGAGGTTAGCCCCGGTGCAGCAAATCGCATGGATTTTGTCTTGGCGGATCATCTCCGCCAGACTAATCCCCAGTTCGGCCGTACTCATGGCGCCCGCCATGGCCAGAAACATCTTTCCGCCCTTGTTGATGTGATCCCTGTATGACAGGGCGGCATCTCTGAGCGTCAAGGCGTTGAAGTGGCGGTAGTGCCTTTCCATAAAACGGCTGATACTTCCCTCTGCCTGGTTGCGTGATTTGTGCTGAAGCGTCGTGGTGTTGGACATGATCCCGTCTCCTTTCTCCTTGCGCCTGGCCCTGCTTTTTTGGAAAAAAACGGTGTGGCCGTGACGGTGTCAGGTCGATCCGCGGGCAACTGTTTTGAGTGGCTGGGGGTGACTGAATTACTTGGCTACGTTGGAGCCTAATTTCCCGAAGAAATTAT
>DDXV01000045.1 GCA_002347815.1 Syntrophaceae bacterium UBA2251
ATTTTGAGTTTTGCAATTGGCTCTTATGTCATGAATATCTTAATAACGGGTGCCAACAGCTTTACAGGAAAAACACTTGTGCCCATGTTGAAAGAAGCGGGGCATCAATTGTTCAACCTTGTCCGGCTAGACAAAGGGCATTCTCAACAATTTATATGGAATTTTACTGATGATCTTCCGGAACAAATACCTGACTGCCAGGCGGTAATCCATCTTGCAGCTTATGTAGATTTTAAAAAAGATCTTAATTTTTTTCAATATAATGTAAATACAATTTCTACTGCGAAGCTAGCCGCCTACGCACACAAGAAAGGTGCATATTTCATTTTTTCTTCAACGGTAGGTGTTCATGGTTCTGGACCTACGGAGGTTAATAGTAAGACCCCTATTAATCCAGACAATAATTATGCCATGAGCAAATATCTGGCGGAGCAAATAATAAGAACATTTACAAAAGAATATGCCATTCTTCGAATCGGTGGCATTTATGGCCTTGGCGGGCCAAGTCATCTGGGTCTGAACTCAGCTATAAGTAATGCACTCAACAACAAAGAAAGGCCAATATTAAAAGGCACTGGGAAAACGAAGAGAAATTATGTATGCGTTCGGGATGTTGCTCAGTGGATACATTATTTATTGAATTGTTACGAAAGCCATAAAGCAAGTGCGCAGTTCAGAGACGTATTATATCTCGCTGGGCCGGAGACTATGACTATAGAGGAATATCTGGAAGAAGTAGCCGACATCATCTTGGGTGGGAGAGATATTCGTCGAATAGACGGTCCTGAAAGTAAGGACATGTTAATTGAACCAACGCCCTTTCCCTTTATCCCCACCCAGTTTAGAAGCTATCTCAGATCACTTAAATGAGAGCTATGATATAAATTATATGATGACTGAATCAATAAAACGAATAAAACTGAAAAAAAATAAATGGGGTTTCTATCAATATGAACCGCTGCCCACCCAGAAAGAACTTCAAGAATACTATGAAAGGAAATACTACCAGGAGGGCCTTGGGAGCTATGAAATCGCCTACAGCGAGGAAGAGATTGCTTATTTTAAGTTAAAGGCTTCTCTCATCTATCGTGAATGCAATAAGTTATCAGATAGTACGGCGGCATTTAAACTTCTCGATATCGGCTGTGGCGAAGGCTGGGTTCTGGATCGGTTTTTTCAGTCAGGAATTACCGTGGCCGGTATCGACTTCAGTAGTTTTGCGCTTGAGAAATACCATCCACATTTATTGCCTTTCTTTCAACAAGGCAATATTTACGATTTAATAAGAAAAATGCCGGAACAGGAAAAGACATACGATCTCATTGTGTGTGCAAATGTGCTTGAGCATGTTGTCGACCCAGTTGAAATAATCTCAATTATAAAGAAAATGATGAATCAAAACACGTTATTAGTTTTAGTGGTTCCCAATGATTTCTCATCTCTACATCAGTATTTACTGCATAAGAAAATAATAGATAGAGAATTCTGGTTGTGTTATCCTGATCATTTATCTTATTTTAATAAAGATAGTATGAAATTGTTTCTGTCTGATATGGAGATCGTTATAAAATCCATAGTTGCCGACAATCCAATTGATTTAAATCTACTGAATGAAAATTCAAACTATATCATTGATAAGAACAAGGGTAAACAGACTCACTTATTCAGAGTAAGGACAGACAACTTTCTTGCTTCGATCAGTGAAGATAAACTTCTTTCCCTCTATGAGGTTTTGGGTTCCATGGGAATTGGTAGGGACTTAAATTATTATTGCAGATTGAGATGAAGATCTGCGTGTTCTCGGACATCCACGGGAACGGCCCGGCGTTCTTTGCCGCCCTCGGGGACATCCTTTCCGAGAAAGCCGACGTCCATGTCTTCCTGGGGGACCTCTGTGGCTATTACTACGACCAGTTGTCCATCTATTCCCGCCTGCGGGACATCCCGGACCTCGTTTCCCTGAAGGGAAACCACGACGAGTTGTTTCTCAGGATCTACGGCGGCGACGAGGATGTGCGACAGGACTATCGGCACCGCTATGGAAATTCGATGGAAAGGCTGCTGCAGGCGGACTGCCGGGAAATGGCGGACTGGCTCGCGGGACTGCCTGTATCCCTGGCCTGGGACGATCTCGGGACCCTCTTCTGCCACGGCAGTCCGGGTGAGCCCCTGGCGGGCTACATCTATCCGGACACGCCCCTGGAGGCTCTGGCGGAGGAAGCCGCATCCACGATCGTCCTCGGCAACACGCATTACCCGATGCATAGAAAGATCGCCGGCAAAGCGATCGTCAATCCCGGTTCGCTCGGGCAGCCGCGCCACGGGGGTTGGTCTTCCTACGCGGTGCTCGACCTCGCGGTCGGCGAAGTCGCGTTCCGGGAGGTACGTTACGACCTGTCCCCCCTGTATGCCCAGATCGACGATTTCCGGGAAAACAATTCCTACCTGAAAAGGGTTCTCTCCAGGTGCACATGAAGACTTCCCCCGTCGTCCTCGTCTCGGCCGTCTGCGGCGACATCGGCGCCGCCGCCGTCCGCGCGCTCCGGCCGGCGGCGGCGAGAATCGTCGGCTGCGACATGCGGGACGGGTGTCCCGTTCGCCCGATCCTCGATTCGTTTTACAGGGCGCCTTCCGCCTCCGCGCCCTCCGACTACATGGACTTCCTGAGGACCGTCATCGCCCGTGAAGACATCGACGCCTTTCTTCCCATTTCGGAGCCGGAAATCGAGGCGCTGAGCGGGAGAAGGTCGGAAATCGAGTCCCTGGGCATCAAGCTTCTTCTCAACAACGAGCTCATCATCGACAACTTCATCGACAAGCTGAAGATGATCCGGTTTCTCGACGGCCTGGGAATCAGGGTTCCGAAGACCATGCCGCTCGGCCTCTACGACGGCACCTTCGGCTTCCCCATCATCGTCAAACCGAGGAAGGGCTATGGAAGCAAGCGTCTGTGGCTGGTCGAGGACGAAGTCGACCTGGCCTATGTCCGCAAAAGGGACGAAGGTCTGCTGATTGCCCAAGAGTGTATCGGGAGCGGCGACGAGGAGTACACCACCGGGGTGTTTTCCGATGGAAGCCGTGTCTCCTCCATCACGTTCCGCCGCCGCCTGGGTTTCGGCGGCCTGTCGGCAGAGGCCGAGTACTCGGAAAGACCCTTTCTCGACGCGCTCTCGGAGAGGGTCGCCACGGCGACGAACCTGCGCGGCTCGATCAACATCCAGTCGCGACGGATGGGCGATGACCTGTTCATCCCCTTCGAGATCAACCCGCGGCTTTCCAGCACCCTTTCCCTGCGCAAGCACTTCGGGTTCGACGACGCCGTGTGGTGGCTGGAGGCGCTCCGAGGGAAGGGCCACCGCTACGAAAGGAAATTCAGGGCGGGCAAAATGGTGCGCTTCGTTTCGGACTACTATTTCGACATGGAAGATGCGGCGACGGATGATCGATAAGCAGGGCATCATTCTCAAAAACGATGACATGCTCGTCCGGCCGGTGCAGGTCTCGGATATCACGGACGAGTATATCGACGGGCTGAACGACCCCGACGTGAATCGCTATCTTGTGGCCGTCCGTCAACAGCACCAGACCAGAGAAAGCGTCACGCAGTACGTGAAGGCCGACTGGGACAATCCGCTTTCAATTCTGTTCGGCATTTTCACCAGGAACGACGACGGTCCGCTGGTTGGAACCGTCCGGGTTCACAACATCGATCTCTTTCACTTTCTGGCGTCCGCCGGCGTCTGCCTCTTTGCGAAGAGGGCATGGAAGAGGGGCTATGCACATCGGGCGCTCAGGATGGTGAAAGACTGGCTTTTTGCGGACGGGGAACTGCACTATCTGGAGGCAGGGGTCTATGCAGAAAATGTTGACAGCCTCAATTGCTTTCTGAGGGCTGGTTTTGCCGAGCGTTATCGTGTCAGCGGCAAATTCCGCCACATCGACAGCTTCGCGGACGTCATCTTTCTCGCGGCGATCAACGATGTCTTCGATCTGAATCCCCTCAAGGTGGAAAGCCGTCACAGGCCTTTGATGCGAAAATAAGGAACGGAAGGGGTGTCTCTTGAAAATACTGCTGATCAATATCTGTTTGAGACAGGATGTGGAAAAAATACTCTATCCCGTCGGTTTGAGTTATGTCGCCAGTGCCGTTCATCGTTCCCGGCACGACCTGAGCATAATCGATATGGACGCCGACCGCATCGGATATGGCGAGTTGGAAGACCGTCTCCGGGCTATGGATTTCGATGCCGTGGGTTTCGGATGCATCGTGACCGGCTACAAAATTGTGAAGGAGCTCACGCGGATTGTGAAGAAGGTCCACCCAACCGCATGGGTCATCGTCGGAAATTCGGTTGCCAGTTCTGTCCCCGAGACGCTCCTGCAAAATACGGCGGTCGATATTGCGGTTATCGGTGAGGGTGACGTAACGATTGTCGACGTTCTGGACTGCCTGGATCAGGGCGGAGACCTGCAGACCGTCGATGGGATTTACTACAGAGACCAGGATCAGATTAAGAAGACCCCCCCCCGAAAGATCATAGCCGACATAGACAAGATTCCCTTCCCGGAATGGGAGCTCTTCGATGTTCAGCGTTACCTGGAGATGTCCTGCAAATACGTTTCCGAGCCCTATCCCATGGAAATGGAGAAAATAAGGGCGTTCCCGGTGAATACAGCCCGAGGGTGCGCTTTCAAGTGCACATTCTGCTACCATGTTTTCCGAAACGACAAGTACCGCTACCGCAGTTCCTCCAACATCATTGAGGAAATATCCGAAATTCAGAAACGGTACCAAGTCAACTATATCAATTTCTGGGATGAGCTCACCCTGCTGTCGGTCAGGCAGACGGAAGTGCTGATGGACGCCATTCTCGGGTCGGGACTTCATTTCCACTGGACGGCAGCCTGTAGAGGCGATCTCTTTTCAATGAACGATCTCGGCTTATTGAAGAAAATGAAGAAAGCGGGGTGCGTCGGACTGGGCTATTCCCTGGAGTCCGCCAACCGGAACATCCTGAAGAGCATGAACAAGAAACTGGACCCCAACGATTTTGTAGAGCAGGCGAAAGCCTTGAAGAAGGCCGGAATAGTCAGCTGGACGAGTCTCGTGCTCGGTTACCCGGAGGAAACGGAGGAGACGATCCGGGAGACATTCGAGCTGTGCTATCAGAACGACATCTATCCGAGTTCCGGTTTTCTCCTTCCACAGCCGGGAACCCCGATCTACGAATATGCCCGGCAGCACGGATACATCGAAGACGAAGAGGCTTACCTGATGGACATGGGCGACCGTCAGGACCTCAGGGTCAACCTGACGGGGATGTCAAGCGGGAACCTTGAAAAATGTGTGAACGACCACCTGAGAAGGATCCGGGACAAGCTGAAGCTCGACCTGTCGGATGACCAGCTCATCAAATCGGGCAAGTACAGGGCAAAATCCATCCCGGAGGGCGGACAGACGAGCGAATGAAAGCACCGGCAAGGCTTCTCCTGGAATCGCCGAGCGAGCGGGACCGGGGCTTTGTGCTCGAACAGATCCGCCGGGGAATCCGCGTCCACGTCGTGGAGCCGTTCCACGCGTATCACCACCAGGGGGAGCTGATGTTCTTCCCAGCCCAGCTTCCCCCGTTCATAGAGAGTCTCGTCGGGGAAGGCCGCGTTCACCTGGTCACCGCCGGGTCGATCGGTTCGAAGGAGATTTATTTCCTGGCTGCCGAGAGAGCCGTCCAGCACATCGAACAAGTCTATCCATCGTACCGTTCGAAACATGAGCGTCTGCTATCCGCGATGACCGCTCTCCTGGATTCCGGGGAGGCGGAGCGGATCTTCAAGAAGCGGCTGTGCGAGCAACTCGCGATCTTTTTTTCCATGAATATCACCCTGCAAAGGGTTCTGAGTGCACTGGGGCCCGGGGGAATCGTCGTTCATTCCCGGATCGATGTCCGTCTGTACCGGGCACTGGAATCCCTGATTGCCGAAGCCGGCGGAATTGATATTCTAACGGGCGATCAAATCCAGTTTTCGGAATCATCGAAAAGACGATCGCACACGGAAGCTTTGATCAGGGGCTCAAGCATATTCGTCAAGCTGCTCCTTCAGTCTCTTGCCAGCCTGGCTCCTTCCGGCAGGCCCGACGTTCCCCGAAGAGAATACCGGTTCGGCGTGGCGATCAATTCACCGCAGCGGCAGTTCAGGGGAAACATGAGAGGGCCCGACTTCCTGATCGACGGAGAGAAGATCCGGAAATCGGAAACGGCCTTCTTCCCGCTGGTTCCCCTGCAGCCGGAACACGTCGCAGCCCTGCGCGCGCTGGGCTCGGATGTCGTCCTGCTTCCCGCCCCCGGGACGTTCTTCTCCGAGGGGAAGAAATGGTGGCGCCTGCTGCAGGCGTCGCTGCGCGAGTTCCCCTTCGGTTACAGGGAGGTGGAGGGGGCTGCGGCGAACCTGTTCAACTATCTGCGATGGAAGTACATCCTGTCCCGGATAGAACTAAAGAATTTCATCACTCACGCGGACTTCGGAGACGTCCACGTGTCCAGAAACATCGCCCTGAAGCAGAGCGGCGCAACGACCTGGTATTACACGGACGCCAGCAATTTCGGTCTCAATTTCAGGGATGAGGACGGCCCCTGGAATCGCCATCCCTTCTGGACATATCTCCATTACGATCATTTCCTTACGTGGTACGACTACCTGGCCGAGTATTTTGCCATGCATCCGGGCTCGTTTCAGGACACGAAGACCGTCGGGTGCGTGTGGTCGCAGCACATCAGGAAGGGAAGCGGATCGATCTTTTCGTCGGTGTTCGAGACGGGCCGGGAACCGTTGGACGACCGGTTCAAGATCGTTGTGTTCGCATCCACGTACACCGTGAACGGCATTACGTCGTATGACGAGGCAATCGCTTTCCTCGAGGACATCCGGCGACTGGCGGACGAACTGGGGCAGACGTCGGTGATTGTGAAGGAGAAGAAGGCAAAGGGACTCCATCTGCAGGCGGACCCGGTCAAGGGGTCGCAATTGCTCGGGATACTCGACGACTTGTCCGCCAATCCCCGCATTCACGTCTTCACGAGGGATGCCGACACGTCGCAGTTGATCGGCGACTCGGACCTGTGCATATCCTTCCCGTTCACTTCACCGACCATCGAGGCCCTCAGCGTGGATCGGCCCGCGCTCTGGCACGATCCGCAGGGAATCTACAGGAGCAACATCTATTCGGAGTTCGATCACGTCGTCACGCACGGCTATGACGAATTGAAAGACACAGTACTGAAACACATGAGGAACAGAGAGAATCGATACGACAACCCAATACCCGAGGGGCACCCGCTCATCGATCCGTTCCGGGACGGGAAGGCGATCGAGCGATTCCGCGATCTCCTCTGCGCTGCAGAATGACCGGCAAGCAGATCAAGAACAGCCTGATCTATCTGGTCCCCGTCATCCTCGGCAATGCCATCCCCATCATCACGCTGCCAATATTTACCAGAATTCTCACAACGGAGGATTACGGCGTCCTCGGTCTTTCCTACGTTTATGCCGTCTTTGTTAACGGGATTGCGAATTTCGGTTTGACGGTCGGATACGAGCGGAACTTTTTTGAGTACAAGGGGGCCGTGAATGTTGCGGGATTGTTGTATTCGACCCTGCTTTTCGTCGCCGCAGCGTTCCTGCTCTGCGGATTATTGACATACCTGTTCAAGGATTCGCTGGCCCAATGGATTATCGGTTCCTCTGCTCACGCCGACATTCTCTTCTGGGCATATTGTGCCACGGGAATTGTGGGGCTGAAAGCCTATTACCTGACCTATTATAAGAACACCGAAGATGCCAAGGCCTTCGCGTGGTACACAATCGATGAGAGCCTCCTTGCGGTCCTCTTCTCTCTCTTCCTGGTGGTGTATCTGCGCATCGGCGTCATCGGTCTCGTGTGGGGCCAGATCTGGGCGAGCTGCATCATTCTCTCCATTCTTTCCTGTCGGTTCATCCGAACACTTCCCTTCTCGCTGGACTGGAAAGCTCTCATGGATTCCTTGCGATTGAGTCTGCCCCTGACCCCCAGGATCTTCTTTGGCGTATTGGGCAGCCAGTTCGACAAATACATGATCGGGTTGCTGAATACCGTCGGGGGTGTCGGCGTCTACAGCATCGGGCAGAAGGTCGGGTACATCGTGTTCACCTACATGACGGCGATTCAGAATGTCTTTTCTCCACAGGTGTACAAGCGCATGTTCAACATGGGAGACAAAGGCGGCGAATCAATCGGCCGGTATCTAACGCCGTTCCTGTACATTTCAATTTCCGTCGGCATCCTGATTTCACTCTTTGCCGAGGAGATCATCTATGTACTGACCCCGCCTTCCTACCATGGTGCCACGGATATCGTCATCATCCTGTCGATGCTTTATGGATCGTACTTCTTCGGCAAACAGCCACAACTGATTTTTGCTAAAAAGACCCATATCACCTCGATGCTTACTATGGTCAGCATCGGGTTGAATGTGGCGATCAATATCCCATTCATCCTTCAGTGGGGTGCGATAGGGGCGGCATGGGGTGCGCTCACGGCGGGCCTGATCTCGGGAGCAGTCACGTTCAGGGTGCAGCAGCACTACTACGCGATCCAGTGGGAGTACGGGAAGATCATCCTGGTCTTTGCACTCTTCTTCGGGTCTTCCATCTCTTTGGTCATGCTCCGACATTGGGGTGTTGCCTACGAGGCCCGGCTGATCTTCAAGCTGGCTGCGCTGGCTGCCTACCTGTATCTTGGTGCTCATCTGAATGTCCTGACCAAGAGAAATTATCATCTTGTAAAAAGTCTGATCCTTCCCGTAAAGGATGGTTTCAGGTATACGAAGTCGCTGTAAATCGGGAAAAGTTGAATGAGAAAGACAACAATTGAGGTTGGTTACGGAAATGTGGCCAGAGTCAGGATCGGCGACCGCCTGCCATTGGTTTTCATTGGCGGACCCTGCGCTCTCGAAAGCAGGGAGCACGCCTTTCGAATGGCCGAGGTGATCCGCAGGATCTGCGAGAGGGTGGAGATCCCTTGGATCTACAAGTCCTGCTACGACAAGGACTGCCGCTCCTCGCCGGACAGTTTCCACGGGCTCGGGCTGGACCATGGGTTGCGGGTTCTTTCCGATGTGCGCCAGGAATTCGGGATTCCGATCGTATCCGATTTTTCGGATCCGGCCTGGGGTTCTGCAACCGGCGAGGTCTGTGATATGGTGCAGGTACCGGCATACCTCTGCCGCCAGACCTCGATCCTTCGCGCCGCGGCTCATACGCAAAGGCCCATTCACCTGAAGAAGGGTCAGTACATGAGTCCATGGAACATGAAGAACTCCGTCCGAAAGATTGAAGCCAACGGCAATTACCAGATCTTGTTGACGGACCGGGGAACCTTCCTGGGCTACAACATGCTGGTCAACGACATGCGGTGTCTGCCTATTATGGCGGAGACCGGTTACCCCGTGTGTTTCGATGCCACCCATTCGATCCAGTTGCCGACATCCATGGGGAACGTTTCCGGCGGTCAGCGGGAGTTCATCCCCCACTTGGTCCGTGCTGCGGTGGCCTGCGGAGTCAATGCCCTGTTCATGGAAGTGCACGATGACCCCGACCACGCGATGTCCGATGCAAATACCGTCCTGGACATCAAGTTCCTGGAGATCATTCTCCGCCAGGCCAAGGCCGTGCACGAGCTGCGGTTGGAACTATTGGACAAATATGGAGAAGACAATGTCCATCGGGAAGAATGAAACCATGAGGGTCAGTCAGGTCATGCTGCCACTGGACCGGTTCCCCGTCATCGACGAGAGGGAGATCCTGAAAGAGGCTCTCGATGCGATGGGGAGATCGAGGCTGGGCATCGCCTGCATCGTCGATGGTGCCAACAAGCTGCTGGGCATCATCACGGATGGGGATGTCCGGCGCAAACTGCTCAAGGTTCAGAAGCCGTTTTCTGCGTTCTTCGTGGACGATGCGATCGTGCACGCGATCAAGTCGCCGATAACGATCTGCCCGACGGACACTCTCCGGCATGCGGTTGAACTGATGGGGGAAAAACAAATCTGGGATCTTCCGGTCGTCAACGAGAAGAACGAACTGGTGGGGCTTCTGCATTTGCACCCCGCTGTCAAGGCCCTGCTCGGAATCGACGAATGATCCACCGGGGCGGGGAGGCGATTGCCTACTTGGCGGATGCCGTCGCAAGCGGCAAGGATCCGGGAGCTTCTTCGCATTGGCAGAGATTTCACTCCACATTTCGTTTCCAGGGCAACGGTTTCGAAGGGCTGCAAGGCTTCGGTGGAAGTGGAAGGCCTTATCGGGGGGTGCGACGGGTAACTCACCGTCTGCTCCAGAGGCCCTACCGCCGGATGGGTGCGAAATTCGATGACTTCCCGATGATCGACGGCCTGGGGGCGAGCAAATGGCGGACAGGCAGGGGCGGGCCTACGATCTGGACGTGCTGCGCCAGGTCCTGACGCTCTCGTTCACCAAACAGATGTCACGAGACTCCTTTTCACCCCAGGCGACCCTGTGTGTGATCGGAGATGGTTTCGCTTCCCTGACGGCTCTGCTGCTTGCCAGCGGGTCGGCGGGTCGTGTCGTCCTGGTGAACCTGACGAAGACGCTGTTGGTTGACCTTTGGTATCTCCGGCTATGGATGGGGGCCTACGAATTTGAGGGTGCCGTCAATCTTGTGACCGATGCGGAGGGGCTCCACCAGGTGCTGGCGGCCGGAGAGGATTCCAACGGCTGGCGGAGTGTGGTCGCCATCCAGGCCGAGCATCACGCGTTGCTCAGGCATTGTCCCATTGGGATGGCATTCAACGTCGTATCCATGCAGGAAATGGATCCTCCGGTAATCGCCGGGTATTTCGACGATCTGCGCGCCATTGCCGGGAAGCGGCCGACATTGTTCTACTGCTGCAACCGGGAGGAGAAAATGCTCCCCGACGGCACGGTGACCCGTTTCGCGAACTATCCGTGGTGGCCCGGCGACCAGATCCTGATCGACGAGCTTTGTCCATGGCATCAGCATTATTACGCGGCCCGGCCGCCCTTTTACAGGCCCTACGACGGGCCGATTCGGCACCGGCTCGTTCGCCTGTCGGTCTGAGCCTGCCGATCTAATGTGCATTCCGGAGATGGTCCAAGGAAGGGGAACCCATGAATGACCTGTTTTCAATCCGCAGCACGCTGAAAGAGAAGTTGAGAAACAGAGAGCGCCTGTTTGGGGGCTGGGTTTCCTACGCCCACCCTTCGATTACCGAGACGTTTGCCCGTGCCGGCTTCGACTTCATTGCCATCGACATGGAGCACTCCACCGTGTCCGTGGAGCAGGCGCAGCGCATCATCGCGGCGAGCCAGTTCGAGGGTGTGCCGTGCCTCCCCCGGCCGGTCTCCCACTCGAACGACTGGATCAAGCCGCTCCTGGAGTCGGGCGCCGACGGTCTCCTGATCCAGATGGTGAACACGGCCGAAGAGGTCGAGGCCCTCGTCGGTCACCTGAAATATCCCCCCGTCGGCCGGAGGAGTTTCGGGGTCAACCGCGCCCAGGCCTACGGCTTCGACTTCGACCGCTATGTGGAGACCTGGAATGCGACGTCGACGTTCATCATCCAGGTCGAGTCCATCCAGGGGGTCGAGAACATCGAGAAACTCCTGGCCTTCGATGAGGTCGACGGTGTCATGGTTGGACCCTATGACATTTCCGGGTCACTGGGGGTGCCGGGACAGACTTCCCACCCGCTGGTGGTCGAGGCGTCACGCAAGGTGATCGCGGCCTGCGAACGGTTCAAGAAGAGCTGCGGAACCCAGGTGGTCGACGCCACGACGGAAAGCGTTCAGGGGCTGTTCGACCTGGGTTACACGTATGCCATATTGAGCTCGGACCTCTTCGTGCTCTGGAAGTGGGCGGAACAGATGGATCGCCTGATCGAAACGATGAAGGGATAACAACCCTTCCGAAAGGAAATCCGGCGGATGACGGCAAAGAACATGCACACGGTGTCGGAGAAGGATGCGTGGGGAGATCAAACGCACGCCGACGTGTTTGATTATCTCGCCGCGATGCCGACCTACATGGTCAGGAGGCATTACGAAAGCTTCAACGAAGGTCGCCTGCTGAACGAGTACGCGGGCGGCATCCGGGGCGACGCCTTTTTTGAGATAGGATGCGCCACCGGCGAGCTCTACCGCTACATCTCCAGGTTCATGAGCCGCTTTCAATACACCGGCTTCGACATCTCCGCGCCTGCCATCGAGCGGGCGAGGGCGAAGTTTCCCGGGGGGCGGTTTCACCTGCTCACGTCCGGTTTTGACGAGATCCGGAGCCTGTATGGACAGCCGGACGTGTTGTGGTGCCGGGATGTGGTCATGCACCAGGAGGACCCCTACGCTTTCCTGAGAGGGCTGATCGACCTCAGCGGGGAGGCTGTCGTCCTGCGGCTGAGAACGAGGGATGTGGGTCAAACGGTGCTGGACGTCGAAAGGTCGTGCCAGCTTCACTGGGACCGATTCTGGGTTCCCTACATCGTCCTGAATACGGACGAAATGGTCCGGAAGATCAAAGAGAGTGCGGATGTTGCGAGTATTGTCGTAAGCCGCAACTACGAAGTCCTCGGGGGACAGAATTATCGCTATCTGCCCAAGGAGCTCTACTTCACCGATACGGGGACGGCGGAAACGGCGGTTTTTATCCGGAAGGGCCCCCGGGCCGGGGAATCCGTGAATGTGTCTTTCCGGGACCGGCCGGACCGTCCCCGCTACGGGATCGTGGACTGGCTGATTCGCAAGGGCTATGCGAGCCTGAAAGGAAAGCGATGAGCGATATGCCTGGTGGCGGGGAATATCTCGTGCACCTTTTCAATCTCCGGGGCAAGGTGGCCGCGGTGATCGGCGGCGGGGGACATCTCTGCAGCGAGATGGCGAGGGGCTTTGCGCGTGCCGGCTGCGCCGTTGCGATTCTGGACCTCCGACCGGAGAAGGCCCGGGCGGTCGAGGAGGAGTTGAAGGCGGAGGGCTTCGACCGGGCGATTTCCGGTGCCGTCGACGTGTCGAAGAAACAAGATCACGAGCGGGCATTGAACGAGGTGCTCGCCGCCTTCGGCCGGGTCGATGTCCTCGTGAACGGAGCGGGGATCAACAGTCCCAAGCCCTATTTCGACATCTCCCTGGAAGACTGGAACGCCGTCCTGGAGTCGCAAATCACGGGAACGTTTCTCGGTTGCCAGGTCTTCGGGCAACACATGGTGGACAGGGGAAGCGGGTCCATCATCAACATCTCCTCCGCGTCCGCAGGTCCTCCGCTCTCCAAGGCGTTCGCCTACTCGGTCGCCAAGGCGGGCATCCGGAACCTGACCCAGAACCTGGGACGGGAGTGGGCCGGGAGAGGGGTCAGGGTCAACGCGCTTCGTCCCGGCTTCTTCCCGACGGAGTGGAACCGCAGGAATTTCATCACCCCGGAGCGCGAGGCTGCCATTCTGGGGCACACCCCCATGGGTCGCTACGGCGAGCCCCACGAGTTGATCGGGGCCGTCTTGTGGCTGGCATCCGATGCGGCCAACTTCGTCACGGGGGCCGAAATCGCCGTGGACGGCGGGTTCTCCTGCATGACCATCTGACGGTTCGGTATTTGAGGCATTGATTCGAGAAGGGGCGAAGTGAAATAATGAGTGAAAAAACAGTCGTTGTTACCGGAGGAAATCGGGGTATCGGTCTAATGATCACAGAGGCTTTTGCCCTTGCCGGCTACGCGGTGATTGTGGGTGCGCGGCGAGAGTCGGCCCCGGGAGGCAGGTTCCGTGACCAGGTGACCTTCGTGAAGGCAGACGTGAGACAGGAAAAGGCGCACCAGGCGCTTGTCGAATGCGCGCTGGAAAAATTCGGCAGGCTCGACGCGTACGTCAACAACGCCGGCTTCTCCGAATGGCGTCCGATCGGCGAGATCGACGAGGCCTTCTTCGACGACATGATCGGCACCAATCTCAAGGGCGCTTTCTGGGGATGTAAGGCCGCGGTGCGGGCGATGCGCGATGGGGGCAGCATCATCAACCTGTCCAGCATCGCGGGAAAGCGGGGGAGTGCGAACAACTCGGCTTACTGCGCCTCCAAGTTCGGGATGAACGGCCTGACCCAGGCGCTGGCCAAGGAGGTCGGGCCTCGGGGGATCCGGGTGAATGCCGTGTGCCCGGTGCTGGTTCCCACCGAGGGCCTGATCCAGGCCCTGAAAGGTCCTCACAGTCCGGCCAAGGGGGACCCCCGGGCGTTCATCTCGCAATTCGCAAACGACAATGCCGCGCTGAAGAGGCTGCCGGACGGATCGGAAGTCGCCGCCATGTGCGTGTTTCTCGCCTCGGAAGCGGCGTCGGCGGTCACGGGCCAGTGCATCAACGTGGACTGCGGCGTCTTTCCTCAATAGGAGTCCCATGCCAGCGAAAATCGTAGCCGTCATTCCCGCACATCTCGCCTCGGTTCGATTTCCACGCAAGATCCTGTTCCCCTTTCACGGGCTTCCCATGATCGAGCACGTCCGGCGCCGGGCGCTCCTGGCCGATGCGGTTTCGGAAATCCACGTGGCGACGTGCGACGAGGAGATCGCCGAGACCGTCCGGGGCTACGGCGGGAAGGTCACCATGACGGCGAACACGCACACCAACGGGACGAGCCGGGTTGCGGAAGCCGTGAGGGACATCGACTGTTCCCATGTCATCCTGCTGCAGGGTGACGAGCCACTCCTACTGCCGCGCCACCTGGACGAATTCGCCCGGGAAATCGCGGCGGAACCGGATGGAGATGCCTGGAACGCCACGGGACCGATCGACCATGACGAAGAGCTGGATCGCCACTCATTCGTGAAGTGTGCCGTATCCGAGTCCGGCCGAATCCTCTACTGCTTTCGCCGATCCCCCTGTTTCAGTCCCCTCGCCGTGCAGCAGTCGTTTGTGAGAAAGATCCTGGGGATCATTGCCTACCGGAAGGATTTCCTTCTTCATCTCCAAGCGTTGCCCGCGTCACCGATCGAACGCGCTGAGTTCATCGAGCAGATGCGCATCATCGAACATGGATACACCCTGCGGTCCGTTCCCGTCCAGCCGAGCCTGCCCTCGGTCAATGAACCCGGCGAAGCGGACATTGTGCTTTCCTACATAGAGCGGAATCCCGAACAGCGAGATTTGCTCGAGCGAACCCTGAGTGCGTCAGCGGTGAAAAGCACCCCTGTCTCAAAGTGAACGAAGAACAATACAGGCGGCTTTGTGACGGCTGCGATCAGGTGCTGCAGGCACCTGACTCAACGATGGAGCGGATCGCCATACCCTGGCTGCACATCGTTCGTGAACACCCGGTATTCCTGGCGGCTTACGAGGATCTTTTTCAACCCGGTAAAAGCGCGGTCGTGGGTTCCGCGCCAGCCTGGTTGCGCAGGAGGGCAGGATGGCTCAAACAGGCACTTCGCCCGCTGTATTCAGACGGTCAGCCGTGGGTCGGGCCGGGAACCCTCCCGAAGAAAGTCGATTTTCTGTTTGTTTCCCACCTCCTGAACGACTCCCAGGCTGGGCAGCCAGAGGATTTCTATTTTGGCGGGGTGGCGAACGAACTGACCGCCCGTGGCCGTTCCGCAGTGATCGCCCTCATCAATCATACGGGCAGGAATCCGGGACCGATGGTCGCCAGATGGGAAGGGAGCGTGGTCCCGAGGGTGGTATTCTCGGATTCCCTCCAGCCTGCGGAGGAACGACACCTCCGATCGGGCCTGCAGAAGGAATCGGCGCGGCTGAGGGAACAGTCACGGGGGGAACGTGTCGAATTCCAGCGGCGTGTATGGGTACGGGCGTCGGAGGAGGCCGTGTCGGGCAGGACGATCGTTGCACTGCGCATGGCGCTACAAGTCGGCGATCTTGTGCGCAGACTGAGCCCCAGGGTCATCGTGGTGACCCACGAGGGTCATTCCTGGGAGCGGGTGACGTTCGCGGCAGCCCGAAAAACAAGCAAGGACGTACTGTGCGTGGGCTATCAGCACGCGGCGCTTTTCCGATTTCAGCATGCCGTCCGGCGCCGTCTCGGTCCTCCGTACGATCCGGATCGCATATTGACGGCCGGAGATGTGACGCAGGCGCAACTGGCGCAGGAGGCGGCGCTCAGGGGAATACCCTTGACGGTACTGGGCTCCGGCCGGGGCTCCGCAGGACAGCCCGCCGGCAGTGACGGCCCGCTTCGCAAGCATGAGGGAAGCCTCCCGGATGGACCGGCCTGCCTGGTCATCCCGGAGGGGATCGCCAGTGAATGCGATATCCTCTTCAATTTCTCCCTTTCCTGTGCAAGGGAGTTCCCAATGATCCGCTTTGTCTGGAGGCTGCATCCTGTTATTTCCTTCGAGGCGCTGGCTGCAAAGAATCACCGTCTGCGTGATCTTCCTGGAAATATCGAAATGTCCCGGATGTCCATGGAACAGGACCTGAAACGATGCCGCTGGGCCCTTTACAGGGGCAGCACAGCGATTGTTCAGGCTGTCCTGTCTGGCCTGCGGCCCATCTACCTGAAGCGGATTGACGAGCTGTCCATAGATCCCCTGTATGAACTGGGCCCTTTCCGGGTTGCCGTCGCATCACCAGGGGATTTGGAGGGCGTTATCAGGGGCGATCTCCAGGAAGACGGAAACACCCGACTGCAGGATTTCAAGGCTTCCTATGATTATTGCAGAAAGATGTTCGTGCCCTGGAATGTTGACGCTCTCGACCGGCTGGTTGCAGACTGAAAAGAGTTCCGGCCGTTCCGCGTCGCCCGGACAGACAGGGGAAATTCTATTTGCGCGCGCTGCGCACTCACAGTTCTTACTCCATTCTGGGGTCGAGACCACGCACGTTTCTTTTCGCCTTTTTTGGTAGCTTCTTCGCATGTCCACTCCGAAAATATCCGTCGTGATGGCCGTCTACAACGGTGAGACGTTTCTGAGGCCCACCCTCGATTCGATCCTGTCGCAGACATTCGCCGATTTCGAATTCATCATCGTGAATGACGGCAGCACCGACAGGTCGCAGCAAGTCGTGGCGGAGTACAGGGACGACAGGATTGTCTTCGTCGACAACGGCCGCAACATCGGCCAGACCGCCTCTCTGAACGTCGGGCTTCGGAAGGCCCGGGGCACCTTTCTGGCCAGGACGGATGCCGGCGATATATCTGCACCGGAACGTTTTCGAAAGCAGGTTCAATATCTCGAAACAAACCCCCATGTCGACATTCTGGGCACCGCGGCATATCAGTACGATGAGGCGGGTGGCTTCTGCGGCAATGTCTTCATGATCAACAGGCGCTCTGTTATCCTACAGAGGATATTCTTTGCCTGTCCGGTGATCCACGTGAGTGTGATGGTCCGGCGGGAGAGGATTCTCGCTCTCGGCGGGTACGATGAATCCTACAGGGTTCTTGCGGACTATGATCTCTGGGCCCGCGCCCTCCGCAACGGGTATCGGTTCTGGAATCTGGATGAGATTCTCACTGGTTACCTCGTGACACCCAGCAGCTTCGGATCTTCCCACGGGAAAGGGCGGTCCGTCCAGGAGGCATCCCGGATCATCGTGGAGCTTGCACGCGCCTTGGCGGGTTCCGATCTGTCGCTGGAAGAGGCGGAAGGCGTCTATCGCCTCTTCGTTTTCGGGCCTCGGGATCTCGGGAGGCGGAAGGCGGAGGAGGCTGGCGACCTTTTTCGGCAGTTGCTGAGAAAGACAGATATTCCTGACCGGGACATCGAGTACCTTCTGCTGAGAAATTACTTGAAGATGCTCACGATGGAAGGAGGCGGCGATCGTTCGCCCGGGAACGAGACTCCGTCGTTGCTGCATGGTATATTGAGCCACGTGCGGGGCCTATTTTCGGCCAGGATCGTGGAAGACGCATACGACAGGCTCCGGATTTCAAGAAGCCGGAGTGCCGAGGCCACCGGTATGAAGACTCCCGTCTTTCTCGACGAGGCGGCCAGCAGGGCGCGATGCTGAAAAAGGGGAGCAGGGCGTCGATGCTGGTCTTCAGCGGCTCTTCGGGCGATGTAGCGGCTTTCCACATGAGGCGTGCCTACCGGGAATTCCGCCGGCATTTTTCGTCGATTCAGATGCGGTCCTTGCCACTGCGGCCTGTGCCGGTGGGTTGGCGGGGCCTGGTCCCCAACGGCTATTCGCTTCAGCACAGTGCCTTTTTCCTGCAGGAGTGGGCGGGTATCGCCTGAGATGCCCTGCTGGGCAGCGTCTGATACTGATTCCACGGAAGCGGTTTCTCCATGGGCGTCATCGCGATCACAGGCTCGAGCAGCTACATCGGAGTGAACTTGGTCGATCATCTCGCGCGCTGCGAGGATGACACTCTTCACCTCCTGGAGCACAGAAAACGGCTCGCTGGCCGCCAGGACAACGGACAGGTGAAGATCGCGAGGGGGGATCTTCTCGAGAGTGGCTCCCTGGAGGATTTCCTCGAACAAGGTTGCACGGTCGTAAATCTGGCTTACCTGGCCGGAGACTCCCTGGAAAGAAACATGGCCGCCATCGACAACCTGATCGAGGCCTGCACGCGAGCGCGTGTCCGGCGGCTGGTCCATTGCAGCACAGCGGTGGTCGCGGGCCGTGTCCCCGTGGACAGGGTCACAGAAGACACCCCCGTCAACCCCCTGCTGCCGTACGAAATGACCAAGAACGCCATGGAAAAGCGGTTACTGAGGCGATCGGCAGGCCGGTTCGAAAGGGTAATCCTCAGGCCCACTGCGGTTTTCGGTAACGGGGGGCGCAACCTCGTCACGCTCGCTGTTGACCTGCAGACGGGCAGCAGGGCGCGGAACTATCTCCGATCATGCATTTATCAGCGGCGACGGATGAACCTCGTCTGCATAGGAACGGTGGTGTCAGCCATTGCCTTTCTCGTGAAGACCCCCCGGACTGTCGACGGCGAGATCTTCATCGTCTCGGACGATGAGCATCCGTCCAACAACTTCCGTGACGTGGAGACCTTCCTGATGAAGGAACTGGGTTGCCGGGCTTACCAGGTGCCCCCGGTATCGGTGCCCTTCTTTGTCTTGAAAAGCCTGCTTCGGGCGGCCGGCAGAACGAACCTGAATCCGAATCTGGTTTATGACGGGCGGAAGATTCTTGCGTTCGGATTTGAAAAACAGCTCACATTCTCCGAGGGTCTGTCCCTTTTTTCGGAATGGTATAGACAGAAGACATGAAGGTTCTTCATGTGAACAACATATTAGACCCTGTCAGGGGGGGAGGCACGGCTGAACGCATCATGCAGGTGAGCCGTTTCCTCTCCATGCGCGGGGTGGACTGCACGATCCTTACGCTGGACGTGGGCGTGACGGAGTCCATGCGGGCGAGTGCCGGAGCGGTACGCATTGCAACCCTGCCCTGCCTGATCGAGCGGTATTTTGTTCCCTCCCTTTCCCGGGACACCCTGTCGGTGCTGGTGTCATCCGCCGATGTCATCCATATGATGAACCACTGGACAATCCTGAACGCCTTGGTCTTCCTGTATGCACGCCGCTACGGGAAGCCCTATGCCGTGTGCCCGGCCGGCGCCCTTCCTCTCTTTGGTCGATCTAAATTCATCAAGAAGATTTACAATCTCGTAATCGGGAAAAAGATCGTCCGACAGGCTGCCTCCTGCATAGCCATATCACCCCGGGAGGTGGAGGATTTCAAAAGGTACGGGGCAGAGGCAGAAAGGATTTCCGTCATTCCCAACGGAATCGATCCCGAAGGGCTCACCCGGAGGGATGATCGGGGATTCAGGAAGAAATACGGATTGCCGGACATCTCCATACCCATCCTTCTTTTCCTGGGCCGTTTGAATCCGATCAAGGGGCCTGACCTGCTTCTGGAGGCGTTCATCCGGGCTGTGCGAAAGGAGAGGTTCCCTCACCACCTCGTATTTGCAGGTCCGGATGGTGGGATGCTGCGCGAACTGAAGGCCAGATCGACGAGCGAAGGGTTAATGGCCCGGGTGCATTTCCCGGGCCATGTGGGCGGTGAAGACAAATCCCATGCACTTCACGCTGCGGACATGCTCGTCATTCCGTCCCGCCAGGAGGCCATGTCGATCGTGGTGCTCGAGGCGGGGATCACGGGGACCCCCGTCCTCATAACGGACCAGTGCGGTTTCAACGAGGTGGAAGCGGCGGGAGGTGGACGAGTCGTTGCGGCTACCGCGGAGGCCCTGCAGCAGGGGTTGACCTCTATGCTGGGTGATCGTGACCGGTTGCGTCGGATGGGGCAGAAGCTGGAGACGTACGTGAGAGCCAACTTTCTCTGGGAACGCATGGTCGATCGTTATATTGAGCTATTCGAAGCGATGAATAAGAAGATTGCCGATCGGTCCTTCCGGCGAATCTCTGATTGCGGAAGGGGATAAAGACGAAAAGAAGAGGAGCCAGGACATGTTTTCAAACAAGACCATCCTGATTACAGGCGGCACCGGAACCTTCGGCAATGCGGTCCTGCACCGGTTCTTGGAGACGGATGTCCGGGAAATCCGGATCTTTTCCCGCGACGAGAAGAAGCAGGACGAGATGCGCAACGCCCTGAAGAACCCCAAGGTCTCCTTCTACCTCGGCAATGTGCGCGACTACGACAGCATCCTGGCGGCGATGATCAAAGTCGATCTCGTCTTCCACGCCGCAGCGCTCAAGCAAGTGCCCTCCTGCGAGTTTTTCCCCCTCGAGGCCGTGCGCACGAACAGCCTCGGCGCGGAGAACGTCATGAACGCCGCCCTGGCCGGCAGGGTGAAGAACATGATCGTCCTGAGCACGGACAAGGCGGTCTACCCCATCAACGCGATGGGGATGTCCAAGGCGCTTATGGAAAAGATGATGGTGGCCAAGGCGCGCGCCTACGGCGAGACCGGCACGATCTTCTGTGGTACCCGCTACGGCAACGTCATGGGGTCCCGTGGATCGGTCATCCCGTTCTTCATCCACCAGATCCTCACGGGCGCGCCCATCACGGTGACGGATCCCGACATGACCCGCTTCATGATGTCCATCGACGACGCGGTGGATCTCGTCCTTTATGCATTCCAAAACGGAAAGCCAGGCGACATCTTCGTCCAGAAGGCGCCGGCGGCGACCATCGAGACCCTGGCCAACGCCCTGAAACGGCTTTTCAATGCAAAAAACGAGATCCGGATCATCGGTACCCGCCACGGGGAGAAGCTCTACGAAACCCTCCTCACCCGGGAGGAGATGGCCAATGCCGAGGACATGGGCGACTATTACCGCATCCCCTCGGACGTGCGGGATCTGAACTACTCATGCTACTTTACAGTGGGCGAGACCCGGATTTCCCGTCAGGACGATTACAACTCCCACAACACCTGCCGCCTGGACGAAGACGGCCTGATCGAACTGCTGATGAAGCTCGACTTCGTCCGGCGGGCTCTGGAGACAGGCAAGATCGATCTGTAAATAGGTGCCAACATCATGAATGAAAAAAAGCGTATTCTAATTCTTGGCGGCACAGGCATGTTGGGCCATACTCTGCTTCGATATTTCGCTTCCTGTTCTGAATACGACGTATGGACGACCGCCCGTAACCTAACCGGTTTGGAAAAGCACTTCCCGCCGGACCTTCTTGAACATTTTTACACTGACAGCGTGGACGCCGACCACTTCGACAGCGTCATTCGTGCCCTGTCTATTGTCCAGCCACATATCCTCATCAACTGCATCGGCATCGTCAAACAGCTTCCCCTGTCAGAAGATCCCCTGACGGCGATCGCCATCAACGCCCTGCTCCCTCACCGGATTGCCCTGATTAGTCGTCCGGCAGGCGTTCGGGTAATCCACATCAGCACTGATTGTGTCTTCGATGGAAGGAAGGGCCACTACACGGAAGAAGACCCCTCTAACGCCGAGGACCTCTACGGCCGTACAAAATTCCTGGGCGAGGTTTCCTACCCACATTGCGTTACCCTCCGAACATCTATCATCGGGCATGAGATCAAGGGAGGATTTGGCCTGGTCGAATGGTTCCTGGCGCAAACCGAGAAGGTCCAAGGCTTTCGCAAGGTGATCTACACCGGCTTTCCGACGGTCGAGTTGGCCGGGATAATCCGCGACTACGTACTGCCGAACACGGATCTCACCGGCGTCTACCACGTTTCCTCGGATCCGATCTCCAAATACGATCTGCTCCTCCAGGTTGTTGCGCGATACGGCAAAACCATTGATATCGAGCCATGCGACGATTTCGTCCAAGACCGTTCCCTTGATTCCGAGCGCTTCCGTCGGGCGACGGGCTACCAACCCCCACCCTGGGAAGCGCTTGTCGACATGATGCATGCCGATTATTTGGCCAACCGCGCCTATTATATGAAGCACCACGCCTGAGAAAGGAGTATTCGACATGGCCCTCAAGGTTGTCACCATTGTCGGCACCCGTCCGGAGCTTATCAAACTGAGCCGGGTGATTCCCGAACTCGATCGGCACACGGAGCATGTGTTCGTGCACACCGGCCAGAACTACGATTACGAGTTGAACGGAATTTTCTTTCAGGAGCTCGCGATCCGGAAGCCGGACATCTTCCTCGACGCGGCGGGCGAAACCGTGGCGCAGACCGTGGGTCAGGTGATCGCGAAGGCGGACGAGGTCTTCGCTGCCGTGAAGCCGGATGCCCTTCTGCTCCTTGGCGACACAAACAGTTGCCTGGCCGCCTACCCGGCGAAGCGTCGCAAGATTCCGCTCTTCCACATGGAGGCGGGCAACCGCTGCTTCGATCAGCGCGTCCCGGAGGAGATCAACCGCAAGATCATTGACCACATCAGCGACATCAACCTGCCCTACACGGAGCACGCCCGCCGGTATCTCCTGATGGAGGGGCTGAAGCCCGAAACGGTGATCAAAACCGGATCGCCGATGAAGGAGGTGTTGACCTTCTACCGGCCGGCCATCGACGCTTCCGATGTGCTTGATCGCATGGAGCTCGCCCGAGGCGACTACTTCGTCGTCAGCGCCCACCGCGAGGAGAACGTCGATAGCGAGACGAACTTTCGCGATTTCCTGGATGCCCTGAAGGCGATCGATGCCCGCTACGACAAGGCGATCATCGTTTCCACGCACCCGCGGACGCGCAAGCGCCTGGAGTCGCTGGGGGTGTCCGGCCTTGGCACGCGCATTCATTTTCTCAAGCCCCTCGGATTTCTCGACTACGTCAAGCTGCAGAGAAACGCCTTTTGCGTCGTTTCCGACAGCGGCACGATTACGGAGGAGTCCTCCATCCTGGATTTCCCTGCCGTCACCATCCGTCAGGCCCACGAACGGCCTGAAGGGATGGACGAAGGAACGCTCATCCTGTGCGGCCTGCGGGCCGACAGCGTCATCGACGCTATCGACGTAGTCACGTCCCAGTCTTCCGCGGAACGCCGGGCCTTTGCCCTCGTGCCTGATTATAACGTTGACAACGTATCTCAGAAAGTTGTGCGAATCATCTTGAGCTACATCGACTACGTCAACCGCACCGTCTGGTTCCGTTAGAAGAATAAGGGGGATGATATAAAAAACTGTACGACAGCTCCTATCAAAAGGCAGGACGTGATTTTATGGATAATCGGCATCGGATTACTGTTCCCGCTGTTCTTTAAACTGTCCGGAAGTATTTACAACAGCGTCAATCCAGTCTGGGATTCCGGAGGGGTGATAAGCCAGCTCCCGCTCCCCGTTTCCTTGCTTGCATGCTGTGGCGGGCTGTTCCTGCTGGCAGGTCGTTACAGACGGGCCACACTTGCCTTGAGTGTGATTGCATCCATTGCGCTGCTTATGGTTCTTTCTTTGGTGCTGGCAGGTCCGGAAATCGAATTGAGAAAGGTCGTTTTGATTATTCAGGTTCTATTGCCTACGACCGGACTCGTGTTGGGACAATTGATCGAGGATAATAAGAAAGTAATTCCCAGGGCATTTCTTGGGGTCTTGCTCTTCATTGTGCCTGTCCAGCTTTTGGTGGGGTGGGTGCAAGGTAATCTAACGCTAACGCATTATATGTATATTTTTAGCATTTATCAGCATTTTCAATTTGTTCCTTTGGTTCTGGTTTGCGGTTTTGCTTATTCAATGTCGATACTGTGGGATAAATATAAGAAGACATTCTACCTCCTGACGCCACTCATATATCTCTATGCCATTGAGAGCCTGTCTTTTCTGACAATTTTTGCATTCGTGGCGTTTGTCTGTACCTTTACTTTTGTCCGATTGAAGGGATTCAAGAAGATGCAGGCCATCATTCTGTTCGGGGTCGCAATTCTTGGGATGCAGGCATATCTATCTGTTATGGGGGATGTTATTATCAATCATCAAGCCGGCATAGCCGGTGTTGGGGGGGCTGATAAATATATCGGGAAGTTCCAGCCCTTAGGGAGGGGGGAGACGCCGAGAAATGTTCAGGATCGTATCGGAGACTGGAGTTTATACGGGAATGGGATTGTCGAAAGCGTAAAAACGGCATTCATAGGGCATCCCGCTCCTTACCCTCGGGAGGTGAAGACGAGTGCACATAACTGGTACTTGGACACGGCCTATAACTTCGGGCTGATATCACTGCTGCCAGTTGTTCTGCTTTTGATTTGCACACTGAATTTGCTCTGGCAGGGACGGGCAGATTGGCCGCCGGGCACGGTCTGGCTGGCAGCCATCGTGCTCTATCTGGTGGTCATCGACAGCAACTTCAAAGTCACGCTGCGGCAGCCATACCCCGGAATCTTTGCCTTTTTCCTGTGGGGATTGCTCCTTTCCAACCTTAAACGCTCCCCGTTGAATTTGGAGAGTTGATGATGGGGCAAGATTTGACCGGTTTGCCGTCTTCGAGCGATACCATGAGCTCGGGTGTTTATTTCAGTTTCGCCGGGGTATTCGGTTCGGCATTACTGTGGCTCGCGAGTTTCAAGGTGGTGGCTTTGTGGCTTGGGCCGGCGGGGGTGGGGCTGTTTTCACAGCTCCGCCAGATCGCACAGGCGGCGACCATCGCCGCGACTTACGGCGGGACAAATGCGGTGGTCCAGGGACTATCCGCACGGGAGAACGAGTCGGATCGCCTGCGCTTTCGCATCATGGCCAGTCGCCTAATCGGCGGAACGGGTGCAGCCATGGCGTTGTTCATCCTCGTTTCGGCACCGCTTCTGACGAGGTTCTTCCTGTCTTCCGACGATGCGGCCCTGGTTGCTTCCATCCGTTGGCTCGGTTTTGCAGTGTTGCTGAGTGTCGGCGCGACCTACCTGATGGCCGTCCTGAACGGATACCGCGCTTATCGATTCCTGGCGTCTGCCCAGATTTCGGGGCCGTTAGGCTTGGCGATGGCACTTGCCGCTGTCTATTTTCTGCGGGTCGATTATCGTCCGGAACTCTTGGTCTGGCTGTTTGTGCTGTGCTTCGGCCTAAGTTATGGGGTCGGTTTCTGGATGGTTTCTCGTTTACCCCAAGCCTTTCCTGCGCTGACGGTCGGACGTTTGACGTTTCAGGAAACGGGCGCATTTGTGAAGTTTGCCTTTTCCACTTTGGTGGCGGCACTTTCGACAACGATTGCCCTGCTGTTGATTCGTTCCTGGATCATCGAATCGCGCGGACTGGCCTTTGCGGGGTTGTTCGATGCAGGATGGACGTTGACGTTCAACTATACGACGCTTTTTCTGACCGCATGCAGCGTGATATATCTGCCACTGTTGACCTGCTCGACGGAACCCACCCGGCAGAAAGCATGCATACTCAAGACGGCGTATCTTGTCCTGTCCGTCGGCACCTTGGTTTGCTACCTGATGGTGATGTTCAAGACACCCCTGATTCGTCTCCTCTACAGCAGGGAGTTCGATGCTTCTGGAGATTTACTGGCGATCCTGGCGGTTGCAGTCATTTTACGCGGGGTATCATGGGTTTATGGGACGTTGATGATCGCGACACGTAGCTCGCGAATCCTGCTGCTCTCCGATCTATTTCTGAATGCGAGTTTGGTGGCGCTTGTCTGGTGGTGCTTGAGACACTGCCCGACATTGGAGGCGTTGGGGTGGGCGTTTGTCACGGCCCATTTCTTCTATCTGGTCTTTGTCATCGAGTATGTGCGGTGGAAAAACAGTCAGATGCAGCGTCGAAGAATCTGGCCGCTCGTGACGGTTGCGGCTTTGCCCCTGACGGTGAATTGGGATCAAGCGCAGGTGATTCAGTTGATGATCGGCGTGGGGATCAGCGGGGTTGCCCTGTATGCGTACAGGACGGTCCAGGCATGATGAGTAAATTCTATGCCAATATCGAGCGCTATAATCGGTTGGAGGTGCCGCCTCGGCTGGAAATCAACGGGGCGTCCTTCTCAGGTGTCCGGTTAAAACGCGGCTACTTCACGGATTGTATATGAAATGCCCTATATGTGAATCAGAAGAAATTCGGATAGTATATGCGAATTATCCTGGCTATTTTGATGGCACAAGCTTCGATATATTTGAATGTATAAGATGTAACACTCAATTTGTTTCTGTAGAAACAGTAGATCCAGAAATATACAATATTGCTTATTCGAATAAAAGCACTCCAGGTTACTATAGATATCTAACCTATGCAAAAGAAATTAAGAATAAAAATAATCCTTTAAAGTACCTATCCGAAGCAGAATCTGTTTATTATCCAATATATATATATCTGAAGGATAAGACACATCTGGATATTCTTGAAGTTGGTTGTGGATACGGATATCTAACCTATAGCTTGCACTCATTGGGTCATAATGTAGAAGGGATTGATATATCATCAAGAGCAATTCATTATGCATCTTCACATTATGGCGATTATTATCAGGTGGCAAAATTAGAAGATCATCATAAACACAAAAAATATGATTTGATTATTGCGACAGAATTAATCGAACATCTCATTAATCCTGTTGAGTTCATATCTCTTTGTGTGGATTTATTAAATGCTAATGGCGCAATAATATTAACAACTCGCAATAAGGACTATCATAGTAAAACGTCTGTTTGGGGGACGGATTTGCCACCGGTTCATACAACCTGGCTAAGTAAAACCAGCTTTAAATACATTGCGGAAATGAAGCAGATGAACTGTATGTTTGTGGATTATACGAATTATGTCGGCAGAAATGAGAATAAATTAATGAGTTATTTGTATATGAAGTGGACGTCGAACAGGATGCCCCAATCAATATTAAGCAACAAAGGGGATACTAATCGAAAGAACATAGAAATGTACATTCGAATAATATTAAAGTATATTGTATTCTTTGCTCCGGTCAGATACACTTGCTCTTATATTAATCGATTATTTACCAAGGAACATGATACTCTTGGCGTTATTATGAAGAGAAAGAATTTAAAACCTATTTTTCCGATTATATGATCTGTAAAATGGTATGAGTATGAAAAACTTACGGGCTGACATCGAACGGTACTATCAACTGGCAGGCGTATCGAAGTCGGTTTCCGGCCTGTGGCTGTTTGCTGCCTGCTTTAATCCGCGTCTCTTTCCCAATGTTTTACTTCGCCTGTCGGAATTCTTCTGCAAGCGGCACATGGGACCTATCGCCAAATTTTTTTCGATGCTGAATGTTTTACTGTTTGGTCTTGAAGTGTCGCCCCGTGTGGAAATCGGCGGAGGATTATTTCTTGCGCACACAGTTGGAACGGTAATCGGAGCTGAGCGGATAGGTTGCAACGTTACCATTATGCAGGGCGTTACACTGGGGTCCAAAGAGCCGGATATTCAATTCACTGTTTCGACTCGGCCTGTCATAGGGAATCATGTGTTGATTGGTGCTGGCGCAAGAATTATCGGGCGGGTAACCATTGGCGATTACGCAAAGATCGGTGCCAACGCCGTGGTCCTGGATGATGTTCCGCCTTATGCGACTGCCGCCGGAATATCGGCGAGAGTAATAGAGCCGAAACAACAGATAACGGATCATGAATCGTAAATTGAATGGAATCACGATAAGCGGCTCACTGGTTGTTTACAAACCGGATTTGGATGTCCTTGAACACACCCTTCTGGCGTTGCAGGTGGCGGGTGAAAAAGTGCGGCAAAATTTCGCCGCCCGCTTGAAATTGACGCTGGTGGATAATTCGGATGATCCATCCTGGTTTGAGTGTCTGGATGCCTGGGTGAAGAATCGGCTCGCGCTTCTGCCCGATTACGAGGTGACCCTGCTGTGTTCGCCAAGCAATATCGGCTATGGCCGGGCAAATAATGTGGTGATCGAACGGACTGAATCCGATTACCATTTCGTAATTAATCCTGATTTGTTTGTTGATCCGGATAGCCTGGTGACGGCTTTGCGTTTCATGCAGCGCAGCCCGGATGTTGGTCTGCTTGTTCCATCCGTCTTCGGCGAAGATGGGAAGCGTCACTATTTGTGCAAGCGGAATCCAACCTTGTTTATTTTATTTCTGCGAAGTTTTGCGCCGGCATGGTTGAGTGCCTTTTATAAATCGGCGTTAAATCAGTTTGAAATGAGGGATCGAAATTACAACGAAATGATCGATGGCGTGGAATTTCCGAGTGGATGTTTCATGTTTTTCCGGACACGATTCTTAAAGCAGCTGAAGGGTTTTGATCCGGACTTTTTTATGTATTTTGAAGACGCGGACATCGGGCGAAGAATGCTTCGGCTTGCCCGCATCGTTTATGTCCCGGATGTCAAAGTTGTGCACAAGTGGACACGGGGAACGCACAGCAGTCTTCGCCTGCGCTACATAACCATCAAATCCGCACTCATTTATTACAAGAAATATTCGCACTTTAAATTCGGACGAACCCTTGCCCGGAAATCATTTGGACAGATCACAAGCAATACCGGGATGGAAGCGAGTGATCGCTTTTTACCCAAAGGCAGGAAGAAGAATCTGCGCATCCTCGTTCTGGTCGTCTATTATCTGCCCAGCGTGATGTCCAGTGCCAAACTTATCAATGATCTTGCCCGCGAGTTTCGAAGCCTGGGGCATGAAGTGATCGTGGCTGCCCCCGACGAAACCCTTGCCTCGGCCTGTGTCATCACAATGGAGCGGGGCATTCGGGTCTTCCGGGTCCGGACGGGCGAGATCAAGTTAGCGTCGCGGTGGTTGAGAGGTTGGCGGGAAATGACGCTTTCTTCCAGGATATGGCGCACGGGAAAAGCCTTTTTCGGGCAGAATCCCTGTGACCTGGTTGTCTATTATTCCCCGACGATTTTCTTCGGGTCCCTCGTGGCCCGATTAAAGCGCCTTTACGCTTGTCCGTCTTACTTGATATTGAGGGACATTTTCCCGCAATGGGCGGTGGACGCGGGAATCTTGCGCCATGATAGTTTGATCTATCGCTTTTTTAAACGGATAGAACGCCGTAACTACGACGCGGCCACTGTTATCGGTGTCCAGTCGCCGGCAAATTTGGACTATTTTTCGGCGCGGGGCCTCACGCAACGATACCACCTGGAGGTGCTTTACAACTGGGCGGCGACGACGGGCGATCGCGAATCACGCACAGAATATCGCCGCCGCCTGGGATTGGAGGGCAAGGTTGTCTTCTTTTACGGTGGCAATATCGGTGTGGCCCAGGACATGGACAACATCCTCCGCCTGGCCGAGCGGATGCGCGACGAGTCGGAGGCCCATTTCCTCCTGGTGGGCGACGGCAGCGAGGTGCCCCGTCTGAGGGCACTGATTGCCGAAAGAGGGCTGACCAACACGACCCTCCACCCGCCCGTCGATCAGGAGGCGTACCTCGACATGCTCGATGAATTCGACGTGGGGCTCATTTCCCTCGACCGGGGTCTGAAGACGCAGAACTTTCCCGGCAAGATGCTGAGTTACATGGATCGGGCGAAACCCATCCTGGCCAGTATCAATCCGGGCAACGACCTGGGGGAACTTCTCGATAAACATGATGCTGGACTGGTTTGCATCAATGGCGATGACGAACGCTTCGAAATGCTTGCCAGACGCCTGCTGGCGGACCGGGAACTGCGCGTCCGCCTGGGCCGGAACGCCCACACTCTGTTGGAAGAACGCTTCTCCGTAAAGAACGCCGCGCGCCAGATCCTGTCGCACGCGGAGGCAACGCCATGAAGGATGACGCCCTCGTTCTCGTCACCGGCGCCACGGGCGCGGTGGGGCCGCGCGTCGTCTCGGCGCTCCACGAAGCCGGGCACCGGGTGCGCACCCTGTCCCTGGACGCGCCGCCGCTGGGCGCATGGCCGGGGGGCGTGGACGCACGCCTGGGCGACGTCACGGATTCCGCCGCCGTCCAAACCGCGATGGCGGGCGTCGACGGGGTGATCCACCTCGCCGCCCTCCTTCACATCGTCAACCCGCCTCCGGAACTCCGCCCCCGCTACGAACGGATCAACATCGGCGGTACGGAGAACGTCGTGACCGCGGCCCTCCGGGCGGGCGTTACGCGCCTCGTTTTCTTCAGCACGATTGCCGTCTACGGTCCCTCCGGCGGTGGCGTCCTGACGGAGGATTCTCCCCTCCGGCCCGACTCGTTTTACGCCCGGACCAAGGCCGACGCGGAGCGGATCGTGCTGGCGGCGCGGCGCGCGGACGACGTGCCCTTGGGGTCCGTGCTGCGCCTGGGCGCCGTCTACGGGGCCCGGATCAAGGGCAATTACCGGCGGCTCCTGCTTGCCCTGGCGCGCGGCCGCTTTCTCCCCATCGGTCCGGGGACGAACCGCCGCACCCTCGTGTACGACCGGGACGTGGCCCAGGCGGCCCTCGTCGCCCTGCGCCATCCCGCCGCCGCCGGCCAGATCTTCAACGTCACGGACGGGCAATTCCCGACGATGGACGCCATCATCGCCACCCTCTGCGCGGCCCTCGGCCGCCGCCCACCGCGGCTCACGTTGCCCGCCTGCCCCATCCGCTCCCTGGCGGGTTTGCTCGAGGACGGCGCCCGCCTCTTCGGCCGCACGGCGCCCATCGTGCGGGCGACGATCGACAAATACACGGAGGACGTGGCCGTGGACGGCGCCCGATTCTGCACCCAAACCGGGTTCTCCCCGAACTACGACCTGGCGGCGGGGTGGCGGGAGACGGTGGCTGAAATGAGACGTTTTGGTGAACTATGATTCATGATCTGACCGCCATATTCAATCAGCTTGTCGATCTGGTCACCCAGAACCGCATCGCCCTACTCTTTCTTGCCTGCGCGGGTCTGGGAGCCGCCGGCGCCTGGCTCATCGCCGGAATGCCGTTCCGCGAGCACCTGCTCGACGCGCCCAACGAGCGCAGCTCGCACACCGCACCCACGCCCCGCGGCGGCGGCGTGGGGATCCTCGCGGCCTTCATCGCGGCGGGGCTGACGCTCCGCATCCCGACGACCTTCCTCTTTGCCGCGGTCCTCGTCTCCGCCGTCAGTTTCTACGGGGATTACTTCCGCCTCTCGGTGCGGTTCCGCCTCGCCGTCCAGCTCGTCTCCGCCGGGATGTTCCTCTTCCCCCTGCTGCCCCGTCTGAGCGCGCACTTCGCCCTGTCCACCTTCGGATTTTCCCCGTTCCTGTTCTTCCTGATCTTGCCCCTCATCTTTCTCTTCGTGATCGGGACGGCGAACTTCTACAACTTCATGGACGGCATCGACGGCATCGCCGGACTGAGCGGCGCGATCGCCTTCGGTCTCCTGGGCGCGTACACCCTGAACCGAACGCCCCCGGACCCCTTCCAGACAGCCCTGTCGCTCCTCGCGATCTCGATCGCCTTGGCCTGCCTGGGCTATCTCCCCTTCAACCTGCCCCGCGCCCGGGTCTTCATGGGGGACGTGGGCAGCATCCTCCTGGGATTCGTCTTTGCCGCCCTGGTCCTGACGCTGGCCCGGAACTACCAGGAGATGCTCTGCTTCGCCGCGCTGCTCTTCCCCTTCTACGCGGACGAACTGACGACGATGGCCGTCCGCCTCCAGGACCGCGAGAATCTGGCGCAGTCGCACCGGCGCCACCTCTACCAGTTGCTCGCCAACGAATACGGGATGGCCCATTGGAAGGTTACCCTGATGTATGCCGCCGTGCAATTCGCCGTCGGCGCCGGCGTCCTGGTCGCCAACGCCTACGGCCCGCGGCCGGTCGTCCTCTTCCTCACGGCCTGCTTTCTCGCCTTCGCCCTCCTCAGCCTGGCCGTTCGCAGGCAACTTGCGCGGGTCAGGTCTTGAAATTTGGCGTCATCCCCTGACAGCGAAGCAATCGGGCCGTTGGGATGATCGGCGGCGATGCCCGGGACGGTGATGCCTTCGGAAAGAAGGCGAGCAAAAAGAGGGGGAGAAGGCTCCCCGATGTTCACGATAGGAAAGGACTGACGATGGATTTCATCGATCTCAAGACGCAGCAGGAGCGCATCAAAGACCCACTGGATGCCAATATCCGACGTGTCCTCGCCCACGGGCAGTACGTCATGGGGCCGGAGGTTGCGGAACTCGAACAGCGGCTTGCCGCCTATGTGGGGGCGAAGCACGCCGTCGGGTGCGCCTCGGGGACGGACGCCCTCCTCATAGCCCTGATGGCATTGGACATCGGTCCGGGCTCCGCCGTCTTCACCACGCCCTTCACCTTCGTCGCGACGGCCGAGGTGATCGGTCTCCTCGGCGCGACGCCGGTCTTCGTGGATATCGACCCCGACACCTTCAACATCGATCCCGCCCGGCTCGCCCGCGCCGTCGATGCCGTTAAGAACGCCGACCCCGAACGCCACCCCCTCCCGCTCCCGCTGCGCAACGCCTACGAAAGCGCCTGCGCCCCGGGCGCCTGGAAGCGGTTCAATCCCCTGCGTCCCAGCGCCGTCATCCCCGTCGACCTCTTCGGTCTCCCGGCGGATTACGACGCGATCGACGCCGTCGCCGCCCGCCACGACCTCGCGGTGATCGAAGACGCCGCCCAGTCCTTCGGCGCCGAATACCGCGGCCGCAAGGTCTGCGCCTTCGGCCGGATCGCCTGTACCTCGTTTTTCCCGGCGAAGCCGCTTGGCTGCTACGGCGACGGGGGGATGTGCTTCACGGATGATCCGGCCCTCGCCGCCGCCCTTCGCTCGATCCGCGTCCACGGCCAGGGCCGCGACCGCTACGAGAACGTCCGGATCGGCATCAACGGCCGCCTGGACACCCTCCAGGCCGCGATCCTGCTCGCCAAGTTCTCGATCTTTCCCGACGAGGTCGAGCGCCGCGAGGCCGTCGCCGTCCGTTACAGCGAAGGCTTCGCGAAGGACCCGGCCCTGGCGGTCCCGGTCGTTCCCGCGGGGTCGCGCAGCGTCTGGGCCCAGTACTCGCTGCTTGCCCGGGACGAAGCCGATCGCACGGCCCGGATGGCGGCGCTCAAGGCGGCCGGAATCCCCACGGCCATCTACTACCCGCGGCCGCTGCACCTCCAGGGGGCCTTTGCCGGTCTGGGCTACCAGCCGGGTGACTTCCCCGTCAGCGAGGACTGCGCCCGCCGCATCTTCAGCGTTCCCATGCATCCCTACCTGACGGAGGAGGCCCAGCGCCTCGTTTTCACGGGGGCGGGTCTTGAAGGGTGAGCCCGTCGGGACGCGGGGTGAGCCCCGTTTCCGGGAAAGGAAAATTGCATGAAAATTTTCGTGACCGGCGGGGCGGGGTACATCGGCAGCCACGTCGTCAAGGCGCTGGGGCGGGCGGGTCACGACCTGCTCGTCTATGACAACCTCTCGACGGGCCACGCTTGGGCCGTCCTGGCCGGGCAATTCGTTCGCGGGGACCTGGGTGACCGCGAGCGCCTCGATGGCGCGATCGCGGATTTCCGGCCGGAGGCCGTCGTCCATTTTGCGGCCTCGATCCAGGTGGAGGAGTCCACCCGCAGGCCGCTTTGGTACTACCGCAACAACGTCGTCCATTCCTTGAACCTCCTTGACGCGATGCTCCGCCACGGCGTCCGGAACCTTCTCTATTCCTCGACGGCGGCGGTCTACGGCATCCCGGAGCGCATCCCCGTGACGGAGGCGGCGCCGCTCAAGCCGATCAACCCGTACGGAGCCTCGAAGGTCATGGTGGAACAGGTTCTGCGCGACCTGGCGCGGGCGGAGGATTTTCGGTATGTCGCGCTGCGCTACTTCAACGTGGCCGGGGCGGACCCGGAGGGGCAGCTCGGGCAGGCGTACGCGGAGGCGACGCATCTGATCACCCGCGCCCTGAAGACGGCCAAGGGCGAATTCCCGCGGCTCGCCGTTTACGGGACGGATTACCCCACGCCGGACGGGACCTGCCTGCGCGACTACATCCACGTGAACGATCTGGCCGCCGCCCACGTCCTCGCGCTGGAACGGCTGGCCGTCCCGTCTCCGCCGGGGCCGACGTGTGCGGTGGTCGGGGACACGCCTTCATCCCCGGGGCAAGGCGGAGGGGCCATCCCCGGGACGGCGGGAGAATCGGGGCGCACCGCGCCCGCGTCACAAAACGAGGACGCGGGGACAGGCGTCCGGGCTGGAGAGGGGATTGTTCCGGAGGAAGCCGGCGATGGGGCCGACGGGCGGGCGCTGGTCATGAATTGCGGCTACGGCCACGGGTTTTCCGTCAGTGAGGTCGTCGCCGCGGCGAAGCGGGTGACGGGTGTCGACTTCCCCGTCGTCTACGAAGGCCGGCGCGCCGGCGATCCCCCGGCGCTCATCGCGGACAGCACCCGGCTCCGCCGCCTGACCGGCTGGACCCCCCGGCACGACGACCTCGATTTTATCATCCGCACCGCCTGGGACTGGGAGCGCAAACGATAAGGGGAGGCCTTTGCACAACAGCCTATTTTGTCATTTCGACCGAAGGGAGAAATCTTCAAGAAACGGCCGTCATTAAGATTTCTCGCCGCTCGCGCTCCTCGAAATGACATGATACAAAAGTCTCAAAGGGAACGGCAGGGCTTAAAAAAATAGGGATAGTGCCCATTTTTTACGAGAGGGGGAGTATAGAAAAAATAGGGCGCTGTCCCTATTTTTTTATTTGATGCTCCAGGGGTCGCCGGCCGTCTCGGGCGCGGGCGCGGAAGCGGTGTCGAACGGGATGTGGAGTTCGTACGTCCCGGCGGAGATCGTCGCCTTGACGGGGAAGGGCGCCTTCTCGTACACCTTCATCATCGCCTTGTTCGCGACGAGCACGTCCGCCGTGAAACCCTCGATCCCCTTCGACTGCGCGATTTCGATCAGCATCTTGAAGAGGTAGGTCGCAATCCCGTAGTTCTGGTACGCCTCGTCCACGATGAACGCCGTGTCCGCGTACGTGCGCAGGTCGTCGCGCCGCACGTACCGCGCCTCCGCGATGATCCGCTCCCCCGCCGCCTCCGCCAGCACCGCCACGATCGACATGACCCGCCGGTAGTCCACGTTCACGTACTCCTGCATCTTCCCGTGCGGCATTGTCTTGATCGGGCTGAAGTAGCGATAGTACACGGCCTGGTCGGAGAACCGGTAGAAGAGGCGCCGCATCTCGTCCTCGTCGGAAGGCTTGATCGCGCGGAACCGCACCTTCAGCCCGTTCTTCTTGAAGGTGTGGGAGCGGGCGATCTTGTCCGGGTACAGGTGCCCCGACTCCGGCAGGTAGATCTGGTCGGCGTACAGGATGCGCGCGGCCTTCGCTTGGCGCACGAGCTCCGCCCGGTCGTCCGGGTGGGCGATGTCGATCAGGGCCTGCGCGCGCTCGCGCACGGTGCGCCCGGTGAGGTACGCAACGCCGTACTCGGTCACGATCATGTCGAGCGACTCGCGGTTCGTGAACTGGAAGGGGTAGTCCGCCGTGGACAGGACGATGTTCGGCTCCCCGCCGCGGTTGCGGCTGGGCAGCGCGAAGAGCGTTCGGCCGTTCTTGGAGATGGTCGCGCCCATGAAGAGCTCCTGGACCGCGCCAGGTCCGGCGGTGACGTTCCCCTTGCCGACGTGCAGCGCGATGTCCCCCGTCAGGTCCGCCTTGCGCGCGGGCAGGATAGCGATGAAGTTGTCGTTCTGCCCGATGTTCTTGGGGTCCGTGATGACGTCGAGCGGCTGGAACTCGATGAGCGGGTTGCGGTCGAGCCACTTCATGAGCGCCCGCGTTCCCATCGCGTAGGAGCCGACGGACTTGCCCCGGAAGAGAGTCTTGAAGCGGTTCGTCACCGCGCCGCTCTTGACGAGACACATGAGGGCGTCGGTGATGAACGGGCTGTGGATGCCCAGGTTCTTCTTGCGCGTGAGCGCCTGCGCCGCGCCCTGGTAGATGGGGCCGAGCGCGAAGGAAATGCAGCTCCCGTCGGGGACGACGGAGGCGATGTTCTTGCCGATCCGGGCGAAGACGTCCTCGAGCGGCCAGGGCTCTATGTAGATCATGGGCTCCGTGGAGTGGACGAGGTAGTCGAAATCCTCGATCCGCACGAGCGTGTCTCCCAGGACGAAGGGGACGTCCTCGCTGATCTCGCCCACGCGGAGGGTGGCGCGCTCCATCGCCTGGCGCGCCACGTCCATGCCGACGCCGAGGCAGGCATAGCCATTCGCGTCCGGAGGCGAGATCTGGATGAAGGCCGCGTCCACGCGGATCGCGCCGGACTTGAAGAGCCACGGAACGCGCGAGAAACGGCTGGGGATCAGGTCAACGCGGCCTTCCGTGATCGCGTCGGCCGCGATCCAGCCGGAGAAGAAGGTCTTCAGGCGGTATTTGTGGGTGTAGCGCGCGTCGATGGAAACCGTGTCGCCGAGGCTGACGAGCTGGATCATTTCCAGATCCTGGAGGTTGGACGCGTCCGAGGCCATCAGGTGGCGCACCAGCGTGCGCGGCTCCGCCATCCCCGTGCTGAGGAAAATGCTCATCCCCGGCTGGATCTTCTCCAGGACCTCGCCTGGCGTCACCACCTTGTCCCGCCACGTCTCTTTCTGAGTTATTTCCGTCATCTCCTCACCTTCTTCCGGTTCCCCCTCTCTGCGCCATCCTTATAATGGAATTCCCCCCGTTTGTCCATATCGGATATGATGGGGGTAAATCCCCAGAAATTCCATCATCCGGATCTCCGGCAGCATCTATGGAGTCGCTGTTGAGTGCCACGACATCGTGGACAGATTTTCGTGCCAGGACATCGTGGACACCCGAGAAGTGAAAATAAGTTGTAGGAATAGATATCGTCACACAACTGCCGCGAGGGAGCAGGTGTCAATAGGACCGGTTGAAATCATGACATCCGGACCGGTTATGTGATGAACGTGGGATATCTCACCCGCTCTCGACAGCAGGGGAAAACGGGGGCGGAACGGTTCGAACAAGGGGGCTTTGAGAAAGGCCCTTATTTGATGTGGGACCAGGGAAGGGGGGCGCCCGGGGGCTTAGGGCCGTAGACGAAGATGTCCGGGTGGACGGCGGCCTCCTTGAAGGCGCGGGGCCAGTTGCCGCCGTTCCGGTGGGCGGCCAGCAGGATCGCCCCGACGCGCCTGTCGCCCAGCGAAAGCAGGGCCTGGAGATAGGCGGCGCGGGGCGTGTCGTGGATGACGCGGATGGCGTGTTCCGGGCGCAGGGCGGCGGCGATGCGGCGGATCTTGTCCGCCGTGGCGCGGATATCCGCGAGCGGCTGGCGCTGCCAGGGTGTGGCCGCCTTGGGGATGAAGGGGTTGAGGCTCAGGGTCACCCGCCGGAACGCCCTCCGCGCCGCGCGGGAGCGGACCGCGGGACCGGCCCCGCCTTCTTCTCCCGTTTCGGTTTCTGCATGCAGAATCCGCCGGGTCAGCGCGACGATCGCCGCGATATCCGCGTCCGTCTCCGTCGGCAGGCCGACGAGGAAGTACAGGCGCAGGTTGGGGATGCGTGCCGCGGTGAGACGACCGGCGGCCGCGAGGATCTGCGCCTCCGAGATCCCCTTGCGGATCAGGTCGCGCAGGCGCTGGGAGCCCGCCTCCGGGGCGAGGGCGACCGTGTCCACGCCCGCCTCCTTGAGCAGGCCGACCATCTCGTCGTCGAGGCGGTCGATGCGCAGCGAGCCGACGCCCCAGCGGCCGCCCCGGGCGAGGATGGCCCGGCACAGGGCGGGGAGTTCCGGGTGGTCCGAGACGGCCGTGCCGAGGAGGCCGATCCGCTTGCCGGCATCGATCCCCCGGGCGAAGGCGGGCGCGAGCGTCGCCGCGCTCCGGAAGCGGGGAGGCCGGTAGACATAGCCCGCCGCGCAGAAACGGCATCCGCGCCCGCAGCCGCGGCTGACCTCGGTCAGGTACATCTCGCCGAATTCCTGCCCCGCCGTGATGATCGCCTGCTCCGCCGGGTGGCGGTCGAGATCGGCGACGTGGCGCCGCCGGACGACGGCCGGCACGTCGCCGATGAGGCGGGAATCCGGGCCTTCCTTCAACAGGCCGGGTTCCCGCTTCCGCGGGAATGACGATGCGGCGCTCCGCTTTTCCTCCGTCTCCCCGCAACGCGCCGCGTAGAGCGCCGGCGCATACGCCCCGCCGACCCCCTGCTGGATCCGGATCAGCCGTTCGCGGCGATCGTCCCCCCGCTCGCGGCCGGCGGCCCAGGCGGCGAGAAACTCCGGGATCATTTCCTCGCCCTCGCCGAGCAAAAAAAGGTCGAAGAAGTCGGCCAGGGGTTCGGGATTGAGGGTCACGGCGATCCCGCCCGCGATCACGAGCGGGTCGGCCTCCGCGCGGTCCGCGGCGGCGAGGGGGATGCGCCCCCCGTCGAGGATCTTCAGGATGTTGGGGTAATCGTTCTCGAAGGGGAGCGAGAAGGCGACGATGTCGAAGGCGTTCAGGGGTTTGCGGGACTCGAGGCTGAGCGGCGCGGCTGTGCCGGGGATGTCCGGGGACGCCCGCCCGGTCTTCGGGATAAACGGGGGGGAGGGAGCGCCCCGCTTCGCGGGGTCGGGCAGAAAGAGGCGTTCGCACAGAAAGGCGTCCGACGCATTGATCAGGCGGTAGACGGTCTGAAATCCCAGGTTCGCCATGCCCGTCCGGTAGACGTTGGGGTAGACGAGGCAGACCGTGAACGTCCGTCCCCAGACCTTCCGGACGGTTCCCTTCTCGGCGGCCAGCAGGTCCTCTGCCCGCTTGCGGTCCCGGTAGGTCATGGATTCCCGTCTCCCCGCCATTCCGACTCGCGCGCGGGGGCCTTCGCGCTCCGCGGATGGAATCGAACGTTTTGCCTTCAGAAAGAGCGACGGGCTCCCTTTTCGAAAAACGCTCATTTTAAAGACCCGGGCCCCCGGTGTCAGTCGGCCTGGCGGCGGAGGAAGGTCGGGATCTCCAGGTCCGGGTTCGCCTCGTCGTCGATGAGGCCCATCTTGACGACGTTGAGCCCCTCGGCCTTTTCGTTGCGCATGAAGGTCGGCGTGGCGAGATCCGCCCGCTTGTAGCCGCCCATGGACGCAATCTTGCCGATCGCCTTCCTGCCGATCGTGTCCTCGAAGCCCGTCGCGATCACGGTGATGCGGATCTCGTCCGTCATGGTCTCGTCCACGACGGTGCCGAAGATGATGTTCGCCTCCTCGTGGGCCTCCTGCTGGATCATGGACGACGCCTCGTCGATCTCGAAGAGCGTCATGTCCGGCCCGCCCGTGATGTTGAGCAGGACCCCGCGCGCCCCCTGGATGGAGTTGTCCTCCAGCAGCGGCGACGAGATGGCCTTCTGCGCCGCCTCGACGGCCCGGTTCTCCCCGCCCGCGATCCCCGTCCCCATCAGGGCGAGGCCCTTCTCCGACATGATGTTCTTCACGTCGGCGAAGTCGAGGTTGATGAGCCCCGGGATGACGATCAAGTCCGAGATGCCCTTGACCGCGTGGTAGAGGATGTCGTCGGCCTTCTTGAAGGCGTCGAGCAGCGAGATGTTCCGCCCCCCCAGGCTCAAGAGCCGCTGGTTCGGAACGACGATCAGCGTGTCCACGATCTCCCGCAGCTCCTCGATGCCTTCTTCCGCCTGTGCGCTCCGCCGCTTCCCCTCGAAGTGGAAGGGCTTCGTGACGACCGCCACGGTGAGCGCGCCCTGTTCCTTGGCGACTTGGGCGATGACCGGCGCGCCGCCCGTTCCCGTACCGCCGCCCAGACCGGCCGTGAGGAAGATCATGTCGGCGCCCCCGATGTGCTCCTGGATGGCGTCCCGCGTCTCCTCGGCGGCCCGGCGGCCCGTCTCGGGATCGGAGCCGGCCCCCAGCCCCTTCGTCACCTCGGTGCCGAGCTGGACCTTGATGGGCGACAGGGAGGCCCGGAGGGCCTGGGCGTCGGTATTGGCGGCGATGAAGTCCACCCCCTGGAGGTTGTAGGAGATCATGGTGTTCACCGCGTTCCCCCCTCCGCCGCCGATGCCGATCACCTTGATCCTCGCCGCATGCACCGCGTTCTCGTCAGCCAAAACAAACATAGCCCCTCCCCCTTAGAAGAATTCTAGAAACCATCTCTTGAGACTGCCGATCCAGTTGCCGAAGATGCTCCGGTCGATCCGGACCAGGATCTCCCGGTCCAGATTCTGACTGCCGTAAAGCAGAAGGCCCACGCCGGTCGCGTACATGGGGCTCGCGACCACGTCCTTCAGGCCGCCCACGCCCGTCGGCAGGCCCCGCCGGACGGGCAGATTGAAGATCTGTTCACCGAGCTCCGGCATGCCGTGGAGCAGGGCGGTTCCACCCGTGAGGACCACCCCCGCGGTCAGCATCTCGTCGCAGCCGGACTTCGTGATCTCCTTCATCGCCATGTTCAGGATCTCTTCCATCCGGGGCTGGATGATCCGGCCCAGGATCTGCCGGGAGACCTCCCGGGGCTCTCGCCCGCCGACGCTCGGGACCTCGATGGCCTCGTCCTTCGGAATGAGCGGCGTGTAGGCGCAGCCGTAGTGGATCTTGATCTTCTCGGCCTCGGTGACGGGGGTGCGGAGCCCCGTCGCGATATCGCTCGTCACGTAGTTGCCGCCCACGGGCAGGATCGCCGTGTGCTTCACGCTGCCTTCGGCGTAGACGACGATGTCCGTCGTGCCGCCGCCGATGTCGATGAGCGCGACGCCCAGGTCCTTCTCGTCCGGGCTCAGGACCGCCTCCGCGGAGGCGAGCTGCTCGAGGACGAGGCCGTGGATCTCCAGGCCGACGCGGCTGATGGATTTGGCGATGTTCTGGATGGAGGTCGTCGCCCCCGTCACGATGTGGACCTTCGCCTCCAGGCGGACCCCGGACATTCCCACGGGGTCGCGGATGCCGTCCTGATCGTCCACGATGAAGCTCTGCGGCAGGGTGTGGAGGATCTCCCGATCCACGGGGATGGCGATGGCCCGCGAGGCCTCGACGGCCCGATCGACGTCCTCCTCCCCCACCTCGCGGCCCTTCACGGCCACGATGCCCAGGCTGTTCTGGCTCTTGATGTGGCTGCCCGCGACGCCGGCGAAGACGGTGCTGATCTCGCAGCCGGACATCTTCTCCGCCTCCTCGACGGCCTTGCGGATGGACTCCACCGTGCTGTCGATGTTCACGACGACGCCCTTGCGCAGCCCCTCGGACGGGCAGGACCCGATGCCGATGATGTCGATCCCGCCGTCGGTCAGCTCGCCGACGATGACGCAGGTCTTCGTCGTCCCGATGTCCAGCCCGACGATCACGTTTCCCTTCTTCCCCATGGGTCTCTCCCTCGTTCAGGTCCGGTAAGCCTGGGCCGGCTCCGCCGGCGCGGGCGGACCGGGCAGGCGGCGCGGCTGCACGGTGATCTTCGTCGGATCGGCGAGATCGATGAGCAGGTACGCCGGTTTGATCTGCCGCTTCTCCAGATCGGCCATGACCGGTGCCAGACGCTTGAATTTGTTGCCGTAGTTGTCGAATCCCAGCCGGAAGCACAGGCCGGCGTCGGTGTAGACGGTGAAGCCCGTGACGGTGCTGCCGTGGATCTCCGAAACCGCACCGTAGGGGTCGAGGTCGCGGGTCCGGGCGAGTTCATCGAGGAGCGCGACGGCCTTGGCCGTCAGCTCCGCGGGCATGCGCCCGTCCGCGCCGCCGCCCGTCAGGACGGGGAAGTCCGCCTCGTCCCCGGTGTCCCACCGCTTGAAGGGGACCCCCTCCGTATCCATCAGGAAGAGATCCGGGCCCTGCTTCACCACCGCCACGGGTCGGCGCTCCCGGACGATCAGGACGAGGCGACCGGGGAGTTCCCGGCCCACGAAGACGTCCCGCACCCAGGGGTTCGTCCGGATCCTCCGGGCGACCGCATTGCAGTTGACCGCGAAGAGGTTCTGCCGCGGCTTCACGGCGGCCAGGGCGAGGACGTCCTTCTCCGTGAGTTCGTGAACGCCCCGGACGGAGGTTTCCCGGATCACGAGCCAGGGGGCGCTGACGACGAACAGGTAGATGTATACGGCGAACGCCGTGATCGTGAAAACCGCCCCCAGCAGCAGAAAGGCGTAGATGGCGTCGCGGGCGAGGTTCCCCGAGCGCCGCTGCAGGCGGTATTTGCGCGCTTCCAAGGGGTTGTAAAAGGTCTTCTGTTTCCGCATCGCTCCCAATTAAATAGGGACAGCGCCCTATTTATTTTCGCCGATGATCCGGACCTCCGGTTCGAGGTCGACGCCGGCATGCGCACGGACGCGCGTCCGGATCAGGTCCATCAGGGCAATCACGTCCGCGGCGGTCGCCCCGCCCAGGTTGACGATAAAATTTGCATGCATCTCCGACACCATGGCCTGTCCCACCCGGGTCCCCTTCAGTCCCGCCGCCTCGATCAGCCGGCCCGCCGGCGTGGGCCGCGGATTCTTGAAGATCGAGCCGGCGTTGCGCTGCGCGAGCGGGTGTTTCGCGCGCCTCAGGGCCAGCGTCTCGTCCACCGCCCGCCGTATGGCCCCCGCTTCCCCCGGGTGCAGGGCGAAGCGGGCAGCGGCGATCACGGCCTCCGCGGGGAGGTCCGTGCACCGGTACGAGAATGTCAGCGCCTCCCGGGGCGTCTGCCGGAGCTCGCCCGTCCGCGACAGCCACGCGACGGCGGTCAGGATGTCGGACAGTTCCCGCCCGTAGGCCCCCGCGTTCATCCGGACGGCCCCGCCTACGCTGCCGGGGATCCCGGCGAGGAACTCCGCCCCGGCGAGGGCCTCCTTCAGGGCCAGGGCCACCAGCGCCTGGAGGGCGACGCCCGCCCCGGCGGTGACGGACACTGCGCGCCGGCCTGGGATGTCGGCCCCCGCCCCCGCGCCGGCGGCCGGTTCGCCGGTTTCGCGTCGGCTTTCACGGGCCGCTCCGTCGGCGCCTTGAGTCGCTACGCCGTCCCCTGGCCGACCGTAATCCGGGGCACCTTCTGGATCTCCGGATTCCCTCCTGGGTTGGATTTCCAGCCCGGGTGGGCCCGGACGCGTCCCGGATACCGGAGGGCGCTCCCCCGTTTCACGGTCGATCCGGAGGTCCCGCAGATCCTTCAGGACGACGATCGCGCCCCGGACGCCCCCGTCCCGGCAGATCAGGTTCGTCCCGTTGCCGACCGGCGTCATGGGAAGGCCCGCCTCGTTCAGACAGCGGAGGCAGCGGGCCAGATCGTCGAGGTCCGCCGGGAAGAGCATCACGTCCGCCGGCCCGCCCACGCCCATCGAGGTGTGACGGGCCAGGGGCTCGTCGAACAGGACGCGCCCGGCGCACGCCGCTTTCAACCTCTCCCGGCCCGCCTGCTCCATCCGCCTCGCCCCGCTCCCCGCGTCCGTTTAATTAGGGACAGCGCCCAATTAATCTTGTTCTGTTTCTGCGTTCCACCCCGCCGGGTTATTTCATTGGGGACGGCGCGCAATTAATTTGTTCCTCATAATTTTCCCCATCATCCCGTCGTTACCGGGAAATAAATAGGCGCTGTCCCTATTTATTCCGGGCGAGGAAGGCCTCGCCGATCTTCAGCACATTGCCCGCCCCCAGGGTGAGGATCACGTCGGACGGTTGCGCCGTCCTGATCAGATCCTCCACGATCGCCTTGAAATCGCCGATATACTGCACGTTCCGGTGGCCGGCACGGCGGATGCCGTCGGCCAGGGCGGCGGCGCTCACCCCCGGGATGGGCTCTTCGCTCGCCGCGTAGATGTCCGTGACGATGAGCCGGTCCGCGTTGGGGAAGGCCGTCAGGAACTCCTGAAAAAGGGCCTTCGTCCGCGTGTAGCGGTGGGGCTGGAAGACCACAATCAGGCGGTCGGGCCAGACCTGCCGGGCCGCCGCCAGGGTCTCGCGGATTTCCGTGGGGTGGTGGCCGTAATCATCCACGACGGTGACGTCGTTGACCCGGCCTTTCACCTCCAGGCGCCGCTGCACGCCCGTGAAGGTCTTGAGCCCGGCCCGCACGGCGCTGAAGGAGACCTCCAGCTCGCGGGCGGCGGCGATTGCGGCCAGGGCGTTGTAGACGTTGAACAGCCCCGGGGCGTTGAGGGTTACCGAGCCCTGGAGGTCGTTCCGCCAGTACACGGCGAACTTGGCCGTCCGGCCGGAGAAGTGGATCTTTTCCGCCCGCCAGTCCGCCTGACGGTGCAGGCCGTAGGTGATGACCCGCCGCTTGATCCGGGGGAGGATCGCCCGGACGTTCTCGTCGTCCAGGCAGACGATCGTCGCCCCGTAAAAGGGGACGATGTTGGCGAACTGGAGAAACGCGTCCTTGATCTCGGCGAGGTCGCGGTAGTGGTCGAGGTGCTCCCGGTCGATATTCGTGATGACGGCGAGCGACGGGGAGAGCTTGAGGAACGAGCCGTCGCTCTCGTCGGCCTCGGCGACGATGACCTCGCCATCGCCCAGGCGGGCGTTGCTCCCGATGGAGGCGAGCTTGCCGCCGATGACCATCGTCGGGTCCAGGCCGCCCCGGGCCAGGATGGTCGCGATCATCGAGGTGGTCGAGGTCTTGCCGTGGCTCCCGGAGACGGCGACGGAAAACTTCATCTTGAGGAGTTCCGCCAGCATTTCGGCCCGCGGGATGACGGGGATGCCCCGCCGGTGGGTCTCCAGGACCTCGGGATTGTCCGGCCGCACGGCCGTGGAGGTGACGACGACATCCGCCGCCCCGACGTGGGCGGCGCCGTGGCCCTGGTGGATGGTCGCGCCCAGGTCGACCAGGCGCTCCGTGATGTCCGTCCGGTTCTGGTCGGAGCCGGTGACGGTGTAGCCGAGGTTCAAGAGGACCTCGGCGATCCCGCTCATGCCGATCCCGCCGATGCCGACGAAGTGGATCTGCCGGACCTTGCGGCGCATCATATCGGTTTTTTTGCTGTTCTTCTGTTTTCGCATCGAAACGTCCCATGTTCGCCCGGGGATCGGGCGCAAACCAATACACTTTATATTGTATATGGCCGGACTCTATATACCATATCTGGTGTCATATCCACCGAAAAGTGGCCTTCCGCCGGCGCAAAATCGGGGCTGTTCCCTCATCCTCTTTCCCCCGCTCCACTCATTTTTGCAGGAGCGCCAGACACGCATCGACGATGTCCCGGGCCGCGCGGGTGTTCCCCAGGGCCGCCGACCGGGCCGCCATCCGGCGGAGCGCCGCCGGATCGTTGACGTAGCGGCGGACCGCCGCCGCGAGCCGCGCGGCCGTCAGGTCGCGCTCCGGGATCAGTTCCGCCGCGCCCGACCGGGCGAGGACCTCGGCGTTGCGCGTCTGATGGTCGGCGATGGCGTAGGGGAAGGGGATCAGGATCGCCGCCTTTCCCATCGCCGTGATCTCCGCGATGGACGTGGCCCCCGCGCGGCAGACGATCAGGTCCGCCGCCGCCGCAACCGCGGCCATGTCCATGATGAAGGGCCGGATGTCGGCCTCCCGTCCGGCGTCCCGATAGGCCTGCCGCACGGCCTCGAGATCCGCCGGTCCCGTCTGGTGGATGATGTTCAGGTCCGCCAGATCCCGCCAGGCCGAAACGGCCTCCATGACCGTCCGGTTGATCGCGTGCGCCCCCTGGCTTCCGCCGAAGATGAGGAGCGTGAAGGGGCGTACCGGCGTGGTGTCCTCCGCGCCCTCGTCGTGCCGGGTCCCGGCCGCCGCCCCTCCCTTGTCCCGCACGGCCTCTCCGGCCGCGGCGAAGGCCGCCCGGACGGGGTTGCCCGTCACCCGGATTTTTGCCGGCGGGAACTCGCCCCGCTCGTCGGCGAAGGTGAGGAAGATCCGGTCCGCAAAACGGGCGAGGATCCGGTTCGTCGCGCCGGGGATGGCGTTCTGCTCGGCGATCGCCGTGGGGAGACCCATCCAGTGCGCCATGAGGACGGCCGGGCCGGAGGCGTAGCCGCCCACGCCGACGACGATGTCCGGGCCGAATTGCCGGAGGATCCGCCGCGACTGGGCGAGGCTCCGCGGGATCTTCGCCAGGGCGCCGAATTTCTGAGCGAGGCCGCGTCCCTTGACGCCCTCGACGTCCAGGGTTTCGAGCGTGTAGCCCATCTGGGAAAGAACGCGCTTCTCCAAGCCGCGCTCCGTGCCGACGAAGAGCACCCGGTTCGCGGGGTCGCGGCCCAGGAATTCCTCGGCGATGGCGATGCCGGGGAACAGGTGGCCGCCCGTCCCGCCCCCCGCAACGATCATCTTCCTCCCGCCGCCCATGTCAGGACTCCTGCGCCGAGATGTTGAGCAGAATGCCCACCGCCGCCAGGCTCATCAGGAGCGCCGAGCCGCCGTAGCTCAGGAACGGGAGGGCCAGCCCCTTGAGCGGGATGAGCCCCATCACCCCCGCGATGTTGATGAAGGCCTCCAGGGCGAGCGTCATCGTGAGGCCGGCGGCGAGCAGGGTCCCGAAGAGGTCCGGGGCCTTGAAGGCGATGAAGAACCCCCGGATGATCAGGACGCCGAACAGCAGGATCACGATGGCCACGCCGATGAAGCCGTTCTCCTCGGCGATCACGGACAGGATGAAGTCCGTGTGCGGCTCCGGCAGATAGAAGAGCTTCTGCATCCCGTCGCCCAGGCCGACGCCGAAGGTTCCCCCCGATCCGAAGGACAGGAGCGACTGGATGATCTGGAAGCCGGAGTTGCGCGGGTCCTTCCAGGGGTCGAGAAAGGTCATCAGACGGGCCATCCGGTAGCTCTTGTGGATGACGAGGTACAGGGCCACGGGCATGACGGCCGCGGCCATCCCGCCGAGATAGACGAGCCGCGTCCCCGCCAGGTAGAGCATCAGCAGCAGGATCGCCATGAGGATCGCCGCCGAACCGAAATCGGGCTGGAGCATCACGAGACCGACGACGAAGAGCGTCACGGCAAGCGGGATGGCGATGCCGCGGCTGAACTGCTTGATCTGGGCGATCTTGCGCGTCAGGAAATGGGCGAGGAAGAGGACCAGCGCGACCTTGACGAGCTCCGTGACCTGGAAGGTGATGATCCCCAGGTTCAGCCAGCGGGTGGCCCCGCCGGCCCTGACCCCCACGTGGGGGATCAGGATGAGCCCCAGGAGGAGCGCCGCCGCGGCGAGACCCGGATAGGCCGCGTAGCGGAGCTTCTGATAGGGGACCTTCGTGAGAAAGACCATGGCCGTCAGGCCGAGCAGGACGAAGAAGATCTGCTTCTTCAGGAAATACTGGGCATCGTGGTACCGCTCCATCGCCAGGATGGAGCTCGAACTGTAGATCATGACCGTGCCCACCGTCACGAGCAGGAGCGTGCTGACGAGCAGGAGGACATCCGGACGTTGGTCGGTTTCGGTCAGCTTGAACATCTTCTACAGCCCCTTGACCCAGTGTTGGAACATGTCCCCCCGCTCCCGGTAGTCGGCGAACTCGTCGAAGCTCGCGCAGCCGGGGGAGAGCAGGACGACGTCGCCCGCCGCCGCCGCCTCGCGGGCGGCTTCCAGGCCCGCCTTCAGGGTGGCGGTGCGCCGGGTGGCGACGACCTCGCCGATGAGACCGCCGATGCGCTCCCGGGCCTCGCCGAAGAGGATCAACGTCTTCACGCGCTCGCGGATGATCGGAACCAGGGTGGCGAAATCCCCCTCCTTGTCGCGACCGCCCAGGAGCAGCACGACCGGGCGGGAGAAGGTCTCGAGCGCCCGCGCGACCGCGCCCACGTTCGTGCCCTTCGAATCGTCGTAGAAGGCGACGCCGCTCTTCTCCCCGGCGAACTGGATCCGGTGGGCGATCCCCGTGAAGGCGGCGATGCCCCGGCGGATCGCCTCGGGCGGGCATCCCGCGCGGCGGCAGGCGAGGATCGCGGCCATGACGTTCTCGACGTTGTGGAGGCCGGGCAGGCGGATCAGGTTGCGCGCGTAGATCTCGATTGCGCCGTCGGGGGCGGCGTAGACGAGGTTGCCCCCGTCCAGGGAAATCCCGGGGCGACAGGGTCCGGAGGTCCGGAAGTATTCGACCTGGGCCCGCAGGCGGCCGGCGAGCGCCGGCGTGCCGGGATCGTCCGCATTCAGGATCGCGAGATCTCCCGGTTCCTGACGGGCGAAGAGGCGCTCCTTGGCCTCCCGGTAGGCGGAGAAACTGCCGTGGTAGTCCACGTGGTCGCAGGTCACGTTGAGCAGGATCCCGATGGCGGGGCGGAAGGTCTCCGTCCACTGGAGCTGGAAGCTGCTCACCTCGACGACCGCCGTCTCCTCCTCCTGGGGGCCGTCGGCGAAGCCGATGAGCGGGCGCCCGATGTTGCCGCCGACGAAGACGGTCTTTCCGGACGCCTTGAGGAGGTCGCCCACGAGCGTCGTCACGGTCGTCTTGCCGTTCGTGCCCGTGATGGCGATCATCGGTCGCCTGAGGTGGCGGGCGGCGAGCTCGAGTTCGCTCAGGATCGGGATGCCGCGCGTGCCGGCCTCGACGAGCAGGGGATTCGCCGGGGCCACGCCGGGCGAGGGGACGACCAGGTCGACGCCGTCCAGGGCGGCCGGGACGTAGGGGCGGACCTCCGGCGCCAGGCCGGCGCCGGTCACCGCCGCGAGGGCGTCGCCCCAGGCGGCCGCGGGCTTCTCGTCCGTGAGCGCGAGGACCGCCCCGCGCCGCCCGGAAAACGTCGCGGCCGCAACGCCCGTCTTGCCCATTCCGATGATCAGGATCCGTTTGCCTTCGAGTTCCATCGCCCCTACCTGATCTTCAGCGTGCTCATGGCCAGCAGGGCCAGGAGGATCGAGATGATCCAGAACCGGACGATCACCTTCGGTTCCGGCCATCCCTTGAGTTCGAAATGGTGGTGAATCGGGGCCATGCGGAAGATCCGGCGCCCGTGTGAAATCTTGAACCAGCCGACCTGGAAGATGACGGAGAAGGTCTCCAGGACGAAGATCCCGCCGACGATCGCGAGCAGGATCTCCTGCTTCGTCACGATGGCGACCGTTCCCAGCGCGCCGCCCAGCGACAGCGAGCCCACGTCGCCCATGAAGACCTGCGCGGGGTAGGCGTTGTACCACAGAAAGCCGATGCCCGCCCCCACGACGGCCCCGCAGAAGACGGCGAGCTCTCCGGTCCCCGCGACGTACGGGAGCTGGAGGTAGCCCGAGATCTTGATGTTGCCGGCGAAGTACGCGAACAGCAGATAGGTGATGAAGCAGGTGATGGCCGGGCCGATGGCGAGCCCGTCGAGGCCGTCGGTCAGATTCACGGCGTTGGCCGCCCCAACGATGATGAAGACGGACAGGAGGATGTAGCCCCAGCCCAGGTCGAGCAGGACGGTCTTGAAGAAGGGAATCGTGACCTGGGAGGAGAAGTCGGGCTTGACGTAGAGGATCGCGCCGACGAACAGGGCGATGGCGATTTCGCCGGCGAGACGGACCTTTCCCGGCACCCCCTTGCTGTTCGACCGCGTGAGCTTCCGGTAGTCGTCCAGGAAGCCGATCAGGCCGTACCCCAGAAAGACGAGCAGCACGAGCCAGATGTACTGGACGGTCAGGTTGGCCCACAGGAGGGTCGAGATGACGACGGCGAAGATGATCAGGACGCCGCCCATCGTCGGCGTGCCCTGCTTGGCCAGATGGCTGTTCGGGCCGTCTTCCCGGATGGGCTGGCCGATCCGCATGGCCTGAAGCTTCTGGATGAGCCAGGGGCCGACGATGAAGCAGATGACGAGCGCCGTCACGGTGGCGTAGATCGTCCGGAACGTGATGTAGCGGAACACGTTGAAGAACGAGTAGTCGATGTGCAGCGGATACAGCAGGTGGAACAGCACCGGTTCTCTCCTTTGGGCAAAGGGTGAAAGGCTTAAGGGCGGGAATCCGCCCGCCGCCTTTCACCGTCGCCGTGTGCACTTTGCCCGTTTATGACGCGGGGAGCGACTCCCCGATCTCGTGCCGACGCCCCGTCGGACGGGGGTTCATGGCCCTTCGTCGTCGATGTCCGCCGGTCCCATGGGGCCTGTCCCTCGTCATAGGGCTGCGCGGATCGCCTCCACGACCGCCTCGAGGCGCATCCGGCGCGATCCCTTGACCAATATCCAATCCCCCGCACGGAGGCGATCCTTCAGATCCGCGGCGACCTCCTCCGGCGACGTGAAGAAAACGATCCGTTCGCGGGCGAGGCCTGCCGCAACGGCCGCATCCGCCGTCGTCCGGGCGAACGCCCCCGTGAGGTGGACCTGCGCGACGCCCGTTTCGGCCAGGCGCACGCCGATTTCTGCATGCAGGTTTGCGGACTGTTCGCCCAGCTCCAGCATGTCGCCGAGGACCGCGACGCCCGCGCCGCTCCCCCGGAGGTCCGCCAGCGTCTGCAGGGCGGCGGCGACCGAGGCGGGATTCGCGTTGTAGGCGTCGTCGATCAGGTGCGCGCCGCCGGCCAGGGTGAAAATCCGCATGCGTCCGGCGACGGGGCGGAACCGGGCCAGGCCCGCCGCGATCGCGTCCGGGTCCGTCCCGGCCGCCCAGGCCAGGGCCGCGGCGGCCAGGGCGTTGGCGACGTTGTGGCGTCCGGGCGCGGCGAGGACCACCTCCCGCGCGGCGCCGCCCGCGTGCAGGGTGAAGCGCGTCCCGCCGCCCGCCGCCGGCGCCGGGGCGTCGGCGAAGACGTCGTGCGCGGGATCGAAGCCGAAGAGGACCGTCCGGCCCGGCCAGCGCCCCTTCAGGGCGCCGCAGGAGGGGTCATCCCCGTTCAGGACCGCGATCCCCCCGGGATCCATCCGGCCGAAGAGGTCGCCCTTCTCGCGGCGGATGGCGTCGAGCGATCCCAGCCCCTCGAGGTGGGCGGGGCCGATGTTGGTGACGAGACCGACGGTGGGCGCGGCGATTTCGGTCAGGCGGGCGATCTCGCCCGGCCGGTTCGTTCCCAGTTCGAGGACGGCGATCTCGTCCGCCGCGTCGAGCCTGAGGAGGGTCAGGGGCAGCCCGATCAGGTTGTTGAAGTTCCCCTCGGTCGCCAGGACCCGCTTTTTCTGACTGAGGATGGCATGGGCCATCTCCTTGGTCGTCGTCTTGCCTGAACTGCCGGTAATCGCGCAGACGGGCAGGGCGAAGCGCATCCGCCAGGCGTGCGCAATCCCGCCGAGGGCGGTCAGGGGATCGTCCACGGCGATGACGGCCCTCCCGCCGGGCGCGTCGGGGAGCCGGTCCCGCCGGGCGCGGGAGACGAGCAGCCCGCCGGCGCCCCGCGCGAGGGCCTCGCCGAGGCAGTCGTGGCCGTCGAAGCGCTCGCCCGCGAGCGCGACGAAGAGGGCGCCGGGCGCGAGCGTCCGGGTGTCGGTGGAGACGCCGTCGAGAATCGCCTCCACCGGGCCGGCGATCAGGTCGCCGCCGGTGGCGGCGAGGAGCGCCGCGACGTCGAGCCTCGGGTGGCCGCGTTCCGCGCCGCCGCCGGTCGGGGCCGCGGTGTGCGGAAGCTTCCGGGCGTCCAGGGCCGCGCGGGCGACGAGGCGGTCGTCGAAGAAGATCCGGCGCTCGCCGAGGATCTGGTAGTCCTCATGGCCCTTGCCGGCGATGAGGCAGATGTCCGTCTCCGCCGCGAGCGCGATGGCGGCGGCGATGGCCTGGGCGCGATCGGGAATCACCGTGTAGCCCTTGGGGGATGCCGCCCCCGGCGCCTCGGGACTCGGGGCGCCGGTCATGGGTTGGCGGTCCGGCTTCAGGGCCTCCGGGGGCAGCTTTGGGATGCCGCGGGCGGCGATGCCCGCTTCGATCTGGGCGATGATGGCCGCGGGGTCTTCGGAGCGCGGGTTGTCGGAGGTGACGACGGTCAGGTCGGAGAGGTCCGCCGCCGCCCGGCCCATGAGCGGCCGCTTGGCCCGGTCCCGGTCTCCGCCGCACCCGAAGACGGTGACGATCCGGCCCTGGCGATGGTCGTTCAGGGTCTCGAGGACGCGCCGAAGCGCATCGTCCGTGTGGGCGTAGTCGACAAACACTGTGGGCTCGCCGCCGCGGCTGACCCGCTCCAGACGACCCGGCACCTGGGCCAGGGCCGCGATCCCGGACGCGATCGCGTCTGTGGGAACGCCCAGACTCAGCGCCGCGGCCGCGGCCGCCAGGAGGTTCGCCAGGTTGAACCGTCCGATGAGGGGGGAGCGGACGGGGAATTCCCCCCGGTCGCACCGCAGTCGGGCGGCGATGCCCGCGAGGGTGAGCTCTGCATCCGCGGTCGTCACCGCCGCCCCCTCCGCGAGGCCGAACGTCAGGACGGGGAGGGCGACCTCGCCCGCGAGCCGGCGTCCCCAGGGGTCGTCGGCGTTGACGACGCAGGGGCAAGGCCGTCCCTTGCCGCCGGCGGGGAGGACCTCCGTAAAAAAACGCCGCTTGGCGGCGTAGTAGCGCTCCATCGTGCCGTGGTAGTCCAGGTGGTCCTGCGAGAGGTTGGTGAAGACGCCGATATCGAAGGCAACCTCGTCCACGCGTTTCAAGTCCACGGCGTGTGAGGAGACCTCGGCGACGACGTGGGTGACGCCCGCATCGGCCATCTGACGGAGAAGGCGCTGGAGCTCGTAGGATTCCGGGGTCGTGTTGGGGGCGGCGAACGTCTTCTCGCCGTAGCGGTAGTTGACCGTGCCCAGGACCCCCACGCGATGGCCGGCGGCCCTGAGGATCGCCTCGAGGAGGTAGGTGACGGTCGTCTTGCCGTTCGTGCCGGTGACGGCGACGAGGGTGAGGGCGGCAGAGGGGTCCCCGAAGAAATTTCGGGCCAGACGCCCGAGGGCGCGGCGGGCATCGGCGACCCGGATCGCCGTCACTTCGGGCGGGGGCGTCCACGGCGCTTCGTGAACCACGACCCGCGCACCCCGCCCGAGCGCATCGGCGATGTGGGCGTGTCCGTCGGTTTTGAGTCCCGGGACGGCGACGAAGAGCGACCCGGGTCCGCAGCTGCGGGAGTCGTAGCACAGGCTTTCGCACGTGCCGGACAGATTGCCCTGGATCTCCAGGAGGTTAACCGTATGGAGGAGGCGAGTCAGATCCACATTCCCCCCCTCAATCCCCGGTGTAAAAGGAAACGGTGCAGAGCCGTTCGCCGACCAGGGGCGTGCCGGGCGAGGGCGCCTGATTCAGGGCCCAGCCGTTGCCGAGGACGCGCAACCGGATGTTTCTCTCCCGGGCGCGCTTCAGGGCGTCCCGGATGGTGAGCCCCCGGAAATCGGGCATGACGGCCTCGTCGATCGTGCTTTCCTCCGCCCCGCTCACCGAGGCGCCGGGGATGGGCAGGGTCCGGGAGGCCGAGACCAGGGTGAGCCGGTGCGCCGGCGGCGCATTGTCCAGCGGGGACGGCGCCGGGGCGGGCGATTCGCGCAGGTGGCTCTTGAAGCAGGCGAGGATCTGCTCGCCGATGCCCTTGAACACCGGTGCGGCGGCCACGCCCCCCCATTTGTCCCGCTGGGGCTCGTCCAGGGTGATCAGCATGGCCACCTGCGGATCTTCGGCGGGGAAGAAGCCCATGAAAGAGGTCCGCACCCGTTCCGAAGAGTACACGTGACGGGCCGCGTCGTACTTCTGGGAGGTGCCCGTCTTGCCGGCCACGCTCACGTTTTCGATCCGGGCCCGCTTCCCCGTGCCGTTCTCTTCCCCGACGACGTCGGTCAGTATGGCGCTGAGCCGGCGGGACGTGGCGGTCGAGATGACCCGGCGGACGGGCTGGGGCGAGTTGGCCTGGAGGACCTGGCCCTTCCGGTCGACGATGGCGCGGACAATGTAGGGCTTCATGAGGACGCCCCCGTTGGCGATGGCGGACAGGGCCGTGATGAGCTGGATGGCCGTCACCGAGATGCCCTGTCCGAAGGCCACGGTGGAGGCGTCCACGCGCGTCCAGTTCTGCACCGGGCGGAGGAGCCCCGGGACCTCGCCGGGCAGGTCGATGCCGGTCCTGGCCCCGAAGCCGAATTTTTGAATGTAGGCGTAGAATTTCTCCTTGCCCAGCCGCTCGGAGATCTTGATGGAGCCGATGTTGCTCGAATACTTCAGGATGTCGTGCACCGTGAGCGTTCCGTGACGTTTGCGCTGGGCCTCGTGGAACACCCGGTCGGCGACGGCGTAGGCGCCGTTTTCGCAGTAGAAGCGGTCGTTCTCCCGGACGACCCGCTCCTCGAGGGCCGCCGCCACGAGGAAGGGCTTGAAGGTGGAGCCGGGGTCGTAACAGTCCGTGATGGCCTTGTTCTTCCCGACCTGCTGGCCGAACTTGCCGAAGTTGTTGGGATCGAAGGACATCTCGTTGGCCAGGGCCAGGATCTCCCCCGTACGGGGGTCCATGACGATGGCGTAGCCGCCCTTCGCGCCCTTGTCGCGGACGGCCTCTTTCAGGCGTTGCTCCGCCAGGTACTGGATCCGGCTGTCGATCGTCAGGATCAGGTTCCGGCTTTCCTCGGGGGTGACGGCGACGGTTTCCACCCGGGCGTAGAGGGGCTTGCCCTTGGCGTCCCGGGCCCGGGTGAGCTTCCGGGGGGCGCCCAGGAGGTGGCGGTCGTAGAGCATCTCGATCCCCTCCAGACCGGAGGCGTCCGTCCCGACGAATCCCAGGAGGTGGCCGGCGAGCTCGCCGCTGGGGTAGAAGCGCTTCGGTTCCTGGATGAGGAAGACGCCGTCAATGTCGAGGGCCTCGACCCGGGCCGCCCGGTCGGGTGGAATGCGCCGCGCGATCCAGCAGAAGTTCCCCTTGCGGGACAGCTTGTGCCGGATCTGTCCGGCATCCTGGTCCAGGATCGCGGCGAGCTTCGCCGCGGCGTCGCCCGGCTGGACGATCTTGGCCGGATCGGCGCAGACGCTGTCCGCCATCACGGAGACGGCCAGCTTTTCGCCGTTGCGGTCGAAGATGATCCCCCGCTCCGGCGGCACCTGCAGGGTCTTGACATGCTGGCGCTCCGCCAGTGATTTCAGGGTCTTGCCGGACAGGATCTGAAGCTGGAAGGCCCGCGAGACGAGCGCGATGAAGAGCACGAGAAAGATGGCCATCAGGCTCGCCAAGCGAAGTCGCAGCCATTTTTTCGCTTCCCGGTTCATGGCGTCTCCTTCACGGCCTTCAGCATGACGACCTGTTCCAGTGTCGGCGCGGTCATCTGGAGGCGATCGCGGGCGATGGCCTCGATCCGCCGGGGCGCCTTCAGGGTGGCCAGCTCAAGCTTCAGCCGCCGCTGCTCCTCGAGGAGCTTCTCCTTCTGGTTGAACGCCTCGGCGACCCGGTACTCCAGGGTCGTCATGTGGATGTGGCACCACACGTACGCCAGTGCGACGGCCATGAAGACGAAGGCCCCGACGATCAGGACGGAATGGGGCGGCCAGCGGGAGGCGGGTTTCTCCTCCGACAGCCGGTCCGTTTTGGGCGCGTCCGGAGCGGTCATGGTTCGGTCCTCTCGATGGTGCGCAGTCGGGCGCTGCGCGCCCGCGGATTCCGGTCGATTTCCGCGCCGCCGGGGACGACAGACTTCCGGTGGACCGAACGGGCGGTCGGCGTGAGACCGCAGGCGCAAACCGGGAGTCCCGGCGGGCAGATGCAGCCCTTTTCCCAGGCGCGGAAGGTTTCCTTCACGATCCGGTCTTCGAGGGAGTGAAACGTGATGACGGACAGGCGGCCGCCGGGGCGGAGCCGGTCCCGGCATTGAGGCAGGGCCTGCCGCAGCCGGGTCAGTTCGTCGTTGACGGCGATGCGGAGGGCCTGGAAGGTCCGGGTGGCCGGGTGGATCCGGCGGTGGCGCAGGGGGGAAGGGACGGCGGCGTAGACGATGCGGGCCAGTTCCGTGGTGGTCGCGATCGGCGCCTGGCGGCGCCCTGCCACGATCGCTCTGACGATTCTTCCCGCCATGATTTCTTCACCGTACTCTCTGATGATCCGCTCCAGCTCCGACGCGGAGGCGCTGGAAAGGAGTTCCTGGGCCGTGATTCCCCGGCTGCGATCCATCCGCATGTCCAGGGGCGCCGGGCGGGAGAAGCTGAATCCCCGCGACGCCGTATCCAACTGGTGTGAAGAAACCCCCAAATCGAGAAGAACGCCGTCCACCGGCCCCGGGTGTCGCTCCGACAGCAGGGCCTCGAGCCGGGCGAAATTTCCGTGAATCAGGAGCGTCCGGTCGCGAAAGGGCGCCAGCCGTTCCCGGGCCGCCGTCAGGGCCTCCTCGTCCTGATCGATGCCGATCAGGAATCCGTCCGGGGCCGTCCGCTCCAGGATCGCCGCGGCATGGCCGCCGCCCCCGAGGGTGCCGTCGATGTAGATGCCTCCCCGCCGGCAGTTGAGCGAAGCGACCACCTCCTCGGGCATGACCGGTGCGTGAAAACATTCCATGGTTTCCGGCCGTCGTTTAAATGCCCAATTCCGCCATGCATTCGCTCAGGGTGTCCGGATCGCCCCCCGTTTTGGCCATCTCGGCGTCGAAGCGCTCCTTGCTCCATATCTCGATGATCCTGATCATGCCGGCCAGAACCACGTCCTTCTCCAGGTGGGCGTATTCCCGCAGATTCGGGGGAATCAGAACACGCCCCTGGCCGTCGATCGCGCAGTCCACGGCCCCGGACATGAAAAAGCGCTGGAAGGCCCGCACTTCCTTCTTCAACAGGGACTGGAAGCTGACCTTCTCCTCGATGATCCGCCATTCTTCGTAGGGGAACACCATCAGATACCCGTCCCAGTTCGTGATGACCAGGCGGTTGTCGTACTTCTCCGTCAGGACCTCGCGCAGGCGGGAAGGGAAGATGATCCGTCCCTTGTCGTCGATGGTGTGATGATACTGCCCCCGGAAGACGGACATTTGGGAAAGTCCTCCACTAAAAACCACTTCACTCCACTTTTGGGCAGGTATAGAGGAGGATTTTGGGTTTGTCAAGAAAATATTTTAATTCTTTTTCCTGTCAGTTTGATATTTTACGACGGCTTGCCGGTGGGCGAGGAGGGTGGAGGAAAAATAATGCGCCCCGTTGTTGTTCGAGACGAAGTAGAGGTAGTCGACCGGGGCCGGCGCCAGGGCGGCCTCGAGGGAGTCGAGGCCGGGGTTGGCGATGGGGCCGGGGGGCAACCCCGCGATCCAGTAGGTGTTGTGGGGGACCCGGCGCCGGAGGTGGCGGCGGGTGATGGTTCCGTTGAAATGGGCCAGGTCGTAGACGGCGGTGGGATCGCTCTGGAGCTTCATCCCTTTTTTCAGGCGGTTGTGAAAGACGGCGGAGATCAGGGGCTTCTCCGACCGGCACCCGGATTCCTTGCCGATCAGGGAGGCCAGGGTGACCCATTCCCCCATCGTCATGCCCAGCGCCTCGGCCCGCCGGATCATGGCCGGCGTCACCCGTTTCCTGAATTCCCTGACCATGATGCGCATGATTTCGCGCTGGGACATCGAGCGGTCGAGCAGGTAGGTGTCCGGAAAGAGGTACCCTTCCGCCGAGGCCGCGTCGATGTCGAGCGAAGCGAGGAATTGCCGGTCATGGGCCAGCGCGATGAACTGTTCCGGATCCGCCAGTTTGTGCTCGGCCAGTCGGTCGGCGATTTCCCTCAGGGTCAGGTCCTCCGGGATCGGGACCCGGTGGTATTTGATTTCGCCCTTGACGAGCTTTTTGACGATCTGCCGAGGCGTCATCGCGGTGGTGAATTCGTATTCGCCGGCCCGGATCTGGCGGTGGGCCTGTTTGCCGATGACGAGCACGTAGTACAGGGGGCGGTTCTTGATCAGGCCGGCCCGGTCCAGGATGTCCGTGGCCGCGAAAAAGCCCGTTCCCTGGGGGATGTCCACGGTGACGGTTCGCGTTTCGGGGGCGACGGCGGTATTGGTGTGGTAGACGTAGAACGCGACGAACAGGGCGAGCAGCAGGAGGCTCATCCCCGCGACCGTCCGGGCGCGATGTCTGAAGGACTTCCGTTTACTCATGGATTGTCCCGCTTTCGGTCCGGCCTCGGCGCGCGTCGAGGTAGCCCTGCAGGATCAGGGAGGCGGCGACGCGGTCCACGCTCCGCCGCCGTCTGTCCCTCCGCAGCCCGGCCTCCCGCATCAGGTCTTCGGCCTCCCGGGTCGTCAGGGTTTCGTCCTGCCGGATGACGGGCAGGGCGAAGGCCGCCCGCAGGGTGGCGGCAAATCGGTTCACCTTCGCGCACTGGATGGCTTCCGAGCCGTCGAGGCGGACGGGGTAGCCCAGGACGATCCGTTCCACCCCGTAGCGGGCGATGAGATCGCCGATGGCCTCCAGGACCTGCCGTCGGTTCTTCCGCACGATCGTGGAAAGGCCGTGCGCGGTCAGGCCGAGTTCGTCGCTCAGCGCGATACCGATCCGCTTCTCGCCGTAATCCATCCCCATGATCCGCATGCGGTCCTCTGTCGCGCAGACGCGCCCGACTTCGATTGCGCCGGCCGTGCGCTTCATCCCGGCGGGCTTCTCCAGACCAGACGCCCCCGGGCTGCGGCGGTGTTCGAGGGGATCGAAGGCTGAAGAGGGGGTGTCGCGGGGACCGCAGGGACGACGGGTACGCTGTCGGGCGCCTCTTTTATCCGATTTGTCCGCCCCGTGCAAGCAAAATATCCCTTTTCCCATTGTGTAACGGTGGCGCATTTGCTATCGTGGGCGCGCTTCGGACGAGAAAAACAGGACAGGATCGCGGTTATATGAAACACCTGATCGTCGGCACCGCCGGCCATGTGGACCACGGCAAGACCGCCCTGGTCCGCGCCCTGACGGGCGTCGATACGGACCGCCTCAAGGAGGAAAAGGACCGCGGGATCACGATCGAACTGGGGTTCGCACCCCTGACGCTGCCGAGCGGGCTGGCGGTGGACATCGTCGACGTGCCCGGCCATGAACGCTTCGTCCGTCAGATGGTGGCGGGGGCGGCGGGCATCGATCTGGTCGTCCTCGTAATCGCCGCCGACGAGGGGGTGATGCCCCAGACCCGGGAGCACCTGAACATCTGCGCGCTCCTGGGCATCCGCCGGGGGCTCGTGGCGCTGACCAAAACGGACATGGTCGATCCGGACTGGCGGACGCTGGTCGCCGAGGACATCCGGGAGTTTCTCCGGGGGACCTTTCTCGAAGGGGCACCGGTCTGTCCGGTCTCCGCCCTCGCGGGGGAGGGGCTCGGGGACCTGCTGGGCGCCCTGGATGCCGTGGCGGCCGCCGTCGAGGAGGAGGAGGACTGCGGCCTCTTCCGCCTCCCCGTCGACCGTGTGTTCACGATGAAGGGCTTCGGAACCGTCGTCACGGGGTCCCTGATCTCCGGGGCCATCGCGGCCGGAGAGGCGGTGGATATCTTTCCCCGGGGCGCGACGGCGAAGATCCGCGGGATGCAGATCCACAACGAGGGCGTGACGGAGGCGGCGGCGGGGCAGCGGGTGGCGATCAACCTCCAGGGGGTGGAGAAGGCGATGCTCAGCCGCGGCGACGTCCTGGCCCGTCCGGCGACCCTGCTGCCCTCCCGGCGTCTGGACGTGCGTGCGTCATCCCTCGCCTCGGCCGGCCGGGCGCTCAAGAACCGCGCCCTCGTGCGTTTCCACGCCGGGACGAGCGAGCTCATGGCCCGGATCATCCTCCGGGACCGGGACGAACTGAAGCCGGGTGAAGCGACGGCGGCGCAGCTCTTTCTCGAAGCCCCCGCCTGCTGTGTCGCCGGCGACCGGTTTGTCCTGCGGAGCTATTCGCCCGTGACGACCGTCGGCGGCGGCGTTGTCCTCGATCCCCTGACGAAGAAGCACCGGCGTCGCGATCCCGAGGTCGCCTCCGTCCTGACCGTCCTGGCGGAGGGGGACGGTGCGGCGCGGACGGCCGTCATCCTGGAGCGGTCCGGCGCCCGGGGGGCGACGCCGGGCGAACTCTGCGTCCGGACGGGGCTGCCGGCCCGCCGTCTCCAGAAGATCCTGGACGGTCTGTTCGCCGCCCACCGGGCGGTGCTCGTCGACCGCGACGAGATGCGGGCCGTTGCGGCCGGGGTCTATCAGGACCTCCAGGACCGGATTGTCGCGGATCTGACCGACTACCACGCCCGGCATGCCCTGAAAGAGGGGCTTTCCCGCGAAGAGATGCGCACGGCGCTGGGCCGCGCCGTCACCCCGAAGCTCTTCCAGATGGTCCTCCGCGACCTGGAGAAGGCGGGGCGGATCGTCGCCGACCGCGAGCACGTTCGCCTCCCCGGCCACCAGGTTCAGCTCGGGGGGGAACTGGCGGCGCTCCGTCAGGAGATGGGCGGTCTCTACCGCGATGCGGGTCTGGCGCCGCCCACGCTCCGCGAGATTCGCGAGCGCTTCGCCGACCGGGTCCGCCCCGCGGAGAGCGTGCTCAAGGTGATGCTCCAGGAGGGGGAACTGGTCAAGGTCAGCGAAGACCTCTACTATCACCGGGACAACCTGGCGGCGCTCCGGGAGCGGTACCGCGCGCTTCTTATCCGTGACGGGAAGGCCACGCCGGTGGAGTTCAAGGAGCTGACGGGGCTGACGCGGAAGTTCATCATCCCCCTCATGGAGTATTTCGATCTGACCAAACTGACGATCCGCTCGGGCGACCAGCGTCTGCTCCGGGAAAAGGAGGGAAAATGACGGCAACGGCCGCCCCGGCCTTCCTGACGTTTCCCGTTCAGGTCCAGGACGGCCGGGATCGGATCGAAACGTCCGCGGCGATCGTCCGTGAGATCCCGCTCGAGGTGTTTCTCGACGGGCGGCGGATGGGAACGATCGCGTGCAGCGGCCTCCACCCGGAGGAACTGGCGGTGGGCTTCCTGCGCGCCGAAGGGCTGCTGCGGGACCGGCGGGAGCTGGCGCAGGTCGAAACNNAAACCGCCGCTGGCGGGCGGATCGTGCGCGTGCACCGGCGGGGGGAAACGGCCGTCCCGGCCGTCGCGCCCGACGGTCAAACCATCGGATCCAGCGGCGCGCGCGGGCTCGGCATCGCGGGTTTCCCGGCCCCGCTGCATGAGATCGACCTGGCGGTCACGCCGGCGCAGGTCCAGGCCCTGATGGACGCGCTTCTGAACGGGTCGGCGATCCACAATCTGACCCACGGGACCCACTGTTCCGCGCTGGCGACGCCGGAGGGGATCCTCGTCCTGCGGGAAGACATCGGCCGCCACAACACCCTTGACATGCTCGGGGGGTACATGTTCCTGAACGACATCCCCGGGCGCGGCCGGATCCTCCTCACGACGGGGAGGGTGTCGGCGGAGATCGTCCAGAAGGTCTGGCGGCTGGGCGTCCCCATCCTCATCTCCCATTCCGCGCCGACGTCGCGCGCCCTGGAATTGCTCGCGGAGGCCGGCATCACCCTGATCGGGTTTGTCCGGGGAGGCAGGATGAACCTCTATACGGAAGGAAAACGGGTGATCCGGTAATGGCGAAATCCATCTATATCAAGGACATCAAGGCGGGAGACAAGGTCAGCACGGCCTTTCTGGTGGCGGAGAAGAACATGGCCTACTCCCAGAAGGGGGCGCCCTATCTGAATCTGAAGCTGAAGGACCGGACGGGCGAGGTGGACGCCAAGGTCTGGGACAACGCCCCCCAGTGGGACCCGGTCTTCGGCAAGGGGGATATCGTCCACTGCCAGGCCCGGGCGGTGAGCTACAAGAACGCCCTGCAGCTCTCGATCCTCGAGATCCGCCGGCTGGAGACCGGCGACGTCGACCCCGCGGACTTCTTTCCCTGCGCCCGCCGGGACCCGGAGGCGATGTTCGCCGAACTGGAGGGGCTCGTCGCCTCGGTGGCCGCTCCGCACCTGAAGGCGCTGCTCGCGGCCTTCTTCGCGGACGCGGAGGTCGTGGGGGCCTTCAAGCGGGCGCCGGCGGCCAAGGGGTTCCACCATGTCTACATCGGGGGGCTTCTGGAGCACACCCTGTCGGTGGCCCGCCTGCTCGACGTCGCGAGCCGTCACTACGAGGGGGTCGACCGCGACCTCCTCCTCGCGGGCGGGATTCTCCACGATATCGGAAAGATCCGCGAGTACCGCTACGAGGGCCTCATCGATTATTCCGACGAGGGGCGCCTGATCGGCCACATCGTCATCGGCGTCGAGATGCTGGATGAAAAGATCGCCGCGCTGGGGGCGTTTCCGCCGGAGACGGCGATGGCCCTGCGCCACATCCTCCTGAGCCACCACGGCGAGATGGAATTCGGCTCTCCGAAGCGGCCCAAGACGCTCGAGGCCATGATCGTCCACCAGCTGGACGACCTCGACGCCAAGGTCAACGCGATCCAGGGGTTCGTCGCCGACGCCCCGGACGACGCCTCCGCCTGGACCCCCTTCCACCGCCTCTTCGGCCGCTTTCTCTACAAGGGGAAATCCGGCTGAACCGCCCTGACGGGTGCCTGTCGGACGTCCCACAACGCCGGGCCCTTGTCCACCGCCGTTCAGATGGCCTCGATGGTGGAGGGCGGCTTCTTCGTGATGTTGTACGTCACGCTGACCACCCCGGGCACCTCCGTCGTGATCCGGTCCGCCAGCCCCTCGAGGACCTCGTAGGGGAGCCGGGTGGGGGATCCCGTCCGGGCGTCCGTGCTGTCCCAGCAGCGCAGTTCGATCTGGCAGCCGTAATCCCGGGCGCCATGGCGCATGCCCGTCACGCGATCCGCATGCAGAATGGCGAGGTACTGGAACGCCCCGCTCTTGCAGAGGGTTTCCTCCACGATCCGGGTGGCCTGACGGATGGTGGACACGCGCTCCGGCGTGACCTCGCCGATCACGCGGGCGGCCAGGGCAGGACCGGGGAAGGGGGGGCGGTTGAACAGGGCTTCGGGCAGGCCGAGTTCCCGGCCCACGAGGCGTACGCCGGGCTTGCGAAGCCGGATCAGCGGTTCCAGGACCGTGTACCCGAAGGCGGCCTCCGTGTCGATGCCGAGCTGGGAGAGGATGTTGTGCTGGCGCTTCACCCCGGCGACCGTCTCCTCCACGTCGGTGAAGATCGAGCCCTGGAGGAGGTGGCGCGCCCCGCTTTCCTTGACGAGCCGGCCGAAGACCGCCTTGTAGAACGTCTGGGTGATGGCCTCCCGCTTTTCCTCCGGGTCCGTCAGGCCCTTCAGGGCTCCGAAGAATTCCGCCCGGGCGTCGACGATCTCGACTGGAACCTTCAGGGCGGCGAAGGCCTCCTGAATCTGGCGGGGTTCGTCTTCCCGCATGATGCCGTTGTCGATGAAGTAGGTCTTCAGGCGGTCTCCCAGGGCCCGGTGGCCCAGGAGCGTCACCACGGACGAGTCCACGCCTCCCGACAGGGCGTTGACGGCGGCGCCGTCTCCCACCGCGGCGGTAATGGCCCGGACCTGTTCGGCGATGAAGCCTCGGGGGTCCAGTTCCGACAGGCTGATTTCCTTGATGCTCACGAGCGGTCTTCCTCCTTTATGGATAAGTGCAGGCATGGGGCAATGGGCGTCAGACCAAGGGCGAAAGGCCAATGCCGGAGGCCGAACGCCTGATGCTCATCCGCCTATATCCCTTCGGCGGGCGAAAATCAACTGGCGATCTTCTTCCCCGCCATGATGTTCCGGCGCTTTTCCTCCGTCAGGAGGCATCCCGTCAGGCAGTTCCCCACGCAGTCTCCGTCGCAGGGCTCGGTATGGATCGTCACGCTCGCCGATGGGAAATGCCCTTCGATGGCGCGGGCCAGTTCCTCCGTGATCCGGTGGGACTCCTGGACGGACATGTCGGGATCCACCTTCATGTGGAATTCCACAAAACGGAAATTTCCCGCCTTGCGCGTGCGGAGCCGATGGAAGCCGTGGATGATCGGCCGGTGATCGATGATCAACTGACGGATCCAGGCCTCCTCTTCCGGCGGCAACTGGACGTCCAGCAGGTCCCGGGCCGACTGAAGCGTCAAGTGCCAGGCGGCCCGGATGATCAGGAGCGCCACGGCGATCGCGACGGCGGGATCGAGCCAGTGGAGGTCCAGATCCGGGGCGAAGCGCTGCCCCAGCCAGATCGCGGCCAATCCCGCCATGACGCCGGCGGAGGTGTAGACGTCCGTGCGCAGATGCCAGGCGTCCGCCTTCAGGGCGATCGAATCGGCGGCCCGGCCGATCCGGAAGAGCCAGGCGGAGACGAAGTAATTGGCGGCGGCGGAGATCAGCATCACCGCGATCCCCCAGGCGATGTAACCCAGGGGACGGGGATGGAGGATGCGCTCGACCGCCTCATAGATGATCCATCCGGCGGCCAGGAAGATGAGCAGGGCCTCCACGACGCCCGAGATATTCTCCACCTTGCCATGGCCGAAGGGGTGCCGCGTATCGGCGGGAACGCTGGAGGTGCGTACGGAAAAGAGGGCGATGACGGCGGCGACCAGGTCCACGGCGGAATGGATGGCCTCCGAGAGGATGGAAACCGCGCCGATGGACAGGCCCACGATCAGCTTGAACAGGATCAGAAGGCTGTTGGAGGCGATGGAAAGTCGGGCCGCCCGGATTTTCTCTTGCTGCAGGGTCATAAGGGTCCGCGTTCTGTCTTACGCTTGCGATCGAAGCCGGCGGGCGGAGAAGGGCCGCCCGTGACCGGGCCAGACGGTTCGGACGCCCAGGCGCCGGAGGGCCGCCCAGCTTTGCTTCAGCGCGGCCGGATCGTCGGCGAAGGGCGGCATGATCGGGCCGCCGCCGCAGGGCAGCACGTTGAAGGCCAGGTCCCCCACGAAGGCGTTGCCGTCGTCGAGCAGGACCGAGAGCGAGCCCGCCGTATGCCCCGGAGTCATCACGATCCGCCCCGCCATTCCGAAGGGATCCAGGGAGAGCTCGCCGTCGACGAGGATGTCCGCCTCGACCGGGTCGAACCGGACGAATCCGGGCAGCACGCGGGCCAGGAGCCGACCGGCCGCGATCAGGGCGCGCCCGACCGGGTGCGCCCCCGCCGGGAAGACCACCGCCCCCCGCCTGAGCCAGTCCGCTTCCCCGGCCGGAACGGCGACGGGACAACGGCAGGCGTCCCGGATCTCGCGGAGGTTGCCGACGTGGTCGTAATGGACATGGGTAATCACGACGAGCGCGATCCGCGAGGGGTCCATACCCTGTTTCGAGAGGGCGGTAAAGAATTTTTTCCCCTGGCGGGGAAACCCCGCGTCAATCAGGATGGATGCAGATCCTTCGCTGACGATGTAGGCGTTGGCGGCGCCCAGGGGAACGGGCAGGATGCGCGGCATGGACCGTCTCCAATCAGGCCGAATGAGAGATGTTCCGCTTCCGTGAGGCCCCCGGGAAACCTGGCCAACCGGCTCCCGGAGGCGCGCCGAGGGGATCGAAAAGGGGCAGGCGCGCCGAGGCATCGGAATTCCCCGGGATCCTCCCGCGGATCAATAGCGGTAGACGGCGGCGAGGACCTCCTGGCCGGGGATCTTTCCCGGCGGCAGGATGTGGACCTCCCCCCCGTTGATGAAGGTCTGGATCGCGGCGACGTCGAGCAGGTCCTCATCCCCCGGCTTCATCGCCGCGTGGAGCGTCACGGCGCCACTCTCCGGGGTAAAGACGCCCCACTGCTGACGGCCGGACGCGACGAGCAGGATGCCCACGCGGCCGTGGACGGCGGCCGGGACGATTTCGCGGACGTCCGTGGCCGTCAGTCCCGTGCCGGAGGATTGCCGGTACTGCGCGATGGCGTCGTGTTCCGCCTTTTCGTAATAGGGCTTGAGGATCTGCAGGGCCTGCCGGTGGAGGTCTTCCTCTTCCGCCTCTTCCGGGTTGCCCTGAATGCCCTCGTCCATCAGATAGGGATAGGTATTGGCGTCCCGGTAGATCGGGAAAAGGTACTCCACGCCGGCCAGCACGAGGGGGGCCTTTTCCTCCTTCAGGGGGTCGCGCAGACCGCGGTCGATGAGGCGGAAGAACTTCAGGATGTCGTCCTTGATCTGGTCCGCGCCGGCGCCGTGGCCGGAACGCGTGGCCGTCTCCGCGCCGGCCCGCGACCGGAAGCGGACCTGGCGCTCCGGTTCGTCGTACTGAAGCGCCTCTTCCAGGCTGCGGGGACAATGTTCGAGCGGCCGTTCCCGGAGTCCGAAGCGGCTGCCCTCGAAGAGACGCACCGCCTTCTGGCTCAGGGCCAGGAGGAAGAAGCGGTTTTCATCGCCCAAATGCGGCAAGAGGGGCTTGACGTGGAAGCGATCGCCCACGATGACGAGCTCCGCAACGTCGAGCGGCAGGGCGTACAGGTTCATGAGGCCCCTCGAGTGGAAGAGGGCGAGTCCGTCCCGCCGGTTTTTCCGGAAGAGGGCCTGGCCGGTGATGCCCGACAGGGGTTCCATGAACGCCTTGATGTCCTGGGGCTTGAGGCCGTGCGCGGCCAGGATTTCCTCCGCCTTTCGCAACAGGTTGCGGAAATGGATCTGGCTTTGCTGGGGTTTGGTGCCGACGGCTCCGGGCGGCATGAAGAGCGACAGGCAGGGACCCGTCTGTTTCTGGATGAGGGTTTTGAGTGCTTCCGGGGTCAGGGTATGCATCCGTCCACCTCCCTCGTGTCAGGTTCAAAAGGGGATGTGCCGGGCCGGAAGGAAAGCTGCGGCGGGAAGGGGAGCGGCCTGTCGCGGGGACGGCCGTTTCGGTGCGCAGTCCGGTTCCGGCACCCACCAGGCCGAGACAGCCTGTTCAATGATGAATATCGGATACGGCCCGACAAAGCAAACGATTTCTTTGACAAGGCTTTTCAAATGGATTATGACGCGGCAGATGGAAATCCGCTCCTGCGCGAACCGGGATATCCGCATGCAAAAGTGGGGGTTCGCCCGCGGGGGACGTCTTTGAGGTGCGCCAGAGCAGGGGGAAGGGGTCAGCATGTATACCGCGAGCGATTTGAGGAAGGGATTGCGAATCAAGATCGACAACGATCCGTACGTCGTCACGGAATTCAATTTCGTCAAGCCGGGCAAGGGCCAGGCCCTGTATCGATGCCGGTTGCGCAACATGATCAACGGGTCTCAGTTCGAGCGGACGTTCCGGTCCGTGGACGCCTTCGAGTCCGCCGATCTTCAGGAAAAGAAGATGCAGTACCTCTATCAGGAGGAGGACAAGTACTGCTTCATGGACAACGAAAGCTACGAGCAGGTGTTCCTCAACCGCGAACAGGTGGGCGATGCCGTGAACTACCTGATCGACAACATCGAGGCCCAGGTTCTCTTTTTCGAAGACCGGGCCCTCGGGCTCAGCCTCTCCAACTTCGTGGACCTCGTCGTCACCCAGGCGGATCCGTGGGCGAAGGGTGATTCGGTGACGGGCAACCAGAAGCCGGTGACCCTCCAGACGGGGTACCAGATCCTCGTGCCGACGTTCATCGAGGAAGGGGAGAAGATCCGCGTAGACACCCGGACGGGGGAGTACCTGACCCGTGTCAAGGGATGAACCGGATGCGGGCCGCGAATGGCGCCTGACGAGACGGCGGGCGGTCCTGGAGATCCGGGCGCGGATGATCCAGGCCCTCCGCCGTTTTTTCGTCTCGGCGGGGTATCTCGAGGTGGAAACCCCCGCCCGCATTCCCGCACCGGCGCCGGAGACCCATATCGACGCCCCGCCCGCCGGAGACTGGTTTCTCCAGACTTCGCCGGAACTTTGCATGAAGCGGCTCCTGGCGGCGGGCTATGGGAAGATCTTCCAGATCGCGAAGTGCTACCGCGACGGGGAACGGGGTGACCGGCACCTTCCCGAATTCACGATGCTGGAATGGTACCGTCCGGCGAGCGATTACCGCGACCTGATGGCGGAGTGCGAGGCGCTCCTGCCGTTCGTCTTGGAGGCCCTGGGACGGGATGCCGCGCTGGTCTACCGGGGGGAGCGGATCGACCTGACGGCGCCCTGGGAGCGCCTGAGCGTGGCGGAGGCCTTCCGGCGATTCACCCGCCTGACCCCGGAGGACGCCCTCCGGAAGGCGTGCTTCGACGAGCGGATGGCCCTGGACATCGAGCCCCGCCTGGGCCGGGGGCGTCCCACCTTCCTTTACGACTACCCCGCGGCCTGCGCCGCCCTGGCCCGACGGAAGCCGACGGATCCCGATCGGGCCGAACGGTTCGAACTGTACGTCTCCGGAATCGAACTGGCCAACGCCTTTTCCGAACTCACGGACGTCGACGAGCAGCGCCGGCGCTTCGAAACGGCGCGGGCGGAGCGGGAACGCCTTGGGAAGGCGGATTATCCGTCCGCGGAACCCTTCCTCGCGGCGCTTGGCGCGATGCCGCCGGCGGCCGGCATCGCCCTGGGCGTGGACCGTCTGGCCATGCTTCTGGCCGACGCCGATCGCATCGACGACATCGTGGCCTTTGTCCCCGAAGACCTGTAGCCTCTCCTCCCGGGTCATTCCACCTCCGCGGGGAAATGCCTTGAATTCGGGCGGGATCGGAAGGTTCAAGTCCGCCGCCAAGCCCCTTGACAAGCGCCGGTTTTTCCTTTACACGGGGGAACGGCCGCCGCTTTGGCGCCCGCGGGGGCGGCTGTCCTGATCGCGCCGGGGCGCGTTTCGTCTCTGCGGCGCACCGGGGAGGCGCAGGGTCGAAAAGGTCCGGCCCGCGGCGGGATCTCGATTTCTGGGGTTGCGGAGGGGAAAGCAGTGAATGAAATTTCGACGGTCGCGGCAGGCATGGGCGGTCAGTTCCACGGCAGCCTGCTCAACATGATCCTGGACGCCGGGCTGATGGTTCAGCTCGTTCTCATCCTCCTGTTTGTTTTTTCCATCGTCTCCTGGGCGATCATCTTTCTCAAGTATCGCACGATCCGGAAGGTCAAACAGGAAAACGCACTGTTTCTCGACGCCTATATGCGAAGCAGCAAACTGGCGGAAATCTTTCCCGAGGCGAAGAAATACGCGACATCCACCCTGGCCGCGGTCTTTCGCGCCGGCTACGGGGAACTCGTCAAACTGACCAAGGCCCGGCGGGAGCTGGCGGGGGGACGGGAAGAGGACGGGGGACTCGCCACCTTGGAGCTGCGGGGGATCGACAACGTCGAGCGGGCCCTGAACCGGGCCGCCAGCGAGGAATCCTCCAAGCTCGAAATGGCGCTCGGCTTTCTGGCCACCACCGGCAGCGCCTCGCCGTTCATCGGCCTGTTCGGCACCGTCTGGGGCATCATGGACACCTTCAAGGGGATCGGCCTGCGCGGGTCGGCCACCCTGGCCGTGGTGGCCCCGGGGATTTCGGAGGCCCTGATTGCGACCGCGGCCGGGTTGGCGGCGGCCATCCCCGCGGTCATCTTCTACAATTACTATCTGCAGCGGATCAAGGCGATGACGGCGGAAATGGACAACTTTTCCGGCGAGTTTCTGAACATCATCGAACGCTACCAGGTGAAGAAGGGGCAATGATGCCGGCGAGAAGAAGACGCCCATCCCTCGAGGACCGGCCGATGGCGGACATCAACGTGACGCCGCTCGTCGACGTCATGCTGGTGCTCCTCGTCATCTTCATGGTGACGGCTCCCATGATGCAGATGGGCATCGATGTGAACCTGCCCCGGGTGCAGTCCAAAAGCATCGACGTGGCCGAGGAGAAGATCGTGCTGTCCGTCAACGCCCAGCGGGAACTCTTCCTCAACAAGATTCGGGTTCCGCTGGGTGAGCTCCGCCCGAAGCTCGAGGCGATTTTTGCCGCGCGCATCGAGCGGGAGGTGTTTTTGCGGGCCGACCGGACCGTTCCCTACGGGTTCGTGGTCGAGGTGATGTCCGAGGTGCGCCGGGCGGGTATCGACAAACTGGGCATGATCACCGAAGCCCCCGAGGAGCGGGGATGATGTCCGCATCCCCTCTCACGGAGAATCCGGGCGGGGGGGGATCCCTTTCGGGGATGCTTTGGCTGTCCCTGACCCTGCACCTGGCGTTGGTTTCCGTCATTCTTTCCCTGCCCCCCCTCCCCCCGGCGAAGCTGACCCTGGGGCCGGTCTATTCCGTGGAACTGGTGAGCGCCCCGCCGGGGCTCCCTGCGCCGTCATCCGATCTTTCCCCCGAGATCCTGAGACCGGAAGCGGGCCGACCCGCCGCGGTTCTGAAGAACACTCAGGCATTGGCCCTTCCCGAGCGCCGGACCGAGGCGCTGAAAAGACGTCCGGAGGCGGCGGACGCCGCCGTCGAGGCGATTCGCAGAAAAGTGGCGGCCCAGCCGCCGGCCGTTCCCGCGCCCCGGGTGACGGCGGAGACGACGACGCCGACGGAGGGGAAGGCCGGCGGGGCGGAGCGACAGATGCAGGCGCGGCGATACGCGGCGCTGGTTTCCCAACTCGTCTGGAGCCAATGGGCCTTTCCCCGGGACAGTCTGCTGCCCGCGGGCAGCGAGGCCGTGGTGCACGTAACGGTGCTGGCCAACGGAACCGTTGCCCGGATGGATTTCGAGAAACGCTCGGGCAACCGCTACTTCGACGAGTCGGCCCTGAAGGCCATCCGGAAGGCCAGCCCCTTTCCCGCGCTGCCCGCCGAAATCGGCGGCGGACGTCTGGAGGTCGGCATCCGCTTTCACCCCTCGCGCGGGCAATGAAGGACGGAGGGACGATGATCTTTAGAGGTTTCTGCGCGCTTCTCCTGAGCCTGGGGATCTTCCTGGGCGGGGCCACAACGCCGGGGTGGGCGGCGGAAGCGGCGGAGCGCGTTTACATCGACATCGATTCCCCCCACTTCCAGAAGTTCCCCCTCGCCGTGACCCCCTTTTACGCACTCGGCTCGTCCCCGGAGGGGGCGGAGCTTTCCCGCTCGTTTTCCGCGTCGTTGACGGAGATGCTCGCGATTACGAACTTTTTCCAACTGATCCCGCCGACGGCCTTTCTGGAAGATCCGGCCCAGGCCGACAGCACGCTCCAGGGAACCCATTTTCCCGATTGGCGCGCCATCGGGGCGGAGTACCTCGTCAAGGGCGGCTACCGGGTTCGGGGGCAGGAGTTGACGGCGGAATTCCGGCTCTTCGACGTCGTCCGGGGGGAGGTGGTCCGCGACAAACGGTACGTGGGCACGCTGGCCGACAGAAAGGCCATGGTCCAGAAGTTCGCCGGGGAAATCCTGTTCGCGCTCACCGGCGACGGGGGCGTGTTCGACACAAAAATCGCCTTCGTCTTGAAGCCCGGGCGTGAGGGGGAGATTCACACCGTCAACTTTGACGGTTCGGACCTGACGCGCTTCACCCAGTGGAAGACCCTGACCCTGTCGCCGCGCTGGTCGCCCGGGGGACGCTACCTGACCTACACCTCCTACCGTGACGGCAATCCGGACCTTTACGTGCAGGGGTATCCGGGGGGCGGAACGAAGAAGATCGCCGCTTTTCCCGGCCTGAACCTGGCCGGACCCTGGTCGGCGGACGGTCAGCGGATGCTGCTCACCCTGAGCCGGGACGGCAATCAGGAGATCTATGTCATGTCCCTGGAGGACGGTCGGCTCGAGCGCTTGACCCATAGCGCCGCCATCGACGTCTCTCCATCCTGGTCGCCGGACGGTCGGAGCATCGCGTTCGTGTCGAACCGCTCGGGATCGCCTCAGATTTACGTCATGAACCGCGAGGGGGGGGAAGTGCGCCGCCTCACGTACGAGGGCGGCTACAACACCTCCCCATCCTGGTCTCCGAAGGGGGATCGGATCGCCTTTGAAGCGCGGGTGGGCGGCTCGTTCCAGATCCATACGATCCGTGTGGATGGGAGCGACCAGATGCCCCTGACGACGGACGGCGGGGATCACGAGTCGCCGTCCTGGTCGCCGGACGGGCGCTACCTCTCATTCAGCACCCGCGGGGGAGGGGTGAGTCGGATTTGCGTCATGAACGCCAACGGGACGGGGAAAAGGGTTCTGGTGGAGGCGCCGGGCTGCCTGGTCCCCGCCTGGTCCCCGCGGCTGCCCTGACCGGCGTCAAAAGGGCGTTTTTCTGGTTGACCTGCACCGGCGGAGTATGATTAAAGAAGCACGTGGTGTCGCGTTTCCGGGCAGATACGGCAAAAGGCCCGGAACATTTTATTATGGCGTCGTTTTCCTCTGTTTTCGAGAAAGGAGTGTGCGGAATGAATGAAAATCGGACGAGGATGAGAGTGCTGGCCTGTCTGCTCTGTCTCGCGATGATGGTTGTTTTGGGGTGTGCGACGACATCGTCCCAGAGAAAAGAGGCCCTGGTGGAAGGGGAGCAGGCGGTTGCCGCCGAGCAGACGGGAGCCGTCGTGGAAACGGCCGAGCAGACGGGAGCCGTCGTGGAAACGGCCAAGCCGGAGGAACCGGAACCGCTGATCGAGGAGACCGTGGCGAAGCCCGAAGCCGCCGCGCCGCAACTGGCCGCAACGGAGGCCGCGGCCGAGCCGGCGCCCCCGGTTCCGGCGGCAAAGCCGGCCGCAACGGTTTCCGTCGCGAGCGAGGCGCCTTCCTGGGAGAACATCCCCTTCGATTATGATAAGTTCAACCTGAAACCGGAGGCGAGGGTCCTGCTCGACAAGCTGGGCGAGTGGCTGCTCAGGAACAAGGACTATACCGTCGTCATCGAGGGGCACTGCGACGAGCGGGGCACCACGGAATACAACTTGGCCCTGGGTGAGCGGAGGGCCATGGAGGCGAAGGCCTATCTGACCGGGCTGGGTGTGGAGGCCGGGCGGATCAAGACCATCAGTTATGGCAAGGAGATGCCCCTCGATCCGGGCCACGATGAGGAGGCCTGGGCGAAGAACCGGCGGGACCAGTTCCTGGTTCAACTCCCCCGTTAAGCGCGTGAGGGTGTTTTAAGTGAGAAAACCGTTATCGCTCGTTCCGCTGGCGGTCTTTCTGCTCCTGGCGGGCTGCGCCAGCCAGCAGGATCTGAAGCGCGTCCATGCCGAACTCGACCAGAAAATCGCCGCCGTGGATCAGAAGGCGGCGCGCCTCGAGCAGGAAGACCTGAAACGCCAGGAGGCGATGGCGGCCCTGACGCGGGAGGTTGGCCAGAACCGGGACGACATCACGGCCGTCCGCAAGGCCCAGGCCTCCCAGGGGGCGGACATGACGGAGCTGCGGGATCAGGTTCAGCAGCTCCGGGGAACGGTGGAGGGGCTCCAGAAGGATGTGGCCGTCCTTTCCGGACGGGCCGGCCGCAAGGACGAAGAGGTGAAGGACCTCCGCGAGCGGCTGGACGCCGCGGTGTTCAAGGTGAATTTCATCGAGAACTTCCTCGGCATCGGCAAGAAGGAAGACCGGTCGGAGAACGGCGACAAATCCGGAAAGTCCGTGCGCGAGAGCCTCAAGGGCAAGACGGACAAGGATTCCCTGTATGCCCTGGCCTACGAAACCTTCAAGGAGGGCCGTTACGAAAAGGCCCGGGAGGAGTTCCAGAACTTTCTCAAGGCCCATCCCGGGACGGAGTATTCGGACAACGCCCAATTCTGGATCGGGGAGTGCTATTACCTGGAACGAAAATACGAAAAGGCCATTCTGGAATACGAAAAGGTGGTCAAGGGGTATCCCGAGGGCGACCGGGCGCCCCATGCCCTCCTGAAACAGGGGCTCTGTTTCCAGAGCCTGGGCGACCAGTCGTCCGCCCGCCTCATCCTGCAGCAGGTCATCCGGGCGTATCCCAACACGAGTTCGGCCCGGATCGCCCGGGCGAAGCTCATGGAGATCAAATAAGCGCAAACCCCAGCCGCCGAGATCGTACGGCCCCCCTGCGGGGCCGTTTTTCGTGGCGGCCGCAAAGCCGGCTCGACGGGCGTTGTCCGGGGACCGCGCGCCGGGCCGGCGCCTCAGGGAGGCCCCGCCGGAAGCCTTCGGGGCAGGGTTCCCGGCGGGATGGGGAGATCGAACCGTCCCGGGACGGTGTCCGGGGAGAGGACCGGGTCGGTGAAACGGACCGTCATGACGGTTGCGGGCGGGCCGGGGGCGGTGAAACGGATCCGCATCGGCCAGGGACGTCCGGAAAGGAGGCGGTGATCCTCGAACCGGACCGTGTAGACCTCTCTGCCGTCCTCAGCGAAACGGGTGCAGCGCTGCACGTGGCGGGACGTCGGGTCGGTCCACAGGGTCAGGCGTTTCCCGTCTGGATCGAACAGATCGAGACGTCCGGCGTCCATGTCCGCCTCCGGGACTGTCTGCACGGAGGTCATGCCTTCACCCGGCGGACAGGCCCCCCGCAGGAGCGCGATCAGCTCCCCGCCGGACAGTCCGATCGGCAGGAAGGAGGCCAGATTCTCCCGGGTCGGCGCGCCCGTCCAGTAGGCCTTTTCCCCCGGGACCGAGATTTGCAGACGGCTTCCCGCCAAGGTCATGAAGAAGTCGGGCGGTCCCAGGAGGGGAAGGTGCTCGACGCGCAAGGCGTCGGGCCACCGCATGAGGATCGCGGTCTTCAGGGGATAAGCGCCCCGGTCTCCGGACAGTTCGATGCGGGCCAGGGCGTGAAAGGCGCCGTCGAAGCGGTCGGTCGCGGCGAGCGTCGCCAAGGTGTTTTCGGGGACTGCCCGGACCGGCGGCGGCCGGCGGACGCCGGCCGGCGGTCTGCACCCCGCGACGCACAGCATCAGGACAGCGAGCAGGAGGAGGGCGGCTTTGTTGTGTGGGGCAGGGCTTTGGGGAACGGCGGTTTGCATGCGTGTGGATTATTTTCTCTTTTGCAGATCCTGGATCTTTTTCTTCAGGGACGCGCCGTCCGGGGTCAGCTCGAGTGCCCGGGCGTAGGCCTCCAGCGCCTCCCGGGAGCGCCCCGCCTTGGCGTACGCGTCGCCCAGATGCTCGGCGACGGTGGCATCTCCGGGCAGGAGCTCGGCGGCCTCCTTCAGATATTTGACGGCCAGGTCCAGCTTGTTCTGACGGAAATAGAGCCACCCCAGACTGTCGATGATGAAGCCGCTCCCCGGTGAGATCTTCAGCGCCCGGCGGATCATTCGTTCCGCCTCCTTGAGATGGATGCCCCGGTCGGCGTAGCTGTAACCGATGAAGTTGAGGGCTTCGGCATGGTTCGGATCGATCTTGAGAACCTGTTCCATGGCCTGGATGCCCGCTTCGAAGCGGTTGGTCTTCTCGTACAGGACGCCGCGACGGTAATAGAGATCCGTACTTTCCGGAGAGAATCGGAGCCCCTCCGTCAGGCAGTCCTCCGCCGCCTGGAGGTTCTTCTGCTCCTCGTGGAGCTGTGACAGATACAGGTACAGGGCGGGAAGCGCGACGTTCAGGGTCAGGGCTTCCCGGATGGAGGCGACGGCCGCGTCCTTCTGCCCCTGCCGGTTCAGGATCATGCCGATCCGGATGCGGGCGTTTCCGAAATAATCAGAGCTCACCGGCACCCGCCGGTATTCCTCCAGGGCCTTGGGGAAGTCTGCCTTCTCTTCGTAGGCGGAGGCGAGCAGGTAGGTCAGCTTCGCGTCTTCGGGGCGCTCCAGAAGCAGCGCCAGGAACAGTTCAATGGCCTGATCGGGCCGGCCCTTTTCCAGATAGACGATCCCCAGGGCCAGGCGGGCCTCCTTGTGCGAACGGTCCTGGCCGAGGATCGCCGTGAAGGCCTGCTCCGCCTCCCCGAAGTTCTGCTCGCTCAGATAGAGCTGTCCCAGCCGCAGCCGCACCGTGATCCGGTTCGGATACGTCGCCAGAAAATCCCGGTAGAGCTGAATGGCCAGATCGGTGCGCCGCTGGCGTTCGTAGAGACCGCCCAGATCCAGCAGGACGGCCTCCCACAGGGGCTTCAGGGCCAGCGTTTTCCTGAACCCCGCCTCCGCCTCCGTGAGAAGGCCCATGTCCGTCTGCACCCGGGCCAGATAATAGTTGCCCATGGGGTGCTCGGGGTTGATCTCGAGAAGCTTCCGGAAGTGTTCCACCGCCTTGTCATACCGATGGCTGTCCGCATAGATCGTCCCCAGGTAGAGGTGCGCGGTTTCGTTGACGGGATCGAGCTCGATGATCCGGCGATACCGGCGCAGGGCGTTTTTCGTGTCCTGGACGTTCAGATACAGGCCGCCGGAGAGGAGGTGGACGTCGATGTCGTCCGGATGGCGGAGGAGGGTCTTGTCACACAGGGCGATCGCTTTGGCGGGATTTCCCTTTTCCAGATAAAGGGGGGCCAGTTCGAGGGTGATGGCGGGGGCGTAGGGATCGTATCCCATGGCCGTCTCCAGTTCCCGGATGGCCTCGTCGGTCTTTCCGTCCAAGGCCAGAAAAATGCCGACCGAATAGTGGTAGGCCGCCTCCCGCGAGGTCTGGGCCTCGGCCGGTTCCGCGGCCGGAGGCGCCGGCGGCGTCAGGGGGGCACACCCGCCGAGCGCACCCATCAACACGAGGATCAGCACGCCTTTCCTTAGAAGATTGAGGTTCATTCGGGCGGGTTTTCTCATCGGCGGTGGGGATCCCCTTCCAGGAGCAGGGAGGAAAGATGCACGGTTTCCGTTCCCTCCGCCTTGAGAAAGGCCAGGGCCTCCTGCAGGGCGGCAAGGGTTTCCGGATAGGGATGACCGATCATGACCAGAACGTTCCGGCCGCCGGCCGGTCCTTTCCGCACGGCCTGCTTGAGGGTTTCGAGCGTGGCGCCCGCATCGCGGCCGTTGTCGAGAAAGATGTCACGGGCGGCGAACGGGACCCCCGCGAGGACGGCCAGGGCTTCCACGCGAGAATTGGCCGTCGTCCGGCTGTCCACGAAGTACAGGTTCCGCTTCCCGATGACCGCCAGCGCCGCGGACACTTTCCCCTCTTCCGCCATGAAGGCGGAACCCATGTGGTTATTGACGCCCCGGATATGCGGGACGGCGTCCAGGGCCCGCTCCACGCGACGGGCGATTTCCGCGTCGCTCAACGCCACCAGCAGCGCGCCTTCCCCGGGATCCTCCCCGGGGTAACCACGGGGTTCCATGGGGAGATGGAGGAGAACCTCCTGCCCGGCGTCGTGGATCATCTCCGCGGCCTCCCGGGAATGGCGTCTGTAGGGGAGGACGGCAAAATTCAGGGGGATTCCCAGCCGGAGCAGCTCGCGCAGGGGGCGCAGGTCATGACCGATATCGTCGATGAGGATGGCGACCTTCAGGGCCGGGGCCTGGGGGGATCGGGGACTTGCGTCCGCCGGGCGCCGCTCCGCAGCCGGCGGAGAGAGGTCCGTCGGGGCGCTCTTTCCCGCCCCGGGAGGGGTTCCGTCTGGGGCCAGTGGCCGGATCGCCTCCCAGTGGCGCGTCAACGGGATGAACAGGGCCCCCGCCAAGAGGGCGAGGAACAGAACCACGACCCATCCGGTGCGTTTCTTTTTCTTCTTTTTCCCCATGGATTCCTGAGGGGCGCCAACCTTCGGGCCGTCCTCAACTCCGCATGTTTTTCCTGAAGACGTCCCAGCTCTTCAGAATATCGATCGCCGCCTTGAGCTGATTGTCCGGGTCCGTTTCCTTGCGGAGTTCTTCCGCCGGCGGTCCGTTTTCCTTCTGGGGCCGGATATGGCCGCGGAGATCCCTCTCCCGCAGCGGTTCATCGGCCTGATCGCGCTCCTCGGCGGGCCGGATGAATTTCACGATCACGTCGGGTGCGATGCCCTCCGCCTGGATCGAACGGCCCTTGGGAGTATAGTACTTGGCCGTTGTGAGCTTCACGGCGGATCCGTCCTCCAGGGGGATGACCGTCTGCACCGAACCTTTCCCGAAGGTCTGGGTGCCGAGAATCAGGGCGCGGCCGTTGTCCTGGAGGGCGCCGGAGACGATCTCCGCGGCGCTCGCCGTCCCCTCGTTGACGAGGATGATCATGGGACAGGCCGGCTCGTCGCCGTCGTCTCTGGCCATGGACTTGGTTTCCATGCTCTTCGCCCGCCCCCGCGTGGAAACGATGACCCCGGATTTGATGAAGATGTCGGAGACCTCGACGGCCTGGTTCAGAAGCCCGCCTGGATTGTTCCGCATGTCAAGGATCAGGCCCCGCAGGGGTTGCCCCTTGTCGGTGACCTCCCGCAGGGCTTTCTTCAGATCCTCCCCGGTCCTTTCCTGGAACTGAAGGACGCGGATATAGGCGATATCGGGCTCGATGGCCTTCGCCTTGACGCTCTTGACGTTGATGATGGCGCGGGTGACGACCACGTCCTTGGGGTTGGTCATGCCTTCCCGCACGATGGTCAGGGTCACCTTGGTGTCCTTGGGGCCCCGTAATTTCTTTACCGCCTCGAGGATGGTGATGTCCTTGGTCGACTGGCCGTCGATCTTGACGATCTGGTCGCCCGGTTTGATGCCCGCCTGATGGGCCGGGGTGTCCTCGATGGGCGCGACGACCGTGAGGACGTCTCTGAGAAGGGTGATCTCGATGCCGAGGCCGCCGAAACTGCCCCGCGTCTCCACCTCGATTTCCTTGTACATCTCCGGGGTCATGTAGGCGCTGTGGGGATCGAGGGATTTCATCATGCCATGGATGGCGCCCTGGATGAGGGTTTTTGCCTCGACATCCTCCACATAGTTTTTTTCCACCATGTCCAGGACTTCGTTGAAGGTCTTCAGGTGTCGGTATGTGCTCCGATCGAGCGCGGAAACCTGATGGTCGCCGTAGGGGCCAAGGATCAAGAAGAGTGCGGATATGCCCGCCAAAAAGAGACGGCGCTTTTGCATCGGTGTTTTCATACCATAACCTCCTCCGGGGTCGGGACGGGAGAGGACCGGGAGAGGAACGGCCCATCCATCCCGCACCCTGTTAGCATGAACCTCATGCAAAATTCCACCTCTATTTTTTTCTTGCGGTTGCGTTTGCAAGCGGAGGGCGAGGGGGCGTTTCGCGGAGCCGTCGTCGCGCAACATATGGACGGTCAAGAAACGGCATGTTGTGCGAACTGCCGATCTCCTTGCGGGGGACGACAGGCTAACGATTCGAAATAGTGCGTCATTCTCAATGACGACGCTTGGCATTCATTTTGCGAATTTATGAAAGGCAACGCCCTCATGGAACCCGTCGCGCAGGACGAAGGGCGAAGCGTTCGTGCGGATTCATCCAATTCAACGACAACGAAGGAGAGCGATCATGACAGAAAAGTACGACGTGGTGGTTATCGGGGCCGGTGTAGCCGGGTTGGGGACGGCGGCCATCCTCGCCCGGGATTTCAAGCAGAAGGTGCTGGTCCTGGAGAGAAACCCGTTCATCGGCGGGCGGCTTGCGTCCTTTGTCGGCAAGGGGGACAAGATGTAAATCGATGGGATGGAACTCGACGCCAACGGCTTCAAGCGCGTTCTGGGGATGGTCGGCGCCTGGGTTCCGAAGTGCACACCGGACCTGGAGACCTGTTTCAAGGAGAAGATCTTCGACGGTTGCACCCTTGATACCGGCCACGGGCTGTTCTGGGGCAACAAGGGCAAGATCCGCATGCTTATGAACTACCTCGAGAAGCCCGTGGACATGCCCTGCAAGGTCGGCTTCGCCTTCGTCGACTACAAGAAGGGGAACAAGGCCTACCAGGTCGGCAAGGGCGAGCCCTGCGGCTGGATGAGCAAGGACGGATTCCGGGCGACCATGATGGCCCTCCGGGACATGGCGACGATGAGTTTGGCCGATATCGCCCAGACCGCGCACATGTCGTTCGAGCAGTGGCTCCAGGCCCGAAACGTCCCCAAGGAGGCCTACGACTACATCAAGGTGCTGGCCGCCTCGCAGACGGGGCAGGCCGATCTCAACCTGACCCCGGCGCCGGACGTCCTGGGGCACATGGCCGCCGCCGCACCCATCAAGATGAACCTCGTGGAGGGGTCCTGCGCGACGGTCGCCAATCCCGGCACCATGGCCTTCGCCCTGCTGATGGAACAGGCGCTCAAGGAAAGCGGTGGGCAGGTCCTGCGCAGCGCGCCCGTCGTGGAGGTGATCATCGACGGCGGCGTCGTCAAGGGCGTCACCTATCAGTACGAGAAGGGCATCGAAACGGCCTATGCGGACCGGGTCATCTGCACCGTTCCCTCCAAGCAGATGCTGAACGTCATCCATCCCCGGCATTTCCCCCGGGAGATCGTCGATCGGGTCCAGACCAAATTCTGGGGCGCCGGCATGATCACCGGGTACGGCAACATGAAGTCCGACATCTGGGCGGACAAGGGGATCGAGGAGCGGAGCTTCATCTACATGCCGGATGTGATCGGCGCGGAGGAGGGCTACAGCGGCTGCATCGATATGGTGCTGTGGAACCTGGCTTCCTGCGCGAGGGGCAGCAATTCCAATCCCTCGCTGACCGGTGAGACCGGCGCGGCGCCGGAGGGCAAGCACGGCTGGATATTCTCGACCGCCATGACCCACGAGGAAATGAGGACGCCCCAGAAGGTGTCGCGCGTGGTGGAATGGAACGAAGACTGGTGGAAAAAGACCTTCGGCCGGGCCAAATGGGAGTCCGAGATGGAGTTTTTGCTCTGGATGTGCGCGGATCACGCCTTCGCCTGGATCCAGCCCATCGGGACCGACCGGATCGACGTGAAGTCCCCGGATGTCGAAGGCCTGTACTTCGCGGGCGACCAGTACGGCGAGCGCCTGTGGGGCTGCGGGGTGGACGCCGCCGCGTTGAGCGCGACGCTGTGCGTGGACGGCACGATGGGGTCCAATACCGAGGAGAAGGTCTTCCCGTTCCATCACCGGGCGGTGCCGGCGCGGAAGAAGGCCTGGTAGGGGCGTCCGGTCTGTCGGAGGACGCATTCAAAAACGAGAAGGGGTTGCAGGCGATTCGCTGCAGCCCCTTTTTTCCGGGGCGCTGAGAGTCTATTGCGAGCCAGTCTCTATCGGCAACCGGAGTTGCCCGCCCCCATGAATATAACGGACCTGCCCTGTTCAGAAACTCAGCCGTCGGACGCAAACAATTTATCTTGCCACCATCAGTAAAAATATATATTAGTAAACAGTGCCGGTCGCTCTCCTTTTCAATTGTCCACTTGACGGGGAAGCTTGGGCACCGGGACATCAAAAAGGGAAATTTCGATAAGACCGGTCGTCTCGGATCTTGAGGCAGGGATCAGAAATCGTATCGTCTGGAAAAATCGCGTGCAGATGGATTTCTTGAACACCCGTCCAGTTTTCCCAGGCCGGCTTCCTGGCGGGGTGGCGGGCCCTGCAACACCCCATCGGGATCGGGGGCTAGGGGTCGATGTGGCATGAGCGGGTGCTGCAACGGCCCTGAGAAAGGAGAAAACCATCATGGATTTCTTCAAAAAGCCGGTTCCCGTGACAAAGAAAACGATCCTCATCGTGGATGACGAAGAGGATTTCTGCCATTTACTCAAACTCAACCTGGAAGAGACGAAGCGATTTGAAGTGCTGGTTGCCCACAACGGTCCGGATGCCATCGATATCGCGATGCACCATCATCCGAGCCTGATTTTGCTGGATATCATCATGCCGAAGATGACGGGAACAGAGGTGGCCGAAGTGCTGCGAAACAATGCGTCAACCCAGGACATTCCCATTATCTTTGTGACAGCCATTGTCAAGCGCAGCGAGATGGGCGCATCGGAATACCAGATTGGCCGAAATTATTTCATGTTCAAGCCGATTAGGTTCGATGAACTGATCCGGGAAATCGGGACAAAGATCCGTTAGCGAGATCACAGCGACGACAGATGTCTTGTGAAGCATCATCACGGGTAACGAAAAACAATCCGGAAGGGTCTAAATCGGGTCTCAATGAAAAAAAGGGGCTAACCAAGTCTGGCTAACCCCTTGTCTTTCCTGGTGGGTCAGGGCAGAATTGAACTGCCGACACTCGGATTTTCAGTCCGATGCTCTACCGACTGAGCTACCGACCCGGATCGGACGTCTCTTCTATAAAACCGCCGTGTTCTTGTCAAGGCTTTTTTATCGGAGGCGCCCGAAACAAGCCGGGTTTCATACCTCTTCTATTGCATAATTTTTCCAAAATGGGTAAGAGAGGCACTCGATGGAACGAGTGCGGAGCGGGGCAGAACGAAAACAAACGAAGTGGTGCCGGGAGGCTGTGCGGATGGAAAAGAAGGTTCGAATCAAGGGTCCCTCCGGAGCGGAGGTGGATCGGCTTCGGGAAGAAAACGCCACGCTCAAGAAGCGTTTCGAATCTCTGCGCAAGGATCATGAGGCGTGCCAGGCGCGCGAACGTCTGCTCCGGCAGGTCACGGACAACATGTTCGATATGGTTTGCCTGGTGGATGTGGTGGGGAATCTTCAGTACGTCAGCCCCTCGCATCGTGAAGCGCTGGGTTACGATCCCGGCGCCGTGCCCGGGCAGTCGATTCTGAGCGGGGTGCATCCGGAGGATCATGAGCGCGCGAGCGAGGCGTTCAGACAGGGTGTGGCCACGCGTGTTCACACCCAGATCGAGTTCCGGTTTCTCCATGCCGACGGCCACTATATCTGGGTCGATTCCCGGGGAAACAACTTCTACGACGCCGCAGGACAAATGACGGGAGTGGTCCTGGTCAGCCGGGACATCACGGAGCGCAAGCGGACCGAAGAGGCCCTGGCCCTCCGCGAAGATGAACTGAAACAGAAATCCCGCCACCTCGAAGAACTCAATACGGCCCTGAACGTTCTGCTCCGGCACCGCGACGAAGACAGGGCGGAGCTGGAGAAGCAGATCGTGGCCCATATGCGGGAACTCGTCCTGCCTTATCTGGAGAGGCTGAAGGGGACGCCCCTCGACGAGTTTCAGCAGGCCTACCTGGATGTCCTGGATCGCAACCTGACCACCGTCCTGTCGCCGTTTCTCAAGCGGCTGTCCGCGCACCTCTCGAAACTGACACCGAAGGAATTGTTTTGCGCCAATCTGATCCGGGAGGGGAAGAAAACGTCCGAGATCGCCCGCATGATGAAGATCACGCCCGGCGCGGTTGAATTGCACCGGAATCACATCCGGACGAAACTCGGCATCAAGGGGGTGAAGGCCAACCTCCAGTCCTACCTGCTGTCGCTGTCCTAGCGGATTCCGGAGTCCAGGGGATACGTTCCGAAGCGGGTCATGACCACGCCGCCCAGACCGATGACGACGGCCAGAACCTTGATGATGGGGCCGATGTAGGGGAGCCAGCCCAGAATCCATAGAATGAGCAGGCCCCAGAACGTCGCCCACAGAAGTCTGGGTTCGCGCTTCCGAAGCCGGAGAAAGACCCCCCGCCCGACCAGGCGGGCCAGGGCGATGAATCCCATCAGCACCCCGCAAACGACCACGATGATTTCCAGCGGAATGAGAACGATTCCGATCACGGACACGGCGAGAAGCACCGCGAGCGGAACGACGATGATCGTGACGAGCAGGCCCCAGAGGAAGGCCCGGAAGGTATGGCGCCGGATGGCGGTGGCGATGGTCTCGAAGGGTTTGGGCATCAGGGTGACCGTGATCAGCGCAATCACCAGGATCATGAAAAAGATGCAGATCGAGAGGATGGCAAACACCCAGGACCAGCCCTCCCAGTCCTCCGTCAGGACGGTGGAAACGGCCGTGGTGAGTTGAGCGGAATTGATCTCGATAAGATCGCCCCGGACGTCCGCTCCCCGCCCCCTGACGATGACCCCGCCGATCGAGATGCAATCCCCCGCCACGACGGCGCTGCTTCCCAGAACGACGGAGCCCCCGATGGCCACGGCATCTTCCTGAACCGTGCCGTCCACGGTCACCTGCCCCCCGATGGCCGTGGCGTTCTTGACGGTGACGCCTTCACTGACGATCACGTCATTGCCGATCTTGGTGACGGACGACACCTCCGCCCGGGCCATGGCCGCCATCCAAAGAACCAGACCGACGGACAGAAGGGTGATCAAGGGCCGTTTCATCGTTTCTCCTCGTGGCAGGAGCCGCTCCCGGGTCGGGAAGGGCCTCGTTCATGCCGGCGGGACGCACCGCGCCTCTGCCCGCTGAACCTTACACTCGCCAATCTTGCCGGAGTATAGAGAAGCGTCACGCACGTGTCAATTGGAAAGACGGCGTTGTGACCGGAAGGGATTGTTTTTCCGGGGGAGGGGTGGTATAAATTCGACCCCGGTCCCAGGGATGGCCGAGGCGTGGAAGGGAACCGGACCGGGGGAGGGACGGATGCACGAGCTGGCGGTGACGGAGAGCATTCTGAATGTGGTTCTCAGGCACGCGGGACAGAACGGCGTCCGCCGGGTCCTGGGAATCGCCCTGAGGATCGGGGAACTCAGCGATCTGGAGGACACGTGGCTGCAGCGCTACTTCGACTACCTGAGCAAGGATACCCTGGCCGCCGGCGCCCGGCTGCACATCGAGCGCGTCCCCGTGGTCTTCCGCTGCGAGCCCTGCCGCCACGACTTTCCCGTCAATGTCCGCGAGATGGATCAGGTCCGCTGTCCTCAGTGTGGCGGGGAGCGGATGACGCTCGTCTCCGGTCGTGAATATTTCATTAAAAATATCGAGGTGATATGATGTCAGACGTCCGCTTGATCGACATTCGGGAAGAGATCCTCTCCGACAACCAGGAACTCGCCGGAAAGATCCGCAGAGATCTGGGCCGGCATGGCGTCTTCATGCTGAATCTGATGTCCTCTCCCGGCGCCGGGAAAACCAGCCTGATCCTCCGAACCCTGTCGACCTTGAGGGACCGCGTCCGGATCGGCGTCATCGAGGGGGACATTGCCTCCTCCGTGGATGCCGAGAAGGTGAGCCGCGAGGGGGTGCCGGCGGTGCAGCTGCGAACGGGAGGCTTCTGTCACCTCGACGCGCCGATGATCGAGCGGGCGCTCAAGGAACTCGACCTCACGGATCTGGATTGCATCATCATCGAGAACGTGGGGAATCTGGTCTGCCCCGCCGAGTTCGACACCGGTTCCCAGAGGCGCGCCATGATCCTGAGCGTGCCGGAAGGGGACGACAAGCCCTTGAAATACCCGCTCATGTTTTCCGTCTGTGACGCCCTGGTCGTCAACAAGGTCGACTATCTGGGGACCTCCGACTTCGATCTGGAACGGCTGCGCGAGCGGGTTTGCAAGCTCAATCCCGACATCCGGATTTTTCCCGTCTCCTGCAAGACCGGCGAGGGGATCGCGGAATGGACCGGCTGGCTTGCCGAACAGGTCGCAGGCGCCAGGCCTCCCGCCTGACGGTCCCCGATGAACGCCCGGCCTTCGGATCTCGATGCCATCTTCGCCGCGGCGCTGGCCGCCGTGGATCCGGAGCCGGCCGTCCGCGACCAGGTGGACGGTGTCCGCGCCCTCTATCATCGGGAGGGGCATCGCCGCCTGATCGTGACCGGATTCGGAAAGGCCGCATTCGCCATGGCGCGGGCCGTGCAGCGGGGCTTGCCGGATCTGATCGCGGACGGGTGCATCGTCACCAAGGACGGCCACCGCGTTTCGGAGGTCTCTCTGGACCCGATCCGGGTGCGGGAGGCCGGGCATCCCCTGCCGGATGACCGGGGGCTGGCGGCGACGGCCGAGATCCTTCGTCTGGGGGCGGGAGACGAGCGGACCCTGGTCGTCAATCTGGTCTCCGGCGGCGGATCGGCCCTCCTGGTTGCCCCCGCCCCCGGCGTCACCCTGACGGAGAAGCAACGGGTGACGGAGCAGCTGCTCATGGCCGGCGCCACGATTCAGGAACTGAATGCCGTCCGCAAGCACCTCTCCCGGGTCAAGGGGGGACGCTTGGCGGCGCACCTCCATCCCGCGCGAACCCTGTCGTTCCTCCTGTCCGATGTCATTGGCGACGCCGTTGACGTGATCGCCTCCGGGCCGACGGCGCCCGATCCGACCACCTACGACGAGGCCTGGGCCGTCCTGGAGCGTCACCGGCTGCTGCCGGACGTTCCCGACGCCGTCCGGGCTGTGCTGAACCGGGGCCGGCGCGGGGAGCTGCCGGAAACCCCGAAGCCGGGGGATCCGGTTTTTTCCCGGGTGGAAAACCGGATCGTCGGCAGCAACCGTCTGGCCCTGGCCGCGGCCGGCCGTCGCGCCGAATCCCTGGGGTACGCGGTCCGGATCCTCTCGGCGGAGCTGGCCGGAGAAGCGGTCGAGGTCGGGAAAGCGCTGGCGGCGGTCGCCCTGCGGGCGAGAACCGAAGCCGGATCCGGCCGGGACAAGCTCTGCCTGCTCGCCGGCGGCGAGACGACGGTGACGGTCCGGGGCGCGGGGCGCGGGGGACGGAACCAGGAACTGGCCCTCTCCTTTGCGATGGAAATCGCCGGCGTCGAGGGCATCACGATGCTGTCCGCGGGAACGGACGGGACGGACGGTCCGACGGACGCCGCCGGCGCCCGGGTGGACGGCCGGACCGTGATCCGGGCGGAGCGCAGGGGATTGGCGGCGGGCGAATATCTCGCGCGCAACGACAGCTATGCCTTTTTCGAGCGGCTGGGCGAACGGTTCGTCACGGGTCCCACGGGAACGAACGTCATGGACATCACACTGCTGCTTGTCGGAAGGGAGGCTTCATGATTGCCAAGCAAAGATTCTCCACGGCGCTCAGGGATCACGTCAGGAAGAGGATCGAACGGCTGGGATATGCGGATATCGTCGTCGGCGTTCCCTGTTATCACAGCGGCGCCACTATTCAGCACGTCGTCAAGGCCATCCTGACGGGCCTTGAAAAGCATTACCGCGATTACAAGGCGGTCGTCATGATTTCCGACGGAGGTTCGACGGACGACACGAGGGACCTCGCCCGTGCCATCGAGGCTAACTCCTATAGCATCGAAAAGATCGTGACGGTCTA
>DDXV01000049.1 GCA_002347815.1 Syntrophaceae bacterium UBA2251
TAATGTTACATGGTACTAGATCCTTTCCTTGAGGAAGCGCACATAGAGCGCGGGAAAGCTAATGCAGGATTTGCAAATTACCAACAGGCAATCGAGGATTTTAATGAAGCGATCAAGCTGAATTCGAAATCGTTTGAAGGCTTCCGTGGCCGCGCCATTGCCTACTCCGAAACGGGCAATCCCCTGCAGGCCATCATGGACTTTTCAAGCGCCATTGAGTTGGAACCGGTCAATTACCCGGAATTGTATTATCTTCGCGGTAAGGCGCATGAAAGTTTGGGAAACCGTGCGGACTCGGAAGAGGATATTAAAGCTGCCAACATACTCAGGATTCTCAATGCCGAGTCAAGCGGCTCTGACAAATTGTCCGGATTTGATGAGGCATGGGACATAGAGAGCAGACGAAAGAAGAAGATCAAAGAAATCATCCTGTACGCCAAGGTCGCCGTATGCCTTTGTTTGTTCATCGCGATTGTTGTTTATGGATATGGGAAGGCTTCAAAAGAACAAAATCAGCCTGCCGGAACAGGCAGCGAGGCTTCCGATCTGTCATCAAAGTTCCTTGAAAAAGCCCTTTCCGTCCCGGCGCCCCTTCCCGACCCATACGAAAGTCAGAAGTCTAACCTGACGGGGGAGACGGTCAACTTTCCACCCGACCCAAACGGACGGCAGAAAGAAGTTGTTTTGATAAAATCCCCACCGGAAGGCGAGAACCGTATCGGCGGCAAGTCTCTTCCCGTCGCAGAGCCTTCCACCAAAGCCAGGCAAGGCTATCATCTGATGGATAAAAGTCATCGGACCCAACAGGAAGAAATTCACCAGACCAGGAAGCACAAGGCAAAGAGATTGACAGCGTCAGAGAAAAATAAGGAAGAAACGAAAAGAGACAAGCTCCAACAATACGAGAAGATAAAGCAGCTGGAAGAGGAGTTCCCTTTCGAGATATTAAACAAAGGGGAATGATGCACATGGAGAGCCCCCGCTTGCCAGGTTGCGAAGCCTGTTCCCGGTTTGCCCTTATCCCTCCAAAAGCCTGAGATATTCCTTGGCCGATTCATAGCAGACGCCGGCGATGAATTTGACAAACGGCCTATCGTCCCCCCTGTGTGTCCGGTTCAAGGTATCCAGGTAATTCCGCCGAAGGATCGGGGGAATGATCGCCACGGGATATCCGGCCTGAAGCAAGACGAGATTCATAAGCAGTCGCGCCGCCCTTCCATTGCCGTCAATAAACGGATGGATGGTAACAAGGTCCTTGTGAACGATCGCCGCAAATTCAACCGGGTGATGTTTCGTTCTGACTTCCGGTATCCCGGCAATAAATGACTTCATCAATTCCGGTATCCGTTCGGGTACAGGGGGCATGAAGTCCGTCCCGGTGATGATCACCCGGCGCTTTCTATATTTACCGGCCTGGTTCGCGTCGATCCGGCAGTAGAAGAGACGATGAAGCTCCTTGATGTTCGCCTCTGTAACATTTTGGCCCTTTGTCAGCCGGAAAAGAAGGTCATAGGCGTCCGAATGTCCCAGGGCTTCAAGGTGATCCCGCACCGGCTTCCCGCCGATGGTGATTCCATCTTCAAGGATGATCTTCGTTTCCGTCTCCGTCAATGAATTCCCTTCCAAGGCGTTGCTCGTATAGGTCATGCCAATCCGGAAATACTCCTTAACCTGTCTGAGCATTTGGGCATCAATAGGCCTGTGAGCGTCAATTCTTTCCTTGAGGCCGTCGATCTTTTTCAATGCGGAGATTGTTGTCATCTCTTTTCCTTTCGTCCCGGGTTGCAAGAGTTACGTGCTCGTCGCCTTGAATGGGATCAACACTACCCCCGATTTCAATTAGACTTCCAATCATGAAGACGAACTGAAGACGTTGAGACGACCCGACGATCGGGTCCCGCCGCGCGACGGCCAGACGGCGCGGGGGAGGAGGCTCTGCCTCCGCGGGTGCGGCCCGCGGAGGGATCCCGGCGTTCAGCGGAGATTCCGGTCCCGCTTGTCCAGCTGCAGCTCCAGCTCCTTGAGCAACTGGAGATCCTTCTTCAACTGCTCGTTCTCCTGGGCAAGCCGGGACGTTTCCGTCTGGAGCCGTTCGTTGAGCGCCCGGAGCTCCTTCCGGAGCTGTTCGGTCTCCCCCCGGGCCTTTTCCAGCGCCTGCCCATCCTGAGCGCGGCCTTCCCTGAGCCGCGCCCGCTCGTCGAGAAGCCGGATGAGGGCGGCAGCGGCCTTCTGCCACTTGCTGCGGGGATATTTGGCCAGAAGTTCGGCAAAGGCCTCCCTGGCCTTCCCGCCCTCCGGAGCGGCGCCTTCGTTTTCCAGGAAATCCAGACCCCGGGCGAAACAGTCCGTATCCTCCGAACTGAAGTTGAAGAGCCCCTCCTGCAGAACGTGGGGATCGCTCGGAAGCGGCGCCGCCGGACGGGGCACGGTCTGGGCGCAGGCGCACAGAAGCGCCAGCAGCAGGGCTGCCGTCAGGCGGAGGATCTGTCTTGTGATGTCCGGCATGGAAGCTGGCCTTACCGTTTCTCGCGCCCCCTCCAGGAGAGGGGCGCAGTCAGATGAGGGATGCTGCGGGCCGCCGCATCCGGTGGTCATGTCGTCACGCCTGGCTCCGGCCCCTTCACACCGGCTTCCACGTCCTCCAGGCGGACGTAGTTGCTGCCGGGGAGGGCCTTGGCGTACTCCTTCAACGCCGCCGCCACCCGGGCCATCTCCAGGGGGTCCTTGAACCGCGTGCCGTCGTCGGTGACGATGGCAATGGTGACGCTCAGCATGGGGTACTTCTGCTGAACCCCCTTGCGGTCCTTGGCGGCGATGAATCCACGCTGCCGATCCTTTTCGCTGTAGAACTTCGGCATCCGCCGGTCGAACTCGCCGACCAGATGCCGGCAGGCCGCTTCCACCCGGTCGGGCCGGGCCATCAGAATGAAGTCATCCCCCCCGATGTGTCCGATGAAGTTCTTTTCATCGCTGTGGCGGGCTTCGTATTCGGACATGATGCGGGCCACCTCCTTGATGACCTCGCTGCCCCAGGCATAGCCGTAGTGATCGGCGAAAGGCTTGAAATTGTCGAGATCGACATGGCACAGGGAAAAGGCCGTCCGGGCCGCGAGGCGCTTCTCGATCTCCTTTTCGATGGCCCGGTTGCCCGGCAGGCCGGTCAGGGGACTGGCGTCGAGGTTGTACTCCTCCATGACCTTGAGCCGCTTCATCATGTCGCTGAAGGCGTAGGCGAGACTGCCGATCTCGTCCTGGCGGTCGATGCGCAGATCGTAGTCGAACTCGCCGTCCGCAACCCGGTCCGTCGCCTGCTCGAGCCGCTTCAGGGGCCGGGAGATGTTGGTGGTGATCAGCACGGCGAGCAGCAGGCCGACCAGCAAGCTGAACCCGCTCAACAGCAGGGTCATCCGGCCGGCTCTGACGGCCTGGGATTTCATCCGGGCGAGGCGGCCGGTGATGTCCCGATTCGACTCGCGCTGCAGCGACCGGAGAACCTCCACCATGTCCGTGACGAGGGCATGACCCTCCCGGCCCGACAGCGAGACCGCCTCCTCCAGGCGGTTCGCGCCGACGAGGGCCTCCTCGGTCCGGAAGAGCGCATCGTAGCGTTCGTGCAGACCCAGCACCTCCCGTCGCCGCTTGCCGTCCGTCCCGTTCTGTTTTCGCTCCCACGTCTCGATCCGCCGCCGGAACTCCCGGCTTCGGTTCCAGAAGATCTCGGCGATGGAGGGATCCTTGAGGATCAGATATTTTTTCTCGGCGCTCTCCTGATCGAGGACCGTATCGATCATCTGCTTGCTCAGATCGACCATGAAGACATCTTCGTGGATGATGACGTGGCTGAGACGATCGAGCTGCTGAAGGCTGAAGAGGGCGTAGGCGCTGGCCAGCACGGTGAGAACCGCCATGGCGAGATAACTGAACAGCAACTTACGGCTGATGGTGAGCTTCATCGATCGGGTCTGTCCCCCTGGACGTCAGGTGTTTTTTTGTAGCATATGAACCCCGCTTGCGCAAACGGGAAATTGCCCGGACGGTTCCGTTTTTTGCCTTCACCGGAGCGGCGTTTTCTGCTAAACAGAGGCCGCGTCGCGAAAGCCGGGTTACGGGCGGCGGGGGAGGCAACGGTCAAACGTCATGGCGGCGAACGATCTGATTCGGGAGGCGGTGCGCGCAGGCGCGGTCAAGGGCTGGGACGGGTTCGTCTGGATGATGAAGATCGTCGTCCCGGTCTCCCTGCTGACGACGCTCCTGGACCGGAGCGGCTGGCTGGCGCGGATCGATTTTCTCCTGCAGCCCGCCATGGGCCTCTTGAGCCTGCCGCCGGAGGCCGCCCTGCCGCTCCTCATCGGGATGCTGGCGAACATCTACGGCGGGATCGCAGCCATGGTGGTGCTTCCCCTGACGCTCGCCCAGATGACCCTGATCGCCATCTTCCTCCTGACGGCCCACAACCTGATCCAGGAGGGGATTATCCAGGCCAAATCGGGCCTTCACCCGCTGAAGGCGACCCTCTTCCGAATCAGCGCCGCCACGGCGACCGTCCTGTGCGTGGCGCCGTTTCTCGACGGCGGGTCCGCGCCGGCGGGCCTGGCCGCGGACGCGGCGGAGGCCGTCCGTCCCTGGGGTGCGGTCCTGCAGGGCTGGGCGGGAACAACCCTCCGGCTCGCGGTGAAGATCTTCTTCATCATCTTCGTCATCATGATCCTGATGGAGATCCTGAAGCGCACCGGATGGGTCCACGCGATCGTGAAGATCTGCGCCCCGTTTCTCCGGCTCATGGGGCTCGCGCCCAAGGTCGGCCTGCTGTGGATGACGGCCGTCATCTTCGGCCTGGCCTACGGCGGCGCCGTAATCGTCGAGGAGACGCGCAACGGGGACCTCTCCCGGGCGGAGCTGGAAACCCTGCACCTGTCCATCGGGATCAACCACTCCATGGTCGAGGACCCGATCCTGTTCATGGCCCTCGGCTTGAGCGCCTTCTGGCTCTACATCCCCCGGCTGATCATGGCGATCGTGACGGTCCGCCTGCTGAACCTCTGGTTTCGCCTGACCGGACCGAAGCAGCCCGCGGCGGCCACGCCCGCGTCCCGCTAAGTATCCACTTCTGGTCGCCTTTTCATGAATGCTCCTTGTTCCCGGATGGAAATTCTGTTATAGGTTCAACCGGTGGTCGCCGGAAGCCGATCCCTGAGGCGCAGGGAGCCGATTTCAAGAATGCCCGGCATGACAAATCCATGAGGAGAGGATGGCTGTTATGATCTACAATGAAGAATTCGAGACCCTGCCCCGGGAAGTCCTGGAGGCCCTGCAGTTCAAGCGCCTCCAGCAGGTGCTCCAGCGGGTCTATCATACCGTCGGTTTCTACCGGCGCACCTTCGACGCCGCCGGCGTGAAGCCCGACGACATCAAGACCCTGGCGGACCTCTCCCGCCTGCCCTTCACGTCGAAGCAGGACCTCCGGGAGAACTACCCGTTCGGCCTCTTCGCCGTCCCCATGAGCAGCGTGGTCCGGCTGCACGCCTCGTCCGGAACGACCGGCCGTTCAACGGTCGTCGGCTACACCAAGCGCGACATCGACACCTGGTCGGAACTGATGGCCCGCTGCTTCGTCGCCGCGGGACTCACGAAGAACGACATCATCCACAACGCCTACGGCTACGGCCTGTTCACCGGCGGCCTCGGCGCCCACTACGGGGCCGAAAGGCTGGGCGCCAGCGTCATCCCGATGTCCGGCGGCAACACGAAGCGGCAGATCATGATCCTGCAGGACTTCGGTCCGACGGCCATCTGCTGCACGCCGTCCTACGCGCTGAACCTGGCGGAACAGGGACAGGCCATGGGGGTGGACATGCGGTCGCTCCGCCTGCGCGTCGGGATCTTCGGGGCCGAGCCCTGGAGCGACCAGATGCGCGACCAGCTCGAGGATCAGCTCGCCATCCAGGCCCTGAACATCTACGGGCTGTCGGAGGTCATGGGACCCGGCGTGGCCATGGAATGCTCCGAAGGCCGGGAGGGGATGCACATCTTCGAGGACCACTTCATCGTCGAGACCATCAATCCCGAGACGGGCGCCGTTCTGCCTCCGGGGGAGGAGGGGGAGATCGTCTTCACGACGCTCAGCAAGGAGGCCTTCCCCCTGATCCGCTACCGGACCCGGGACGTCGCCTGCCTGATCACCGCCCCCTGCCGCTGCGGCCGGAGCCATGTCCGCATGGGCCGCATCATGGGGCGCAGCGACGACATGCTCATCATCCGCGGCGTCAACGTCTTCCCCTCCCAGATCGAGGCGGTCCTGGTCGGCATCGAAGGCCTGGAACCCCACTACCAGCTCGTCGTCGACCGGGGAGGCACCCTGGACACCCTGGAGGTGCAGGTCGAGGTCAGCGAGCGCACCTTCGCGAACGCCGACGAGGTGAAGGTCCTGCAGAAAATGGAGCGGCGCATCGTCAAGGACATCAAGGACTACCTGGGCGTCTCCGCAAAGGTGAAGCTGGTCGAACCCAAATCGTTGCAGCGCTTCGAAGGCAAGGCGAGCCGGGTCACGGATCGGCGCAAACTCTAACGTCTCTTTTAACCCGAGGAGGTCGGTGCCAATGAAAGTCGATCAGATTTCCATCTTTCTGGAAAACAAGCCGGGCGGACTGGAGCGGGTGACCCGGATTCTCAAGGAGGCCAACATCAATATCCGGACCCTGTCGATCGCCGACACCTCGGAGTTCGGCATCCTGCGCCTCATCGTCAACGACGTGGAGGCCGCCGTGCGCGTCCTCAAGGAGGACGGCTTCCGGATCAGCCGGACGACCGTCGTCGCCGTCGAGGTGCCTGACCGGCCGGGAGGATTGCACAGCATCATGGAGGTCCTGTCGGGCCACGACATCAACGTCGAATACCTGTACGCCTTTGTCGAGAAGAGCGGCGAGAACGCCGTGATCATCGTCCGCTTCGACAACCCCGACCAGGCGATCGACATCCTCATCAAAAACAACCTGACCGTGCTGCCGGGCGCGAAGCTCTATTCCCTGTAGGAGGTGTGCCGGGACCGCCGGGACCGGGGCCTCTGCCGACGGCCCCGTGCGGGGGGACAGGGGGGATGCGCAATGAAAGCCGCAAGCCGCCTTAGGTCCGGTCGTCGCTCGCCACGAATCCGGTTCCTTCCTCGATCGGCCGCCGGGCGTCCGGTAAGCGCCGGAGGACCGGCAACCGTCCCCACCCGTCACTATTAATAGAGGCTCTAAAAAAGCAAGCAAATGAAGCCACACACGCAGCTAAAGCTGCGGATAAATCTTGCATTAAAGTATTTGGCGCACCGTAGTAATTGTACCGACAAACATGCGCACGTTAGTTCCCTGTATGATTAAATGATCGTAAAACAAAGGCAATACAGATGATCGCTATGTTCCGGCTGATTTCTGCGTTCGCGTGTTGAATAGGTGCGAGGAATCTGATACAGCATGGCCATGAATCGTGACGACATCCTGCGTAATTTGCCGGTGCATACCGGGAGGGCAGTCGCCCACTACTGGAAGACTCGGACGGGTCAGCAAGATAGACAGCGGAAAACCGGCAAGACGGACCAAGGCCTGCGAAGCGCCGTCACCGGCGGTGCGCAGATGGACGGCTTCGTCGATCTCTTCACGGAACTGATTACGGCGGCCGGGATTTCGGAACGGCATGTCTTCAGAAAGAAGGCCGTCGAGTTGCCAGGCTTCTTCCGCCCGACCAAGGAGTGGGACCTGCTCGTAGTGCGCGAAAAGACGCTTCTTGCCGCAATTGAGGCCAAGTCCCAGGTCGGTCCTTCCTTCGGCAAATAACTTCAACAACCGGACGGAAGAGGCGATAGGAAGCGCCCTTGACCTCTGGACCGCATACCGTGAACGTGCCTACCTCAGCAGCCCCCAGCCTTTTCTCGGTTACTTTTTCATGCTGGAGGACTGCGCTGCCTCCAACCGCCCGGTCAAGGTGAAGGAGCCGCATTTCAAAGTCTTTCCCGAATTCGTCGGCGCTTCCTACATGCGCCGCTATGAAATCTTCTGCCGCAAGCTCGTGCTGGAAAGGCATTACACGGCGGCGGCGTTCATTTCGTCCACAATAGAGGAAGGGCTTCAAGGAAGCTTCTCGACCCCGGCGGCCGACCTTTCCGTCGAGCGTTTCGCGAAGACCCTCACGGCCCACTTGGCCGCCTTTGCGTGAACTCATGGAAACCACCATTCACAGGTTGATCAATGGTGATGCGAGGGAACTTACGTACCTCGACGATGCCTCGGTTCATCTTGTCGTCACGTCTCCCCCTTACTGGAATTTGAAACAATACAACGATAACGCGGCCCAACTCGGACATATTCAGGACTACGAAGCATTCCTGCTCGAGTTGGAAAAGGTTTGGCGCCATGTTTACAGAATCCTCGTGCCCGGGGGGCGCCTCGTTTGCGTGGTCGGAGATGTTTGTGTGGCGCGTCGCGACTTTGGACGCCACCTCGTCTTTCCTCTACACGCCGACATTTGCGTCATCTGCCGAAGGATTGGATTCGACAACCTGAACCCGATCATCTGGCACAAAATTGCAAACGCCTCCTACGAGGTTGAGAACGGATCAAAATTCTTGGGGAAGCCCTACGAGCCGAACGCAATTATCAAGAACGACATGGAATTCATCCTGATGCAGCGCAAACCCGGCGGGTACCGAAAACCCACCAACCAGCAGCGCCAGGCAAGCCGGATTGAAAAAGATGTTTTTGACCGATGGTTTCAGCAAATCTGGACCATCACCGGGGCCTCAACCAAACACCACCCCGCCCCTTTCCCGCTGGAGCTGGCCACCCGCCTCGTCCGCATGTTCTCCTTCACCGAGGATACGGTTCTGGATCCGTTCTGCGGATCGGGCACGACGATGGTTGCCGCTCTGCGCACGGGACGTAATAGCATTGGAATCGAAATTGATCCGGAATACTGTCGCATGGCGGCCCGGTATCTGAAAGCGGAGACATCCGACCTTTTCACGGCAGCGGAACTTCGCTTTGAGAAAGCGCCCACGGACGCCGTTGCCGTCGTCAGTGAAGAACCCGCCCTATACGGAGTCCGGCCAGCCAAGAAGAGACTGGAATAGACGAACAACGAGCTGCTCGCGGCGGCGCTACCCCTTGATGCACCCCAGAGCGCGCAGGCGGGCCACCTTCCTCGAGAGGCCGGCCCGGTCGGCGACGTCCACGACCTCGTCCAGGTCCTTGTACGCCTCGGGCATCTCCTCCCGCAGGGTGCCCTTGCCCGCCGCCATGACGACGATCCCGCGGTCGGCCAGTTCCCGGCCGATGGCGCGCCCACGGCTGGCCTTCGTCGCCTGGGTGCGGCTCATCACCCGCCCCGCGCCGTGGCAGGTGCTTCCGAAGGTCTCCGCATAGGCGTGTTCCGTCCCCGCGAGGACGTACGATCCCGCCCCCATATCGCCGGGAATCAGGACCGGCTGGCCGACGGGCCGGTAGGCCGCGGGCAGGGCGGGGTGGCCGGGCGGGAAGCTTCGGGTCGCGCCCTTCCGGTGGACGCACAGGCGGACCGTCCTTCCCTCCACGGGGAATTCCTCCATCTTGGCGATGTTGTGGCAGACGTCGTAGACGAGGCGCATGCCCAGCTCGCGGGGACTCAGGCCGAGCGCCTTCTCGAAGGTCTCCCGGGTCCGGTGCATCAGCATCTGGCGGTTCGCCCACGCGTAGTTGGCGGCGCAGGCCATGGCGGCCAGGTATTCCCGGCCCCGCCCCGAGGCGAGCGGGGCGCAGGCCAACTGGCGGTCCGGGAGTTTCAGGCCGAGTTCCCCCGCATGCTTGACCATCCGGGCCAGGTAATCGTCGCAGACCTGGTAGCCCAGGCCCCGGGAGCCGCTGTGGATCATGACGCAGAGCTGCCCCGGCGCAAGCCCGAAGGCGGCCGCGGCGACGGGATCGAAGATCTCCTCCACGACCTCTATTTCCAGGAAATGGTTCCCGGAGCCCAGGGTGCCGAGCTGGTCCCGGCCCCGCTCCAGGGCCCGGTCGCTGACCGCGTCCGGATCGGCCCCGGCCATCCGCCCGCCGTCCTCCGTCGTCTCCAGGTCCCCGGCCGCGCCGTACCCCTGCGCGACGGCCCAGGCGGACCCCTCCACGAGGACCTTCCGCTCCTCCTTCGCGGAGAGCTTCACGGGACCCCGGGACCCCACGCCGCTCGGGACGTCCCGGAAAAGGGCGGCCACGAGATCCGCAAGCCGGCCGCGGACATCCTCCGCCGTCAGCCGGGTGGCCATCAGTCGGCAGCCGCAGTTGATGTCGTATCCCACCCCGCCCGGCGAGACGATCCCCTGGTCGAGGTCGAAGGCGGCGACGCCGCCGATCGGGAAGCCGTACCCCCAATGCATGTCCGGCATGGCGAGCGAGTGGCGGACGATCCCCGGCAGGTGGGCGACATTCGCCACCTGGCGGGCGCCCTCCTGGCCGCCCGCCTCCTTCAGAAGCCGCTCGCTCGCATAGAGGATCCCCGGAACGCGCATTCCCCCCGACTGCGGAATGAGCCAGCGGTGCTCATCCAGTTTTTGCAGGGTGATGCTCATCCTTCGCTCCTCCGGCGCGGCCGGGCCGGCCCCTCTCCTGTCCGGCGCGATCCGATCGGGAGAGACACCGGTCCGGCGTCGATCCCCGGGGCGGTCCGGGATCAGACATCGCACACGATCCGACCCCGCCACCCGGCGGGCGTTTCCCGGATTTCGAGGCCGTGGTACGTGACGGCCTTGATTTCCGTCTTCATCCGGTGGCGGTCCGGCGCAAACGGTTCGCCCGCCGCCTCGGCCTCCAGACGCCATTGCGGCGGGACGGGCGCGGACCCGGCCGACACGGCCTCAACCGCCCCCCGCCCTGCCGCGACCGGTGCGGGACGGGAGCGGGTCTCAGGCGCACCGGCGTCGCCGATCCGGACGGCGCACCGCCGGACGAGAAACCCCCGGCCGTTGAACAGGTAGAGCAGCTCCCTCAGGAAGTTGACGAGCAGGTCCTCCCGATCCCCGCCGGTCACGACAAAGCGGTGCGTCCGGCGTTCCTCGACGGCCGGCAACTCCGTCATGAGGTCGAAGACGGCAAAGGCGGCGCTTTCGAAGAGGTCCGCGAGATCGCGACCCTCAAACAGGATCCCCAGATCGGCGGTATGGTCGAACACCTCGTAGCGCGGCATACATCCTCTCGACACAGGCCCCCCGCGGCAGAAAATCCTTGACCAGCCGGCCGTCGTTGTCGAAATAAAGCACATGCGTGATCCGGATGGCCCGCTTCACGTCCGTGTTGTGGATGGCGATAAATGCACTCAAATCGAAGAGCCGGTCGTTGCGGCAGGGGATGTTCGAGTAGATCGGAACGTACAGCGCCTGACCCCGCACCTTGCCCGTGTCCGCATCCGGGATGGTCAAGCGGTCCGTCTTGAAATCGGAGACCGCCTTTCCGGCGGCAACCGGCGCCTCCTTTTCGGCACAGGCCACAAGGGCCATCAGGATCAAAAACAGCGACAGGGCCTTCCTCAACATCTCGACAGTCTCCTTCCGGTTGTTCGCGCGGGCGGGATTCCGATCCGGTTCGGGCCCGCTCAGCCGATCTCCTCGATCGCCAGGGGATATTTGGACATCACCTCGCAGCCCTCCTTCAGGATCAGCAAGGGGTTTTCGTACCGGAAACCGATCCCTTCCGTCGGACAGGCGTACTGCATGGCGCAGATCACCATTTCGTCGACCTGATACGTGTGGTCGGGATCCGTCCAGTACGGGAACGGCCCGTCATTCTTCGCGCCGATCCGCCACTCGTCGCCGAACAGGCCGATGCCGTGTTCGCATCCCGGCACGACAAAATCCGCGCAGTCGCGACTCTCGGCCAGATCCATCATGACCTGGGCGAGCGTCGACGGCGTGGTCCCCGCCCGGTAGTTCGCCAGGACCGCCTGGACCAGGGCGACGAAATTATCCGCGTGCCAGCGCTGGCGCGGGGTCGCCGGGGCGATGAGATAGTTGTGGGAGTGGTCGCCCAGGGCAAGCTGGAACATCGCATGGAAATCGAGCATCAGGGCGTCGCCGGCCTGGATTTCCTTGTTCGTCGGCGGGGTGCACGCCCCCAGCCCGGTTCGATAGCCGCTCGATATTTCATTGAGGCCGGCAAAATTCCATTCGGACACACTGCCCGCCTTGCGCATGGCCAGGGCGCCGATGCCGCCGATGACCGCTTCTGTCATGCCCTTGAACCCGCCGTTCTCCAAGGCGGCGCGCGCGGCCTTGTGGCCTTCATCCACGATGAGCGAGGCCTTGCGGAACCGATTGATCGTCCCCGGGTCCTTGATGATGGACAGGGAATCGACGATCTCGTGGGCATTGATGAACTCAATGCCGTCCAAGGCTTCCTTGAAACGGGTGTACTCGTAATGCGTCAGGTTGCCCTCCGCGGTGTAGGTCGCCATCCCGTCTTCATATCCCAGCCGCCCCTTCCTGAGGCGGAGCTCGTCCCGGATGAAATCGGACACGGCCGAGATCTGATCCATGCCCCCCATCGGGGCGTACGCGCGGACATGGTCCTCATCCAGCCAGGATTCGTCGGCGAGCCGGGCGGCGTCGATGACGAACGTGAAGAGCGTGGGAATCCCTTCGGCGGGAATGACGACGTAGCTTCTCCAGGGGATGAACGCGTCCAGCGTCCAGGTCAGCGTCCGGATGCGGGACCCGAGGTAGACATCGAGGCCCTGCTTCTGCATCTCCCGCTGAATGGCCTTCACGCGGGCCGGGTGAAAATCCCCTGCTCGGTCCCGATAAAGAGATACCGCTCGCCCCCTCCGGGGCAATTCGTGTAAATATTGGACATGGAGGTGGTCACGTTATGCATTTTCTCCGCCGGAATCTGTGCTTTCAGGCGCTTCAATCCCTCTTCCGCCCACTCGGGACTTAGATACTTGAACGTCTCCGACATGTTCCTCCTCCTCACCAGGTTGTCCGTCACGCCGCCTCCCGTTCAGGGGGGCCGCTTCGGCCCGACGGTCCGGCCGAATGGCCCGGATGTTCACGCTTCCGATCGTCGACCGTCAGGCCGCGGCAACGTGCCTCGATTTCTTCTTCAAACGGGTGATCTGCCTCCTCAGCCGGACGAGGCCGCCTCTATCGCTCGATCCCCGCGCCTGCGCCTGAAGGGCTTTCAGTTCGCGAATCCTGGCCTTGAGCGCCGGCTTGGCCATCCGGATCTTGACGGGATGTTTCTTTTTCGCGGCGGAGGCGCTCTCCTTGATTCCCCGGGCTTCCCGAATGAAGGCGACCAGCTCCTCCTTTTTCATGTCGTGAATCGCCCTTTCATGAGGCAGCTCGGCGGCAATCTCGCGCAATTCCTTGACGGTCAACTTTTCCAGGGACTTTTCGTCATGAACTCGCTTCGGGGTATCCTCAGACATCACGCATCGACCTCCTTCGTTTATTTTAAAGATCTACAGGCAATCAGGGGACCTGGAGTCGCCCCGGTTCACGCCGCATGGACGCCGTCCAGCGGGGGAGGGCCCGACGCCCCGCGAGGTTATAATAGCAATATTCGTTCATTTTAAAAGAGGAAAATACGCGGTCCCATTTTTATTGACACCCCCTTGATAATCCCCTATATTTCCGACTCGGCAAGGGAGCGTCCGTCAACCGCCCCCGGCTTTCCCGATTCCCCATTCACGATTTGAAAGGTGCGCCCGGATGATCGATTTCACCCCTCTGTTCTGTCCCCGGTCCGTTGCCGTGATCGGCGCCTCGCCCAACATCGTCCGCGACCGGGCGGGCTTCATCCACAGCCTGAGCGAGTGCTTCCAGGGACGGCTCTACCCCATCAACCCGCGCCACACGGAAATCGACGGCCGGCCCTGCTACCCGACGATCACGGAGGTGCCGGACGTCGTGGATTACGTGCTGATCATGATCCCGCGCGAAAAGGTCGCGGACGCGCTTCGGGACTGCGTCCAGGCCAGGGTCCGCTTCGTGCTCGTCTTCACCTCGGGGTTTTCCGAAACGGGGGATACGGAACTCGAGGCGGAACTCCTGGAGATTCTCAAGGGGAGCGAAACCCGGATGATCGGCCCCAACTGCATCGGCGCCCACTGCCCCGAACGCGGGCTGTTGTATTACCCGCAGATGGCGCGGGGCGTCCCGGGGAATGTCGGGTTCTTTTCCCAGTCCGGCGGGCACGCCCTGAATCTCCTGGTCCGCGGCCTGTCTTCGGGCGTCGATTTCAACAAGGTGATCAGCGTCGGCAACCAGGCGGACCTGAAGATCGTGGACTTCATCGAATCCTTCGCCGACGACGCGCGCATCGACACGATCTGCGGCTACATCGAGGACATCAAGGACGCCGAGCGCTTCCACCGGGTCGTCCGCGAAACGGTCCTGAAGAAGCCGATCGTCCTCTGGAAGGGCGGACGGTCGGCCGACGGGGCGCGGGCCACACAGAGCCATACGGGCGCGCTCGCCGCACCCGTGAAGGTCTGGGACGGCGTGATGGCCCAGATGGGCGTCATCAACGTCGAGACCCAGGACGAGATGCTGGACGTCCTGCTCGCGCTGAAGTTCGGCTTCAGTCCACAGGGGCTGCGCGCCTGCATCGCGGTCGCGGGTGGGGGAAGCTCCGTGGAGCTGACCGACGCCTTCAACGCCAACGGGGTCTCCGTGCCGGAGCTGTCGCCGGAGGTGCAGGTCTCGATCGGGACGGACCTCTCCCGGGTGAACACCTCCACGCGCAATCCCCTCGATCTCGGCATGTTCGGCTTCGCCCCCAATGTCCTGGGCGAGGCCGCGGAACGGGCGGCCAGGGACCCGAACATCGACTTCATCGCCATCTGCCTGTATCCGGAGTTTGTCCAGATCATGGTCAAGGAGCTGTGGGAGGTATTCGTCGACAAGATGCTGGAGATCTTTCCCCGGATCTCCAAGCCGCTCGTCGTCATCACCCCGCAGTTGCTGTACCACCGGCCGGAGGTGGACGCCCTGCGGACGTCTTTCATCCAGAAGTTCAACCGCGCCGGGATCCTCACCTTCACCGACGCGGGCCGCGCCGCCCGGATGGCCGTGAAGATCCACCGGTACCGGCGCTTCATGGAGGCGCATCCGGACGGCGGCCGCTGAAGCACCTCCTCCGCCCCTCTGCCGCCATCGCCGGACAGGACATCGCCCGCGCACTCGGTCCCCGGGCGCCGTCCGCGCAGCCCCGGCCGGACATCCGAAGGGGGCTTTTCCGCGGGGGAAGGAGGATGAAGAACATGTTCTCCGATCTTTTCGCCCGACGATGGGGAGGGCTGCCGGTCCACGGCTGGACGGGACTGGTCCTGATCGCGGTCTTCTGGACCCTGAACTGGTCGCTGACGGGCCTGCGAACCCTGTGGGGCTTCTTCCCCCTCTGGCTCGGCTACTGCCTGTTCGTCGACGCCCTCGTCTGCGTCCGAAAGGGATCCTCGCTTCTGACCCGCAACGCCCCCGCCTATGCGGGCCTCTTCGCCGCCTCCGCGCCTTCCTGGTGGCTCTTCGAACTCCTCAACCGGCGGCTGCAGAACTGGCTCTACCTGGGCGTCGAAGGCATCTCCGATCTGGAATACGTCCTGTTTTCCAGCCTGAGCTTCTCGACGGTCATCCCGGCCGTCTTCGGCACGGCGGAGCTCGCCGGGACCTTCCGCTGGATCGGGCGCTTCCGCAACGGCCCCCGGCTGGCGCCCAGCCCCGCCGTCCTGAGGCGGTTCCTCGCCGTCGGGGTCGCGAGCCTGCTGGCGCTGCTGATGTGGCCGCGCTACTTCTTCCCCCTCGTGTGGCTGGCCGTGTACCTGATCCTGGAACCCCTGAACGGCCGCTTCGGCTGCCGCTCGCTCCTCGCGGACACGGCCTCGGGCGACTGGCGGGGCGTGTTTTCCCTCTGGACGGGGTGCCTCATCTGCGGCTTTTTCTGGGAGATGTGGAACATCCTTTCCTATCCGAAATGGATCTACCACGTCCCCTTCGTCGATTTCTGCCACATTTTCGAGATGCCGGTCCTCGGCTACGGCGGGTACATCCCCTTCTCCCTGGAACTCTTCGCCCTGTACCACCTGATCGCGGGCCTCGCCACCCGGGGGCGCCTGCAGGACTACATCGAGCTGACGCCGGACGCCGACCGGGCCCGTTCGACAGAGAAGGTCCCGGGCGCGCCCCCCGCATCCGGGGAGGCCGTGCCGTAGCCGCCGGGATGAGGGGTACGCCGGACGATCCGGCGGCCCGGCGCTTCGACGTACTCCGGCGGCACCAGGTGATGATGGACATCCACGCGGTAGGGCGCCGTCTTCATGGCAAGTCACCCGTTCGTTCCATGTCTGAAATCTCCAACTCCCCACGCGGGGAGAAATGTTCAGAAGCGCGTGACGGGTTCGAGCGGCCGTGCGGGGTAGATCTGTCCCGGGATGGGCGGCATGGAGTTGTACACCCAATCCAGGTCGATCACGCCGAGCGACGCGCCGCGGGCGCGGGTGAAACCGGTGAACGGCCCCCGGACGAGGCAGTTTTCCATCTCCAGGGTGAGCCCCAGGACCACGACCGGAACGCCCGGTTGCAGGCCCCGCAGATCCTCCCGGTAGACGGTGGGCGCAAAGACGAGGCGGCGGCTGTCGGCGGCCTGGGCCTGAAGCAGGGGGACGATCTCGGGGAAGCCGTCCGCGCCGATGAAGGCAAGGAACTTCAGCGCGTCCAGGCGGTTGAAAAGTCCCTCCGCCCAGGGCGTCAGGATGCGCTCCGACCGTCCCGTCTTCCGGGCCCCCTTGGCCAGTCCGGTCAGGAGCGCCCCGGCGACGATGCCGGGCAGGGGGAGCGCCTCTCCCGGGTGCAGCGAGACCAGGTCCATGAAGTGGACGGTGTGGATGCCGAAGTAGGTGTTGTAACGCCACATGGGCTTCCGGTTGTACCGGATATACGCGTCGCCTTCGGTTTCCGCCCGCGTCCAGATGTCCTTGCCCCGCCAGAGTTTTCGATCCAGGCTCATGACGAGGAAGCCTGTCCGGGGATTGTCCCGGACGTGCCGCTTGCTCGCCCCTTCGCAGAACTGGCCCCAGGTGAGTTCCGTCGGAGAGGCCGTATCGAGCGTCGTGATCAGCGTCAGGTGCGGGAGGCCCTCCCCGTTCACCGTGGCAAGCACGCCCACCTTGACGTCCGAGGCGAAGGCCTCCATGTCTTCCGGCAAGAACCGCGTCTCAAGATCCGTCATCACATCCCCCCCCCCGGATTTAACCGGCCCGTTTCATGCGGGGTCTCCGGCGGGTTCGTCCGGACGGACCGCGCCCGTCCAGGCCACCCGGTCCGCGGCGACGCCCGCCCGCCGGGCCGCGTTGGCGAAGGCCTCCATCTCCCCGGCCGTCATCAGGGCATCCTCCCGGCAGGCCCAGGGCATGTCGAGCCGGCGGTACTTGTCCCGGCAGAGGTTGTTGAAGGCGCACAGCTCCCAGCGCTCGACCGCGTCGCCCAGGTTCTCCGCAACAAAGCGTCCGAGGCCGGCGATGTTGTCCAGACGCGCCGTCATGCGGGGGATGATGGGCGTCCTCAGCCACAGGCGCGCCGGGCGCTCCTGTGCGCGCATCCGGTCCCGGATCAGGAGCAGGTTCGCGAAAATCCGCTCGTTGGACTGGCCGGTGAACTGCCGGTGCCGCTCCGGGTCGATCTCCTTCAGGTCGTAGAGCACGAGGTCCGTGGCCGGCAGGAGCCGCTCGAGCGCCTCCGCCGCGCAGAAACCGCAGGTGTCGAGCGCCGTGTGCGGGCCGCGCTGCCGGCAGCCCGTGAGAAAGGCCGCGACGAAGGGGGCCTGCAGGGCCGGTTCGCCGCCGGAAACCGTCACCCCGCCGCCGGAGGCCTCGAAATAGGCCCGGTCCTTTTCGACCTCGTCCAGCAGCCTGTCCAGCCTCCAGGGCTCCCCGAGGCGCTCCAGGGCCAGCGCGGGACAGGCCCGGCTGCACGCGCCGCAGGCGGTGCAGCGGTCCCGGAGGATGCGGATCCCCGCGCCGTCGTCGCTCAGGGCCCCCTCCGGGCAGACCGCGAGACACGTCTTGCAGCCGATGCAGCGGGTTTCGACCCACTGCATCTGGGGACGGGCGGAGAGGCTCTCCGGGTTGTGGCACCACAGGCAGTGAAGGCCGCAGCCCTTGAAGAAGACCGTGGTGCGGATGCCGGGGCCGTCTTCGGTGGACATGCGCTGGATGTTCAGGATCAGGGATTCGGCCGGAAGTCCGGCCGGATCGTCGTTCAAGGACATGGGCCTCCTTCAGTAGCGGGCATGGCTCTCGCGGGCGATGATCTCATCCTGCAGCTCGCGGCCGATGCTCGTGAAGTAGGCGTTGTAGCCCGTCACCCGGACGAGGAGGTGCCGGTAGTCCCGGGGGTGTTTCTGGGCCTCGCGGAGCATGTCCGCGTCGATCAGGTTGATCTGGAGCGCCGTGCCGCCGTTTTCGATGTAGCCCTTGAGGAAGGCCCGGAATTTCCGCCGGTGTTCCGGGTCCCGCAGCAGGGAGGGGCTGAAGGTCATCGTGTGGCTCGCCCCGTTCGGCAGGTTGCACAGGTAGGCCTCCCAGTCGCCCCGCCCGGCGGGCGCCTTGCCGCCCAGGGCCTTGCCCACGGAGTTCACGTTGGCCGTCGGGCCGTGGATGTCGGCGCCGTTGGAGGGGCAGATGGCGTTGGAGAGGAACTGCCCCCGGGGCCGCCCGTCGGCCGTGGCGGCCACGATGAAGCCGTCGCCGACCCAGTAGTTCCAGCTCAGCATGCCGGGGCGGAAGCGCCGGCCCGTCGAGCGGGTCCGGAACTTCCAGGTCTCCGCCGTCCAGAAGTCCATGACCCGGGCGGCCATCCGGTCCGCCTCGTCGTCGTCCCGGCCGTACTTCGGGGCCCGGAACTTGGCCTTGGCCTGCAGGATCTCGTGGCCGGCCCAGTTGTCCTTGAGCGCCCGGATCAGCTCCGCCATCGTGCACGCCTTCCGGTCGTAGACGAGGTGCTTGATCGCGAGCAGCGAATCGACCGTCGTGGCGAAGGTGACCCCCTCCATCGTGGTGAAGCTGAGCTCGGCGCCGCCCTGGGTCACGTCGCGCCCCTGCCCGGCGCAGCCCTTCACGAGGCAGGACAGGTAGGGGGTCGGCGAAAAGCGGGCCCGGATCGCCTCGGAGGCCTCGTACGTCTCCGCGCAGCGCGCCAGGATGTAGCGGGTCTGCGCGCAGTAGGCCTCCCAGAACGCGTCCCAGGTCGCAAACGCCGTCGCGTCGCCCGTCCGCGGCCCCGCCTGGCGGATGCGCTCCGTCTTGCCGGTCATCGGATCGACGAAGGGCAGCAGGTCCCGCCCCCCGGTCAGGGCCAGCTCGACCGCCTTGACGAGGTTCACGTTGTTGTCCACGGTGCCCGAACGGTCGTTGCCGACCATCGTGTTCTCCAGGCAGCCGACGGAGGCGTAGTCGTGAACGTTTCCCTCATGGATCAGGTGGGTGACGCCCGCCTCCTTCGCCTCCCGCAGCATGCCGGCCATCGACCGCTCGTCGAAATTGAGGAGAAACGGCGCCCCCTGGCTCGACGCAATCATGTCCACGACCCGGTCCAGGAGCGCCTCCGGGCTGTTCCGGTGCAGGCGCACATTGGGCTTGGGCTCCAGGATGGGGGTCATCTCGTCGATGACCTCGAGCAGGGCGTAGGTTAGGTCGTTGGTCATGTCCCTCCCTCCCGGGCCCATGCCGGAGAGGTTGAAGAGCTGCCCGTAACCGGCGGTGATGCCCTGGTTGCCCCCCACGCGGATCATCATGTCGTAGACCGTGTTGCAGTGCACCCAGAGGCACCGCAGGATCTCCTTGCCGAACTCGCGGTCCATGCCCTCGTCGAGGGACCGCCGCCAGAAGGGATGCAGGGATTGGTCGAGCCGGCCGAAGGACACGCCGGGTCCCGGGTAGTTCTCGTCGCTCATGACGAGCATGTGCGTGAGCCACAGGGCCTGCACCGCCTCCCAGAAGGTCCGGGGCGGTTCCCAGGGGACCCGCTCGAGGTTGGCCGCCATTTGGGCCAGTTCGTCCCGTCGCGCCGGGTCCGCTTCGCCCGCCGCCCGCCGCGTGCAGAGGGCGGCATAGCGCGCGGCCAGGTCGCGGGGCATCCCGGCCGCCGTCATCATGGCGCGGAGCTGGGCCCCGCGGGCGCCCATCCTGTCCCGCTCCGTCAGACGATCGTACGTTTCCGCGAGATCCGCGTGGATGCCCCGCCAGCCGATGTCGAGCACGCGGGCGTAGTCGGGGATCAGGTGGCCGCTCGTCGCCCCGCTGTTCCCGTAGCCGTGGTCGTGGAACGCCTTCATGACGGCGCGGGCGCCCTTCCTGCCGTAGATCAGGCGGTCCCGCGCCGCCGTCTCCGCCTTCGTCCAGCAGCGGGACGCCTGCAGGTTGAAGCGGCCGCCGGCCAGAAGGTCGCCGGGGAGGAGCTCCTGCGGGACGTGGTTCACCATCACCTCCCGGATGAACCAGGCGCGCCGCTCCGGCAGGGACCAGCCCCAGAACCCCTCCGGTAGCGGCACGGGCCGGGCGGCCTGCCGCAGGGCGGAGCGGAAGGTCTGGAGAAAGGCGTAGGTCTCCGGGACGATGTAGTACGTGATCTCGTCGTACACGACGTCCCAGGGCGTCCCGGTCGTCCAGGCGGTGGCCTCGTTGGTCCAGGCGCGCGCCGTTCCCTGGAAGTAGTAATCCCTCAGCCACGCGATCCGGGGGGAAAGCCCCCGGGGCGTCTTGATGGCGAATTTCGGCTGCGTCGCCGCGTTCATATGGGGCCTCCTTTCAGGGAGGGCAGATAACCGGCCGCCAGCGCCTTGTAACGGGCGACCTGTTCCGCCCGCCAGGATTCGTCCCGGCCGAGTTCCGCGGCCATGAGGGCCGCCGTGTCCTTCGCCATCTCGACCGACGCCCGTGCATTCAAAAACAGCGCCCGCGTGCGCCGGGCCAGGACATCCTCCACCGTGCGGGCCATCTCCCGGCGGACGCCCCAGACCACCTCGGCACGGAGGTAGGGGAGCGCCCCGTGGAGGCGCTTTCCCAGCTCCGGCCGGGCGGCGATGAGCCGCCGGATGCCCGGGGCGTCGGCGCCGTAGGCGTGGAGGGGATCGGCGTCGTCGGACGCCTCGACCCAGCCGTGGATGGGCATCTGCTCGGTCGGGCAGGGGCGGCGCTTCAGCCCGCCCACCGTGATCGCCAGATCCACCGTGTCCTGCGCCATTCGCCGGTACGTCGTCCATTTGCCGCCCGTGATCGTGACCAGCCCCGACGGCGAGACCAGCAGCGTGTGGTCGCGCGACAGCTCCGCCGTGCTCTTGTCGTCCCCCGTCCGGAAGAGGGGCCGGATGCCGGCGAACATGCTGAGGACGTCCTTCCGTTCCGGGCCCCGGGCAAGGTAGCGCCGGGAGTGCTTCAGGATGAAATCGATCTCCTCCTCGAGGACCCTGGGCTCGAGGTCCGCCCGTTCGATCGGGGTGTCCGTCGTGCCGAGGACGACCTTATCGTGCCAGGGGACCGCGAACAGGACGCGGCCGTCGTCCGTATGGGGCACCATGATGGCGGAGTGCCCCGGCAGGAATTCCCGGCCGACGATCAGGTGCACCCCCTGGCTGGGGGTGATCAGGTTCGGCACCGTCGGGTCGTCCATCCGGATGACGCCGTCGGCGAAGACGCCGGTGGCGTTCACCACGGCCCGGCCCGGGATCTCGTACACCCGGCCCGTTTCCTCGTCCCGGGCGGCGACCCCGCTCACCGCGTCGCCTTTCTTGAGCAGGGCCGTGACCGGCATGTAGTTCAGGGCCGTGCCGCCGCGGTCGATGACGGTCTGGGCCAGATTGACCGCCAGGCGCGCGTCGTCGAACTGCCCATCGTAGTAAATCACCCCGCCCCGGAGGCCGTCGGGCTCCAGGGTCGGAATGCGCCGGCGCGTCTCCCGGAGGGAGAGCCGCTGGGAGGGTTCCAGGCCCAGCTTGCCCGCGAGCTTGTCGTAGACCTTCATGCCGACGCCGTAGAACGGGCCTTCCCACCAGCCGTAGCTGGGGACGATGAAGGCCTGGTGGCGGATCAGGTGGGGGGCGTTGAACATCAGCAGGCCGCGCTCGTGAAGGGCCTCCAGGACGAGCGAGACGTTGCCCTGCTTCAGGTAGCGGACGCCGCCGTGGACGAGTTTGGTGCTGCGGCTGGAGGTTCCTTTCGAATAGTCGTGCTGTTCCAGGAGGAGGGTCCGGTACCCCCGCGCCGCCGCATCGACCGCCACGCCCAGGCCGGTGGCGCCTCCCCCGATGACGATGACGTCCCAGGCCCCCTTGGCGGCCAGCGCGGCCAGGAGGGTCTGCCGATGAGTCGGGTCTTTTGCCGTCATAGGTCCATCACCCCTTGAGCTATTTTTCGATCCAGCGCCGCGACCGTTCGAGGGCCCGACGCCACTCGCGCACGAGCGTTCCCGCCCGGGCGCGGTCCATGGCTGGCTCGAACCGCCGGTCCACCTGGAGCCGTCCGTTGAGTTCCGCCAGATCCCGCCAGTAGCCGACCGCCAGCCCCGCCAGGCAGGCCGCGCCCATGGCGGTGGTTTCGGCGATCACGGGGCGGATCACCGGGACACCCAGGATGTCCGCCTGGAACTGCATCAGCGTATCGTTGGCCGTCGCCCCCCCGTCGACGCGCAGCTCGCGGATGTCGATCCCGGCGTCCGTCGCCATGCATTCCAGGACGTCGAGGGACTGGTAGGCGATGCTCTCCAGGGCCGCCCGGGCGATGTGGGACGCGCCGGAGCCCCGGGTGAGGCCGACCAGGGTCCCGCGGGCGTACGGGTCCCAGTAGGGGGCGCCCAGCCCGGCGAAGGCGGGCACCAGATAGACCCCGCCGTTGTCGGGCACGCGGTTGGCCAGTTCCTCCACCGCGGCGGAGGTCCGGATGATCCCCAGGCTGTCCCGGAGCCACTGCACCACGGCGCCGCCCATGAACACGCTCCCCTCGAGGGCGTACCGGATCTCCGAACCGATCTTCCAGGCCACCGTCGTCAGGAGGTTGTTTTCCGACAGGATCGGCTTGGCGCCCGTGTTCATCAGCATGAAACAGCCCGTGCCGTAGGTGTTTTTCACCATGCCGGGCTCGGTGCACATCTGTCCGAAGAGGGCGGCCTGCTGATCGCCGGCGATGCCCGCGATGGGGATGCCGCCGGGAAGTACGGACGGGGCCGTCTCGCCGACCGCGTCGCTGGACGCCCGAACCTCGGGCAGGATGGCGCGGGGGATGTCGAGCATCCTCAGGAGGTCGTCGTCCCAGGCGCCGGTGTGGATGTTGTAGAGCAGGGTCCGGGAGGCGTTGGAGGCGTCGGTCACGTGCCGGGCGCCCCGGGTGAGGTTCCAGACGAGCCACGTGTCGATCGTGCCGAAGGCCAGTTCGCCCGCCTCCGCCCGCGCGCGGGCGCCGGGGACGTGATCCAGGATCCAGCGGATCTTCGTGCCCGAAAAATAGGCGTCGATGACGAGGCCGGTCTTCCGCCGGAAGACCGCCGTCAGCCCCTCCCCTTTCAGGGCGTCGCAGAGGTCGGCGGTGCGGCGGTCCTGCCACACGATGGCGTTGTACACCGGCTGCCCGGTGCGGCGGTCCCAGAGGACCGTCGTCTCCCGCTGGTTGGTGATGCCGATCGCGGCGATGTCCGCGCCGGCGAGCCCCGCCGTCGTCATCGCCTCGGCGGCCACCCCGATCTGGGTGGCCCATATTTCCGTCGGATCGTGCTCCACCCAGCCGGGCTTGGGGTAGATCTGGCGGAATTCCTTCTGCGCGACGGTCCGCACGGCGCCGGCGCGATCGAAGAGGATGGCTCGCGAACTCGTCGTGCCCTGATCGAGGGCCAGGATGTACCGCACACGGACCTCCTTCGGCAGGATGTGGCATTATTGCATGCAATTCCTCACAATGACAAGGGAAATTTAACTCGCCCCTGGCATCCGCCGGCGGGATGTGGTACACATCGCCAGACCTTGACGCCCGCCCCCGGCCGGGGATGGGCCCGGAAAAAAAAGGAGACGGACCATGCCGCTGCTGGAGGGACTGAGCGCATCCCTGGAGGGCGCTCCCGCCCTGGCGTTTCTCGCCGTATTCGCGGGCGGGGTGCTGGTGAGCTTCACCGCCTGCGTCTATCCCGTGGTGCCCATCACCATCGCCTTCATCGGGGCGCGCAGCGCGGGCTCCCGGACCCGGGGATTTTTCCTGTCGCTCGTCTACGTCCTGGGGATGGCCCTCACCTACACGGCCCTGGGCGGGATCGCCGCCCTGTCCGGAAAGCTCTTCGGCCAGCTCCAGACCAACCCCTGGACCTACTTCGTCATGGCCAACATCTGCATCCTCATGGGGCTCGCGATGCTGGAGGTGTTCATCCTGCCCGTGCGCACCCCGGCCTTCATCGCCCGTCTCCAGCCGCGCGGGAAAACCCGGGGCCTCGCGGGCAGCCTCGCCGTCGGCGCCGCTTCGGGGCTGGTCCTGGGGCCGTGCACCGCTCCGGTCCTGGCCGTGCTGTTGAGCTACGTCGCCACGCGGCAGCACCTGCTGTTCGGGATGAGCCTGCTGTTCGTCTTCGCCCTGGGCATGGGGGTCCTGCTCGTCGTCGTCGGGACCTTCGCCGGACTGCTGGCCAGCCTGCCGAAATCGGGCGTCTGGATGGCGCGCGTCAATCGCCTCTTCGGCTGGATCCTGATCGGGGCCGGGGAGTACTTTCTGATCGTCGCCGGTCAGCTCTGGATATAGCGCCGGGCGTTGGGACGCGGGCAAGGGAAGGATGCGCGCCGCAGGGATGCGCCGGCAGAGAACGGACCGCGCGGGACGGTCGACGGATTCGGCGTGGGGGCAAAACGACGCGGGAGGAGAAACGGCGGATGATGCGAAGACGATACGGCTTGGGGAGGGTTGGGGTCGGGCTCGTGCTGGCGGGTCTGCTCCTGTGTGTCGGGTGCGGCGAGCCGCAACGGCCCGAGGTCACGGGCGGTCAGGTTGCCGCGGGCGCCCCCCCGGACTTCACCCTGAAGGACCTTCAGGGCCACGGGTGGACCCTGGGGGATCAGCGGGGCAAGCCCGTCCTGATGCTCTTCACGACCACCTGGTGCCCCTCCTGCCGCCAGGAGATCCCCCATTACAAGGCGATCTACGACCACTACCGTCCCCGGGGCCTGGAGATGGTGAACATCGACATCCAGGAATCTCGGGAGAAGGTTTCCCGCTTTGCCGACGGGCACGGGCTGCCCTACCGCATCCTTCTCGACGAAACCGGCGAGGTCGCCCAGGCCTACGGCGTCGTGGGGGTCCCCTTCGCCGCCCTCCTCGACCGGGACGGGCAGGTCGTCTGCCTGCCCTGCCCCAATCTCGACGCGGAACTCGCCGCCCTCTATCCCGCGGCCCCGTAAGCCCGGCAGGGGTCTCGCGGGCGCCCGTGAAGGGGAGCCGACCGCTGCCCGACACACCGTCGTCCGTCCCGACGCCCGGAACGCTTTTCGTGCACGCCTGCGCTGTTTTTGATTGACATGCCGGGCGTCTCCTCCTATAGTCAGCACTTCGCACCACCACGAAAATCCGGGACCGGGAGCCCCCATCATGCTGAACTTTCTGCCGAAACCCTTGGTCGGCGTCATCGCCGTCTCGCTGCTCGTTCTGAACATCCTTGTCTGCTGCCTGTTCCTGTTCTCCGTCGCCCTGATCAAGTTCCTCCTCCCCTTCAAACCGGTGCGCCGGGCGGTCGACCCCATCCTGAACGCCATCGCCACAACCTGGATTTCCGGCAACAACGGCTGGATGAGGCTGACGCAGAAAACCCGGTGGGACGTCCAGGGCATCGAAGGCCTTCAATACCGGGGCTGGTATCTCGTGAGCAGCAACCACCAGAGCTGGGTGGACATCTTCGTGCTCCAGAATATGTTCAATCGCCGGATCCCGTTCCTCAAGTTTCTCATCAAGCAAGAATTGCTTTATGTTCCGATCATGGGGCTCGCCTGGTGGGCGCTGGATTACCCGTTCATGAAGCGGTACAGTGCGGAATATCTGAAGAAGCACCCCGAAATGCGGGGCAAGGATCTCGAAACCACGCGCAAGGCCTGCGAAAAGTTCGCCCTGATCCCCACCAGCGTCATGAACTTTCCGGAGGGGACGCGGTTTACGCCGGCCAAGCACGACCGGCAGCAATCCCCCTATCGCCATCTGCTGAAACCCAAGGCGGGAGGCGTCGCCCTGGTCCTGGACGCGATGGGCGAAAAATTCCAGTCTCTGTTGAACGTCACCATCGTTTACCCCGACGGCATCCCGGGATTCTGGGAATTTCTCTCCGGGCGGGTGAAGCGGATTACGGTTCGCGTGCAGAATTTACCGATTCCGAAGCATTTTATCGGCGGCGACTATGAAAACGACGCGCGGTTCCGCGCGGCGTTCCAGCAGTGGCTGCACGAGGTGTGGCTGGAGAAGGACGCCCTGATCGCGCAACTGCGCGCCGAGACCGCCCCGGCTTGACGGGAAAAGGCCGGAGGGGCCGTTGCCGCCCGGCGGTCTTTCGGACCGGGGAGGCGGCGGCGCGGGCGGCCGGAAGAAAAAACGCGCAACGGCGTTGCGCATGAAGGGACAGCATCGAGATGGACGCCGGTTCTGTCCGGAAGGCCCTGCTTCTGGCCTTCGGGATCCTGGTCATGAGCGGCGCGGTTCCGGCCGTCGCCGCACAGAAAATGTCGGTATTTGTCAGCATTGCGCCCCAGGTCTATCTGGTCGAACGGATCGGCGGCGAGCGGGTGGCCGTCGAGGCGCTCGTCGGTCCGGGACGGGAACCCCACGATTACGAACCCACCCCCCGCCAGATGGCGCGGCTGGCCCGCGCGCAGCTCTTCGTCCGGATCGGTCTGCCGTTCGAAACCGCGATCCTGAAGAAAATCGCCGTGGCCTTCCCGAACCTGACCGTGATCGACGCCCGCCGGAACGTTCCCCTGCGCTATTTCTCGACGGAGACGCCGGACGGTCCTCGCGAACGGCCGGTTCGGGGCCGGACGGGCCAGATCGCCGACCCGCACATCTGGCTGTCGCCCCGCCTGATGAAGACCCAGGCGCAGACGGTCGCGGCCGCGCTGGGACGCATCGATCCGGCGGGGGCAGCCGCGTACGACCGGAACCTGCGGACGCTCGCGGACGATCTGGACCGCCTCGACCGGCGGCTGGCCGCGCGGCTCGGGCCCTGGCGGGGAAGCCGCTTCTACGTCTTTCACCCCGCGTTCGGCTATTTCGGCGACGCCTACGGCCTGATCCAGGTCCCCGTGGAGATCGAGGGCAAGGAGCCGAGCGCCCGGCAGCTCGCGCGCCTGATCCGGTCCGCCCGCGGGGACGGCGTGCGCATGATTTTCGTGCAGCCGCAGTTTGCCCGCAAGAAGGCCGATGCGGTCGCCCGGCAGATCGGCGGGGTCTGTATTCCGCTCGATCCCCTGGCGGCCGATTATCCGGGCAACATGGAACGCATCGCGACGGCCCTGGAGAAGGGGCTGGTGCATTGACCGGGAGGATGGCCATGCAGGACACGCACGACCCCGAGGCGGCCGCCGTTCCGGAAGAGCCCGTCATCGATCTTAAGGGCGTCAGCTTCGCCTACGACGGACCGCCCGTTCTCGAGGACGTCACGTTCCAGGTGCGCGCGCGCGATTTTCTGTCCATCGTCGGCCCCAACGCCGGCGGGAAGACGACCCTGATCAAGCTGATCCTGGGCCTGCTTACGCCGATGCGGGGATCGATCCGGCTCTTCGGAGAACCGCCGGCGAAGGGACGCCGCCGGGTCGGCTACATGCCGCAGCAGGCGGCGCTCTCCATCCATTTTCCCGTCACCGTGCTCGAGGTGGTGCTGATGGGCCGGCTGACGGCCGGCCGGAATCCGGTGTTTTACCGCCGTGCGGACCGCGCGGCCGGCGCGGAGGCCCTCGCCCGGATGGGGCTTGCCGACCTGAAGGACCGCCCGTTCTCCGCGCTCTCCGGCGGGCAGCGCCAGCGCACCCTGATCGCCCGCGCCCTCGTTTCCGCTCCGGACCTGCTCCTCCTCGACGAGCCGACGGCCAACGTGGACGCGGCCCGGGAAACCGAATTCTACGAACTTCTGGAGCGCCTGAGCGCGGACATCACCATCGTTCTCGTGACCCACGATCTCGGCTTCGTCTCCCGCTACGTCCGGAGCGTCGCCTGCGTCAACCGCCGCGTCCTCGTCCACCCCACCTCGGACATCACCGGCGAGATGATCAACCAGCTTTACGGCAGCGACGTCCGGATGATCCGCCATGACCACCGCTGTGCGCCGGAGGGGCATGCATGGTCCAATTCCTGACGGATCTCGGTCAGTTCGGTTTTCTCAGGAATGCGCTGGCGGTGGGGCTTCTGGCAAGCGTCGCCTGCGGAATCGTGGGAACGTACGTGGTCACCCGGCGCATCACCGCGATCGCCGGCAGCATCGCGCACTGCGTCCTGGGGGGGCTGGGGGTCGCCCGCTGGCTGCAGACGGTCCATCACCTGGAGTGGCTGCATCCCCTGTACGGCGCCGTGGCCGCCGCGCTTTTGGCGGCCGTCCTGATCGGCTGGGTGAGCATCCGGGCGAAACAGCACGAGGACACGGTCATCAGCGCCATCTGGGCCATCGGCATGGCCGTCGGCATCCTCTTTATCTTCAAGACCCCGGGGTACAACGAGGACCTGCTGAGCTACCTCTTCGGCAACATCCTCATGGTGACCGACGAAGACCTCTGGATGGTCGCCGGGCTCGACGCCGTGATCGTCGCCGTCAGTCTCCTGTTCTACCACCCCTTCCTCGCCACCTGCTTCGACGAGGAGTTCGCCCGCCTGAGGGGTGTGCCCGTGGAGCGGTACTACATCCTGCTCCTGTGCCTGACGGCCCTCACGGTGGTCCTGCTCATCACCGTCGTCGGGATCATCCTGGTCATCGCCCTGCTCACGCTGCCGGCCGCGATCGCCGGGACGTTCTCCCGGAAGCTCTGGCACATGATGATCGTAGCCGCCCTGACGACCGCCGCGCTGACCGCGGGCGGGCTCGCGCTGAGCTACGGCCCCGACCTGCCGGCGGGGGCCGCCACCATCGTCCTGGCGGGCGTCGCCTACCTCGCGGCCGTCCTGGGCAAGCGCCTGTTCGGCCGCCGTCGCACCGCCCTCACCCCCGGGCCCCCTCCCCCTACCGGAGATCCCGGCCGTCGCTGACGGCGCCTCCGGTCACTTCGGCAGGATGGCCTTCCGGCCCGTCAGCGTCTCGACGACCCGGCCGTATTTCTCGTGGATCATGGTCCGGTCGAACGCCCAGAACGCCTCGAGCATCACCGCCTGCTCCGCCGGGCTGAAGTAGTCCATGCACGGGAAAAAGAAGTGCTTGTCCTCCTTTTCGATGTGTTTGGGGTAGAACTCGGCCAGCGTCGTGAGCCCCGCCGCGATCTCCGCCCGGGTGTCCGCCCCCTGGAGGAAGCGCTCTTTCGCCTCCACCAGGCGGCCGACAGTCTGGCGCGACATCACGTGTTCGGCGACGAGCTCGTCCATGATCCGCTTGTGTTCGGCGGCGAGGGGCTTCTTCGCCAAGTCCCGGAAGAGGATCTCCTCCTCCTTGCCGTGGTGGGTCCGGTCGGCATAGGTCCGGATGAAGTCCACGATGACGTCAACAAAGACGGGGTTGACCTCGCGCCGTTCCCGGATGCGTTCGATCTCGGGTCCGGCGGCGCTCAGGGCCTGTTCGATCAGGCGGTGTTCCCACATCAGGGGTCCGATCGGTTTCATGGGCGGTCCTCCTCTTTTCCCTTGAGATTCAAAACGGGCGGCCGGAGCCGCGCCTATCTTCCCGGGCCCGGCGACACGAGCGTCCGGCCCAGGGCCTCGGCCTCACGGAGCAGGGCTTCGTTTTTCCGGATGTCCCCCAGGCCCGGCGCGCTGCCGTAAACCATGCCGACAATGGGCGACTTCGTATAGGCGAAGGCGTCCTGGAAGGTCCGGAGGGCGTTGATGCAGCCGGAGGTCACGGGGTCCGTGTCGCCGTAGGTCATGGCGATGGCGATCCGTTTCCCGGCGAAGGGGTTCGACGCATACGCCAGCAGGGCAAAGCACCGGTCCATGAAGAGCTTGGTCTGGGCGGAGAGGTTGAACCAGTAAACGGGGCTGGCGATCACCCAGGCCTCAGCCTCGATGAGTTTCGGGTACAGGGCCTGCATGTCGTCGTCGACGGCGCAGCCCCGGCTTCGGGGTTTCTGGCAGGCGTAGCAGGCCCGGCAGGGGGCGATGGTCAGGCCGTGGAGATAGACCGATTCCACCGTTGCCCCGGCGCTCCGGGCGCCGCGGGCGATCTGCTCCGCCAGAATCGCGCTGTTGCCTTTCTTCCTCGGACTGCCGAGGAGCATCAATACCTTGGGGGCCGCTTTGTTGCCGGTCATGGGAACACCTCCTGTCAAAAAGATGTATGCGCCGGGGGATAAATACTCGGCATCACCCGCTCAGACGGACTCGCAGATGTCGCCGGGGTCGCACCACTCGGCCTCCGGATCGGCGGAAATGGCGGCGATTTTCCGCTCGAAGTCCCGCCACATCGCCTCGTTCTCGAGGTCGCAACTGTGGCCCCAGAAGAAGAAAGCGCCGCCCCGGGCGCGCGCCGCGTCGTAGCGGGACCAGAAGTCCTCCGCGAGGGCATGGCAGGCGGTCCTGAAAACGCGGGGGGCCGGAAGGCCCGGCTCCCCGCCGCCCTCCCCGTCCTCCCGGGTCCACGCATACCCGGCCGCCCGCACCGCCTGACGGACGGCGCCGTTGACGGCGTTGAAGGGGTAGCAGAACCCGCGCACGGGTTTCTGGAACAGGTCCTCTAGACGGCGCCGGCTTTCCGCAACCTCCTCCCACAGGCGATCCGGCGACAGGTCCGTCAGATACGGATGCGTCAGCGCGTGGCTGGCGATCTCGAACCCGTCGTAGACGCAGGCCAGTTCGGGGAGGGCGAGCCGCCAGACCTCCCACTCCCCCGCCCGCCAGCCGAAGGACCGCTCCGGTCCGTACAGGCCCGGATTCAGGGCAAAGGCCGCCCGCGCCCCGTGACGCCGCAGGAGGTCCGTGAGGCGGATGTCGTCCACCAGCCCGTCATCCCAGCATTGCAGCACCTTCATGGCGCACCCCCCGGCGCCGCGGTCTTGCGGGCCCGACAGGGGATTCTATTCCATATTTCCGGGATTTCATCAATCGAAGAATCGGCCGTGAGAGTTCCTCGCCGGGGCGCAACAAACCGGATCCCCCTTTCCGCCCCGGCCAATTTGGGGTCGATTAAATCCCGATAGTTTGTTAAAAAGGGTCATCATGGATCCTATCAAACAAGGAGGTCAGCCATGGATGCCAAGGAAAAGGCGGTTCTCGACGTCCTGAAAAAGGAAGGGAAACCGATGCGCCCCGGCGACGTCGCCGAAAAGGCCGGCCTGGACAAGGCCGCGGTCGCCAAGATCATCGACAAACTCAAGAAGGAGGGGAAGGTCGCCTCGCCCAAGCGGTGCTTCTATGCGCCGGTGTAGGGTGCCGGCGCGGGCGGATTCCGGGAGGTCGTAGGCCATGTTTTTCTATCTGTCCAAAATCCTGGATTTTATCCTGCTGCCGGTCCTCTGGATCGGCGTGGTCCTGCTCGTCGCCGCGCTCACGAAACAGCGGCGGCGAAAGCAGCGCTGGCTCGTTGCGGGACTGGTCCTGCTGGTCGTCCTGACCAACCCCTTCCTTGTCCGCGTCGCCCTGAACCAGTGGGAACGGCCCTACCGGACGGCGGCAGCGATCCGCCAGCCGTACGATTACGCCATCGTCCTGGGCGGTTTCTCCTACTGGGACGGACGGTACGGGCGGCTGATCTTCGGCGAGGCCAGCGACCGGCTGATGCAGGCCCTGGACCTTTACCGAAGCGGAAAGGTCCGGAAGCTCGTGCTCTCCGGCGGACCCGGCAGCCTGTTCAACACGGAGGAGCGCGAAGCCGCCTACCTCAGGGCCTATCTCCTGCGGTCCGGCATTCCGGAGCGGGACATCCTGATGGAGTCGAACTCCCGGAACACCCATGAGAACGCGGTGTTTGTGGCGCGCCTGCTCGAGGGAAGGGGCGGGTCCTCCCTCCTTGTCACCTCGGCCCTGCACATGCGGCGGGCCGAGGCGTGCTTCGCGAAGGTGGGGCTCTCCGTGTCGACCTGGCCGACGGATCGCTTGGCGCCACCGGAAGCTCGAAGGTTCGAACCGCCATATCTCTTTCTGCCTTCCTCAACCGCCCTGGATCATTGGGAACGGCTGGCGCGCGAGATCGTTGGATACGGCGCGTACGCGCTGGCGGGTTACGTTTGAGGCCCGAAGCCTCCGGACGGGCAACCGGGACGGGAGCGGAGGGGAACACGGCAGGCAGGCCTGCCCTTCTCTTGATGGGAAAGGAGATCGTCTGATGAAGAAAATCGTGATCCTGGTCATGGCCCTGTTCCTCTGCGGCGGCACGGCTTTCGCCGCGGGAGGGATCGATGTGTCTCTCAACAACCTCAACATCCAGGCGAAGGCCGATCTGCCGGGCTTCACCGCCCGGGTGAGCACCCAGTTCGGAATCCCCGTCCCGCAGGTGCAGGCCACCCTGAAGGCCTGCCCGACGCCCGCGGATGCCTTCATGGTCTTCCAGCTCGGCCAGATGAGCCAGAAGCCGCCGGAGGAGGTGATGAAGGTTTACCAGAAGAACAAGGGCCAGGGGTGGGGGACCGTCGCCCAGGGCCTCGGCATCAAGCCGGGGTCGGCCGAATTCCACGCCCTCAAGCGCGGCGACTTTGCCCTGACCGGTCAGCCCGGCGGCCGGGGAAAGGGGATGGGCAAGGATAAGGGTCCCGGCAAGGACAAGGAACCCGGCAAGGCCCCGGGAAAAGGCAAGGGAAAAGGCGGCAAATAAACAACAAATAAGAGGCTTTTCGCGTCTTGCGGACAAGAAAACCCCTTCACGAGGCATCCGTGAAGGGGTTTCAGGAGGGAACTGCGACTTTAGCCGCGCGGCCGGGGCCTTACCCGACCATGTCCTTGATCAGGGTGATCACGGGATTTGTGAACAGGGCGATCAGGATGGCGTACATGGCGAAGGCGCCCACGGCCTCCCCGGCATACATCTTTTCGTATTTCATCTTGAGGGAGGTGATGATCAGGCCGCCGATGATGAGGCCGCCCAGCTGGAAGTAGGGGAATTCGTCGGCGCCGCCGGCCGCGAATTCCGCGAAGCCGAACGTTGCCGTCATCAAAACCACCGCCGCCGCGACCATCAGGGATCCCAAAGTCTTTTTCATGATCCTGTCCTCCTTTCGGACGTTTTATCGGGTTTGACTTGAGTTAATGAAAATAGCGTGCCAAGCGCGGACCGCAGGTGCAGAAAAGTTATAATTGCATGAAATTGCATGTATTTTCCAAAACAAGGATTTACCGGGGGCCGCGGGATCTCTTCCCGGGGGCCTCCGCCTTGAACAAAATGTCAAACGGCGTTGAAAGGAACAATCAGGGAAGCCCCCGGCACGGATCGGCCCCGCCGCCATGAATGCCTCTGTTGACACGCTCCCCCTGTATCCCCGGCTCGACGAGATCGCAGAGGCGATCGCGCGTTCGGGGCCGCTCGTGCTGCACGCCGAACCGGGGGCGGGCAAGACGACGCTCGTTCCCGGTCGGCTGCTCGCCCACGAGGCGTTCGCGGGGCGGAAGATCCTCCTCCTCCAGCCGCGCCGGATCGCCGCCCGCGCCGCCGCCGAGTGGATCGCCGCCCTCCGGGGAGAGCGTCTGGGGGAAACGGTCGGGCTGCGCACCCGGCTGGAAACGATCGCCGGACGGACGACGCGCCTGGAGGTCGTAACCGAGGGCGTGCTGACGCGGATCCTCCAGAACGACCCGTCGCTGGCGCCTTATCAGCTCGTCATCTTCGACGAATTCCACGAGCGCACCCTCCAGGGGGACCTTGCCCTGGCCTTCTGCTGGGAGGCCCGCCGGGTCTTCCGCCGCGACCTCAAGGTGCTGTTCATGTCCGCTACACCGCCGACGGAGGACCTCCAGGCGGCGCTCGGGGCGCTCGAGGTCCGCTCCGTTGCCGGCCGCTCCTGGCCCGTCGAGGTGCTCGACCGGCCGCCGCTTGCGGGGGAAACGCCCTGGGCAGGCGCGGCGCGTCTGGCTCTGGAGGCGCGGGACCGCCTCGACCGGACGGGCGGCGGCGACGTCCTGGTCTTCCTGCCGGGCTTCCGCGAGATCCGGCTCGCGCGGGAGGCGCTGGTGCATGCCCGGCCGGCGCTCGCCCCGGATATCGCCGTCCTCCATGGCCGCCTGCCCCCGGCGGCGCAGCGGCAGGTGCTGGCCCCCCCGGCCGCGGCGGCGCGCCGGATCATCCTGGCCACGAATGTCGCCGAAACCAGCCTCACGATCCCCGGGGTCCGCGCCGTCGTGGATTCCGGCCTGGAGCGCCGGGTCCGCTTTCACCCCCGCACCGGCATGGACCACTGGGAGACCGTGGAGATCAGCGCGGCCTCGGCGCGGCAGCGCCAGGGCCGGGCCGGACGGCTGGGGCCGGGGATCTGCCTGCGCTGGTGGCGCTCCGACGCCCCGCGGCGGCCGTTCTCGCCGCCGGAGATCCTGGAGGCGGACCTCGCCCCGCTCCTGCTCGAAACGGCCCTCTGGGGGGCGGTCTCCCCGCTCGACCTGACCTGGATCACGCCGCCGCCCGCCGGCGCCCTCCAGCAGGCCGGAACCCTTCTGAAGGCGCTGGGACTGATCGACGGGGCCGGGCGGATCACCGCCTCCGGCCGGCAGGCGGCCGGGCTGGGTCTGCACCCGCGCCTGGCCTGCATGGTCCTGAATGCCCTGGCGCGGGGATGGCTGCCCACGGCCGCCGTAACCGCCGCCCTGCTGGAGGAGGGGGACCCGATGGGCGGGGACGATCCCGACTTCCGCGACCGGCTTGCGGCCTGGTCCGCCCGGGCGCGGGGGGCAAAAAGCGCCTTGCGCCCGGACGTCGCGCAGCGGATCGGCCGGGAGGCGGAACGCATCCTGAGGGCGGCGGGTCCCGGGGCCGGCGTCCTCCGCGCGATGGAGATCGATCCGAACCTCGCCGGCCGCCTCCTGCTGTTCGCCTATCCGGACCGCGCCGCCCAGCGCGTCGGCGGCGGCCATCTGGGCGAGGCCGCCCGCCTCGTCCTGGCCACCGGGCGGGGGGCGCGCGTGACCGGCCCCCTCGCGCAGGAGGCGTTTCTCGTCGCGGCGGATCTGGACGGAGGGGAGACGGAGGCGCGGGTCTTTCTGGCCGCCCCGGTGACCCGCGGGGAAATCGAGGGGGGACTCGCCGGGCAGCCGGAGACGGTGCATCTGTTTGCCTGGGAGGGATGGGCGCCCCGCTCCCGCACGGAGGTCCGCGTGGGGCGGATCGTGCTCGTGGAGGCGCGCGGCGCCGCGGCCCCGCCGGAGGCGCTTCGGCAGGCAGCGCGCGAGCGGATCGGCCGGGACGGTCCGGACGGCCTGCCCTGGTCGGAGGCGTCCCGGCGCCTGCTCGCCCGCTGCCGCTTCGTGGAAACCTGCGGCCGCCGGGAGGGGTGGCCCGGCTTTTCGGACACCGCCCTGCTCGCGGAGGTCGAGGGGTGGCTCCTGCCGTTCGGCCGCTGGGACGGCGGCGCGGTCTTTTCGCCGGAGGCGCTGCTGCACGCCCTGGACGGCCGCCTGGGCGGCAAAAACCGGCGCGCCCTCGAGGCGCTCGCCCCCGAATTCCTGGCGCTCCCGTCGGGGACCCGCAGGCGGATCGACTATGAATCCGGCGCCATCCCGGTCGTTGCCGCCCGCCTCCAGGAGTTCTTCGGGTGCCGCGAGACGCCGCGCCTCTGCGGCGAGCCGGTCCTGCTCCACCTGCTCTCCCCGGCCGGGCGCCCCGTGCAGATCACCCGGGACCTCGACGGGTTCTGGGAGCGCGCCTATCCCGCGGTGAAGCGGGAGCTGATGGGCCGCTACCCGCGTCACCCCTGGCCGGACGATCCCCGGTCGGCCCCGCCCACGGCGCGGTCCAGGCGAAAATGAATGCAGAAACGGCGGGCGGGCACGGGTGAACTCGGCTCCGGCCGTCCCGCCCGGCGGCGGCGCCGCAGGGCGTCGTCAGGCCCGCAGGCGCGCCCGCAGGCGCGTATACCTCGCCTCGGTCCGGTTGTTCCCGATCGCGATGGCCAGCGCCTTTTTCGTCCCGATGAGGACGACGAGCTTCTTCCCCCGGGTGACCCCGGTGTAGAGAAGATTCCGCTGGAGCAGGACGTAGTGCTGCGTCAGGATGGGGATGACCACGGCCGGATACTCGGAGCCCTGGGATTTGTGGATGGAGACCGCGTAGGCGTGGGCAAGCTCGTCCAGCTCCGAGAAGTCGTAAAGGATCTCCCGGCCGTCGATTGAAACCGTCAGTTCCTGCGCCTCCCGGTCGATCCCGGAGATCCGGCCGATGTCCCCGTTGAAGATCTCCTTGTCGTAGTTGTTGGCGATCTGCATCACCTTGTCGCCCGCCCGGTAGAGCCGTCCCATCCGGCTGATGCCTTCCTCGCCGGGGTTAAGCGCCTTCTGGAGTTCCGCGTTGAGGTTGATCCCCCCCACGATCCCGCGGTGCATCGGGGTCAGGACCTGGACGTCGTCGATGGGATCGAGGCCGAAGCGCCGGGGAATCCGCTCCTTCACCAGGGTGATGATCAGCTCGAGCACGCGCCCGGGGTCCTCCTGCTCGATGAAGTAGAAATCGTCGAGCCGCTCCCGGGAAGTCGCCAGCGCGGGCATCTGCCCCGCGTTGATGCGGTGGGCGTTGACGATGATCGAACTCTCGCCGGCCTGGCGGAAGATCTCGTTCAGCTCGATGACCGGGACGACCCCGGCGTCGATGATGTCCTTCAGGACGTTCCCCGCGCCGACGGAGGGGAGCTGGTTGACGTCGCCCACGAGGACGAAGGTCGCCCGGGGCGGCACGGCCTTGAGCAGGTAGTGCATCAGGAGGGTGTCGATCATCGAGGCCTCGTCGATGATGACGAGGTCGCCGTCGAGCGGCGCATCGGCGTTGCGCAGAAACCCGCCCGTCTGGAAGCTGTATTCAAGGAGGCGGTGGATCGTTTTGGCCTCGTGGCCCGTGGCCTCGGTCATCCGCTTCGCGGCCCGGCCGGTCGGGGCGGCGAGCAGGATCTCCTTCTTAAGCCCCGCGAAGACGCGGATCATCGCGTTGATGATCGTCGTCTTCCCCGTCCCGGGTCCGCCCGTGACGATCAGGACCTTGTGGCCGGCGACGGCGCGGATCGCCTCGATCTGCTTTTCGGCCAGAACGATGCCGAGCTTCGCCTCGAGCCAGGGGATCGCCTTCTCCGCATCGATCTCCCGCACGGCCCGCGGCGTCTCGACCAGGGTCCGGAGGTGGCGGGCGAGCAGGGTCTCGGCGAGGAAATACCCGGCCAGGTAGACGGCCTGTCTGTCTTCCCGGGCGTCCGCCGGATCGGGGTCCGGGGCCTCCAGGATGATCCGCCTATCCGCGGCGAGGCGCGCCATCGCCCGGTCGAGGATCTCCCGGTCGATTGCGAGCATCTCGCGGCACCGCTCGATCAGGGGCTCGCGGGGGTAGTAGACGTGGCCCTCTCCGGTCAGGGCGTGCAGGACGTAGAAGAGCCCGGCCTCCGCGCGGAATTCAGAGTCCCGGGCGAAACCGAGCTTCTCCGCGATCCGGTCGGCGGTGAGGAAGCCGATTCCGAAGACATCCGTCGCCAGGCGGTACGGGTTCTCCCGGACAACGGCGATCGCGTCGTTCCCGTAGTGCCGGAAGATACGGGCGGCGTAACCGGCCCCGACCCCGTGGTCCCGCAGGAAGATCATGATGGCGCGGATTTCCTTCTGCTCGTCCCACGCCTTCCGGATCATCGCGATCCGCTTGGGGCCGATCCCCTCGATCTCGGCCAGACGGCCGATCGCGGTTTCGATGACATGGAGGGTCTCGCCCTTGAACCGCCGGACGATCCGTTTGGCCATGACCGGGCCGATCCCCCGGATCAGTCCAGAGCCCAGGTACTTCTCGAGCCCGGACCCCGTGACGGGAACGCCGCTTTCGCAGGAGACGATCCGGAACTGCTCCCCGTACTTCGGGTGGCGGCCCCACTCGCCCCGCATCGAGAGGACCTCGCCCGGGGTCGGATTGACGATGTGCCCGATGACGGTGACGAGGTCCTTGCGGCCGGGGACCTTGACCCGGGCAACGGTGTAGCCGTTTTCCTCGTTGGCGTAGGTGATCCGTTCGATCTGTCCGCGGAGCTCCGCCAGGGGTTCATTCGCCATGGGCCATCCATTTCGGTTCCGGGTTGGCGTCGACCGGCGTCCGGCGCGCGCAACGCCACTTTAGGCCACTCCCGGATCGAATGCAAATGGTTTCACGCCCCGGCGAACGCGAGGATGTCTTCCATCAAGGCCGCCTCGTCCCCCTCAAAGGCATGCCCCGGGTCCCGCTGGACAAACGCCTTGACGAGCTCCGATCCGGGCCGTTCCGGATTGGGGATGCCGATCAGGGCCACGCTCGCGATCGCCGGGTGCTCCGCCAGGATCGCCTCGACCTTGACCGAAAAGACCTTGAAGCCGCTGACGATGATCATGTCCTTGGTCCGGTCGACGACCCGGAGGTAGCCTTCCTCGTCCTGGACGACGACATCGCCGGTGTGCAGGTATCCGTCGGCGTCGATCACGTTGCGGGTCTCCTCCGGTTTGCCGTAATAACCGACCATCACCTGCGGGCCTTTCACGCACATCTCCCCCGGCTCGCCGACCGCGACCTCCCGGCCCGTTTCCGGATCGAGCAGCCGGATGTCCGTATTCAACAGGGGCAGGCCGATCGTCCCCAGCTTTTTCTTGCCCTTCACCGGATTCGACACGATGAGCGGCGACGTTTCGGACATGCCGTAATTCTCCAGCAGCTTCCCCTTGCCGACGATCTTTTCAAACTCCCTCTGGGCCTCTTCGGGGAAGGGGGAGGCCGAAGAGATGCACGTTTCCACATGCGAATGGTCCATCTGCCGGAACTTCGGATTCGCCATGAGCAGTTGATACAGCGCCGGCACATTCACCAGGAGCAAGGGTTTGTACTTTTCCAGCTCGGCGCAGATGTGTTCCGTATCGCGGGGGTTGGGAACGAGAATCTGCAGCCCGCCCAGATAGATGCCGTTGGCGTTCACGAAGATGCCGGCGATGTGGAAGAAGGGGAACCCGCAGAGCGCCGTCACCTCGCCCTCCAGACCCGGGAGGAAACTCCCCGCCCTGGCCGTGACGATCAGACGCAGGGCCTCGAGCTGGGCCGTGAGCTCCGGCACCTTGTCGGCGAAGGTGATGTCCAGGGTCACGAAGCCTTTGGCGTTGCTGTCGCGGAGCTGATAGGCCACCTGCGCCGTCGTCAGGAGCGGCGAGACGCCCGAGACGACGCACCCCGCCGCCGAGCGGCATCCAGGCGACCTGAGCGTTTCTGCCGGCGGGAGCGGCATCATCCGCCCCCGCCGCGGCCGCTTGCGCCGCCGGGGACGCACGGAGGCCTTCGTCGAGTTCAGGCGACCTCGACAGGATCCGGAGACAGGACGGACAAGTTTCCCGTCCCGCTCCGCTCGTTCGCCGTCTTATTCGTAGTGGGTCCACATCCGGATCACCTTGACGGTTCGGATGTCGTCGAGAACCTGGTAGATGAGGCGATGCTGAATGTTGATTCTCCTGGAGATCGCGCCGGAAAGATCCCCCACGAGTTTCTCGTAGGGCGGCGGGTTCCGATAGGGGTTTTCCCGGAGAATCTCCAATAGCCGCGAGGTCTGGGGTTTGAGGCCGCTTCGTGCGATCTTCTTTGCGTCTTTTTGGGCCTGCCGGGTAAAAACCACGCGCCAACTCACCAGCCGGCATCCTCCTCGCATTTTTCCACGGGCGTCTTGAGACCTTTTTTGATGGATTCCCTCATGCCCGGGATCGAGGCAAGGTAGAGGGTCTCTTCGATCGCTTTCCAGTCTTCCTCCGAGACAAGCACCGCGTTACTTCGCTTGCCCACGATCTGGACCGGCCGGTGCGTTTCCTTGACTTCATCCACCAGATTATATAAGCGTTTTCTCGCCTCTGAAGCCGACAGCGTCGTCATGTTCCCGAACCTCCTAGTCGTACCGGATAGGGTACGTCAGTGCCGTGGCACTGTCAAGCCAATTTTGGCGAACGGGGCGCCGGGGATCGATCTTACGACCTCATCCCGCCGCCGGGTCCGGAGAGCGGGCCGCCCGCTCCAGCCTCAGCGTGACCCGGTTCGCGCTGTCCGGGCAGGACACCTCGATCGCGTCCCCTTCCCACCAGGGGAGGCTCCCGCCGAACTGGAAGGTGGAGAGGGCGGGAAAGAGGTCGTGGTAAAAAAATCCGCACAACCCGCCGGGATTGTGGCAGCTGATCTCGAACGTGTCCCCCGTTCGATGGCCGGCGCTGCACTCCCCCTTTACGTCCGTGACGGTGGCGACGACGCGATAACCGATCCCCGGATCCGTGGCCATACCCGCAACCTCCTCATGGAATCAATCCCACCGAAAAGGCCAGCATGAACTGGGCCGCATAATACATCGGCAGACCCGCATAACGGTTGGAGATGCTTTTTCTCACAAACCTGTGCCTGGCCACAAACAGGTCCGAGGCATAGAAGAGGATCGATCCGGCCATGACCAGGGCCCGGGCTTGAACGGAGAAGTCCGGGCGGACGGCGAGGGAGGCCGCTCCCACAACCATGAGGGAGATGATGGCCACATAGGCGATCACGGGACCCGCCATGGAACCGAGGTGCGGTCGCAGTCTGACGAAGACGTATAAGGAGATGAACGAAACCGCCGCGACGGACACCCATGTCCCGGCGTTGATCCCGGCGGCGATGAAAAACGCCGCGATGTAGGCCAGATGTCCTGTGAGGAAAAACGCAAGGCCGGCGGCAAAGACCCGGCGGTTAAAGAAGAATGCCAGACATATGTCGCCGGCAAAGCACAAGACAAGGCCTGTCAGGATGAGATAGAAATAGGACCCCGCGGGATGGGACTGGGCCAGGGCCGTTGCGATGAACAGTCCCGATAGAAGCGGCTTCGTCAGGAGGATGCCCTTGAGGCTTTCCTTTTTTTCCGCCAAGAGAAGGCCGCCCAGAAGAACGACGGCGAACCCCAGGATAACGATGGTCGTCATGGTTTTCTCTCCATCAATCACGCATCTCCCGTTGGGTGACCGGCGCGGCACGTCCCCCTTGTTTCCATGACGGGGACGACGATGCGTTCACCGCTGACCGGATCGGTGACCCCCCCCATCCCCTCCCTGCGTCGGCGCTGCCTGTCAGAGGATGTGCCGGCCGCCCGGATGCGTTCGCCGGATCCTTTTCCCCGTGGCCGCGATCGTCCGTATCCAGGGACGAGTCGGATCAGTCGGGGTCCTGGAAGACGGGCGCCCGCTTGGCGAAGTTCGCGGAGATGGCCTCCAATTGATTGGAGGTTGTAATCAAGGTCATCTCCAGCTCGGATTCCATCAACAGCCCCCGGGCCGCATCCCCGTGCCAGACCTCGTTCAGGAGCTTCTTGGCGGCGCGGACGGCGTGCGGGTTCTTGGCGGCGATCTCGCGGGCCAGGGCCATGGCCTCGTCGTAGGGCTTCTCGCAGACCCGGGTGACCAGCCTCATCCGGGCCGCCTCCTCCCCCCGGATGACCTTCCCCGTGAAGATCAGCTCCTTGGCCACGTCGAGGGAGACGAGGTCGCGCACGGTCTGGGACGCGCTCATGTCCGGGATCAGGCCCCATTTCATCTCCATGATGGAGAGTTTGGCGTCGGGCGTGCAATAGCGGATATCGGCCCCCAGGGCAATCTGGCAGCCGCCGCCGAGCGCGACCCCGTGAATGGCGGCGATCACCGGCATCGGGAGCTGTTTCCACCCGTAGGCCACATGCTGAAAGATGTTCGTGATCCGGCCCTTGTAGCGGTCGGTGAGGCGGGGGAGCTGCGCCCCAACGCCGGACTGCATCGCCGCGAAGTTCTCGAAATCCAGGCCGGCGCAAAACCCCTTGCCTTCGCCGGAGAGGACGACGGCCCGGACGGCCGATTCCCCGGCCAGACGATCGATCGTGTCGGCGATGGCCTGAACCATGTCCAGGCTCAGGGCGTTGTACTTGTCGGGCCGGTTGAAGCGGACGTCCGCCACGTGGTTTTCGATCGAGAGGGTAACGAGTTCGGTCATGGATCCTCCTTCGGGGATGGCTTAATCGTTTTTGTTCAAGCGGCCTCCGCAGTCGGGGCCGTCTCCCTTAAACCGCCTCGACCCGGCAGGGCACGTAGCGGTGCAGGGGCGTTCCCAGCCAGTCGCGGTTCGTGTTTTTCGTCAGACGGTTGACGTTCGCGCCGTGGACCTTCCCGTCGTAGACCATCCCGAAGCCGTGGGGGATCACGACATGGCCCTTGCGGGCCGTCTCCGTCACCTCCGCCTCGATCTCCACGGAACCGGCCTCCGTCGCGACCCGCACCGTCTGTCCGTCCTTCACGTTCAGCCCCTCGGCGTCGGCGGGATGCAACAAAACGGTGCAGTCGCGCTTCCCCGCGTTCCAGGCGGGATTGCGCATCAGGGTGTTGGCGTTCATGTTGAAGTGCCGTCCGGCCACGAGCACGAAGGGGAAGGCCGGGTCCGGAACGAGGGCCGCCTCCTCGTGCGCCGCGTCGAGGGTTTCCAGCTCGGCCCGGAGCTCCGGAATCACCAGGTTGATCCGGCCGTCCTCCGTCCGGATTTCGTCAAGGTTCCGGTCCGGATCGAGCCGGCCGATCCAGATCCCCTCGGGATGGTCCAGGATCTTCTGGTAGAGCTCCTCTCCCATGCCCAGGCCGGGCGTGAATCCCGCGCGGGCGGAATTCTTGCGGAGGGGTTTGGGGGCCGTCTGCAGCATCCCCCACAGGGCGGCCAGGTGCACGGACCCCTTGGCCCGGCCCAGGGTCTTGCCGAGGACGAACGGCATGGCCGCCAGGGCCGCCGGCTCCCGGGCGGCATAGTCCATCAGGGCCTGACCGAAGGCGGCGTGGCCTTCTTCGGCCGCCTTGTAAAGGCTTTCCGGGATGGGCGGAATGAGGCCCAGGCGGTCCGCCAGGCGCAGATGGATCTCCCCCAGCTCCAGAGGCTCGCCGTCCGGCTCGATGATGGGCCGTCGCATCTGGAAGAAGATGCCCGGAAAGGTCATGGGGAAGAACGTCCCGTCCCACGATTCGTAGCCCGACCGGGACGGCAGGACGTAATGGGACAGGACCGCCGTCTCCGTCAGGGCGAGCTCCGCCGTCACGAGGAGGTCCAGGCGCTTGAAGGCCGTTTCGTAGGCCGTCGTGTCCGCGTAGGAGCGCAGGGGATGCGCCCCGGACACGATCACCGCCCGGAGGCGCTCGGGGTGGTCGGAGAGGATCTCCTCGGGCATGGCGTTGGGCGGGAAACAACCCACGACGGGGAAGAAGTTCGTGGCGACGGTCCGCCAGGTCTTGGGGTCCCGTTCGTCCGAGTGGCTCCCCAAAGGCATCATCTGGCCGTGGAAGACGTTGCCCCCGCGGACGCCGATCCGGCCGCAGATCGCCTGGAGCGCCACGGCCAGATAGGATGAAACCGCGCTGTGGCGATTCATCAAAAGCCCCAGGTCGTAGCGCAGGCAGGACTTGCGCGTGGCGAACTGACGGCAGACCTCGCGGACCGGGTCGAAGTCGAGGTTGCAGGTGCGGACGGCGGCGCGCGCGTCGAAGTCCGCAAACAGGTCCCGGACGGCGTCGAGGCCGGTGGTGTGATTGGCGATGTAGTCCCTGTTCTCCCATCCCTCCCGGAGGATGATGGCGATCATGGCCCGCAGGAGGAGGGCATCCGTCCCCGGGCGGATGGCGAGATGGAGATTGGCGACCTTGGCCGTCTCCGACAGGCGCGGATCGATGACGACGAGGGACTTGTCGGGGTCCTTGGCGATCCGAAGGAGGTGTCGCGGGGCCTGGGGGATCTGGTGGCTCTGCATCCCGTTCCAGCCGAAGACGAGCAGGAAATCCGTCTCCTCCGCGTCGATCTCGGCAAAGAGCGTCTGGCGGCCGTGCATCCGGCCGTTGACCCAGAACATGCCGGAGAACTCCTGGGCGAGGGCGCTGTAGTGGTAGCGGGAGCCGAGCCCCCGCAGCAGTCGGACGCCGAAAGCCGCCTCGAAGTGGCACCCCTGGCCGCCGCCCCCCATGTAGGCGAAGGAGCGGGGGCCGTACCGGTCGACGATCTCCCGGATCTTCCCCCCGATCTCGTCGATGGCCTGCTCCCACGAGATCCGCTCGAATCGGTCTCCGACGCGCTTCAACGGATACTTCAGGCGGTCGGCGTTGTGCTGGTGGTTGGCGATGTTCAGCCCCTTGCGGCAGACGTACCCTTCGCTGCGGACGTTGCCCTTGTCGCCCCGCACCTTCACGATGCGGTTGTTCTCGATCTCAACCTCCAGGCCGCAGTTCTGGGGGCAGAGGACACAGCCGGTCCGGTGGATCGTTCCCATGGTTTTTCCTTTCTGTGCTGCCGGATGATGCCGCAATCAAGCGCGGCCGGTCTGATCCCTGAGTTTCCGGATCAGGCTCCGCAACTCCTTCCGTTCGCGTTCCGTCAGGATGTCCAGAAATTCGCGGTTGGCCTCGACGATCGACCGGACCGCTTCAACGGCCAGGGCCCGCCCCGGGTCCGTCAGGTGGATCTGGATGGACCGCCGGTCGGCCGGATGGCCCCGGCGCTCGATGAGCCGGGCCGTCTCCAGACGGTCGAGGATCCCCGTCATGGTCGCACTGTCCAGCTCCGTCCGTTTGCCCAGTTCGCTGGAGGTGATTCCGTCTTCATCGGCGAGAAAGCCGAGAACCAGGGCCTGGACGGGCGTGATGTTCAGCGCGGCGACCTTTTGGGCCAGGAAGCGGCTCCCGAGCTGATGGGCCTTGGCCAGCAGAAAGAAGATGCAGTCCTCCGGTTTCACGATCCGCTCCCCGTATTGCTCGTCTGCGAACTACTTTTATGCGAGCATATTCCAGGACCGAGCCCTTGTCAATGGAACAATTCTGTCCGTTTGGTTTCGGAATGGACAAATCTGGCCCTGTTTCAATCCCCGTATTTTCTTCAACCATTTGAATTCAAAAGACATTCAGTATCGTGCAGGATGGCAGGATAATTGCTCTTCTCCCGGCCGTATCCATCATTCCTGGGAGGAGACGCGGCATGATGAACCCGATCGATACAGGCGACACGGCCCGTTGAACCGGAACGGCGGGGTCGGCGACGGTTTCGCCCGGCGGTTCATGTCTGCACTGAGGGGTCGTCTAAAGGCAGGACGACAGGTTCTGGCCCTGTAAATTGAGGTTCGAGTCCTCGCCCCTCAGCCATTTTACACCCGAGCGGGATTTCCCCTCGCGGTCCCATTCCTCTCCGTGGACGGGCCCATCCCCGACGAGATCTCGATTTTTGAATGCAATTTCCCGTACCCTGGCATGGCGCATCGGGACGGAACGGCTCAGAGGCCCAGGTCCGCCGTTTCGAAGCACTGCTTGTTCATCTCCGCCGGGGGGGCGAGGGGGTAGGCGCCGGTGTAGCAGGCAAGGCAGAAGGCGTTCGGGGCGAGGCCCGTCGCCGCGACCATGCCGTCGAGGGTCAGGTAATGGAGGGAGTCGAGTCCGATGAAGTCGGCGATCGCCGCCTCCTCGCCCTTCTGGGCCGCGATCAACTCCCCCTTGGAGGAGAAGTCGATCCCGTAGGGGCAGGGAAAGCGCGTCGGCGGGCAGCTCACGGCCATGTGGATCTCCTTCGCCCCGTTCTCCCGGAGGTTCCGCACGCGGTTCCGGCTCGTCGTCCCCCGGATGATCGAGTCCTCGACGATCAGGACCCGCTTGCCGGCGAGCAGCTCCCGAACGGGGTTCAGCTTCACGCGCACGCCGAAGTCGCGCATCGGCTGGGTGGGCTGGATGAACGTCCGCCCCACGTAGTGATTCCGGATCATCCCCATCTCGAAGGGCAGCCCGCTTTCCTCGGCGTACCCCAGGGCGGCGTAGTTGCCCGAGTCGGGAAAGGGCATGACGAGGTCCGCGTCCGGGCGGTACTCCTGGGCGAGGCGGTGCCCGAGGCGCTTCCGGGTGAGGTAGACGTTCGTCCCGAAGACGTGGCTGTCCGGCCGCGCGAAATAGATGAGCTCGAAGATGCAGTGGGCGGGCTTTTCCGGGCCGAACGGGGTCAGGCTGTGGAGCCCCTCGCCGTCGATGACGATGATCTCGCCCGGCGCCACCTCGCGGACATAATGCGCGCCGACGAGGTCGAAGGCGCAGGTCTCCGAGGCGATGACCCAGCCGTGGTTGTCGAGCTTCCCCAGGCACAGGGGCCGGAACCCGCGCGGGTCCCGGGCGGCGACGATGCGGTCCTTCGTCAGCATCACGACGCTGTAGGCCCCTTCGATCTGGTAGAGGGCCCGGGTGAGCGCGTCCTCGAAGCGGGTCCGGAAGAAGGGCGCCATCAGGTGGATGATCACCTCGCTGTCCATCGTGGACTGGAAGATCGACCCCCGCGCCTCGAGCTGCGACCGGAGCTCCTGCGCGTTGATCAGGTTCCCGTTGTGCGCCAGGGCGTAGTATTCGTTGCCGTGGTGAACGAGGAAGGGCTGGGCGTTCGAGATGACCGACGAGCCGGTCGTCGAGTAGCGGACGTGGCCGATGGCGAGCCGCCCGGGCAGCTTCGCGAGGTTGTCCTCGCGGAAGACCTCGGAAACGAGGCCCATGCCCTTGCGCTCCCAGATCTGGCAGCCGTCCGAGGTGGCGATGCCGGCGCTCTCCTGCCCCCGGTGCTGGAGGGCGAAGAGCCCGAAGAAGGCGACGCGGGCCGCGTCCGGATGCCCGTACACGGCGAAGACGCCGCACTCCTCCCGCGGCCGGTCGTCGGCGGACGGAACGTGCGCGCGGTCCGGATGAAGGCGGACAGGCCCGAGGCGTCGGGTCGACGGGCAGCCGGTCGGCGCCGCTCCCGTCCGGGTCCCGCACGGGCCGTTCCTCCTCGTGAGTTTCGCCCCTTGCCCGGGCACGGTCTCACCCCCTCCGAATCCTTTCGCCTGTTTCACCGCTTCACCTCTTGCCCCGGGTCCTTTGCCGGGCACCCGCGTTGGCCTCGTTTCCCTTTGCCCCGCGCCCGACATCCGCCTTGTGATATTCCTGCAGCGGCGCCACGTCCCACGGGCCGGCCCGCATCGCCTTCACCGCCTCGCCCAGGGCCCAGGCGCCCGCGAGGGTCGTCGTGTAGAGGATGTTGTACAGAAGCGTGCTCCGGCGGATCTGCACGGCGTCGCGCGTGGAGAGCCGGCCGACGCTCACGTTGATGACGATCTGGATGTCGCCGTTCTTGATCAGGTCCACGACGTGGGGCCGACCCTCGCTCAGCTTGCAGACCGTCTCCACCCGGACGCCCTGGCGGTTCAGATGCGCCGCCGTGCCGCGGGTGGCGGAGATCCGGAAGCCCAACGCCTGGAACTGGCGGGCCACCGGCACGATCCGGTCCTTGTAGAGGTCGTGCACGCTGATGAAGACGCGCCCCGCGACGGGGAAGGGAAACCCGGCCGCCATCTGCGACTTGGCGAAGGCGACCCCGAAGGACCGGTCAATCCCCATGACCTCGCCGGTGGATTTCATCTCCGGCCCGAGCAGGATGTCCACGTTGGGGAAGCGGCTGAAGGGGAAGACGGCCTCCTTGACGGCGATGTGCGCGGGATGGATGCGCTTCGTGAACTTGAGGTCCTTCAGGGATTTCCCCAGCATCACCTTCGTCGCCAGCTTCGCCAGGGGCACGCCGACGGCCTTGCTGACGAAGGGGACCGTCCGGGAGGCCCGGGGGTTGACCTCCAGGACGTAGAGCACGCCGTCCTTGACGGCGTACTGGATGTTCATGAGGCCGATGACGCCGAGTTCGGCGGCGATCCGTTTCGTCTGCGTTTCGATGGTCTTGACGAGCGCCTTCGAGAGGGTCATGGGCGGCAGGACGCAGGCGCTGTCCCCCGAGTGGATCCCCGCCGCCTCGATGTGCTCCATGATCCCGGCGACGACGGTGGTGGTCCCGTCGGACAGGGCGTCCACGTCCACCTCGATCGCGTCGTCGAGGAACTTGTCGATGAGGATGGGGTGGCCGGGCGAGACCTCGAGGGCGCGCGCCATGAAGGCCTTCAGGTTCTCGTCGTCGTAGACGATCTCCATGGACCGTCCGCCCAGGACGTACGACGGCCGGACGAGGACGGGATAGCCGATCCGCCGGGCGGCCGCGAGGGCCTTCCCGACGTCCATGGCCGTGTCGTTTTCCGGCTGGTTCAGTTCGAGACGGCGGACGATCTCCTGGAAGCGCTCCCGGTTCTCGGCCCGGTCGATGGCGTCGGGGGAGGTTCCCAGGATCCGCGCCCCCGCCGCCTCGAGCCCCCGGGCAAGGTTGAGCGGCGTCTGGCCGCCGAACTGAACGATCAGGGGGACGGCGCCGATGTCGCCCTTCCCTTCGGTCGCCAGGATGTGGAGGACGTCCTCCAGGGTCACGGGCTCGAAGAAGAGCTTGTCCGAGGTGTCGTAGTCCGTGCTCACGGTCTCGGGGTTGGAGTTGACCATGATGCTCTCGACCCCCTCCTCCCGGAGGGCGAAGGAGGCGTGGACGCAGCAGTAGTCGAACTC
>DDXV01000064.1 GCA_002347815.1 Syntrophaceae bacterium UBA2251
GCAAAGGCGGAACGATATCCGGAACTGATCCGCGGAATCCTTTCTCACGGACACACCATAGGGAATCACTCCTATCATCACGATCCCCTGCTGATGCTGCGTTCACGGGCAACGCTCCACAAGGAAATTGCGCTGGCTCAGGATGTGTTTGCGGCTTACCGTATCCGTCCGCTGACCTTTCGGCCTCCCGTCGGGATCACGAATCCCAAGCTGCCGGGGGTCTTGAAGGAACTCGGCATGGATTGTGTGAACTTCAGCTGCCGTGCCCTTGACTTCGGCAACCGGCGGATTGAGGGTTTGGCGGAGATCATCCTGGGGAAGGTCCGCCCCGGGGATATCATTTTGCTGCACGATGTCGTGCCGAAGGGAGGGGATGGAGCCGAAAGGTGGATCGCGGAGATCGAGCGGATCCTTTCGGGCCTGACGAACAAGGAATACGAGATCCTTCCGCTGTCGGATCTGATCGATCGATCGGTGATGGCACATCTTCATGATTCCAATGAACGGGCCGCAGAATGAACGGCACGCCATGATGGAATGCTTTCCGGCCTCTGTGGGAAATTGCGCGTCCGTCTATCTTCTCCCGCCGGCCATCTTTTGCGCCTCGGGCCTTCCACGCAACAGAACCGTCATCAGCGGGCCAAAAACTGCCCCGACACCGAGCGCCGTCCATGCCAGACCCCATGCCATCGTCGTCGAGCGGAGCGTTTCGCCTTGCACCCAGTCGAGGACGAGCCCGAATGCCCAGGGACTGACGATCCCGGCGCCGAAACCAAGGACTGAGCGTAGTGCATATGCTGCGCCCAGACAATGAGGCGGGACCAGTTCCGTGAGCGCCGTCGAATAGATGGACGAATCGGCGATGGCCGTCATGTTGTAGATCGCGGCGACAGTGACCAGAAACCACAGCGGAAGCGTCATCATCCAGCCGAACAGGAGGGAGCAGACAAGGCTCATGCATGCTCCCCAGAGGATGGTCCGGGTTCGTCCCCAGCGATCCGACATGGCACCGCCGCCAATGCTTCCGCCCATGCTGGTGATGTATGTAAGCGCCGTCAGAAGGGCGCCGGCGCCGGCCGCCTGTATCGTCAAGGCGCCCTTCTGTGCGATCGATGCCGCCAGATAAGCCGGCAGCCATGCCCATAATCCCAGCAGTTCCCATACATGGAACACATACGCCCAGATCAGGAGCATGGCCGGCCGGTTCCGCCAGACCTCTCGCAGGGCGAGGATGCCGGCGAACTGGCGGTCATGGGGATGAACCACATTGGGGGTCTCCCGGAGCGTCCAGAAGGAGATGAGCATTCCGACGAACGGTCCGGAAGCGGTCGCGATGAACGAGCCGCGCCACCCGAGATGCGGCATCAGGAATCCGCTCAGGAGCAGCGACAGACCATAACCGAGCGAGGCTGCGGCGAGAAACCACCCCATGGCGCGGCCCCGATGACGGGAGGTGAAGCGTTCCGCAACGAGCGTCAAGCCCGGCGTGTACGACGCCCCTGAACACAATCCGGTGAACCCGTACAGGATCAGACCGGAGGTAAAGCCGTTTGCGAAAAAAGCGAACATCAGCGCGCTGAAGCTGGCCAGCACGCTTCCAACCAGATAGGTTTTTTTGGCGCCGTGGCGGTCGGCGGCGAATCCGACCGCGAACAATGATATCAGATAACCGGCATGCCAGGCCGATTGCACCAGGCCGGCCTGGCCGGCCGACATGTCCCAATCGGTTTTCAACAAAGGCAGCGCCGCCGAGTAACTGGTGAAGACCCATGCAAAGAAAATGCGCCCTATGCAGATCCGTGCAAGCCAGGCCAAGTCGCTCTGGTTTTCGGTTTTCAGTGGTTGCGGTTCGACAGCATCACGGGACATGGATTTTAATCGGTCGGGGTCTGCGGGTCAAACGTCCTTCAGCAACCTGTTTTCAGGAAGATGTTCAATAGCCTTCTCGAAAGTCGCCACCGTCGCGGACAGCGTGGAAAACTCGGGGGTATGGGCAAAGGGGATCGTGTTGATTCCGCAAAGCTCGATCGCCTCGATGACCGAGTGGATGGTCAGATGATGAATGTCACGGGCCGGCTGGAATCCCCGTTCTCCCTCTCCCTCGGCCCCGCACGTCGAAAAAATGCCGCTTTTAACCAGGGTGAAGAGGATTTCATTGACGAGACGGATCGGAATTTCCAGCTTATGGGATATCTGCGGCGCGGTCGACGGGTTTCCCCCCCGGGCGAAGTTCCGGATGACATGTTGCGCAATTTGAAGGGAAAGCAGTTTTTTGAGACGGTGACTCGCCTGGAGGGCGTCCGGTTCGAACTCATAGGTATCCACGTTCTGATGGGCAAAGGAGAGCTCGGCCCCGAAGAGGACAATCAGCCAACTGATCTGCAGCCAGACCAGGAAAAGCGGAAAAGCGGCAAAACTGCCGTAGATGGCGTTGTATTGCGTCGCCCCGATCTGAAAGGTGATGTAGGCCCATTGAACGATTTGAAAGATGGTGCCGGTGATGATCCCGGCCAGCAGGCCGGAGCCGAAGCGCACCTTGGTGTTCGGCATGAAGATATACAGGAACGTAAACAGCCCCCACAAAAGAACATACGGCAACAGTTCAACAAGAAAAAGAACCGCCGAGCTGAAGACGCCCAGAAATGTGATTTTTTCCAGGATCAGGGTGATCTGGGTGGTGATGAAGATGGTCACGCTGCTGGAGAGGATGATGAGGATCGGGCAGATCAGCATGAGCGACAGATAGTCGGCGAATTTCCGTCCCAGCGAGCGCCGTTCCTTGATCCCCCAGATATCGTTGAGGGAGTCTTCAATTTGCCCCAGAACCTTGATCACGGACCAGAAAAGAACGATCAGGCCGATGCCCGCGAGCAATCCCCCTTTGGTGCTCTCCAGCAGCGAATGCGAAAACTGAATGACCTTGTCGAGGATCTCTTCGTGCCCGGCCAGTTTGCTTCGCAACTGGGTTTCCAGCATCTTTTCGAAACCGAACCCCTTGGCGATGCCGAAGGCCATGGCGGCCACCGGAACGACGGAGATCAGGGAGTAAAAGGTGATCGCCGATGCCCGGAGCTGACATTTGTCTTCATCGAATCCTCGGATCGAAAGGATCAGCACCCGCAGCAACTGGAGGAAGAAGGATTTTCCCGGCGGCAGGTTGGTTCGGCGGATTCTCCAGATGTCCCGCCGGATGAAGCCGATCGCTTTTGGAATCCATCCTGAAATCTTGTCCATGGCGAATCTCCCGATGATCGTTCAACACGGTCTGAATATAGGAGAGGGAGGGTTTTGTGTCAATCGGAATCGGGTAGCCGCCGGGTTTGAACGTTCCGGCCCGCACAATCGGACGGAGATCGTGATTCGACGACCTTGAATTTAGTGGCGTGGAAAGCTCTTTTGGGTTATGCAATACATCCGTTTTAAACGGGGAGCCCGTGATCGGGATCGGAGTTTCCAATCGATGCGAGTGCTTTTGATTTCCGCCAATGCGACCCGCACCCCGCACCCTGTCTATCCGTTGGGCCTCGATTATCTTGTCGGGGCCTTGACGCCGCGGCACGAGGTTCACCTTTTGGATGTGAACGAGGCCGGTGAAGAGCAGAGGATACAGGCGGCCGTGAGGGATTTTCATCCTGAGGTGGTCGGTTTGTCCATCCGGAATATCGATAATGTGGACACACTGGCCGTGAAAAATTTCGTTCCGGGATATGAACGGATCGCCCGTCTCCTCAGGCGCTGCACAGAGGCTCCGATCTTGCTCGGCGGCAGCGGATTTTCCATTTTTCCGGGGGAGTTGATGTCCCTGCTGGATGCCGATTTCGGGGTCGTCGGGGAAGGGGAACATACGGTTTGCCTGCTCGATGCCCTCGAAAAAGGGGACGATCCGTCCGCTCTGCCGGGGATCCTGGTCCGGGGCGGAGCCGTCCGGGAGCCTGTTTCCTGGACGGGCGCCGTAACCAGGCGGATGCGACCTGCCGACGATATACGGCGGTTCTACCTGGAGCATGGGGGAATCTTGAACCTGCAGACGAAGAGGGGATGCCCCTTCCGATGCATCTACTGCACCTATCCCTACATGGAGGGGCACCGGATGCGGTTGGTTCCTCCCGGGGAGGTCGCCCGGGAGGCGCGGGAACTTCAGGAGATGGGGGCCAGATTTCTTTTCATCACCGATTCGGCATTCAATGCCGATGTCGGACACAGCCTGGCCGTGGCCAGAGCCTTCCGCAGCGAGGGGCTCGTCGTTCCCTGGGGGGCCTTTCTGGCCCCGATGCGCATGCCTGACGGTTATTACGACACCCTCGCTGAAGCCGGATGGACCCACGCCGAGTTCGGGACGGAATCCCTCTGTGACCCCCAGTTGAGGCGGTACGGGAAGCCGTTCTGCGTGAAAGACATCCTGACTGCACACGAGAGCGCCCGGAGGACGGGGGCATACATTGCCCACTATTTCCTTCTGGGGGGACCCGGGGAAGATGCCGAAACCCTGGACGAAACCCTGAACCGCATGGAGGCGCTGGGGAAGGCGGCATTCTTCCTCATGTGCGGCGTCCGGATCTTTCCGCACACCGCACTGTACGATCTCGCCTTGAAGGAGGGGCAGATTGGAACAGATCAGAGCCTGCTCTCACCGATCTTCTACCGGTCGAAAGGCATCACGGCTGAGGCGGTCATCGACAGGGTCAAAAGACAGGCACGCGGCCGGATCAACTGGGTCTATGGAGACGGCGGAGAAGAGACGGAGAGGATTGTGACCCGGATGTACGCGCGCGGTCGAACCGGTCCCCTCTGGGAACTGCTGCTCCGGTGAACGNNCCGGGCCACCCGATCGTGCCGGGGATCGCGCTGATTGCAATGGTCCAGGAGGCCGTGTCGACTTGGGAACGGAACCAAGGGAGATCCGTCACGATCATGGGGGTCCGTCGGGTCCGTTTCCGACTGCCCGTCAGGCCGGACGACGAGGTTGAACTGGAGGTGAAGAGGAGCTCCGGTCGGGAAGAACCGTCCTATGCCTTCACGATTTCTTTAAGAGGAGAAGCGGTTTGCAGCGGTGTGTTGAGAGTTGGAACAAAAATTCCTTGACAAGCCGGAGGAATATTTACGAAAGTACCCGCGTGCAATACGCCGCCCAGGGGTATCGGGGCGGATATTTCTTTTGCACGGGGAGGTTGAATCATGCCGGAGAGCAAAGAAATCCGGGAACGGATGATCCGGATTGCCGAGATTATCATTGAGGAGCTGAAGCTGGAGGACATCACGCCGAAGTCGTTTGATCCCGACATGGACCTGGTGGATGAACTCGGAGTGGACAGCATGGACCTGGCGACCGTGGCTTTGGTGCTACAGGACGAGTACGGCGTCTTCATCGACGAGGACGACTATCCCAAGCTGAAGACCGTCCGGCTGATTGCAGAATATGTGCAATCCCGCCTGCAAGGACGCAAGGATCGTGATTCCTGAAGATGTCGAAAGTTGCACAACGGATGGAGACCCTGAAAAAAAGGATGCGGGATGACGGAAATCAGACCATGATGGCAAAGACGGCGATAGAACCGCGGATGGAGCCGTCCCGGCATGGCGGCTCCGAAATGAATCCGCTTCATGGGCGATTGAAATTTTCTGAGCTGTTGTCGGACCCGGAAGTGAAGACCCGTTGGGAGAAGGTCCGGAAATATTTTTTTCTGAGGGAATCCACCTACGACATGAGCAACCGCTGTAATCTGCGCTGCGACGGCTGCTACTACTATGAGGGGGAAAAGCAGTTTGCCGAAGAAAACCGGGACCCCGAGGCGTGGCGTGCGCTCATGCAGGCGGAAAAGGCGCGCGGGATCACCTATGTCGTGCTGGCCGGCGCGGAGCCTTCGCTGGTTCCGGAGCTGCTGAAAGCCTGTTTTGAAGAGATGCCGCTGGGCTGCATCGCCACGAACGGCGTCCGGCGGATCGATCCCTCCGTCGGATACAAGATTCACATTTCTGTCTGGGGGAACGACGCCACCAGCCTCCGCGTGCGAAGGGCCGACAAGCTCCTCGACCGCCAGATTGAAAATTACCGTGGAGACCCGAGGGCCGTGTTCGTCTACACCTTCACCCGGGAGAATATCGGTGAGGCGGCCGAAATCGCCGATGGGCTCGCGTCCGCCGGTTGCCGTTTCACGTTCAATGTCTTTTCATCACCGGTCGGTTATTCGGGTCCGCTCCGTCACGATCCGAGCTCACTGATCCGCACCCGGGAAATGATGGTCAAGATAATGGCCCGGCATCCCGGACATGTGCTGTATTCCCCTTATGGAGCCGCAGCCCACACCCATGAACGGGGGCTTCACGAGCTGTACGGCTGTTCCTATCCACGGATGAATTCCTCCACGGAGATCGGTCTCGGTCGTTCCTTCCGTCAGTTTCGGACCGATCTGACCTGGGACCGGGCCGCCGCCTGCTGTGTGCCCGATACGGATTGCGCCGACTGCCGGCATTACGCCGCGGGAAGCGCCGTGGTGACGGCGCGGCTCTATCGCCATGCGACGGACCCGCGGGCCTTCCGGTCCTGGCTGGACTATGTCGACACCTACCTGGCCGTCTGGGTGATGGGGTACGAAAAGGGCGAGAATCTCTGTGAGGAAATGGTCTCTCCTCCGGGACACGCTGAAATCGGGAAACGATCATAATGCAAACGGTCAGTACTTTGCTGGACAAGGATTGGTACGAGCGATACAAGGCGATCTCCCGCCTGAACATCCGCAGTTCCATCTACGATGTCACGAACCGGTGCAATCTGCGCTGCAAGGGGTGTTTTTTCTTCTCCTCCGATGAACACAAGGCCGCTCCCGAAGAAGAGGATTCGGGGAAGTGGGAAGAATTTGTGGAACGGGAGCGGCAGCGGGGGGTCAACCTGGCCATCCTGATCGGAGGCGAACCGACCCTCTATCTGGACCGCGTCGAAGCCTTCTACAAACGCCTTCCCACCTATTGCGCAACCAACGGCCTGATCCGGATTCCCCGCGATCGTTTTCCGGGGTTGATGGTGGGCATCTCCGTCTGGGGCGACGAAGAGGATGAAAAGCTGCTTCGGGGAAGGGATGTCTTTGCCGTCTCCAGCCGGAACTATGCCGGCGATCCGGATACCTACTATCTCTACACCATCACCCCTCGCCAGCTTGGACGGACGGAGCGTGTCATTCGAAAGATTGCCGACGTCGGTCTCAAGGTGCATATGCAGCTTCTGTCGAACGACGAGGGCGTGAACGGATTCTCCTGGACCCCCTCTCAGCTCGCAGAAATCCGCGTCGAAATGGACGCGATGCTCGATCGCTATCCCCGGACCGTCATCTCCTGCCGCTATTACCACGAAGTCATCACAACCGGACGAATGCTGGGACGGCCGTTTTCCTGGAGCGAATGTCCCTCCGTGACGGAGCCGCTCGACAATCGCGCCCCACGCCCGAAGCGCCTCATCCGTTTTATCCGCTGGGCGGCCGATCTGAAGACGATGCACCGCTGCTGCACGTCGGCCACCCGCGATTGCACGACCTGCAAGGACGGCGCCGCCCACATGAGCTGGGTGATGGTGAACAAAAGGGCGCACATGCGCTCTGCCAGGGATCTCCAGAACTGGATCGAGATCTACGAGATGTTCGCCAAGCTTTACCGGTTCATCCCCTGGTAGATCCGGAAGGTTGTTGAAAAATAGCCGTCTGCGGCATTTCCCTCATCCTTCACCGTTCAACGTACCATCCAGTACGCCTCACGGCTCAGGATTTCGGGGGCCTTGCATCCGGCCATTTTAGAACAGCCTTCAGGCAGGAAATGTATGATGGATATGGACAAAAAGCCTGTCATTCTCGGGTATGACTTTGTGTCGCCGCTGGGGACGGAGCCGGAAGAACAGTGGCGCCGGGCAGCGGCGGGGGAAAGCGGCATAGGGGCGCTGACCCGCTTTCCGCTTCGCGACCGGTTCCCGGTCCGGATCGCCGGCCAGGTTCCCGAAATCGACGCCGCCCCTTATCCGTTCCTGCGGCCCCGTGAGATGGCCCACTGGACGTCCCCCGTCTTCAGGCACTCGCTTCTTGTGGTGATGCGCGCCCTTGCGGGGGCCGGGATCGCAATCACACCGGAGCTCGCGCCCAGGACGGCCGTCACGTTCAGCTCGGCAATCGGAGGGCTGGACGCACTGATCGATGCGGATCGGGCTCTGACCGCGGCCGGAAAACTCCCTCCGCCTTTCATGAACCCCAATTCCTGCATCAACATGGTGGGCGGCAAGGTGGCGATCTTCACCGGGGCGACCGGACCGATCGCCTCGATCATCACGGCGTGCGCCACGGGGAGCAGCTCCCTGATCCTGGGGGCGATGTTCATCGCCCAGGGCATGGCCGATATCGCCCTCTGCGGCGCCGTGGATTTTCCCCTGGTCGAACCGATCGTGGCCGGCTTCGCCACGATGAACGGCGCCTACCGGCCGAAGGAAGGGGAGGCGCCTGTGCCGCCCGGGGCGGCGAGCGCACCGTTCTCACTGGGGCGGCGTGGCTTCGTCGTCTCGGAGGGGGCCGCCTGCATCGTGATCGCCTCCCGGGCGTTCGCCCGGGCGCACGGCCTGGCCTTCGAAACGGAACTGGCCGGCTGGGCCATGACGGCCGACGCCTACCACGCCGTGATGCCCAACCGCGCCCAGGTCGCCCGCTGCATCGCCGACAGCCTCCGGCACGCCGGCCTCGCGCCCGCCGCGATCGACGCCGTCAACGCCCACGCCGCCTCGACGAAGATCGGGGACCAGGTCGAAGCCAACGCCCTGAGGGAGGTCTTCGGGGACCGGATCCCGCCCGTCTCGGCCAACAAGTCGCAGCTCGGCCACGCCATGGGGGCGACGAGCGCCGTCGAGTCCGTGCTGGCAATCGAGGGTCTGCGCCGGGGCGTGCTCCTGCCCACGATCAACCACCGCCCGGACCCGGAAATCCCGCTGGACTGCATGGCCGAAGGCGCCCGGCGCCTGGACCAGACCGTCGTCCTGAAAAACGCCTTCGGCTTCGGCGGCTGCAATGCGTGCCTTGTATTTCGCCGCGTCACCTGATATGAGGCGGGCATGAAAGCGCCACGGAACAGACGGGTCTTCGTGATCGGCTATGGGGCGGCCACCCCCCTGGGGCGGACCTTCGCGGAGACGTGGGCGCGCGCCGTAAAGGGCGAGGCGGGCTTCCGGAAGGTCACCCGCTGCAAGGTCCAGTCCGTCTGCGACGTGGTCGGGGAGATCCCGGACTGGGACCCCGCGAGCCTCGAGTTTGCCGATGCCAAGGAGGTCTACAACTGGAACGCCGCCTTCGTTCTCCTGACCATGGCGGTCTGCCGGGAAGCCCTGGACCACGCCGGCCTGCAGATGAACGAGGAGACCGCGCCGCGCACGGCCTGCCTCATCGGCTCGGCCATCAACGGCACCGACGCCTTCCGGACCGCCATGCTGAACTTCCAGGAGCGGGGGCCGCTCAAGGTGAGCCCCTACCTCCTGCCCAACCTCTGCGCCAACCTCCCCTCGGGCAAGGCGGGGATGCTCCTGGGTTTCACCGGACCCGTCTTCTCGCCCCAGGGGGCCTGCGCCTCGGGCAACCACGCCGTCGGCATCGGGGCGCGGATGATCCGCGACGGGGACTGCGATTTCGCGCTCGCGGGCGGGGTGGACACCCCCATCCTGCCGGAGATCATCCACGGCTTCACCAACATGAACGCCACGATCAAGGTCCTCCCGGGGGACCGGGCGTTTGACGACCCCGCGCAGGCCTCGCGGCCCTTCAGCGCGGACCGGCGCGGCTTCGTCCTGTCCGAAGGCGCGGGCGTGCTCGTGCTCGCGGCCGAGGACACGCTCGCCCGGTTCGGCCTGACCGCCCGGGCGGAGGTCCTGGGCGTCGGCTGGACCTCCGACGCGTACCACTTCACCAACCCCAACGCCAAAACGATCGTGCGGGCCATCCGCGAGGCCATTGCCGACGCGGGGCTGACGCCGGCGGATATCGGGTACATCAACACGCACGGGACCTCCACGCAGAAGGGCGACCTGACGGAGATCGCCTGCCTCCGGACGGTCTTCGGGAAGGGCCTCGAGCGGATCCCCCTGTCCTCGAACAAATCGCAGCTTGGCCATACGTTGGGGGCCGCGGCGGCCATCGAGGACGCCCTGACGATCGAAGGCATGCAGCGGGGGGTGATCCTGCCGACGATCAACCACCGCCCCGATCCGCGCTTTGCCGACATCGACTGCGTCCCCGATCGCGCCCGCCGTCAGCGTTACGAAACAGCCCTGGCGAACGCCTTCGGCTTTGGGGGGACGAACTGTTGCATCGTCTTCGGAGGTGCGGGATGAAACCGAAACCCTTCCGTCCGGAATCCCCGTCCGGCGAAGGACCGTACGTCCGCGACGCCGCGACCGGCCTCGTCTGGCACCGCTGTCCCCACCGGACCCTCTACGCCGACACGGATCGCTCCACGGTCGTGTATCACGCGAATTACCTGAGATACTTCGAACTGGGACGCACGTCCCTGATGCGGGATGCCGCCTATCCCTACCGGGAGATCGAGGCCGGGGGCTACGTCTACCCCATCATCGAGATGGGCGTCCAGTTCTATCAGGCGCTCCATTACGACGACCCCATGTGGATCCATACCCGTCCCGGAGAACTGGAGCGGGTGCGCCTCCGCTTCGACTACATCATTCTGCATGCAGAGTCGGGCGTCGAGGTCTGCCGGGGATTCACCCGCCACTGCGCCCTGAATGCCCGGGGCGTGCCCGTGGCGGTCGACCCGAAAACGGTTCATCTATGGAAGATGTTTCCCCAGCCGTGAAGCATCCCCGGGAAATCCCCCTCGTCATCCCCGTTCCCGCGTATCTGCGCGATCACTGTGCAGACGGACGCTGCGTCCTGCCCGCCGCGGAGGCCCTGCAGATCCTGGCCCGGACGCTGCCGGCGGCTTACGACGCCCGCCGTCAGGAGGGGGCGCAGTTCTCCCACCTCCTCATCGTGGACGAGGCGGCGGTGCGCATCGAGGCGGTCCATGAGATCGAGCCGCTGCGCGGCGGGGGCTGCCGTTCCCGTCTGACGACGCGCCGCACCGGGCCGCGAACTTCCTGCACCCGCCGCATCGAGCATGCGTGTGTCCATTTTTCCGCCCTGCGCGAAACGGGGACGGACACCGGGAAGGAACCGGCGACCGCCCGGGAGAGGGCGTTCCGGGGCGCCTCCGGGGAACGGGGACCGGATCGCGACGACGCGGCGCCCTTCGTCGTCCCCGGCGCCCGCCTCTACGACGAACTGGTCCCGTTCGGTCCCGCCTGGCGGAACGTCACGGGCGAGGTGCGTCTCACGCCGGCCGGGGCGGCGGCAGCCCTTTCCGGCGGACGTTTTCCGGAGGCCGCCGGTCCCCTGGGGTCGCCCTTTCCCTTCGACGCCGCGATGCACGTGGCCTGCGCCTGGGGACAGCGCTACCGGGGCGTCGTGGCCTTTCCCGTCGGGTTCGACCGCCGGGAGGTCCTCTCCCCGACGTCGTCCGGCGGGCGCTACGTCTGCCGGGTTTCCCCCCTTGCGGACGAAGGGGCGACCTTGTCCTTCGATATCCAAATCGACGACGAGGACCGTCGGGCGATGGAGACGATCCGCAACCTGCGCATGCGGGATATCTCCGGAGGAAAACGGATCCCGCCGGCCTGGGTGAGGGAAGGGGTGTAGGATGGACGTTGCCGCGCTGTTTGTGCTGGCGTATCTCGCCGCCTCGGTCAATTTCGCGATCATCGTCCTTCATCTCCTGGGGAAGGCGGATCCTCGGACCCAATTCAGCGGAAACGCGGGGACGACGAACGTCTTCCGCCAGGCGGGGCGAGGCTGGGCGGCCGTCGTCCTCCTGCTCGACGTCGGCCGGGCCGTCGGTTTCGCCGCCCTGGCCCTGTGGCTGCTGCCCTCCGTCTGGGTTCCCTGGATCGGTTTCGCCCTCGTCCTCGGGAACCGGTTCCCCTGCTTTCACGGCTTCCGCGGCGGGAAGGGCGTCGCCAACTATCTGGGCTTCACGGTCCTCATCGCCCCGTGGGGGGCGGTCCTGTCCTGCCTTGTCTGGGTCGTCGTGCACCGGATTGTCCGGATCCCGTTTGTCGCCTCCTTCTTCATGATCCTGACCCTCGGGGGAGCGACGGTCGCGGCGAGCGGCGGCCAGGCGATCCCAATCGCCGGCACGGTGGCGACGGCACTCTTCGTTTTCTGGAACCACCGGGGGAATGTCGCGGCATTGGTCGAAGAGAGAAGGAGAAAGGCCGGGGGCTGAGGGCCTTGGCGAAGGGGACGCCGGGTCGGAAAAGGCCCGCCGCGCGGAGGGATCTCGATGTCCAAGGGGTGCAGGTTTACGGGCGGGAAGGAAGGGGATTGATGCGCATCGTTCTGGTCCACCCGGCGGGCTCCAACTGGGTGCCGGGGGAAAAGGACATCACCGCGACGGCCAACCGGATGGCCCCGCTGGGGCTGCTCTCCATCGCGGCATACCTGTTCCGCGCCGGCCACGAGGTCTTCGTCCACGACTGCCTGGGTCCGCATGCCGTCTCCGGGACGGCGGCGAACGCGCGCCTCGTTCTCGAACGCGACCCGGACCTCGTCGGCTTTTCCGCCACGACCTCCGGGTTTCTCGACGCCTGGGAGATGGCGGCGGCGATCAAGGCCGCCCGTCCCGAGGTCGTCACCGTCTTCGGCGGCGTGCACGTCTCCGCCCTCGAGGGGGCGCTCTTGGAGCGCTTCGACGCCATCGATTGTCTCTGTCCGGGGGAGGGCGAGGCGACCCTCGCGGAACTCGCCTCGGGCGCGGATCCGGCCGGCATCGTGGGGCTGATCCGGCGGGACGGGGAGCGCGTCGTCGCGAATCCGCCCCGGGCGCCGCTCCCCGATCTGGACGATCTCCCGTTTCCGGCCTACGAGAAACTCGCCGGCTTCCCCCGGGGCTACAACCTGCCGCTCTTCAGCTATGTCCAATTTCCCGGCGCCACGATGATCACCAGCCGGGGCTGCCCCTACCAGTGCTCCTACTGCGACCGCTCCGTCTTCAAGCGCGGCTACCGCTACAACTCGGCGGCCTACATCTACGACCACCTCAGGCACCTGCGCACGCGCTTCGGGGTGCGCCACGTCAACATCTACGACGACCTCTTCACCGCCAACCGTCCCCGGATCACGGCGCTGTGCGAAAAACTCATGCAGAATCCGCTGGGGATGCAGTTCAACTGCGCCGTGCGCGTCGGCCAGACGGACCCGGAGCTCCTGGCGATGCTGAAGGCGGCGGGGGCCCTGATGGTCTCGCTCGGGATCGAGTCCGCCGACCCGGAGATGCTTGCGCGCCACAAGGCGGGCGTGACCCTGGAGGAGGTCCGCGAGACCGTGGCGATGATCCGGGCGGCGGGCCTGAGGGCCAAGGGGCTCTTCATGATGGGCCTGCCGGGCGAGACGGAGGACTCCATCCGAAGGACGAGCGATTTCGTCCTCGCCCTGGGCCTGGACGATATGAACATGACGAAGTTCACCCCGTTTCCCGGCGCGCCGCTCTGGGCGACGATCCGGGACGAAGGGCGGTTCGACGAGGACTGGCGGCAGATGAACTGCCTGAACTTCGTCTTCGTGCCGAAGGGCATCGCCTCCCGCGAGCGCCTCGACCAGCTCTACAACGCGCACGTCAAGCGCTTCTACACCGATCCCGCCTGGCGCCGCCGCTTCCGGAGCCGCCTCTGGGAGCACCGCCACAGCCTCTGGCACATGGCGAAACACCTGCCCGATTTCATCGCCGCCCGGCGGCATTTCGAGCCTGCCCGAACCGGGAGGCGCGCCGATCCCATTCAGGAGGAATCCACAGACAGATGAGTGCATCCAAAGTCATGAACCATCCCGTTCTCGTCGGCGTGGGACAGCTCACGCACCGCGAAAAGATCGTCGGGGACAGTGTTTCCGCCGTCGATCTGGCCGTGCGGGCGATCGACGCCTGCATCCTGGACACGGGGAGGCCGGAGATCCGCGACCGCATCGACGCGCTTTCCGTCGTCAACATGATGACGGAGTTCCGTGAAAGTCCCCTCCCCGGAATCTGCGCCCGGGCGGGGATCGCGACCGCCTTTCGCGAAGAGACGTCCATGGGGGGGAACAGTCCCCAACTGCTCGTGAACCGGGCGGCGGACCGGATCATGGCCGGCGAATGCAAGGTGGCGCTCCTGGCGGGCGCGAACCCGGCAAGGCGTGGAGACGTCCGCGGCGGAACCTCGTCCAGGAACGGATTGACGCCCTGGAACCCCCGCCGTTCTGCCTCAAACCGGATGGACCCGCCACCGTGGAGACCTACACGGTCCTCCACGACCGGCCCGACGGGGTCCCCTGGCCCGTCATCGTCGCTCGGCTGGACTCCGGGGAACGCTGCCTGGCGACCACGCCCCGCGGCTCCGATCTGGCGGGCCGCATGGAAGAGGAAGAGTTTATCGGCTGCCGGGGCGTGGTCACGCCGGGGGACGGGGGGCCTAACCTGTTCAGGTGACCGTTTTCGGGATCGCCGCGCCCACCGTGCCCCCGCTCGGAGCCTCGATCACACGGGGCCCGACGGCGAGGCGGGTGGCCGGAAAAGGACGGCGACGCGCCTCCCGCCGCCGCGACCTCCTCCCCGTACTTGGCGTCGGGAATGCTGATCGTCGCCACCATGAACACCGCCGGGTGCTTCGCCAGGATGTTTTCCGAGACGCCGGGGTCGATGTTCTCGCCGCCCTTGATGATCAGGTCCTTCTTACGGCCGACGATGAAGAGTTCGCCGTCGCCGTCCAGGCGTCCCAGGTCGTCCGTGTGCAGCCACCCGTCGCGAAGCGTCTCCGCCGTCTCGATCGGTTTGCTCCAGTATCCCTTCATGACGCCGGGACCCTTGACCAGGATCTCCCCGGCCTCTCCCTGAGGAACCGACCGGCCCGCATCGATGACGACGATCTGCTTCACGAAGGCGTTTCCTTCGAGGGCCTCCTTCATCTTCGGCCACATGTTCTTTTCCGTGATGAGGATCCGGGCCTGGGAGTCCTCCAGGATGTAGCGGATTTCCTTGGGGGTCAGCATGAAGATGATAGGCAAGTACGTGGCGCCCATGCGCATGATGCCGTTCATGAGCTCCGGGATCTCCAGGATGTTGCTGACCATGACGCCCACGATGTCGCCCTTCCTGACGCCGGCCTTCCGGAGACCCGTTGCCAGGGCGCGCGCCCGCCGGTCGATCTCCGTGTTCTTCAGGGTCGTTCGCACGTCGTTCGCGATGTAGGTAAACTGTTCATATTCTCCGAACTTCTCGATTGCCTCAACCAGATACGATGCCATGTTCATGTGACAAATCCCCCTTTTTAATTTTATTGACGTGTTGCCCGGATGCGCCGGGCCGACCGGCGGCGGGATCAAGAATCCGTAAAAAATGGATGCACGCGATCCCGGGTTCGTTTCCGGGTCGTCCCCCCTTCGGGCGTTTTATTTCTCTTTTGTGCCGAATTCAGCCTTGACCTCGTCCCGCCCGGCTTGTGCCGACCCTTCGAATGCCGCCTTTGCGTCCCCGTGGCGTTCGGGAGCGATGATGACTGATTGGTCGGTCGCCACCATTTCATAGACGAAAGGGCCTCTCGTGTCAAGATCATCCGCTCGTCCCCTCCGGATGGTCAACTGATCGAAATGAATGCATAAATCCTGAACACCATCAAAATTCTGTTTGAAGGTCGACCCGATAATGATATAGAGCGGCAAAACGTCAACGCAAATTCCCGCCGGAGACGCGGACCGATGCGTGAGTGGGATTCACCTGGGCAGCAGGGCGGCATCCACGGCCCTGCGGCGCCCTTCGGCCGGAACGAAGATCAAGAACTTATCGATAGGAGGCGTTCATGGAAGAGAAAGAAAAGAGAAACTATCTGGCGTCGTTCAACGGCATTCCCGGCGCGGAGCGCAATCCCACCAATTTCCAGCGGCGGGATGACGGGAATCACATCTACAAGAACGACGATTATTACGAGTGGTGGTACGTCGACTGCTCCTTCGACAACGGCTATCACATGGTGGTCACCTTCCACTACATGAACATGTTCCTGAAGCCCATCGTCCCCTCCATCCAGCTCATGATCTATAAGCCGGACGGAACCCAGACGGCGCGCTACGCCCTGTGCAAGCCCGAAGAGGTCTACGCCGGAGCGGACTGGTGCGATGTCCGCATGGGCGAGAGCTGGCTCAAGGACCTGGGGAACGGGACCTACGAGATGTCCATCATGATCAACAAGGTCGGGGCGCGCCTGACCCTGAAGAACGTCGTTCCCGGTTGGAAACTGGGATCGGGCTTCAACTACCGCGACGAGGAAAACGCCCGGGTCGCCGGGTGGGTGATCCCGGTGCCGTACGCGGAGACGGAGGGCGAGCTCTACCTCAAGGATGAGACCATCGCCGTCCGCGGCGCCGCGTATCACGATCACAACTGGGGGAACTTCCCGATGCACGAGGTGTGCTCCCGGTGGCACTGGGGCCGGATTCACAGCGGCGACTACTGCCTGGACTACGGCTGGGTCTTCCCGCGGGACCCGAGCGGACCCATGTTCGCCCCGCTCCTGATCGCGAAGGGGCGCGAGATCGTCCTGTCGACGAACATCATGCACACGGAACTGGGCGAGATCACGAAAGAGCCCAAGACCGGACAGGAGTACGCGAAGCGCCTCGTGATCACCACGGACAACCTCGGCGTGAAGATGACGCTCGACATCGCGACGAAGCGCCTCGTGGAGTCGATGCAGCTCCCCAAGACCGTGGACTGGGATCAGTGGTATTTCCGGTTCCTCGCGGACTATACAATGGACATCGAGATCGACGGCGCGAAGGAGAAGGTCGGCGGCGAGATGCTCCACGAATACATGGTTCTTTAAAAAAGAAAGATCTTTGGGACTCGTCATCCCGCGGCGCGCCGGACGGATTTCGGTTGCGAAAATTTTCCCGTGCGCGACTGCGGGGGGCGATGTTCAAGACGGAAATGCAGGCCGGAACGACCCATCGGTCGTTCATGTCGCCGCGGCAGGCGGCTTAAAGGAGCAGGGCATGGCATTCGATCGACTGTTTACCCCCTTCACGGTGGCGGGCATGGAATTGCGGAACCGGGTGGTGATGCTTCCCATGAGCACGGGGTTCATCGAGCCCGACGAGACGGTGGGCGAGCGCTTCATCCGTTTCTATGAAGCGCGGGCCGAAGGCGGCGCGGGGCTGATCATCATCCCCTTCACCCCGATGCGGGACGGCGGTCATGTCGAGCCGGGCCTCTTCGACGACCGCTTCATCCCCGCCACCCGACGCCTGACGGACCGGATTCACGATGCCGGCGCCCGGGTGGCGGCCCAGCTGATCCTGTCCTACTTCGTGATCCTGAAGGGCGACACCCCGGAACTCGTCGGCCCCTCGCCGGTCGTCAACCGCCTGTTTCGGACGGCCCCCCGCGAACTGACGCTCGACGAGATCCGCTTGATCGTCGCCGAATTCGGCCGCGCCGCGCGTCGGGCCCGCGAGGGGGGATGCGACGCGGTCGAGGTGCTCGTCGCGGCGGGGTATATCCTGAACCGCTTCCTGTCCCCCATCAGCAATGCGCGCACGGACGACTACGGGGGGAGTCCGGAAAACCGGATGCGGATCATCCTCGACGTGATCGACCGCATCCGGGCGGAGGCCGGCGAAGATTTTCCCATCATCTGCCGGCTCAACGTGGAAGAGCAGATGCCGGGCGGACTCACCATCACGGATGCGAAACCGGTTCTGGAGGCCCTCGAGAGGCACGGGGTCGCCCTGATCAACACCTACACCGGCTGGCACGAATCCCCCATTCCCACCGTGGCGCCCTCCCTGCCCAAGGGGGCCTTCGCCCATCTGTCGCAGCAGATAAAGGCGTTCTGCAACCTGCCGGTCATCGCCTCGAACCGGATCAACGATCCGGCGACGGCGGAGGCCATCCTGGCCGGGGGCAAGGCCGATCTCATCGGCATGGGCCGGGCGCTGATCGCCGACCCGGAGCTTCCGAACAAGGCCCGGGACGGGCGAACGGCGGAGATCACCCCCTGCCTCGCCTGCTCCAACTGTCTGGCGCAGATCATGTCGGCGCTGTACCAGACCCGGCCGGGCGCGGGCTCCGTCCGCTCGCTGTGCAGCGTCAACCCGCTGGCGGGGCGGGAATGGGAGCCCCCGCCCGCAGCCCCCGCCCGGAAAAAGCGGGTCTTCGTTGTCGGCGGCGGACCCGGCGGGATGACGGCGGCCACGGTCGCCGCGGCCCGGGGTCATGACGTCACGGTATTCGATGCGGCCGGCGCACCGGGCGGGCGGCTGGTCGCCGCGGCCCTCCCCCCGTTCAAGGAGGAGATCCGGAATCTCATCGAGAGCCAGTATGTGCGGGCGCAGAAGGCCGGCGTCCGCTTCCGCTTCGACCACCCCGTCGATCCGGGGTTCGTTGAGCGGGAAAAACCGGACGCCCTCGTCCTGGCGACGGGCGCCGATCCCCTGCGCCTGCCCGTTCCCGGCGTTAACGGACCGAACGTGGTCCTGGCGGAGGATGTCCTGACGGGCCGGCGCGCCGCCCGGGGGCGCGTGGCCGTGATCGGGGGCGGGTCCGTGGGCTGCGAGATGGCGGAATTCCTGCTGGAGCGGGGCGTCGCGGACGTGACGGTCCTCGAGATGCTCGGGCGCATGGCGGACAACGTGGTCCCCACCTACCGCCCCTTTTTCCTCGGCCGCCTGAAAGCGGGCGGGGTGAAGTTCTCGATCCGGACCACCGTCACCGGGATCACCGACGGCGGGGTGAACGTGGAACGGGAAGGGGGCGCGGACTTCGTCCCCGCGGACACCGTGATCCTCGCGGCGGGTTACAAGGCGGATCCACTCAAGATCGAGGCCTTCCGGCAGGCCGCGCCCGAGGTCCATGCCGTGGGCGACTGCGTCCAGGCCCGCGCAATCCAGGAGGCCGTCGAGGAGGGCTTCGCCGTCGGCGCCGCCCTGTAAGGCCGCGCCGCTTCCCCCGAGGCCGTTCGCGGCGATCGGGGCGACAACCGGACGGGGAGGCGGGGGGCCGGAGAAGCGGGCAGCCCGGCGACGCGTCGTTTCTGCGTACGGGGCGACCGCACAGGCCGGAAAAGGGGGATGTGATGGGAAGCGATCCTGGCGACTATATCCGCTACCGCGACCTCTTCAAGGGGGAGCGGCTGCCCATCGCCTTCGTCGATCTGGACAAGTTCGACGCCAACGTGGCCTACGTCGCCTCCACCCAGCGGACCGGCGGCAAGCGCGTCCGCGTCGCCTCGAAGTCCTTGCGCTGCACGGCCCTGATCCGGCGTCATCTGCACGCCCACCGCCCTCCTCATGATGAAGCGGTCGCCGGAAGAGGGCGGCTGGCATCCGGACGGCGCGGAGCGGGCGGAGGGGGCGGCGCCGGAAGCGGCGGCCGAGGGCCTTCCGTTCGGCGACTTTGTGAAAACCCCGGTTTTCTGGCTGCTGGCCGGGATGATCCTCCTCGTCAACACGCTCAACATGGGCATCCAGCAGCATCTGATTCCCTACCTGACGGACATCGGCCACAGCTCAACGGTTGCGGCCAACGTCATGGGGCTCTATCTCGGGATGACGGTTTTCGGCAAGCTGGTTCTGGGAAGCTTCTGCGACCGGAAGGGACTGAAGGCGGGCCTGACGATCTTTACCGCGATCCTGGTCGCCGGAATCGTCCTGCTGTTCGGGGCGCAATTGACGGTGTTCGCCGTTCTGTTCGGCGTGGTCTACGGCTTCGGAAACGCCATCCAGACCGTCCTGCCGCCGCTGATGACGGTGGCCGGTGCGGGGCTCGCCCACTTTGCCCTGATCTACGGGATTCTGACCATCTTCCAGACGCTGGGGTCGGGTATCGGCATGCCCCTGTCGGGCTATCTGTACGACTGGACGGGGGGGTATGAAGCGGCTTTTTATGTCTATATCGTCCTGGCCGTCCTGGCCGTCCTGCTGGGCGTGGCGGCCCTGAAGCGGGCGCGCTTCAAGGCCTCTTGAGGACGGCGGGAAGGGCTGGAGGCGCCACGGCCCGGACGGTGTTCGGCGTTCATTCTTGACAGGGACCGGGAATCTCCCTATACTCGCGCCGGTTTTTTAAGACATTTATTGAATGCGTCACGCAATCCGGGAATCGCATCCCGAAAACGCTCAGGGGGATTGTCGGCGAGCCCGCCCCCGGGTTCCATGGGCCGCGGGGGCGACGATCTCGATTACGCGGGCGTGGGACTCGTCTTCGCGGCGCAGCGCGGCCGTGCAGGATTGAAATGGGTCCGGCGCGCAGGGGGACGCGTTTTCCGGGGGGCATTCAATGAGACGGCCGGGGCAAGGCGTTCCGGCGAAGACGAAGCGGGTGAGGAGAGGATGAAGACGCCCCGGAAATTCACGGTGGCCCTGATCCAGATGGCCATGAACGCCGACGCCGGCGAAAACCTCCGGCGCGCCATGAGCCAAATCGCGGCTGCGGCGAAACAGAAGGCCGGAGTCGTCTGCCTTCCCGAACTCTTCCGTTCCCGCTACTTCTGCCAGCGCGAAGAGACCGCCGCCTTCGATCTCGCGGAGGCGATCCCCGGACCCGCGACCGAGGCCCTGTCCGGCCTCGCCCGGAAACACCGGGTCGTCGTCATCGCCCCGCTTTTCGAGCGCCGGGCGCCGGGGGTCTATCACAACAGCGCCCTCGTGATCGACGCCGACGGCCGCCCGGCCGGACTCTACCGCAAGATGCACATTCCGGACGACCCGGCCTACTACGAAAAATTCTACTTCACCCCCGGCGATCTCGGCTTTCCGGCCTTCGACACGCGCTACGGGCGCATCGCGACCCTGATCTGCTGGGACCAGTGGTTTCCCGAGGCGGCACGCCTCGCCGCGCTCCACGGGGCGGCGGCGGTCTTCTACCCCACCGCCATCGGGTGGCGCCCCCGGGAGAAGGCCCGGTTCGGCGCCGCCCAGCGCGAGGCGTGGAAAACCGTCCAGCGGGGGCACGCCATCGCCAACGGCCTGTACGTGGCCGTGGTCAACCGGGTCGGCCTCGAACGGCCGGAGGCGGGCGGCGACGGCATCGAATTCTGGGGATCGTCCTTCATTGCCGACCCCCAGGGAATCGTCCTCGCGGAGGCCTCGCCGGACCGGGAAGAGATCCTCCTGGCCGAAGTGGACCTTGATCGTCTCGAAGACGTCCGGCGGAACTGGCCCTTCCTGCGCGACCGCCGCATCGACGCCTACGGGGGGCTGACCGAGCGCTTCCTGGACAATCCGTATCCGGAGAAGAAAAAATGAATGCGGATATTCGAGGAGGCGGGCCATGACGGCCGATCGCGCCGGGACCCCCGCCGCACAGGGGTTCCGCCTGCCCGCCGAATGGGAGCCGCACGCGGCGACGTGGCTCGGCTGGCCCGCCAACCGGACGGACTGGCCGGGGAAGTTCGCCCCGATCCCCTGGGTTTATGGAGAGATCGTGCGCAAGCTCGCCCCGGGCGAGATCTGCCGCATCATCGCGCAGGGCCGGATTGAGCGACAGGCCCGGCGCCTCCTCGCGCACGCGGGCGTCGACCCGGCCCGCGTCGAGTTCTTCGACTTTCCGTCCGACCGCGGCTGGACGCGCGATTCCGGACCCGTCTTCCTCAAACGCGCGGCCCCGCACGCGGAGGTGGCCGTGGCGGGATTCAGGTTCAACGCCTGGGCGAAGTATCCCGACTGGGCGCGGGACGCCGAAATCCCCGCCCGGGCGGCGGAGCGGCTCGACCTGCGTCTCCTGACCGCCCGGATCGGGCCGCGCCCCTTCGTCCTCGAGGGCGGCAGCATCGACGTGAACGGGGCGGGCGCGCTCCTGACCACGGAGGAATGCCTCCTCGATCCCGCGGTCCAGGTCCGCAATCCCGGCTGCGGGCGGGCCGACATCGAACAGGCCCTCCGGGATAACCTGGGCGTCACCCGGATCCTCTGGCTCGGGCGGGGCATCGCCGGGGACGACACGCACGGCCACGTCGACGACGTCTGCCGTTTCGTGAACGCCCGCACGGTCGTCCTGTGCCGCGAGGCGGATCCCGCCGACGCCAATTACGCTCCGCTTGCGGAAAACCGGGAACGCCTCCAGGGCGTGAGGCTCGCCGACGGCACGTCGCTCGAGGTGGTTTCCCTCCCCATGCCGGCGCCGCTCTTTCTCGACGGACAGCGCCTGCCGGCGAGCTACGCCAACTTCTACATCGCCAACGCCGCGGTGCTGGTGCCGACCTTCAACGATCCCCACGACCGGATCGCCCTCGGCGTCCTCTCCGAACTCTTTCCGGACCGCCCCGTTGTCGGCATCCACGCCGTCGACCTCGTCTGGGGCCTGGGGACCCTCCATTGCCTCACCCAGCAGGAGCCCGCCCGCGGCTGAGGCGCGGCCTCCCGCCTTGTCCGTGAGCCGGCAGCTGCCGATCGGCCGGGCAGGACGGGGCGCCCGTACCGGAAACGGGACCGGTCCAGGTCGGCCCGACACCGTCCGCCGGCCTTCGTTGAAGTTCTTGACACCCGGCCCGTCTTCCTCCTATACTCCCACCGCCGGCGCAGGCCGGCGACGCCGTCTTCCCCGTCCGGGCACGCTACGGCCGCGGGGCAGGGGGCCCATCCTCATCCGGGAGCCGATGATATGCCGTCCGACATTCAGAAACGCCTGCAGCGCTTTTTCAACGCCCGCCACATCGCCGTGGTGGGCGCGTCCGCGAAAAACGGCTGGTTTGCCAACGTCCTCGCCAATGCCGCCTGGATCCGGGCCGACGGCCGGTTCTACCCGGTCAATCCAGGCGCGGACGAGGTCTGCGGCGTCAAGGCCTACAGGACGATCGCGGCGTTGCCGGCGGGCGTGATCGACTTTGCCGCGATCCTGGTCAAGGAGGAGCAGGTTCCGGACGTCCTGAGGCAGCTCAGGGAGCGCCGGATCGAAAACGTCCTGCTGTTCAGTTCCGGCTACGGGGAAACGGGGGAGGCGGGACGGGAGAAGCAGCGCGTTATCGAGGCGTTCTGCCGCCGGGAGGGGATGCTCCTCATGGGTCCCAACTGCCTCGGATACATGAATTTTCCCGCGCGGGTCAGCATGTTTCTCGGACGCGCCGTGGAGGGGGCGCTACAGGTGGGGCATATCGGGGTCGTCGGCCAGAGCGGGGCGACGACGGAGGTTCTGGTCACCAAGCTCCTCAAGCGGCGCCTGGGCATCTCCCTGTACGCCACGACGGGCAACGAGGCCCTGCTGACCGTGGAAGACTGCCTGGAATATCTCGTCCACGACCCGGAAACGAAGGTCATCGCCGCCTTCTGCGAAGGGTTCCGGAATATTCCCAAGCTCGAGGCCGTGGCCCGGGCGGCGGCCCGGAGGCAGGTCCCGATCCTCATGATCAAGGTCGGACGCTCGGCGAAGGCCGTTCGGGCGGCCCGGTCGCACACCGGGGCGCTGGCCGGAAACGACGCCGTGCTGGACGGCATCTTCCGCCAATGGGGCATCCTCCGGGTCGATACCCTTGAAGAGCTGGTGGAGGCGGCGAACCTGTTCGTCCACTGCCCGCTTCCCCGGGGGACGGGCCTCGGCGTCTGCACGCTGTCGGGGGGCTTGTGCGGCGTCTATGCGGACCTGTGCGCGAAATACGGGATCGAACTCCCCGCGCTCGGCCCGGAGACGCTCGCCGGCCTCAGGGCGGTGCTTCCCGACTTCGCCCAGCCCGACAATCCCCTCGACCTGACGGGCGGCGGGTTTCAGCGGGGCGTGGACCGGGTCATCGAGCTCCTGCTGAACGACGAAACCCTGGCCGTGCTGGCGCCGCTCACCGTACCGCCGAAGGGGCCGGACGACGCCTTTGCCGAGCTGATCAACGCCTCTTTCCTGACACACCTGGCGACGTCCGTCAAACCCCTGATTCCCATCATGTTTCGCGAAGCGGGCGACTTTGCGCGGTCGTACTACCAGGAACACGGCATCGCCGCCATCGAGGATCCGGGTCTGGGCTTCCAGGCCATGGCCCACCTGATCAACTACGCGCGGTTCGCGCGCGAATTTCAGAAACGCTGACAACCGGACAATTCGGTTTTACTCCCGGAAATCCATCGGTTGTGCCACACGGGCGGACATCCCCGGCCGATCGGTTCGAAGTCGGGTGCGTCCCCGCGACAGGATGCCGGGAGGGGGGCCGGGGGCGTCGTGAACAGCCTGCGCCCCACGGCCGGTGTCCACGCGCCGCGGGGCGCAGGTGCGAAGGCGGCCGTCCGTGGAGCAAAAAAAGGCCGGAGCCTGTTCGGCTCCGGCCGTGGGGGTTGTCTGACGAGTCTCGCCGCACCGGTGTCGCCGGGGGAACCCGGCCCGGTGTGTGCGCCGGCGAAGCGGATTCGGTTAGTGGCCCTCCTCCATGGCGCCTGCGATGTACATCATGGACAGGAGCACGAAAACCAGGGTCTGGATGAAGGAGATCAGCACCTTGAGCAGATAGATGGGCAGCGGGACCAGGAACGGCACCAGAATCAGCAGAACGGCGATCACGATGTGCCCTCCTTCGATGTTGCCGAACAGCCGGACGGAGAGCGACAGGGGGCGCGTCAGGTGGCTGATGATTTCGATGGGCATCATGAGCGGGATGAGCCACCAGACGGGGCCGAGGAACTGCTTGACGTACTTGAACCCGTGGATCTGGATGCCCACGACGTGCGTCATGATGAAGACGATCAGGGCCATGGCGGCGTTCGTGTTGAGGCTGGCCGTGGGCGACGCGAACCCGGGCACCAGGCCGATGAGGTTGGAAAAGAGGATGAACAGGCCCAGGGTGGCGATCAGGGGGAAGAACTTCCGGCCGTGCGGGCCCATCGCATCCAGGAGCAGCCCGTCGAAACCGACAACGATCGCCTCCATGACGTTCTGAAAGCCGCCCGGGACGATGCTGACCCGCCGGGTCGCCAGAAAGCTCAGCAGCGCCAGCACGGCCATGGCAAACCATGTATAGGTGACGTGATCCGGGAAAAAGGGATTGGCCAGAAATGACAACGAATGCATCGGTTATCTAACCTCCTTAATGAGATTTTTTTTTCCATACACGAGGACGATGGTCAAAACGACGTTGACGACCACGATCGACAGGCCGATGACCAGCCCGAAGATATCCACCCACTCCCGCGTGATGACCGCGAAGAGCACCGCCGCCGTCAGGACGAAGCGGAGGTAATAGCGGATCATGACCGCCGACTTCGCCTTTTCGGTCAACTGTGCAAAAACCGAAGTCAGATTGCGGTAAAGCCAGTGAAAGTTAATGATGCAGATGAGCCCGCCGCAAACGATTCCGGCGACGAAACGGGGGGAGGCCCACAAGGCGCTCAGGAACGTGAGCAGGGCCAAAAGAACCCAGTTGGTGACCTCAAGTCTTTTTTGGAGAGGGTCTTTTGCGATGGGGTTCACTTTTCACACACGTGATGACATCTCGTTCGTCCGTGAAATTCTTCCGGATCAGGACGTAAATGTTGCGGAAGCCGGCGACGAGACCGATGACGAGAAACACGAAGGTGAAGGTGTTGCCCGTGTCCAGCTTCCGGTCCAGATAGAGCCCGAAAAACAACCCGCCAAAAACCATCATGACCATGGCGATGCCGATGCTGCTGGCGTACGCCAACTGAATGGCCGACTTTCGCGTTGCCCTATCCATTGTCGCCGCGCCTCTTAGCACGATTGGGGAATGAAGTCAAATAAAAAACATGTCTCCCCTGACCGGCGGTCAGGAACCGGAGCGCCCCCGTTCCGGTCTCCCGCGGGGCTTCGGCGGGTCCGGTCCGGGGGTCAGGGCCGGGTTCGTTCATACCAGGCGATGGTCTTGGCGAGCCCCTCCCGGAAGGCGGTCCGGGCCTGGAAGCCGAAGGCGTCCCGGGCCCGGTCGGTGTTCAGCATCCGCCGGGGCTGACCGTCCGGACGGGTGGCGTCCCAGACCACGCGGCCGGTGAACCCCGTCAGCTCCACGATCAGCTCCGTCAAGTCCCGGATGGAGATCTCGAAGCCGGCGCCGATGTTCACCGGTTCCGGCCCATCGTACTTCTCCGTCGCCAGGGCGATCGCCTCCGCGGCGTCCTCGACGTAGAAGAACTCGCGGGTGGCGACGCCCGTTCCCCAGACCACGATCTCCGGGGCGCCGGCCCGTTTCGCGTCCACGCACTTCTTGATCAGGGCGGGGATCACGTGCGACGAGGCGGGGTTGAAGTTGTCCCCCGGGCCGTAGAGATTGACGGGCAGAAGAAAGATCGCGTTGAACCCGTACTGACGCCGGTAGGCCTGGGCCTGGACGAGCATCATCTTCTTCGCGAGGCCGTAGGGGGCGTTCGTCTCCTCGGGGTAGCCGTTCCAGAGGTCGTCCTCCCGGAAGGGGACGGGGGTGAACTTGGGATAGGCGCAGATCGTTCCCAGCGCGACGAACTTGCCGATTTTACGGAGGGACCCCTCGTGCATGAGCTGGACCCCCATCATGAGGTTGTCGTAGAAGAGCGGCGCGGGGTTGGCCTCGTTGAAGCCGATGCCCCCCACCTTGGCGGCCAGGTGGACGACGATGTCCGGCCGCTGCTCATCGTACAGACGCCGGACGTCCTCGATGCGGACGAGGTTGTACTCCGGCAGATCGGCGACGGAAACGCGGCGGCAGCCCTTCGCGTCCAGCTCCCGGAGGAGATGGGCGCCCAGGAACCCTTTGCCGCCGGTGACGGTGATCCGTCGGTTTCGCATGTCGGTCATCGTGGCCTCCCTGAACGTCCGTTGCCCTCAGATCATCCGGCTGCTGCCGTTGCAGGCGTAGCCCGCCTCGACCAGCGTCTTCTCGCGCATGGCGAGTTCCATGTCGGCCGCGACCATCATCTCCACGAGGCCGTCGAAGTCGACCCGGGGCGTCCAGCCCAGGATCGTCCTCGCCCGCGAGGCATCCCCCTTCAGGGCGTCCACCTCCGTGGGGCGGAAGTAGCGCGGGTCGATGGCCACGTACCGGCCGGGGTCGAGGTCGAGTTTCGCGAAGACCCGGTCCACGAATTCCTGGACGGAGTGCATCTCCCCGGTGGCGATGGCGAAATCGTCCGGCTTGTCCTGCTGGAGCATGAGCCACATCGCCTCGACGTAGTCGCCCGCGAAGCCCCAGTCGCGCTTGGCCTGGAGGTTGCCCAGGTAGAGCCTGTCCTGGAGACCCAGCTTGATCCGGGTTGCCGCCCGGGTGATCTTCCGGGTGACGAAGGTCTCGCCGCGCCGGGGCGACTCGTGGTTGAAGAGGATCCCGTTCGTGGCGAAGAGCCCGTAGGCCTCCCGGTAGTTCTTCACGATGTAGTAGGCGTAGACCTTGGCCGCGGCGTAGGGGCTCTGGGGCTGGAACGGGGTGGCCTCGCTCTGGGGCGGCGGGGCGGCCCCGAACATCTCGCTCGACGAGGCCTGGTAGAAGCGCGCCGGGATGCCCGTCTTGCGGATGGCCTCGAGCAGCCGCAGGGTCCCCAGGCCGGTCACGTCCCCCGTGTACTCGGGCATGTCGAAGCTCACGCGGACGTGGCTCTGGGCGCCCAGGTGGTAGATCTCGTCGGGCCGGATGTCGCCGAGCAGGTCCATCAACTGCCCGGAGACGGACAGATCGCCGTAATGCAGATACACCCGCGCCTCGGGGTCGTGAAAGTCGCGGTAGAGGTGGTCGATCCGGTCCGTGTTGAACGTGCTGGACCGGCGGATGAGGCCGTGGATCTCGTAGCCCTTGCCCAGCAGGAATTCGGCCAGATACGATCCGTCCTGGCCGGTGATGCCGGTGATGAATGCCTTTTTCATGTCCGTGTTGCTCTCCTTCCGGCGGGTCGCGGGCGACCCGGAAATGGTGTCCTCCCCCGGGCCGGCGCCCCGGCCGGGGTGTTTCCCGACCACCATAGTTTCGCGGAGTTGGGCCTGTCAAGGGCAAAGCGCGCCCGTGCCGCGTGGCGGTTCAGGCGCCGTAGTAATCCCGGTACCACCGGATGAACCGGCCGATCCCCTCCGCGAGCGGGGTCGACGGCTTGAATCCCACCGCGGCGGTCAGGTCGTCCACGTCCGCGTAGGTGGCCGGAACGTCTCCGGGCTGCAGCGGCAGCGGGTTCCGGACGGCCTTGCGGCCCAGCGCCGCCTCGATCGCCGCGATGAAGTCGGTCAGCGCCACCGGGGCGTTGTTGCCGATGTTGAAGATCCGGTACGGGGCGAAGCTCGTCGCCGGGTCCGGCGCCTCGCCCCGCCACCCGGGATCCGGCGCGGGGATCCGGTCCAGGATCCGGGAAACCCCCTCCACGATGTCGTCGATATAGGTGAAGTCCCGCTGCATCCGCCCGTGGTTGTATACGTCGATGGGCTCGCCCGCCAGGATCGCCCGGGTGAAGAGGAACAGGGCCATGTCCGGCCGGCCCCACGGACCGTAAACGGTGAAGAAGCGCAGTCCCGTGCAGGGCAGGCCGTAGAGGGCCGCGTAGGCGTGGGCCATCAGTTCGTTCGATTTCTTCGTGGCCGCGTAGAGGCTCACGGGATGGTCCACGTTGTCGTGGACGGAAAAGGGCATCCGGGTATTGCCGCCGTAAACGGAGCTCGACGAGGCGAAGACGAGGTGGCGGACGTCGTGATGACGGCAGCCCTCCAGGACGTGGAGGAAGCCGACGAGGTTGCTCTCGACGTAGGCGTGGGGGTTTTCGAGCGAATACCGGACGCCGGCCTGGGCGGCCAGATGGACCACGCGCGCGGGCTTTTCCCGCGCGAAGAGCGCCGCCATGCCGTCCCGGTCGGCGAGGTCGAGGCGGACGAAGCGGAAACCCGGGGAGCCCCGCAGCCGGGCGAGGCGGTCCTCCTTCAGGCGGACGTCGTAATAGGGATTCAGGTTGTCCACCCCGACGATCGTCAGACCGGCGTCGAGGAGCCGTTTCGTCAGGTGAAAGCCAATGAACCCGGCCGCGCCGGTGACGAGAATCGTTTCAGGCATCTTTCCGAGATCCTTTTGGGTCCGGGCGCTTGGGAACTCCACTCCCGCCGCGCGTTTACGCCGCTACAACCGCCAGTAGCGGAAACCCCGCGCCCGCGCCTCCGCAGGGGGAAACATCCCCTTGATGTCGACGAGTACCGGGTCGCCGTTCCGGCACAGGCCGGCGATGTCCGCCAGGGCGAGCCGCCGGTAGGGGGCGTGGGCGACGGCCACGATCACGGCGTCCACGGGGCCGATGTCCTTCAGGTCGTGCAGGGTGAGCCCGAAGTAGCGCTCCACCTCGTCGGGGTCCGCCAGCGGGTCGTGGACGACCGTACGGATTCCGTAATCCTGGAGCTCCCGGATGATGTCGATCACGCGGGTGTTCCTGAGGTCCGGGACATCCTCCTTGAAGGTGAGCCCCAGGACGGCGACGGTGGCCTCGCGGATCTGCGTGCCGGCGCCGATCAGGAGCTTAATGGTCCGTTCCGCCACGTACTTGCCCATGTTGTCGTTGATCCGGCGGCCGGCCAGGATCATCTCGGGGTGATAGCCGAGCATCTCCGCCTTGTAGGTGAGGTAGTACGGATCGACGCCGATGCAGTGGCCGCCGACGAGCCCCGGGCGGAAGGGGAGGAAGTTCCATTTCGTTCCCGCCGCCGCGAGGACGTCCAGGGTGTCGATGCCCATCCGCTGGAAGATGATCGCCAGTTCGTTCATCAGGGCGATGTTGATGTCCCGCTGCGTGTTCTCGATGACCTTCGCCGCCTCGGCGATCTTGATGGAGGCGGCGGGGTGGATCCCGGCCCGGACCACCCGGCCGTAGACGTCGGTCAGCAGCTTCAGGGTGGCCGCGTCGGATCCGGAGACGATCTTCGTGATGCTCTCCAGGGTGTGTACGCGGTCGCCCGGGTTGATCCGTTCGGGCGAATAGCCCACGGTAAACCCCTCGCCCAGGCTCAAACCCGATTCCCGGGACAGGATGGGGACGCAGACCTCCTCGGTGACGCCGGGGTAGACGGTGGATTCGAAAACGACGCAGGTCCCCCGCGCCAGGTTGCGACCGACCAGGACGCAGGCCTGTTCGACCGGCCGCAGGTCGGGCCGGCGGGCCTCGTCGATGGGGGTCGGGACGGCCACGATGATCAGGCGGCAGGTCTTCAGGACGGCGGGATCCGACGAGAAGGCGATGGCGACCGCCTTGAGCGCGTCCGGGGCGACCTCGAGGGTCCGGTCCCGCCCCGCCTTAAGTTCCGCGATCCGCTCCGGGCGGATGTCGAACCCGACCACGTCGAAATGGCGGGCCATCTGGACGGCGAGCGGCAGGCCGACGTAGCCCAGGCCGACGACGGCGAGCCGGTGCGTGTGGGCGGCGAGCGTGGCGAGGGACAGGGGCGCCTCCGCGCCTGCGGTCTCAGGGTGGGTCATGCTGGGCCTCCGCGAATGGGCTGAATGAACTGCGCCCCCCTATAGCCGAATTCTGCGTGCAATTCAACCCTTCATCCAGGCGGGAGCGCGCCGGTCCGGCGCGGGCTCACACCTTGTCCAGGGCGCGCGCGCAGGCCGCGAGCGTCCGCTCCAGGTCCTCGTCCGTATGCGCGAACGAGACGAAGGCCGCCTCGAACTGGGACGGGGCGAGATAGATCCCCTCCGCGAGCATCGCCCGCCAGTAACGCGCATAGGCCGCGACGTCGGCCTTGAGGGCCGTTTCGTAATCCGTCACGTCGCCGTCGGTGAAGAAGAGGGTGAACAGGGAGCCGGCGCGGTTGATCCGGGCGGGTCGTCCCCGCTGCCGGAAGAGGGTGAGGATATCGTCGCACAGGAGCGCGGTCCGGCGATCCAGCACGGCATAGTCGTCCTGACGTTCCCGGAGGATGCGCAGCGTGGCGAGGCCGGCCGCCATCGCCAGGGGATTCCCGGAGAGGGTGCCGGCCTGGTAAACATCCCCCGCGGGGGCGAGGCGCGCCATGAGATCGGCCCGGCCGCCGAAGGCCCCGACGGGCAGGCCCCCGCCGATGATCTTGCCGAGGCAGGTGAGGTCCGGCGCGATGCCGCACAGCGCCTGATAACCGCCCCAGGTCAGGCGGAAGCCGGTGATCACCTCGTCGAAGATGAGCAGGGCGCCCGAGGCGCGCGTGAGCGCGCGCAGGGTCTCGAGAAATCCCGGCGCCGGGTTGACGACGCCCATGTTCCCCGCCACCGGCTCCACGATGACGGCGGCGATCTCGCCGCCGCAGCGGGCGAAGGCCGCTTCGGCGGCCGCGGCGTCGTTGTAGGGCAGGACCCGCGTGAGCGCGGCGAGGGCGGCGGGGATGCCGGGGCTGCCCGGGATTCCGAGTGTGGCCACCCCCGAGCCGGCCTTGACGAGCAGGCTGTCGCCGTGGCCGTGATAGCCGCCGGCGAACTTCACGATCCGCTCCCGGCCGGTGACCCCGCGGGCGAGGCGGATGGCGCTCATCGTCGCCTCGGTGCCGGAACTCACCATCCGCACCTGCTCGATCGCGGGGAAGGCCGCGCGGATCAGCTCCGCCATCTCGACTTCGGCGGCCGTCGGGGCGCCGTAGCTCGTGCCCCGTTCCGCGGCCGCCTGGATGGCGGCCGTGACGCGCGGATGCGCGTGGCCGAGAATCATGGGGCCCCAGGACCCGACGTAGTCGACATAGGTATTCCCGTCCACGTCGTAGAGGTGCGCGCCCGCCGCCCGCTCGACGAAGCGGGGGGCGGCGCCCACGGCGCCGCAGGCCCGGACGGGGCTGTTCACGCCGCCGGGGATGCACTGCCGGGCCCGGTCGAACAGGGCCTCCGAGGATTCAGGGCTCATCGAAATACTCCATCGAACTTTTCTTGAACTCCTCCACGCTGGTCAGGATCTGGATGTCGGTGATACCGGTGGCTTGCATCAGGGTGTCGAGCAGTTCCGACTGCCGGTTCTCCCGCATGTGGACCATGCTGAAGAGGGTGTATTTGCCGGCGAAGGGCGGCCGGCGTTCATAGCAGTGGGTGACGTCGGGAAAGCCGGCCAGGATGTGGCCGACCTCGTCCGTCCGCCCGTCGGGGACGGCCCAGAGGATCAGGGCGTTGTGAACGTAGCCCGCCGGCTGGTGCCGGAGGATGGCGCCTACCTTCCGGATGACCCCCTCGTGTTTGAGCTCCCGGACGATCCGGAGGACGTCGGCCTCGGCGAGACCCAGACGCTCGCCGATGGCGCGGAACGGGCGCTTCACCAGGGGGATGTTCTTCTGCAGGATGGCGGCGACGCCGGCCGCCCGGTCCGTCTTCACGGCCGGAATCCTTTCCGGTTCCCCCGCGTTTCGACGCGCGCACGGCACGGGGCGCGGTGCGGTCCCGAAGACGCGCGCGGCGGGGAAGCCCTGCCGATCCCATAGTACGGATGCACGAGAAAATCAAGCGTTCCCGGAGCGATGAGGAGCGGGCAGCGCCGGGGGAAAAAATGCTTGACATTTTTTCTTCTTGTCGTTAGGTGTTTCCGCAAAACTACACTGGGTAGTTTTTCGAGCGGAAGCGCCCCGGCGGGCCAGCCGATTGAGGCAGGCGGTCAGGAAGGACCGGGAGAGGAGGTGAACGAAGCCGAAGGACCGGCAGGGCGGGGGGTGTTCAGGCTCACATCAAAAAACGGGAGGACATTCAATGAAGAGAGTCACCGTAGGAACGTTTGTCGGAATGCTGTTCGTGTTGTTGACCGCGACGCTGGCGGCGGCGGCCCAGGGTGCGGCCGCGGCGGCGCCCGTCGTGGATTACACCAAGGCCATCGTCATCGGCTGCAGTCTGCTCGCCGCCGGTCTGGCCATCAGCATGGGGACGATCGGTACGGGCGTCGGCATGGGGAACGGATTGAGCGGCGCCACCAGTGCCGTGGGAAGAAATCCGGAGGCCCAGGGGAAGGTCCTGCTGACCATGATGGTCGGTCTGGCCATGATCGAATCTCTGGCGATCTACGCGCTCGTCATCGCGCTGGTCGTTATTTACGCCAACCCGCTGCTCAAGGTCGTGGGCGGATAGTCCATCGTATTCATATCCAATCGGGGAGGGGGAGCGAGCCAACGACTTCAACTCCCCTTTTTTTGCCCGAAAAACGGGCGCGGGGGCAGGCGAAGGGGGGAGAAACCGGCTAGGGGGCGGAGGGATCGGGTCTGGCGCGGAGGGCCTTTTTCTCCGACTGGCGGTGCTTGGCCTCCAGGGTCTTCTCCTGGGCGCGGCGGGAACGGCGGCGCTTCTGCCGGCGGATCTTTTCCTCGCGCTGTCTCGCGGCCTCCACCCGGCCGGTCTGGAGCCGTTCGATCCGGTCCAGGAGCAGACGCCGGGCGAGGAACCGGTTCTGCGCCTGGGAGCGCTCCTGCTGGCACTTGACGGAGAGCCCCGTCGGCTTGTGGACGAGGTGCACGCAGGTGGACGTCTTGTTGACGTTCTGACCCCCGGGGCCGGAGGAGCGGATAAAGGATTCCGCCAGCTCGTCCTCGGTGACGCCGAGGCGCGCCATGCGGTCGCGCAGGGCCTGTTCTTTTTCCGGTGAGATCGCCATGGGACGAAAGCGGGTCCGGGGCCCAAACCCCCGGGATTTCAGACCCCGCCCGACCGTCAGAGGGAGTAGATCTCGTCCTCGATCAGGCGGATCCAGTTGCGCTGGAGGACCTTGCGGGCTTCGTCGAGGTTGTCCACCCCGAGGATGACGATCGTCTCCTGACCCAGGCGGTTGATCGTCGTGTAGAGGTAGTGGATGTTGACGTCCGCCTTGGAGAGGGGCTTCAGGATGGCGTTCATCCCGCCCGGATGCAGCGGCACCTCCGCCGCGAGGACGGGGCTGACCTCGAAGTTGAAGCCGAAGCTCTTCAGGACCGCCGCCGCCCGGTCCGGGTCGTTGACAACGAGCCGGACGGTGCTCTGCTGCTCGGCGCTCGCCGCCAGCACGGCCTTGTACGTGATGTCCTCGTTGTCCAGGATATTGGAAAGCCGGGCCAGGGTGCCCGGTGTGTTGTCCAGGAGGACGGAAATCTGTTTCACTGGCATCTGCGGTCAACTCCTTCGAAATTTACTTCACGCCTTATTTACTTCACGCCTTGAGAAAATCGTAGCCGGCCGAGAAGGCCTTCCGGTTGATCTCGACGACCGCCTTCTTCTTGCTCCCCATGACGGTCTCCAGGCTCTTCAGGTAGATCTCGGGCTTCACGAGGCTTGTCCGTTTCAGAAAGGCCCCCATCATGACGGTGTTGAACGCCCGGGCGTTTCCCAGTTCCTCGGCGATGTCGCTCGCCGGAATGGCGAAGACCTCCATGTCCTGACGGCTGGGGCGGGCGCTGATGATGGAGGAATTGAGGAACAGGAGGCCGCCGGCGGCGATCCGGTTCTGGAACGTGTATAGGGAGGGCGTGTTCAGGACCACGAGGTAGTCCGGCTCCGACGCGATCGGCGAGGCGATCTCCTCGTCCCCCACGGCGACCGTGCAGTTGGCCGTGCCGCCGCGGACCTCCGCGCCATAGGCGGGCAGGTAGGTCACCTCGTAGCCCTCGCTCATGGCGCCGTGGGCGAAGCTGTAGCCCATCATGAGGACGCCCTGGCCGCCGAATCCGGAAAAGATGGTCTTAACGATCATGGCCCGCGCCCTCCTTTCCGGCCGCTTCCGCCGGCGTATCCTTGATGACCCCGATCGGGAACTGCTTGCTCATGACGTCGTCGATCCATCGGCAGGCGTCGATGGGGGACATCTTCCAGTTCGTCGGACAGGGGGAGAGGATCTCGATCAGCGAGAAGCCCCGGCCGTCCAACTGGTACTGGAAGGCCTTTTTGATGGCGCGCTTGGTCTTGACGATATTGGCCGGCGAGTTCACGGTGCAGCGTTCGATGTAGGCCGTGCCGGGCAGCATGGCCAGGATCTCGCTGATCTGGACGGGGTAGCCGTCCAGGACGGCGTTGCGTCCCGGGGGCGAGGTCGTCGATTTCTGATCGAGGAGGGTGGTGGGGGCCATCTGGCCGCCCGTCATCCCGTAGACGGCGTTGTTCATGAAGATGATCGTGAAGTTCTCGCCCCGGTTGGCGGCGTGGAACGTCTCCGCGATGCCGATGGCAGCGAGATCGCCGTCCCCCTGGTACGAGAAGACGAGGCACTCCGGACGGACGCGCTTGATGCCCGTCGCCACGGCCGGTCCCCGGCCGTGCATGGCCTCGATCATGTCCACGTCGAAGTAGTTGTAGGCGAGCACGGCGCAGCCCGCCGGCGGCACGCCGATGGTGGTGCCGCGGACGCCCAGCTCGTCGATGATCTCGGCGATGACCCGGTGGGCGATGCTGTGGCCGCACCCCGGGCAATAGTGAAAGACGAATTTCTTTCTCAACGATTCCGGTCTGCTGAAAACCTTTTTCATTGCGGTCCTTTTCTCTCGAAGTTCCCTTACCGGTCGCGCCGGTATTGACGGACGATCACGTTGGCCAGTTCCACCGGCGTGGGGACCACGCCGCCCGGACGACCGTGGAAGGCGATGTCCGCGTATCCCTGCAGGGCCAGGCGGACGTCCTCCAGCATCTGCCCCGTGCTCATCTCGAAGACGAAGAATTTCTTCCGGGTGCCCGCCAGCCGCCTCAGCTCCTCGGTGGGGAACGGCCAGAGGCTGATCGGGCGGAAGAGGCCGGCCTTGATCCCGTGGTCGCCCAGGCGCTTGATGGCCCCTTTGGCGACGCGTGCCGCGGTGCCGTACGCCACGATGACGATGTCGGCTTCATCCGTGTTAAAGATCTCGCAGCGGGTTTCCTTGGCCGCGATCACCCGGTATTTCCGGTCGAGCTTCCAGTTGTGCTCCTCCATGTCGAGGGGGTCGAGGATCAGGCCCTTGATGGTCTTGGCCTTGCCCGTGCCCGCGCCCTTAAGGACGTAATCCGCGCTGTACTGCCGGGGCTTGGGTTCCTTGAAGACCACCGGCTCCATCATCTGGCCGATCATGCCGTCGGCGAGCAGGACCACGGGAATGCGATAGCGGTCGGCGAGATCGAAGGCGTCCATCGTGAGATCCGCCAACTCCTGGCAGGTCCCCGGCGCCAGCACGATCGTCCGGTAGTCCCCGTGACCGCCGCCCCGCGTGGCCTGGAAATAGTCGCCCTGGGAGGGGCGGATGTTCCCCAGGCCCGGTCCGCCGCGCATCATGTTGACGATGACGCCGGGCAGCTCCTGGGCGGCCATGGACGAGATGCCCTCCTGCTTGAGGGAGATCCCGGGACCGGAGGAGGAGGTCATGGCCCTCGCCCCCGCGCTGGCGGCGCCGGCCACCATGTTGATGGCCGCGATTTCACTTTCCGACTGGATGAAAACGCCCCCCTCCACCTTGCGGAGGTTCTCCGCCATGTACTCGGGGATCTCGTTCTGCGGCGTGATCGGGTAGCCCGCGTAAAACCGGCATCCGGCCCGGATCGCGGCCTCGCCGATGATTCTGTTTCCCTGCATCAATACCTTGCTATTCACGGTAAACCTCGATGGCGATTTCCGGACAGGTGATGGCGCACAGGGCGCACCCCGTGCACTTGCCGTCGTCCTGGAAGCAGACGGGCCGGTAGCCCTTGGAGTTGTATTCCTTCCCGGCGACGATATTTGCGTGTTTGCATGCAAAGACGCACAGATGGCACTCCTTGCACAACTCCTTGTCAATGGTGATCTTTCCCTTCGGCACGGTCGCTCCTCGATGCGGTTCCTTCATTCACGGTCGCTGCCGCGACGGCGATTCCATAGCACGGGCGGCAGTAAAGATCAACTAAAGCCTGCGCTTATCGCGCAACTTGCCCGCAAAGTCAAGTGCGAAAAGCAGAAACATACCGTCCATGCGTCATTCATACGCAGGCGGGAACCCCGTATTCCGAGGCACACGATAGATTTACGCCGACGCGGTAATGACGGGCGACTGCGGCCGCGACAGGGAGGGGCGCTTTCGAAGCGCCCGTTTTTTACAGGCGGGCGATCTGGAAGCCCTCGAGGCGGATGGCGACGGAGCGCTGCAGGAGCTCGATGGAGACGACGAAGACCTCCTTCTCGAAGTCCGTCTTGAGGACGACGCCCTCGATCCCGGCGAAGGGACCGTCGGTGATGCGGGCCGGCTCGCCGACCTTGGGGTACTGAAAATGCTGCACCTCCACGCGGGAAGCGACGATGCGCTGAATGGCGTCGATCTTCTCGTCGGGGACCGGGATCGGGTTGGGGTGATGGGGGGCGCCGAGCAGGGCGACGACGCCGAAGGTCTTCAGGACGTTGAGCTTCGTCTGGTTGTCCAGTGACATCAGCTCGATGAAGAGATACCCGGGAAACATGGGAAGCCGGATTTTTTTCCGGCGATCCTTGCGCCGGCTCCAAACCTCGATCTTGGGGAGAAAGGCGTTGAACCCCTTTTGGGACAGACCGAGATGCACGCGGTCTTCGTGGCGGCTGCGCGTATGGAGGGCGTACCAGGGCACGACGGGAAACCTGCTTTCCGGCCGCGGGATATTTCGGGCAAGCGGCCAATCAAGATCTATACCGGTTGCGGATTTTTTTCAACGGTGAACTCGAAGATGGTGTCCCGCCCCCGGCGCCGCAGGCGGCGGGGCGTCAGGAGCAGGGCCTGGTCCATCCGGTCGAGTCCCAGGTCGCCGACCGCCTCCGTGCCGCGGCCGATGATCTTCGGGGCGACCACGACGACGAGACGGTCGGCCAGCCGCGCCGCGAGCACCCGGGTGATGACCTCGGCCCCCCCCTCGATCAGGACCGACGAAATCCGGCGCTCCCCGAGCAGGCCGAGGAGGTGCGGAAGGCTCACGCGGCCCGTCCCGTCCGGGGGGACCGTGAGGACCTCGACGCCCGCCCGCTCCAGGCGCCGCCGCTTTTCCGGATCGGCGTCCCCGAGCGTCGCGATCAGCGTCCGCGCGTCGCCCCGGGCGGACAGAACGCGGGACGAAGGCGGCACCCGCAGGGTCGAATCCAGGATCACGCGCAGGGGATTGCGCCCCCGGACGTGGCGGACGGTCAGCTCCGGATCGTCGTTGATCACGGTGCCGACGCCCACCAGGATCGCGTCGTGGGTGCTCCGCAGTTCGTGGGCGAAGCGCAGGGAGGGAGGCGAACTGATCCAGCGGGAGTGGCCGGTCCGGGTGGCGATCCGCCCGTCCAGGGTTTGGGCGAACTTCAGGGTGACGAAGGGACGTCCCGTTCGCATAAAGGTGAAAAAGCGCTCGTTGAGCGCGAGACACGACGCCTCGAGGACGCCGACTTTCGTCTCGATCCCGTGGGCCCCGAGGGCCGCGATCCCCCGGCCGGAGACCAGCGGGTTGGGGTCGGTCGTGCCGACGATCACCCGCGCCGGCCGGATGGCGATCAGGCGCTCCACGCAGGGCGGCGTCCGGCCCTGGTGGCAGCAGGGCTCGAGGGTGACGTAAAACTGGGCGCCGGACGGGTCTTCGACGGCGCGTTCGATCGCGTTGACCTCGGCGTGGTTCTCGCCGCAGCAGGCGTGGAACCCCTCGCCGATGATCCGGCCGTTCTTCACGATGACCGCCCCCACCATCGGGTTGGGGCTGACCCGGCGCTCGCCCCCGCGGGCCAGTCGCAGGGCGCGCCGCATGTAGAATTCGTCCGTTTTCACGACCGCCTCCCTCTTGCCTTCATTTTTCATGACGGGGACGCCCGCTCCGAAACATTTTCCAGGCGCGCCTTCGGGGTCGGGATTCCCGGCCCTTCATACCATGGTTCCGGTGATATTTCGAAAGGGAAAATGACCGGGACGAGGGCGGCGGCGGACGCACGCGTCATTTCCTGTTGCGCTGAGCGGCGATATGCGATACAGACAAATCGTTCGATCGCAATTCATGCCTGCATCAGGGAGCCGCGATGAAGGGAGTCGTTCGGTTCTCCCTGGCCGGATACGGGAGGGTTTCATGATCGAGGGTGTGCACGTCAAGCAGTTGAAGGTGATCGCCGATGAGCGGGGGCGCCTCATGGAGATCCTGCGCGCCGACGACGCGTTCTTCGAGGGATTCGGCCAGGTCTACATGACCACGGCCTACCCCGGCGTGGTCAAGGGCTGGCACTACCACAAGAAGCAATCCGACAACATGGCCGTCGTCAGGGGGATGATGAAGATCGTCCTGTACGACGGCCGCGGGGACTCGCCGACCCGGGGGGAGATCAACGCCTTCTTCGCCGGGGAGCACAACCCCATCCTCATCCACATCCCGCCTTACGTCCATCACGGCTTCAAGTGCATCTCGCCGGACGAGGCCATTGTCGTCAACACGCCGACGGAGGTCTACCGGTACGAGGAACCGGACGAGTTCCGCGTCGACCCCCACGTCAACGACATCCCCTACGACTGGGACCGCAAGGATGGCTGAGGGGAGAGCCGTGTCGATCCCGCGGAAACGGGAGCCCGGATTTTCCGGCCGCCGCCGGATTCACGCCTGCCCGGGACATGAGGAGGGGCCCCATTCGAGGGGGTTGCGGGCCGGGGAAAGGAGAGGGCCATGACGGCGCTGTTCGTAGAGATTCTGGTCTTTGTCTTCGGCGCCGCCGTCGGGAGCTTCCTCAACGTCTGCATCTACCGGCTGCCGGCCGAGCAGTCCATCGTCCGCCCGGGCTCCCGCTGCCCGCATTGCCTCACGCCGATCCGCTGGTACGACAACCTCCCCCTCTTGAGCTTCCTCATCCTCAGGGGCCGCTGCCGCGCCTGCGCCGCCGCCATCTCGTGGCGCTATCCGGCCGTCGAGGGCCTCACCGCCCTCCTGGCCCTGCTCCTTTTCTGGAAGTACGGCCCCGGCGCGGCCTTCTTCGCCGCCTTCGCCTTCACGGCGGCGCTCATTGCCGTCACCTTCATCGACATCGATCACCAGATCATCCCCGACGTCATCTCCCTGCCGGGGATTCCCATCGGGTTTCTCCTGGCCGTCTTCGCCATGCGCCTCCCCTGGCTGGAAGCCCTCCTGGGGCTCCTGTTGGGCGGCGGGGTCCTCTACGCCATCGCGGTCGCCTACGAACTGGCCACGAAGCGAGAAGGGATGGGGGGCGGCGATATCAAGCTCCTGGCGATGATCGGGGCCTTCCTCGGCTGGAAGTCGCTGATCTTCATCCTGCTCGTCAGCTCGCTCACGGGCGCCGCCGTCGGCATCGCGCTGATGGTCGCCAAGGGGGCGGACACGAAGTATGCCGTGCCCTTCGGGCCCTTCCTGTCCCTGGCCGCCGTCGCCTACCTCTTCTTCGGCGCGGCGTTCTTCAATTTCCTGATGTTTCATCGGCTCTTTTGATCCCGTCCCCGTTCTGACGGACGCCGCCTTGTCGGCGCGCCCCTCGATCGGGAAAATGAAATTTTCCGGGATGGACAAATACGGAACGAGACGGTAGAATCCACCCATGAAATCTTTCGGAGGGCAGGTTTTTTCAAGGTTGTGCGCGAAGTCTCCCATCGAGACCTCCCGCGCGTGGAACCGTCGGGCAGGCACGGACATGAATAAGGGCGCGCGTAAAACACACCGGGGGGCTTGCGGGAACGAGCGGGGCATGACCGTCGTGGTGGCCATCCTCATCGTGGTGGTCATCGTCATCGTCGGGTTTTCGACGCTGATGATGGTTTCGACCGATCTGCAGATCGCGGGGAACTATGGTTCGACGCAGAAGGCCCTGTTTTCCGCCGAGGCGGGGGTGAACGAAGCGCTGTCCCGGCTTCGGGCGGATTCGGCGAACCCGATCACCGACGCCCATCCTTCCAGCGCCACGTGGTCGGTGTACATCGGGACCGACGTGAAGGCCCAGGGCAAGGGATATGACACCACGAATGCCATGCACGTCCTCGTCTCCAGCCTGCAGTCGGCCCTCGACTACACGGTCCGGATCCGTCATCAGACCGACGGCGCGGGGAATCTTCTCTACTGGGGGGATGCCGACGGGGACGGCGACTACGAGCGCAACACGACCACCGGCAGCAACATCTATCTCATCTCCAGTTACGGGGCCTCTAGCGGATCCAACCGGACGATCGAGGTCGAGGCGGCGCGCAAGCCGCCACTCCCCGTTCCCGCCGCCCTGTCCGTCAATGCCGCGACCAGCATTCAGGGATCCAGCACTAACGTGATCGGCAACGACGCTTGCGGCAGTGCCGACAAGCCCGGCATCGTGACCGGCCAAGCGATATCGACAGTGACCACGAACGGCAACCCGACGATTGCCGGAACGACTCCGATCGTCCACACCAGCACGCCGCTCAACGTTCAGGCCCTGATCGATACCTATAAAACGAGCGCCAATTTCACGTATCATGTGGAAAGCGCCACTCAAACCAATACCACGACACCCGGCCCCGGCGACGGCTGGGGAACGCCGGTGCTGGGGGAGTCCGACACGGATCCTTCCACGTGCGGCGTGATGAACATCGTTTACTACAACACCAAGACGAGCGCGGGGGTTCCGACGGATATCAGCCTGACGGGGGGCGCCACGGGCTGCGGTCTTTTGCTGATCGAGGGCGATGCCTTCCTGCACGGCGGCTTTTCCTGGAACGGTGCTGTGCTGGTCTCGGGGTCGGTGACGTTCACCGGTGGCGGAACGAAAAACGTGACGGGAGCGATGATCAGCGGGGGGTCGACCGACGCGGACGTGGTCGGAGGGAATGCCAATATCATTTACTGCTCGACGGCTATCCTGGCCCTGACCGCAAACCAGCCGCTCGACGTCCTGAGCTGGAAGGACGTTCGGTAAAACTATTTCCACCAGTCGGCGGGAAGAACACCCTTGTTCTGGCGCTTGACTTCATCCGTGAGTTCATAGATCTGCGCGGAGATCGCCCGCATCTCGCGACGGGCCTGTTCCTTGGCGGGCTCGTCCTCAAGGCGGGCCGATTCGCGCATCCGGGCCATGGCGGCATCCAGTTGTCCCTGGAGTTCCCGTTTCCTGGCCTTGTAGGCGTCGAGGTCGACCTCTTCCGCCAGCGGTTTCAGGGCGGTCGCGGGGGCCGGGGCGGCGGACGTCTTCCCTTCGGGAGCGGCCGCGGGCGGGGTCGCCTCCTTCCCTTTGACGGCCGGGGCGGCAGGGCGGGGGGGCGCCGCCTCTGACGTCGTTGCGGCATCGTCCGATACGATCTTCAGCACCTCCCGGTTCTCGATGCCCATGACACCCGCGGAGGTTTGAAAAAGGATCATATCCCCCTCCCGGCTCCATGCGGGGGTTGTCAGGCGACTGCCGTTTTTGAGATAGATGACCGATGCCACCGGCGCGACGGACGGAAAAAGAAAGATCAGGATCAAGAGAAGACATGGTATTCGCTTCATATCGCACCCTCCGGTTTCTCAATACCCCCGGCTTGCGGGACGCGTCAAGAAAATTTGACCGTCGATTTTTCGGAATTTCTCCTTTTCATTCAATTTCGTCTGTGGTTTAATGACTGCTGCCAGCAATCGCGCGGGTTTGATAAAGAAGTCGGGAATGCCGGACCGTTCGCCGGGGGGATTCTCCCGGCCATGAATCGTCGGCGGCCCATCGAAGAGGCGTCATGCGGAGGAAGACCCACCGGGGCGGCTTCAGTCTGATGGAGCTGATCATCGTCGTGGCCATCATGGCCATTCTTGCGACCGTTGCCGTCCCCTTCATGCAGACCTACATGGCGCAGCGGCGGCTCAACGGGGCGGCGAGGCTGGTCATGTCCGACCTCATGAATGCCAGAATGACGGCCGTGTCACAAAACCGTAATGTTCAGGTGAGCTTTCCAACCTCCGCCGCCGCCACCTATACCTGCGATCCGACGTCGGCGGCGCTCTCCCGAAATATTCAGACCGGCTTCGGTTATCACGATGTGACCGTCGCGGCCGCCGCCAGTCCGACGTTCGTCTCGTCCGGGCGTCTGAGCGCCACCGTCGGGATGACCATTATCCTGACCAGCTCGACCCTTGGCCAGACGAAGTCGGTGACGGTCAACAGCTCCGGGCGGGTGGCGATCGAGTGAGGGTAGGGGAACGGTCGCCGCCGCGGGCGATCGGGCGGGGAGGGTCTAAAACAGTGCGCTTCACGGTGGACCAGGGGGCCGACAGGAACCGCCCGACGAGGAACGGGACGGGAGGCGTCGTCCGTCTAGGCGCCCAAGGGTCCGGCAGGGGCGGCTTCACGCTGGTCGAACTCATGATCGCCCTGGCCCTCGGGCTTGCCATTCTCGGCGCCATGTACGGCGTCTTCACCCTTCAGAACCGGGAGCTTGGGAACCAGGAACAGGTCGTGGACATTCAGCAGAACGCGCGGGCGGCGATCGACATCATCGGCCGGGATATCCGGATGGCGGGTTTCAATCCGCAGCGGACGACCGGCACGTTTGGCTTTCAGCTCTCGGCCAGCGAGGATCGGGCCACGAACCAGGGCAGCGTGGCCTTTACCTGCGACGAGGACGGCGACGGGACCCTGGACGCGAACGACAAGGAGCAGATCGCCTTTCGCGTCAGCGGAGGCGTCCTTGAGCGCTACAGCATCGCGGCGGACGGGACGAAATCGTGGCAGCCGATTGTCGAGGGCATCGAGGCCCTGAATTTCACCTATACCCTGGTTGACGGGACCGTTGTGGCGAACCCGACGTCGGCCCAGGTTCCCTCCATTGCCCAGGTGCAGATCCAGGTGACGGCGAAAACCGCCAAGCCGGATTCCTCCTACGTGGATGCGGCTCATGGCGACCATCATCGCCGCTATACCCTGACGGCCGTCGTCGCCCCGAGGAACCTCTGAACCCTTGTGTGAAGTCGGTCACGCTGCCGGGGTGACCTCGGCCACTCAAAGGGGCCCATCGGGCGCGAATTCCTGTTGACAATCGAATGTCTTCGCCCGTATTATAAACACCAGGGGCGTGCCCATGCCGTGTTCACGCGCCTGTCCGAAAAGAGGGAACCGTGACCAGATTCAAGAAAACAGCCCGGGGATTCACGCTCATCGAACTCATCGTCGTGATTGCGCTCATCGCCATTCTGACGGCGATCGCGGTTCCCGGTTACCAGACCTTCATGGTCCGGAGCCGTCTGAAGGGGGCGGCCAGGCAGGTCATGTCCGACCTGATGAATGCGAGAATGATGGCCGTCAGTCTGAATCAGAAGGTCAAGGTTCACATCGAAGCGGATGGGCATACCTACGAGATCTGGAGCGACGCCGACGGCAACGGGACGGTTGCCACTAATGAGGGCGTCAACATCTCGAAGGATGTCCATCAAGACTATCACGATGTCGCCTTGAGTACGACGAACGATCCGATTTTCAATCCAAGGGGTGCGGCGTCCCAGCTTGGAACGGTCACCGTGACGAATTCAGCCGGATCGAGGGATATCACCGTGGCGATTTCCGGACGGGTGGCGGTTTCCAATTAGGAGATGCGAAAGGCGCGGCAAGCAGGGTGAAAAAGGCGATGACGATCTCCCGGTTGCATAAAAAGCAAGGTTTTACACTAATCGAGATCATGATTGCGATCTTCCTCCTCGTGGTCGCCATGCTGGGGGTCATTTCCGTGACCGTCATGGTCATCAAGGGGAACTCCTTCAGCAAGACGATGACCACCGCGACCACGCTGGCCGCGGACAAGATGGAGGAGTTGAAAAACACCGCCTATGCCAGTCTGGCGGACGGGACGGATACGCAGGAATCCATCTTTACCCGCACCTGGACCGTGACCGCGAACTCGCCGGCAACGGGGATGAGCACCCTGGTCGTTACGGTGGCGTGGAACTGGCAGGGGACAGGCCATAACGTGGTTCTCCGGAGCATCGTCAGTCAATAGGAGCAGTGCATTGCCGTATCGAATCGTGAGGAAATGTCGCGCAACAGGAATTGCATCCCGGAAAACGCCGGCGGTTCGGCACGACGCGCGCGGGTTTACCCTGATCGAGATGATGATCGCCATGGCGATCGGCCTCGTGGTTTTGGGCGCCGCGTACAGCGTCTTCACGATTCAATACAAGACGTTTGGAAACCAGGAGGAGATCGTGGCCATGCAGCAGAGCGTGAGAGCTGGCATGGACATGATGGCCCGGGAGATCCGGATGGCGCGGTACGATCCGTCCGGGGTGAATTCCGATGCGGACACGGGGAATGACTTCGTCGGGGTGTTCGTCGACGCGACGCAACTCGAGATCCAGGCGGACCTGGACGGCGACGGGGCCATCGACGGAACGAGCGAGGAGAACATCATCTACGCGTTCGATTCGGCCAACAACCGGATCACCCGGAATACCGGCGGCAGCGCCCAGCCGTTCGTCGAAAATGTGGATTCCTTCTCTTTTGATTACCTGGATAGCGCCGGCGCATCCACGCTCAACGCCGCGGATGTCCGCGCGATTAGAATCACGATCACCGGCAGGACGGCCAAGCCCGATCCGGCCTATTCCACCAATGGCGGTTACCGGACGTACACGCTGACGTCCGTCGTGACGGCCAGAAATCTTGCCATCTGAAAGGCAGGGGAGGTCAGCATGGCGCAGCTCATCGAACCCCGCAAGGAAGTGCGGCATACCGACGAACGGGGCATGGTCCTCGTGGTCGTGCTGCTCCTGACGGCCGTCCTCGTGCTGCTCGGTTCGACGGCCGTGATCATGAGCACGACGGACATGAAGATCAGCGCGAACTACAAGGCCGGCACCCAGGCCTTTTACGAGGCCGAGGCGGGGGTGGAGCAGGTTATCTGGCACCTGCGGAACAACGTGGTCGCCTATCCCACGGCCGGGTCTCCCACAAGCACAATAAACGTAACCTGTCCGGCTGGCTTCAGCTTCAACCCCTCGGTGACGCTCCACTATGTGGCGCCCTACCGGTACCGGTTCCAGATGACCGGCATCGGGACCAACAACACCTCGAAGACGATCGAGGCCCGCATCCGGAAGATTCCTCCGTCTACCACGAGCGCGGACGGCGCGGTGGCCATGTACGGCGGCGGGCCCGCGGTTGACTTTAAGCATGGCACGGGTGGCGGCTATGCGATCGACGGCCATGATTACCCGGTGCCGGCCGATCCGAACTGCAATGGCAGCGCCTGCGACACGACGGCGGACAGTTCACTGCCGACCAAGCCGGGCCTCTACACCGTCATGACCCCGACCGTCACGGGAAATGTTTCCGCCCACCTGGGAGGGAGTCCCACGCAGACCCTGGGGCCCAGCCGGGAGACGGAATACAATAATTTCGTCAACAACGTCCTGACGAATAACCTGTATCAGACCACGCTGGGCACGCGGGACAATCCCGCCGTCACGGTCATTCCGAATGGCGCCACGTTGAACGGTTCGGGGAACGGCGCGGGCATCATCATCGTCGATAACGGGGGTGAACTCCAGATCAACGGCAATTTCGAGTTCGAAGGGCTGGTTATCCTGAGGGGGACCGGCCGGGTTTTCGGCAGCGGAACCGGCAATATTTACGGTTCCATGATCACGATCGGCCACGAGAGCAAGCTGATCGACCTGACCGGCAGCATCAACCTGTTTTACAGTTCCACGGCCCTGAGCAACCTGCAGAACATCAATTCGGTCACCACGCTCGAGCGGACGGCCTGGCGGGATGTTTTCTAAAGGGGGGAGGCGGCTGCGCCTTCCCGTTTACGGTTCCGCCGGCTCTTCCCTGCCGATCCCTTCCCACCAGTCGGCGGGCAGGACGCCGTTGTTGCCTTCCTTCAGTTCGTCGGTCAGACGGTACATTTCATCGGAGATCCGGCGGTTTTCCGCCGTTGCCTCCTCCTTGGCGCCAGGATCGTTATTTGCCGTGGCCTTCTTCATCCGCGCCAGCGTCCGGTTCAGGTCCGTCTTGAGCTTGGCCATCCTGTCCTGATAGGCCTTCACATCGACTTGCTTTGCCGGAGGTTTGGGGAGCGCCGCGCCGCTCTCAACGTTGGCCGGAGACGAGGGGCTTTTTTCGGCCTTCTCCGCGGTATCGGCGGGGATCGGCGCCTTTGTTTCCTGGACGACGCCTGTGGTCATGGCGGTTTTTTCTATGTGACGCACCATGTTTTTCTCGACTCCCGCGATACCGTCGCCCACGTAGAACTTCCATTCCCCGCTTTCCTCCCAGCAGAGGGGCGTCCAGATCCGGCCGCCGCTCTCGAGGCGGATCAGGCAGGCGGCGTCGGCGAAGACGGGGAGGATCAGGACCGAAACGACGACGGACATCCGGAGGAGATACTTTCTCATGGCGGGCCTTCCTTTTTGAATAAGGACTTTGCACGCATCTTAAAGAAAACTCTCCTCGAATGTCAAACCGTTTTTCAACGGTTTATCGGCGCGTTTGCGGAACGCGGCGAGAGGCCCCGGACAGCGGCCCCGCGTGCAAAAATCCTTGACTTGAAAGGGGCATCCGTATTAGTGTGGCGCCGCCCGTCGGGGGAATCTTCAAGAAGGGGGTATTGCATCATGGCCATGGATCGAAGGTACTGCGCCATCTGCGCCTGGAGAGGGACCTGTCAGAAAAAATTCAGCGTGTCCACGGATGCGACCGGGCAGGTCCACTGCGCCGATTACTCCCGGGACCTTGCCATCAAGGACAAGGATATCGACGAGGCGGTGAAAAAGGAACGTGAGGGATAGCCCGTCCGCCCTCAGCACCGTAGGACAGCGAGGTGACAAGTAACAGCCGGGATTGGAGGGTTACTTGTCACTTTTTTTTGATCGAAACGGGACGATGCGGGTCGCGGCGGACCCCATTGGGCAGACTCGGGGTGGCCGCAGGGCTGTTGATGAGACCGGCAAGAGCTTAGGATATGAAGAAACGGCTGGAACGGATGGTCGGGGAGGCCCTTGCGGCGTGCATGGAGAAGGGCACGCTTGCGGCGGCGGAACTCCCCGCGGTGGAGATCGAACTCACCAAGGACGCCGTGCACGGCGATTACGCCACGAACGCGGCCATGATGCTGGCCTCGCGCCTGAAGATGAACCCGCGGCGGATCGCCGAGGCCCTGATCGCGGAGCTGGACGATCCCGGGGGCGTCGTCGCCCGGACGGAAATCGCCGGCCCCGGCTTCATCAATTTCTTCATCCGCGAGGGGTTCTGGGCGACGCTCCTGGAGGCCGTGGAGCGCGAGGGGGCGGGCTACGGCCGGCTCGACTTCGGCGCCGGAAGGCGCGTTCAGGTGGAGTTCGTCAGCGCCAATCCCACGGGCCCCCTGCACATCGGCCACGCCCGGGGGGCGGTGGTGGGCGACGCCGTCGCCGCGGTCCTCGCCGCCTGCGGCTATGCGGTCGAGCGGGAATACTACATCAACGACGCGGGCAACCAGATGCACAACCTAGGCCGGTCGGTCCTCGCCCGCTGCCGGGAGCTGGCCGGCGGGGACGCGCCGTTTCCGGAGAACGGCTATCAGGGCGAGTACATCCGGGAACTGGCGCGGGAGGTCCTCGCGCGGGAGGGCCGGCGCTGTCTCGACGAGGCGGAAGGGGAGGCCATCCCCCGCCTGACGGACCATGCCGGCGGGGTCATCCTCGACGGGATCAAGGACGACCTGAAGGCCTTCGGGATCGTCTTCGACCGCTACTTCAGCGAGCGGACCCTCTACGAGAACGACGGCGTGGCGAAGCTTCTGGCGGCGCTCGAGGCCCAGGGCTTCATCTACCGCGAGGACGGCACCCTGTGGTTCAGGACGACGGCCTTCGGCGACGAGAAGGACCGGGTCGTCATCCGCCAGAACGGGGCGCCCACGTACTTCGCCGCCGACATCGCCTACCACCGGAACAAGTTCGAGCGCGGCTTCGACACGGTGATCGACGTCTGGGGCGCGGACCACCACGGCTACATCCCCCGCATGCTCGCGGGCGTCCAGGCCCTGGGGTACGCGAAGGAGGCCCTGCAGGTTATCCTCGTCCAGCTCGTCAACCTCCTCAGGGACGGCAAGCCCGTGGCCATGTCCACGCGCTCGGGCGAGTTCGTCACCCTGCGTCAGGTGGTCGACGAGGTCGGACGGGACGCGGCGCGCTACAACTTCCTCATGCGGCGCTCCGACAGCCACCTGGATTTTGACCTCGAGGTGGCGAAACGCCAGTCGAACGACAACCCGGTCTATTACGTCCAGTACGCCCACGCGCGGATCTGCAGCATCCTGAAAACGGCCGCCGAAAAAGGCGTGGCCGTGCCGGCCTACGGACAGGCGGCCCTGGAACGCCTGACGCTCCCGGAGGAGGCGGCCCTGATCAAGACCCTGATCCGCCTGCCGGAGGTGATTGAAGGGGCGGCGCGGAACCTGGAACCCCACCGCCTGACCTTCTATCTCAACGGGCTGGCGGGCCTGTTTCACAGCTATTACAACAAAAACAAGGTGGTCTCCGAGGACGGGGACCTCTCCGGGGCGCGCCTCTTTCTCGTCCGGGCGGTCCGGACCGTGCTGGTGAACGTCCTGGGGCTCCTGGGGGTGTCGGCGCCGGAGCGCATGTAGAGCAGGGCGGGGATTGCGCCCTGTTTTCCATGAAAGGAGGGGCGCCGTGCCCGATTGTTTCCGAACGGCGGTGGCGCATGGTCGCAAAGAACCGGAAGCAATTTGAAGTCAAACTGGGAAAGACGGGGTTTTCGCTCCTGGCCTTCGGCATGGCGGCCGGGCTCTTCGCGACCTTTCTTTTCGGGGTGACGGTCGGGAAGAACATCGACACCTATCCCGCGGCGATCACCGGCTATCTCCCCGGCATCGTGGGGGAATGGCTGGGATGGAAGGCGCCGCCGGCGCCGGTCGCGCTCGGCGAGGCGAAGAAGGAGAACGCCCCCCCGGGACAAGACGATATCGGCCTGACGTTTTACGACACCCTGAGTAAGGGAAAGGACGACATCATCCTCCAGCGTCCCGGCGTCCCGGCGCCGCCGGCATCTCTGCCCGCGGCCGCGTCTCCGGCAGCCAAGGTCCCCGCGACGGCGGGCCAAACGCAGCCGTCAGCCGGCGTGAAACCGCCCGTGTCGTCCCAGGCGCGCCATCCGGCGCCGACGCCCACCCCCGCCGCACAGAAGGCGACGCTGCCGGGTGCGGCGAGCGTTCCCGGTGCGGCCAAACCCGCGCCGGCGGGGCCCGCGGAGAAGCCGGTCGCGGGAAAGGATAGGTTTCTGGTGCAGCTCGTCTCCTACCAGGAGAAGGCCAAGGCGGAGCAGTTGAACAAGAAACTGGCGGCCCTGGGGTATCGGGCCCGCGTGGAGGCGGTCGAGGTGCCCGGCAAGGGGACCTGGTACCGCGTGGCGTTGAGCGGGTTCGACAGTGTCGAGAGCGCGAAACAGGCGTCCGCCGCCGTGTCGACCAAGGTCCCCGGCGTCCAGGGCGTCGTCCGTCGGGAAAAATAAGCAGGTCAACGATGTTCGAGAGTCTTTCGGAAAAACTGGACGGCATCTTCAAAAAGCTCAAGGGCCGCGGACGGCTGGACGAGGAGAACATCCAGTCCGCCCTGAAGGAGATCCGCATGGCCCTGCTCGAGGCGGATGTCAACTTCAAGGTGGTCAAGGATTTCATCGAGGAGGTCCGCGTACGGGCCGTCGGCCAGGAGGTCGTGGACAGCATCACCCCCGGCCAGCAAGTCGTCAAGATCGTCCACGACCGGCTGATCGAGCTCATGGGCGGCGGCACGAGCCAGCTCCGCTTCGGCAACCGCATCCCCGCCCCGATCATGCTCGTCGGCCTCCAGGGCTGCGGCAAGACCACGACGGCCGTGAAGCTGGCGCGCCTGCTCGCCGCGCAGGGCAAGCGCACCTACCTGGTCTCCGCGGACGTGTACCGGCCCGCCGCCATGGAGCAGCTCCGGGTGATGGGCGAGAAGATCGGCGCCGGGATCTTCGCCGCCGGAGAAGAACGCGACCCGGTGAGAATCTGCGTGCAGGCCGTCGAGGAGGCCCGACGCCAGGGCTACGAGGCGGTCATCGTCGATACGGCGGGGCGCCTCCACATCGACGCGGCGATGATGGACGAACTGAAGCGGATCCGGGAGATCGTCACCCCCTCGGAGATCCTCTTCGTCGCCGACGCCATGACGGGTCAGGAAGCCGTCAACGTCGCGAAGAAGTTCGACGAACTGCTCGGCATCGACGGCGTCATCATGACGAAGATGGACGGCGACGCCCGGGGCGGCGCGGCCCTGTCGCTCAAGGCCGTCATCGGCAAGCCCATCAAATTCGTCGGCGTGGGCGAGAAGATCGACGCCCTCGAGGTCTTCCATCCGGACCGCATGGCCTCGCGCATCCTGGGGATGGGCGACATCGTCACGCTGGTGGAGAAGGCCCAGGCGACGGTGGACGAAAAGGAGGCCCGCGAGCTCGAACGGAAGATCCGCAAAAACGAGTTCACCCTGGAGGACTTCCGCGATCAGCTCCGGCAGATCAAAAAGATGGGGTCGCTGACGGACATCCTCGGCATGATCCCCGGCCTGAGCAAGGTCAAGGGCCTGAAGGACGTGACCCCCGACGAGCGGGAACTGGTTCGCGTGGGGGCCATCATCGACTCCATGACCCGCGCCGAGCGCCTCAACTACCTGCTCATCGACGGCTCCCGGCGCAAGCGCATCGCCCGGGGCAGCGGCACGTCCGTCCAGGACGTCAACCGCCTGATCAAGAACTACATCGACATGCGCAAGATGATGAAGCGGATGACGGGCAAGGGGGGCTTGAAGGCCCTGAAGCGCGGTAATTTCCCCTTTTAATTCCGAAAAAAGTGTGTTAGATAGCTCGTTCGTTTTGAATCGCCATAGAACACTTCAGGAGGTTAGGACAGAGACGGATGGCAACAAAAATCAGATTAACGCGGATCGGCGCAAAGGGGAAACCCTTCTATCGCATCGTCGTGGCGAATTCCGAGTCCCCCCGGGACGGGAAGTTTCTGGAGATTGTCGGGACGTACGACCCCAATCAGGAACCGGCCGCCATTACGGTTGAGGAAGGCCGCGTCGCCGAATGGCTGGCCAAGGGGGCGAAGCCGACCCTGACGGTCTCCCAGCTGCTTCAGAAAAAGGGGATCGCCGCGAAGGGATAGCCTTCCCGGAGTGCGCCCGGAGCCGAGTCCGTTTCCGCGAACGATGAACGCAGGCGTCGACAGCGAGTGGATGAACATCAACAATCCGTGGAGGTGGAGGCGATGAAGGAATTGATCAGATACATGGCTCAGGCGCTGGTGGATCAACCTGATCTGGTTCAAATTTCCGAGATTGTCGGCGAGCAGACATCCGTCATCGAACTCAGGGTTGCGAAGGAGGACCTGGGCAAGGTCATCGGCAAGCAGGGCCGGACCGCCAAGGCCATGCGGACCATCCTGAGCGCCGCCTCGACGAAATTGCGCAAGCGAACGGTGCTGGAAATCATCGAATAAAGAATAAAGAGATGCGGTTCATTGAAATAGGCCGGATCGTGAAGGCCCACGGCGTACAGGGACGCATGAAGGCCGTTTATTTCCTCGACGACGAGGGGCTGCTTTCGTCCCTCGATGAGATTTTCATCGCCGCCGGGCCGGAAGGGGCGGCCCGGAGCTATCGGATCCGCGCCCTCGAATCACGGGGCGGGGCGTTATTCCTCGAACTCGAGGGGGTGGCGGACCGCGATGCCGCCGGCGCGCTGGCGGGACGGTTCCTCCTGCTGCCGGAAGACCAGGCGCCGCCGCTCGCTCCCGACGAATACTACTGGCGCGACCTGCTGGACATGACCGTCCGGACGGAGGCGGGCGAGGAACTGGGCCGCATCACCGCCATTTTCCCCACGGGGAGCAACGACGTGTACGTCTGCACCGGGCCGGACCGGGAGATCCTCCTGCCGGCCATCGCCGAGGTCGTCCGAGAGGTCGATCGCGCCGGGAAGGTTATGGTGGTTCGCCTGCTGGAAGGGCTGTAGGAGGGGGACATGATCCGCTTCGACATCCTCTCGGTCTTTCCCGGGATGTTCGCCTCGCCCCTGGCCGAGAGCCTGATCGGGAAGGCGCGGGACAAGGGGCTCGTCGACATCCGCCTCCACGATATCCGGGACTATGCGACGGACCGGCACCGCATGACCGACGACGCCCCGTACGGCGGGGGCGGCGGGATGGTCATGAAGGTGGAACCCATCGATCGGGCGCTCGAGACGATCCTGCCGGACCGCTCGGAGGGCCTGGTCATCCTGATGACCCCGCAGGGCGAGCCCTTCACCCAGCGCCGGGCGGAGGAACTGGCGTGTCATCCGCGCCTGGTCCTTCTGTGTGGTCATTACGAGGGGGTGGACGAACGGGTGCGCGAGCACCTGGTCGACCGGGAACTCTCCATCGGCGACTACGTGCTGACGGGCGGGGAACTCGCGGCGATGGTTGTGGTCGACGCCGTTTCCCGGCTGATCCCCGGGGTGCTCGGGAACGACGCCTCGGCCGCCGAGGATTCGTTTTCCACGGGGATTCTGGAGTATCCCCACTACACCCGCCCCGCGGCGTACCGGGGCTGGCCGGTGCCGGAGGTCCTGCTCTCGGGGAACCACGCCGAGATCGAGGCCTGGCGGCGGACGGAGGCCCTGAAGCGGACCTTGGCGCGCCGCCCGGATCTGCTGGAAAAAAAGGGGGATTAGGTTGAAGAAAAACGCCGGGGTGCGCCGGCGGGATCGAGATTGCGGAATGCCCACACGTTGCGTCAGGTGGAAAGACGGAGGTTGGGCGGCAAAAAATGAGTGCAAACGGGGCGACGGCCCTGTTTCCGATATCCGAAGCGAGGCCGTGAAGAGGAGGAAGGTGCGATGAACGTCATCGAAATGCTCGAAAAAGAACAGATGCGTGGGGACATCCCCGCGTTCAAATCCGGAGACACCGTCCGGGTGTATGTCCGGATCGTGGAAGGACAGAAACAGCGGATCCAGGCCTACGAGGGCGTCGTCATCCGGCGGCGGAACGGCTTGAACCGCTCCACCTTCACCGTGCGGAAGGTTTCCTACGGCGTGGGCGTCGAGCGAATCTTCCCGCTCCACTCCCCGGTCATCGACCGGATCGAGGTGGTCAACCGGGGCCGTGTGCGCCGCTCACGCCTGTACTACCTGCGGGCCCTGCGCGGCAAGAAGGCCCGGATCAAGGAAGTGGGAAAATCCTGACGGGCGCCCCTCCGGCACCCCTTGCGCCCATGCCCGTCGATCCCCCCGGACGCGAATCCGCGAGGCTTCCGCGCCCGTCGATTTCCCCGGACGGGAATCCGTGAGGCTTTCGCAAGCGCCGGATTCCCGCTGAAGCCCGCCCCCGCCGCGGCATGTCGGGGGCGGGAATGAAAAACCGGGATTCCATCAGGCCAGGTTTCGCTGCCTATCCGATTGAAAACGGTGCGTTCGTGGCGATGAATGACTTTGAAAATCTTGCCTACGGGGAGGGTTACACGGTCATTGCCGGCGTCGACGAGGCCGGACGAGGGCCCCTGGCCGGGCCGGTCGTAGCCGCCGCCGTTGTCCTTCCCCGCGATTACCATCACCCCGACATCAACGATTCCAAGCAGCTCTCCCCGGCCCGGCGATCGGCGCTCCACGACGTCATCCGGTCGGCGGCCGTGGCCGTCGGCCTGGGGGTCGTCGAACCGGACGTCATCGACGCCCTGAACATCCTCCAGGCCACGCGTCTGGCCATGCGCGAGGCGGTCCTCGACCTGGACTGCGCCGTCGATTTTATCCTCGTGGACGGCAATTGTGCCATCCGGATCGATACGCCCCAGAAGACCATCGTCAAGGGCGACGCCCTCAGCATTTCCATCGCGGCGGCCTCCATCGTCGCCAAGGTCTCCCGGGACCGGATCATGGAGATCTACCACCGCCAGTACCCGCAGTACAACTTTCTCAAGAACAAGGGCTACGGCACCGCCGAGCATCGCCGTGCCATCGCCGCCTTCGGCCTGTCGAAGATCCACCGAAAATCCTTTCACCTGAAGGAGAGGGAAGCGGGCAAAACGACCCGGCAAACCACGTTTACGTGGTAGCTCTACAGCAAAGGGGAAAGGGGGGAGCATTGGTCAGACGTGATCCGGAAAGCCCGGCGGCAGGAAGGCTGAAAGACCGGCGACGCATCGATACGGGGAAGCGGGGCGAGGCGATCGCCGCGGCCTACCTCGAGCGGATGGGCTATGTCGTGCTGGAGCGGAACTACCGCTGCCGCTTCGGGGAGATCGACATCGTCGCCCGGGACGGGACCACGGTCTGCTTCGTCGAGGTCAAAAGCCGCCGCTCGGCGCGCTACGGCGACCCGCAACTGGCCGTGCATGCAAAAAAGCAGGAAAAGATGATCCGGACCGCCCGGCACTATCTGGCCGGCCGCGGCCTGGAGGACCGGCCCGCCCGCTTCGACGTCGCGGCCATCCGTCTGTCGCCGGACGGCGCCGGCGCGGTGGACCTGATCCGGAATGCCTTCGAACTCAATCCCTGAAAGAAAACGGCGCCTGATTTCTCAAGCGCCGTCGTTGTCCTCGGATCCTTCCTCTCTCGGCCGGCAGGTATCGGGGTCAGGTCTTTAAAGTCCGCCTTTGATCACGCCCCATCGTCGCCCCGGAATCGGGGTGGCGACGGTTATCCGGAAGCTCAGGCGACGGCGCTGTCCCCATCCTTTTTCCGGCCTTCCTTGTCCGCGCCGTAGTAGCGGCTGCGCATCTTCTTGCGCGTCCGCGTCTTCTTCTTCCGTTCGCCGTCCTCGCCGTAGTAGTAATAGTAGTACTGGTAATAGTAGTAGCTGTCGCGGCCCATGTCCACGCCGTTCAGGACCGCGCCCAGGATGTGGGCGTTGACCTGCCGGAGCTGCTCGACGGCGTTCCGGACGAGTTCGCGGTGGGCCACGCCCGCCCTCACGATCAGGACGACGCCGTCGACGACCTTGGAGAGGATGACGGCATCCGTCACCGCCGTGATCGGCGGCGTATCGATGATGATCCGGTCGTAGCGCCCGCGCAGGACTTCGATGAGATCCGCCATCCGCTGGGAACTCAGGACCTCCGACGGATTGGGCGGAATCGGCCCGGAGGGGATGACGTCGAGATTGGGGATGTCCGTGTGGACGACGACGTTGTCCAGTTCATCGTTGCCGACCAGCAGGTTCGACATCCCGCGGTCCCGCGACAGGGAGAAGATCTTGTGGACGCGCGGCCGCCGCATGTCGCAGTCGAGGATGACGACGCGATTGCCCGCCTGGGCCATGGTGATCGCGATGTTGGCGGAGGTGATCGTCTTTCCCTCGCGCGGCCCCGAGCTCGAAATGATCAGCACCCGCGGCGCCTGCTCCGCGGACGAGAAGAGGATGCTCGTCCGGATGCCCCGGTAGGCCTCGCTGGCCGTCGATTTGGGCGAGAGGTGCGAGACGAGGTCGTCCGCGGGATTCCTCGCGCCGTTGACGGCGCCGCCCTCGGCGGCGGCGATGGCGGGAACGGGCCCCAGATACGGCAGCTTCAGGATGTTCTTGATGTCGTCGGGAACCTTGATCGTGTTGTCCAGGTATTCGAGGAAGAACGCGAGCCCCACGCCGAGGGCGAGTCCCACGATCAGCCCCAGGAGCAGGTTCTGGGCCTTCTTGGGCTTGACGGGCGACTTGGGGATCTCCGCCAGATCCACGATCCGGATGTTGCCGGTCTTGATGTCCTCCGTGATGGACGTCTCCTTGAAGCGCTTCACGAGGATGTCGTACATCTCGCGGCTGCTTTCCGCCTGGCGCTTCAGCACGTTGTAGTCGATCGCCTTCACGTTCATGGCGAGGCTCTCGCCCTTCTGCTGGCTCAGGGCGTTCTTCAGGGAATACTCCTTGGCCAGGGCGACCTTGTATTCGTTGTAGAGGGCATCGACGATCCGGCCGATCTCGTTGGCCTTGCGCGATTGCAGGGAGTTGAGCTCCTCCTGGAGGGCCAGGATCTGGGGGTGGCGCGCGCCGTACTTCTTCGACAGCTCGGACATCCGCTTCTGGATCTCCACCTCCTGCTTCTTGATGTCGCGGATGAGTTCGTCTCGGATGACGTCCGGCACGGAGTCGAGCTTCTCCGGGCTATGGCGGATGTCCGCCGCCTGGCGGTAGCGGGTTTCAGCCTCCACGCGGCGGGAGGTGGCCTCGACGACCTGCTTGTTGATCTCGGCGAGCTTCTGGGCGGTGATCGTCTCCACGTCCGTGGAGAAGTCCGTCACGATCCCCTTCTGCTCCTTGTAGCGCAGGAGGGCCTGTTCCGCCTCCTCCACCTTCTTCCGCTCGGTGACGATCTGGCCCTCGAGCCAGGCCACGGCGTCCTGGGTGGCCCGGAGCTTGGTCTCCAGGTTGTTGTCGATATAGGCCTTGGCCAGGGTATTGGCGATCTTCGCCGACATGTACGGGCTTTTGGCCTCGAAGCCGATATCCACCAGGCGGCTGTTGCGGATCGGCGTGACCTTCACGCGTTGGAGAAATGCATCCACGATCGCGGAGTCGGATTTCGTCTTCTTCGCGGCCTCGTCCGTCTTGAAGAGGGAGGCGATATAGCCGATCGTGTTCGGGACGAAGTACACGATGTCGTAGAAGAGGCCTTCCTTCGGTTTTGGGACGAACTCCTCGTGCTGGTCGAGCTTGAGCCGCCGGACGACCTCCCGGGCGACGCTGCGGGACTCGATGATCTTGTACTGGGTCTGGTAGTAGTCCAGGCCCGAGGAGTCCACCGTCATGACCTCCTGCATGGAGACGACCTTGGGGTTTTCCTTTTCGATGATGACCCGGGCCGTTCCCATATAGATGGGCGTGGCGGTGAAGGTGAAGATCAACACGGAGACGAAAACCACGGCGAACACCGTCGCGATCGTCCAGCGGTGCTTCAGCACGACGCGCAGGTAGTCCTGCAAGTTGACGTTTTTCATTTCAAGCTGCATCAGAAGAAGCTCTCCGGTACGACAATCAGGTCGTTGGGTTTGATGGGGACGGACTGGATCATCTTGCCGCCCTTCGTGATGGCGTCGACGTTCACCTGGTAGATTTTTTCGGCGCCGCCCTCGATCCGGACGATCCGGGTCTTGCCGCTCGCGGCGATCGGCGTGAAGCCGCCCGCCATGCTGATCGCCTCGACGATCGTCATGTCCTTCTTGCTGAAGGCGTACTGTCCTGGCTTCTGGACCTCGCCCATGATGTAGAAGTAGTCCGCCTTCGGGATGTAGAGCACGTCGAGATCGGCGAGGAGGATGTTCGAGATCTGGTCCCGTCCCTTGAGCAGGCCGGGCAGGTCGATCGTGACGACGATCTTCCGCTCCTGGGGCGTGCCGGGGTTCTGGGTCCGGATGATCATCGCCTCCTGCTTTTCGCCTTCCGCGACCTCGATGCCGCCGGCGCGCGAGATCCCGTCGAGCACGCGGTCATGGGCCTGGAGGCTGAATTGTCCCGGGTTCTTCGCCGCCCCCAGGACGGAGTATTTGCGGCTCTCGTACTTGGTGACGATCACCGAGACGTGCGCGTTGTTGAGAAACTGGCCTTCGGCCAGTTTCGTCGCGATGAGCTTCTCGATCTCCGACGAGGTCAGGTCCGCCACGCGGACGCGGTCGATCAGGGGGAAGGTGATGAAGCCGTCGGCGGAGACCGGAATGCCTTCGCGGGAAAGATCCTTCTCCTCATAGACGAGGATGTTGAGGATGTCGTACCCCCCCACCTTGTAGTCCATCTGGCTGCGCACGTCGGGGTGGCGGGCGAGGTACTGCGAGACGGTGAAACTGGGCGTCTTCTGCAGAAGATCGCTCAGTTCGTCTCCCGTCTTGCCGGTCGAAAGGGTTTTCTTGAGTTTCTCCAGTTCGGCGCGGTCTTCCTGTTTGAGCCCCTTGAGGGGGTCGTCGCTGACCCGGGTCACCTTGACGACGTCTCCCGCCCCCGCGCAGGCGGCGAGGAGGAGGACCAGTCCCGCCAGGAGCAGGCACCGGAAGGCGCTTCTCGCTTTTATTGTCATCGTTCCCGTTTCGTCCGCATCATAAAAAATTTGCAGGGCGTCACTGGGGCCCGCCCTGCAAATGGATTCAAAATTTACATTTCAATGCCCACGTTCGCCGTGGATCAAAGGTTCCATTCGGCCCGCAATCAGTTAGACGGGCTCACCGTCGAGAGTGACGACGTCGTCGATGTCGACGTCGTGGTCTCGATTGTCGTCGGTATCGTGGTTTCCACGGTGGTGGCCGCGGACGTTTCAACGGTGGTGGCCGTCGTCGTCGCGGCCGTCGTCGCCGCTGTGGTCGGGGCGACGGTGGTCGGGAGCGTCGTCATGACGGTCGTCGTCGCGACGGTCGTCGTCATGTCCTGACTCTCCGCGGCCTGCTGTGAGGCTTGCTGTGCCGCCGTGGCCTGCACCGCCGCCTGCGCGGCATCCCGCGCCGCCTGCTCTGCCGCTGCCTGGGCCGCTGCCGCGGTTCTCGCCGCTTCAGCTCGGGCTGCGGCTGCGGCCGCCTGCTCTGCTTCACGTGCCGCCTTGGCCGCTGCCTCTTCCGCGGCCTTTTGCGCCGCCGCCACAGCCGCCTGCTCGGCAACCTGTTTCGCCCGATCGGCCGCGGCCTGCTCGGCCGCCCGTTTGGCCGCCGCCTCGGTGGCCGCCTTGGCCGCCGCTTCCGCGGCCTTGCGTGCCGCTTCCGCCGCCGCCGCATTGGACTGGGCTTCCATGGCCGACGACGCCGCCGAATCGCGCTGGGAGGTCGATGCGCTGACGGCCGCCTGCGCCGCGGATCCGGCCGCCTGCGCCTCGGATGCGCCCTTCGAGGTCTGGGCCAGGAGCGAGGCGCTCGTAACGGTCGCGACATTGGCCGCCTGGTTGACCTGCTGGGCCGCCTGGGCGGCCGCTTGGGCCTGGGCCTGGGCTTGCGCCTGCGCCGCCGCGGATCTGGCCGCGGCTTCCTCGGCCGCTTTCTGTGCCGCGGCCGCCTTTGCGGCATCCGCCGTCGCGCGCGCGGCCTCCTGCTCCGCCGCCTTCTTCTGAGCCTCCGTCTGCGCCCCCGCGGCCGCCGCCTTGGCCGCCGCTTCATCGGCCTTGGCCGCCGCGGCCTGTTCCGCGGCCTTTTGCGCCGCCTGCGCCGCCTCGCCGGCCGTGGCCTTGTTCTTCTCCACCGCAACCGCCGCCGCGGTCGCCGCGATGTTGGCGTTCGCGACATTCGTGGCCAGGGCCGCGTCGTTCTTCACTGTCGAGTCCGGGTTCTGGGAAAGGACTTGCGCCGCCGTCTTCACGACGTCGAGGGAGGCCAGGCGGGCCTCGTTGACGTTCAGGGCCTGGCCCGTGGCCTGGGCCGACCGCGTCTGCTCATAGGCCTGGGACAGCTTCTGGTAGACCTGGTTGCGCTGCGCCGCGCTGACGCCGGGGTCCTGGAAGAACTGGCGCAGGACGCGCCCGGTGACGGCCGCCTCGCCGCTGTACATGTTGATGTAGGTGTTCAGGTTGTCGTAGCCGAAATCCCCGTCGGAGCCGCGCAGACCGCAAACGGCCGTCGGGCTCTGCAGGTAGTTGCTCCGGTCGGAGACGCCGGACTTGAACCAGAGCTTGCCGACAAAGACGGTGATGCGGCGCGCCATCTTTTTCGTCTTGAACATCAGGGCGCCGCTCTCCTCCATGCGCTCCTGAACCATCGTGGTCGTATGGGGGTTGATCTTGAGCACGGCGCCGTCGGTGAAGGCGAGCTGCGCCGTCCCCTGTTTGGTCTGGATCTTGTCGCCGGTGTTGACCGCCTGTCCCAGCTTCGATAATTTGATCGTGCTTGCCCCGGACAGGATGACCACGTCGCCGGTGAACGCCGTCACCCGGGCGATGCTGGCGTAGGCCCCGCTCAGAGGACAGAGGAGGAAGAGCCCGATCAGTCCCGAAAGCAGCGCCCCTTTCATGATGTTCGATCTTGTCTTCATCGTTCAGTCCTCCTCATCAATAGCTCAGTTTAAGCGTGGCCATAACCTGGTTGTCGGTGAAATCGTTGGAGTCGTCGTTGGAATTTTTCTGGTTATACTTGTAGGCGACACCGAGGGATATCCAATCCTGGATGTTGTAGTCGAGCCCCGCCGTGGCGATGTAATTGTCGTCCTCGCGGTCCACGGGCCTGCCCCAGATATCCACGGCCGTCGCGTTCTCGTAGTCGTTCAGGCTGTAGGTGAAACCGGCGCTGAAGACCAGCTTTCGCAGGAATTCCTGGCGCAGGTTGAACCCGACGGAGGTATCCTCGAAATACTCGTTCTTGTCCGCCCCGGTGACGCGCACGGCCCGCGCGAGCGTGAGCGAGAGGGTGGTCGACTCGATCGGCTTGTAGTTCAGGGAGGTTTCGGCGACCCAGGTGTCCTGGTCGTCGCGCAGGGCGCCCGTCGGTGTGCGGTCGTTGTTGAAGGCGTTCCACTGATAACCGACGTTCAATTCGCCCTGGATCTTGGCCGCGGGGTCCCAGGTCAAGCCGGCCGATACGCGGTGCCACGAGAAGTCGGAGTTGGTGTCCTCGTTGAGGTTCAGGGTCGCGTTGTCCTCGGTGTATTCCCGCTGGCCGTAGAAGTAGCGCACGAACCCCCAGGTCTTGGGGAGGAACTTCGCCCCGAAGCCGATCCCGCCTTCCATGTCCTCATAGTCCTGCGCGTCATCCTTCTCGTACTTGTAGTCCTGCTTGTAGTGGTTGAAGTAGAGGATCGTGCGGAAGGTCTTGCCTAACTCCCAGCCGGCCTTCGTCCTCAAGTCGTTCGTCCAGCGCTTCGTGACCTGTCCCAGTCCGTACTGGTTGGCGTCGCCGTAGGGGTCCTCCGACCGGTTGTACGTGTCGGTCACGCCGAGGATCAGGCCCGCCGGGGCGTTGTAGTTGAAATCGAGCTTGCCCTGCTGGCTGTTCCAGTCGTTGTCGCTGTAGTCATCGTAGAACGCCCAGTCGCCCTGGTAGCCGAGGTTCAGGGAGCCCCGCTCCGGGAAGTTGAAGTTGAAGAGGATGCCGGGCTTGACGTGGGTGATCCAGTCCTGCACATCATCCTCCGCCAGCCCTCCCGAGCTTTTCCCGTTTCCCAGGTAGATGTTGTCGTCGTAGACGGCCTGGGCGGTGACGCTGGGAACGATGGTCAGATTCCCGAATTTGATCCGCCCTTCCGCCTGCAGGGCGGACGGGGACAGGATCAGAAAAACGAATGCGGACAACACAACGCTCAATAGGAATTTCTTCACGGCGCACCCCCTTTGTTCAATGACAAAAAAATGACGAAACGGCCGCCCCAAAGAGCGGTCGGATGACCCCAGACGAATTGACCTGATGATTCCAGTCAATAACCAACGCGTGCGAGTGTGTCAAGCGGTTTCTGCCGTTTCGTATGTGAAATGCGTCACACAGGCGGTCCTGAATCCCGCACTTGCACGGACGCGAATAACGATTTACAAACGATGGGAGGTACGTTATAAAAGCCAAAACTTTTTGTCAAGGATTTTTTATGAGTAACCCTCAGGAAAAAACTATTAGTCCGATCCCGTCGCTGACCGTCGTCATTCCCACCCTCAACGAAGTCGAAACCCTGCCGGAGATCATAGCCGGCGTCCGGGCGCACACGGACGACATCCTCGTGGTGGACGGCCGGTCCCCGGACGGCACGGCCGACGTGGCCCGTTCCCTGGGCGCCCGGGTCGTTTACGACCACGGCCGCGGAAAGGGCGAGGCGATCCGCACCGTGATCGGTCGCCTCGACCGGGACATCGTCGTCTTCATCGACGCCGACGGCTCCCACGATCCGGCCGACATCCCCGCGCTGGTCTCCCCGATCCTCGCGGGGCAGGCGGATCACGTTTCCGGGTCGCGCCTCATCGGGGGCTCGAGCGAGCTGCACGGCGGCTTCGACGAGTGCTTCCGCCTCATGGGCAGCTCCTTCATCACGGCCTGCATCAACCACCGCTTCCGCGTCGTCCTGTCCGAAAGCCAGAACGGCTTCCGCGCGATCCGTACGGAGGTCCTGCGCGACCTGGGCCTTCAAGAGGACATCACCACGATCGAACAGGAGATGATCATCAAAACGCTGAAGAAGGGCTACCGGATGGGCGAGGTGCCCACGCACGAACATCGGCGCAAGGCGGGCTATTCCAAGATCACCGTCCGCAAGGTTGCCTTCCGCTACGTCTACAGCATGCTGAAGTATCTTTATTTTTAGGCGCCAGGCGTCGGCGCTTCGAAAAAGGCGAAGGGCGCCCCCGTTTCGCCCCGTAGAAAAATAGGGACGTCGCCCTATTTCGGGTAACGCCCACAAAACGGGCGGGGGCGGCCGACAAACGCCGGCGCCGCCAAGCTTCCTTACCGGAGTGTCCAGGTTTCAGGATGCGCGTTCTGTTGTTCAATCCGCCCGGTCCCGAGGGTCGGGCCTTCATCCGCGAGGGGCGCTGCACCCAGGAGGCCGGGGCCTGGTCGGTCCTGTGGCCGCCCGTGACCCTGGCCACGGCCGCCGCCCTGCTTCGGGAGGACGGCCATCGGGTTCGGGTCGTCGACTTTCCCGCGGCAGGCCTCGGGACGGCCGACCTCGCGCAGCTCCTCCTGGCCGAACCGCCCGATGTGGTGGTCTGGAGCACCGGCACGCCCACCCTGCCGTTCGATCTTGATCTCGGGGCCTTCGTCCGGAAAGCGGCGCCCGCCGCCTTCACCGCCGTCCTGGGCACCCACGTTTCCGTCCAGCCCGCTGAAGCCCTGGCCCGCGCCGGCATCGATGCGGTGCTGCGCGGCGAGCCGGAGGGCGTCCTCAAGGACCTCTGCCGGGCGCTCGAACGTCAGAGGGCGGATGTGTCCCCGCGGGAGCGGCAATCCCGTGTTTTCAGCGGCAGCGCGGATTCCCCTGCCCGTGGGGTGAACGACCCGGACTCCCCGCCGGACGGTCTGGCGTCCGTCCGCGGCCTGTCCTGGCGCGGAGGCGACGGGTCGGACATCCGCCACAACCCCGACGCCGAGCCCCTGCCGCCGGAGGGCCTTCCCGCGCCTGATTGGGACGGGCTGGATCTCAAGCCCTACCGGCTGCCGCTGAAGGGTCGTCCCTTTCTCATCGTGGCGCCGGTCCGGGGCTGTCCGTATGCGTGCAGTTTCTGTACGGCGCCGCTGTACTACGGGTCGAGGCTCCGCAAGCGTCCGATCGACCGGGTCGTGGCGGAGATCGAGGGCAATATCGCCCGCTTCGGCGTGCGCGAATACTTTATCTGGGCGGATACCTTCACCGCGGACCGCCGCTACGTCCGGGCGTTCTGCGACGCCGTCCTCGGACGTCGTCTCGGCATCACCTGGACCTGCAACAGTCGTGTGGATACGGTCGATCGCGAGACCTTCGCCCTGATGAAGCAAGCCGGACTCTGGATGGTCAGCTTCGGCATCGAGTCCGGCAGCGAACGGGTCCTCAAGGCCTGCGGAAAGAACACGACCGTCGCGCAGGCGGCGGGCGCCGTGCGGACGGCCCACGACCTGGGGATCCGTACGGCGGGACATTTCATCCTCGGCCTGCCCGGAGAGACGGAGGAGAGTATGGCGGAGACCCTCTCGCTCGCCCTCTCGCTTCCCCTCGACGTGGCCCAGTTCTACGCGGCGGCGCCGTTTCCCGGTACGCGCCTCTACGACGAGGCCGTCCGAAACGGCTGGCTGCGGATCGACGCGGGGACAGGCTCACCCTTTTCCCAAAACGCCGCGGTTCTGGATCTGCCGGACCTGTCGGCCGCGCGCGTGGACGCCTTCCGGCGCGAGGCTTACCGCCGGTTTTACCTGCGTCCGCGGGCGATCCGGCGGACGCTCTCGATGCTGGAGCCCCGGGCGGCGCTCCAGGCGGTGGCCAGCGCCCGCCGGTTCCTCAACTGGATCTGACCGCTTCCGTGGAGCATCCGGAGGACGGGGCGGATGAATGCCGAAGGGCTGGATTTATCCGGAGAGGTGGGTTAAAAGAAACCGGAAGCCCGCCGCGGGAGGACCCCGGCGTCATCGGCCGGGGCGGGCATGACGGCGGGAAGCGCCGCATGGCCGTTGCGTCGGCGGGGCGATCCATGACACGAATCGGGGAGGTGCCGGAATGAAAAAAGTCCTTCTTTTGGCCGCGATCGCGCTCCTCGTCAGCGGCTGCGCCCTCAACGTCCGCACGACCGGGTTTCTGGACCCGGCCGCCGGGGCGGACGCACCGCCGCCGGGGGCGTCGTTTGCCGTCCTGGAAAACGCCGAGGCCCCGAATCCCATTTTCGACCGGGAAGTCCGGGGAAAGATCGAAATCCTGCTCGCAAGACACGGCTACAAGGTTGCCGCCCAGGACCGGGCGGATTATCTGCTCACGTTCAGCTACGACATGAGCGCGGGGTTGCGCATCGGGACGATGACCTCCTACGGCCCGCCGCAGACGAAAATCGTCGCCGTGTCGGACGGCCGGGGCGGTCGAACCTTCCGCGCCATTACAGTGCCGGGCGCCGTCACCACCACGCCCACCATGACGGAAACCTTCACCCGGCGCCTGACGCTCAAGACCGTCGACGCCGGCAGCCTGAGGGCGGGCCGGCCGGAGAGGGTCGTCTGGATCGGGGACACGCTGAGCACCGAGACCTCCTCGGACCTGCGGTATGACATCGACTACCTTCTGGCCGCCGCCTTCGCCTGGTTCGGCCGAGATACCGGAAAGCAGGCCACGGTTCCCATCCACGGGGACAACCCCGACGTCGGGGCGCTGCGGGGAGAAAAGTAGGGCGACGCCCCACTTCTTTTTTCTGCCACGTAAATCCCCGTAAAGACCGGATCACTGCTTTTGCGGGAATGACGAATGGAAGCTCTGGATGAATAAATAGGGCGACGTCCCTGTTTTTGAAGGAACTACATGGGAAAACAAACGGTGCTGGGGATCTGGGATGGACATGACGCCGGGGCGGCCCTCGTTAAGGGCGACCGGCTTCTTTTCGCCATCAACGAGGAGCGCCTGAGCCGCCGCAAACTCGAGGTCGGATTTCCCGCGCGCGCGATCCGGGCCTGCCTCGACTTTGTCGGGCTGGACCCCGCCCAAGTGGATCTCGTGGCCGCCTCGACGACGGACCCGGCCAAGACCCTGACGCGCCTCGTCCCCCGCCTAAAGGAGGAGTACTACCTCATCCGGCGGCGCAAGCTGGCCCCCCGCGGCGCGGACCCCTTTAAGAAGGCCTTCAAGTACCGCTTCACCGAACTCGCCCCGAACGCCGCCTCGCGCGCCCTCAGCCGCGCCTGGCTGAAGCGCCGGCTGGGACCGCTGGGACTGGGCGCCGTCCCGGTCCGGTGGGTGGATCACCACGCCGCCCACGCCGCCGCCGCGGCCTGCTGCGGCGGCTTTGCCGAGGCCCTGGTCGTCACCCTCGACGGCGTCGGCGACGGGCGCTGCGGCAGCCTGTGGCGGTTCGCGGACGGCCGCCTGACGATCATCCGGGCCCTGCCCGCCCGCACCTCGTTCGGCATCTTCTTCGAGCACGTGACGAACCTCATGAACATGCGCGAACTCGAGGACGAGGGCAAGGTGATGGCCCTGGCCAACTACGCCTACCCGATCCCGGACGGGGAGAATCCGCTGTTCGCCTTGATCGGTGCGGACGGCCTGGACGTCGTCTCGCCGCACACCTCGACGGCGATGTTCCGGGAGCTCAAGAAGATCCTCTGGCGCTACCCCTCGGAGCAGTTCGCCTACATGGCTCAGCGCGTGCTCGAGCGAGGCGCCGCCGCCCTCGTCGCCGAGGCCCTGCGCCGAAGCGGGCTGAAAAAAATCGCCGCGGCGGGCGGCGTCTTCTCGAACATCAAGCTCAACATGCGGCTCGCCGGGCTCCCCGGCGTGGAGAACGTCTACATCTTCCCCCACATGGGCGACGGCGGCCTCGCGATCGGCGCGGCAATGGCGGCGAACCTCGAGCGAAACGGCGTTTCCGCCTACGCCCTGACGGACCTTTATCTCGGCCCGGATTTTTCGCCGGTCGACATCGCGGCGACTCTGGAGGGCATCAAAAATAGAGACGTCACCCTGTTTTCCGCGTCGGCCGGCCGTTATACGGCTCCCGCTGAGGATCGTCGCATGCCGTCGCGGCCGGGAAAGCCGGAATCCGGTCCTTTCGAGGGCAGTATGGATTCCCGTCCGCGCGGGAAGGATCAAGAAGAGGTTTCCCAAAATAGGGCGACGGCCCTGTTTGGGGAGGCCGACGGCCTGCGCTGGCGGAGAAGTGCGGACGCGCCGGCGGAGGCGGCCCGCCTGATCCTGGCGGGCGAGATCGTCCTGTGGTTCCGCGGCCGGATGGAGATCGGCCCGCGCGCCCTCGGCAATCGCAGCATCCTGGCCCGGCCGGACTCCCGCGACATCAAGGACCGGCTGAACGTCGTCCTGAAGAAGCGCGTCTGGTACCAGCCGTTCTGCCCGAGCATGCTGGCGGAAGACGCCCCGGCGCTGATCGAGGCCTCCGGATCGGCCCTGAAGGACAACCCCTTCATGACGATGGCCTTCCGCGTGCGCCCGGAGCGCCTGCCGCTGATGGCGGGGGTGATCAACATCGACGGCACCTGCCGCCCCCAGTTCGTCGGAGACGAGAACCCCGCGTACCGCGACCTGCTGCGCCACGTCCGGGAGGCGCTCGGCTACGGCGTCGTCCTCAATACCAGCTTCAACATCCACGGGGAACCCCTCGTCTGCTCGCCCGACGAGGCCGTCCGGATGCTCGTGGACAGCGGCATCCGCTACCTCTTCCTCGACGACTGGCTCATGGAGAATCTGCATGCGAAAATGGACTGAATCCTGGGCTGTCCCGGCGGCCGTCCTGATCCTGTATGCCGCACTGATTGGCGTCTTCCTCTATATCCTGGACTACGCGGCCCCACCGCGGATCGAGACGGCCCTGGTGAAGGCGATGCCCTGGGTGCTCCGGGCCAACATGCTCCTCCTGCTTGCGGGCGCGCTCTGGTGCTGGCCCGACGTCGCGGCCTTCTGCCGGGAGATCTTTTTCTCGCGACCGTCGCCGAAGTCCCGGCGCCCCAACGCCCGTGCCTGGGCCTTCGCGCTGCTTGTCGCGGCGGCGGCCGCCCTCGTGATCTTCGCCGCCCCCCGGGTTCATCGGATCTACTACGACGAGGACATCTACGCCAACGTCGGCCAGAACATCGCCCTGACGCACCAGGCCGCGATGTGCAACTACGGCACCTTCGAGTACGGCGAATACTTCCCCCACTGGCTCCTGATGAACAAGGAGCCGACCGGCTGGCCGTTCCTGATGAGCCTCGTGTTCCAGGGCTTCGGGGTGGACGAGCGCTACGCCTTCGGCCTCAACAACGTCCTCTACCTGGGCGGCATTCTCCTCGCCTTCTTCATCGCGTACCGGTTGGCGAGGGGCGGGGGCGGGGCCCGCGCCCCATCTTCATCGCGGTCCAACCGCGCGCGGCAGACCGTCGGGGCGGGAGCGGATTCCCTTCCATGCGGAAACGACCTCGATACGCCGTTTTTCGCGGGGTTCGTCGCATCGCTCGCCTACGCCATCATACCCCACAATCTCCTCTGGTCGAACACCGTCGCCGTGGAGCCGTCCGCGGCATTCTTCACGGGCCTCGTCGTCCTGCTCCTGATCGTCTACCTGCAGACGGAACGGCCGCGCCACCTGTTCGTCCTCGCCTGCGCCATCCCCCTGGCCTGCCAGATGCGCGCGGAGTCGGCGCTGATCCTCTTCTGGCTGATTCCCGCCGCCTTCCTGCTGGGACCCGGGGAACGGAGCGGCGGGACCGGGAGCCCCGCACGCGCCCGCCTGTGGGTCTTCGCCCGTCGCGAGGTGTGGATCGCGGGGCTGTTGTGCGGCGTCCTCCTCCTGCCCCACGCCCTGCACCTGTTCGTCATGAAGGGGCAGTCCTGGGGGGCGGAGGGGGCGAAATTCGCCGGGGCGTTCTTCCGGCCGAACCTGGCCGTCAACAGCCTGTACTACCTGGCCAACGCGAAGTTTCCCGCACTCCTCAGCCTGCTGGCGCTCGCGGGTATCGCGTGCGGCTCCGCCCCGTGGCGTGCGCGGATCGCGACGCTCCTGTGGTTCCTGCCGTTCTGGGGGGTTTTCCTCTTCTTCTACGCGGGGAGCTACGGCTACGGGGCGGATGTGCGCTTCGCCCTCGTTTCGTTCATGCCGCTCGCCGTCCTCGCCGGACTCGGCGCGGGCGGGATTCTGGGCGGGGTCTGCCGTTTGTTTCCGAAGACCCTGGATTCCCGCCGCTCCCTGACGCCGGACGGGCCTGCCGGAGGCGGGAACGACGGGGGAGCGGGCGAGAGAGGCGAGGCCGGGGGCGCGGGAACGGATGCCGATGGCCGGCGGCGGTTCGGCAGGACGGGGGTTGCGGCCCTTCTCGTCCTCGTCATCCTCTTCTGCTGGCTCCCCTTCCTCCCGCTGATCCGGACGGTCGGGCAGGAGGCGTGGGGGGCGCGTCACGATCACCTGTACGCGCAGCGCTTCGCGCGGATGATCCCGGAGCGCTCCATCGTCCTGACGCACATTCCGACGATGTTTCTCCTGTGGGGGCAGGGGGCCGTCCAGGCGGGCGCCGGCCTGAACAACCCGGACGTCATCGCCTTCCTGATGAAAAAATACCCGGGCCACGTGTACTTCCACGAGAACTACTGGTGTACCGTACCGGGTGCGAATCAGGGCATGTGTCGGGCGATCCTGGCGAAGTACGATCTGCGCGAGGTCGCCGCCTTCACCGAGCAGAACCACCGCTACGCCCTGTATCAAATCAAAAAATAGGGCGCTGTTCCCCGATGATCGGGGGGCCGGCGCCCCATTCCTTCAGTTACCCTGAGCGTATCGAAGCGAGCCGGGGTCGACAGGCTCACCGCGACGAATCACGCATTTTTTCGGCGGCGGATCACGAGGACGGCGGCGACGACGATCACGAGGACGGCGCCGGCGCCGATCAGGAACGCCTTGAACAGGACGGGCTTCTGCGTGACGCGGATCGTCCCCTCCAGCAGGCGCGCATCGTGGCGGCCCCGCGCCTCGTACCAGACGACCGCCCGGTAGGGGAGGTCCTGCACCACCGTCGGGGCGAAGTTCAGCGGGAGTTTGACCGTTTTCGTTTCGCCCGCGGCCACCGGGTAGGCCTTCTCCGGCTCCGCCGTGGTCACGCCGTCCGGCAGGAAGAAGGAAACGACGGGTTCGAGCGGCGCGCCGCCCGTGTTCTTCAGGGTCAGCGTGATGTCGTCCTTCGTGTTGAGGGGGCTCTTGGCGTTGAATTCGGCGTCGCTCGCGGCAACGGCCAGCGGCGAGGCGGTTTCCGCACCGGCTGCCGCCCCGAAGACCAGGGGGGTGAAGTGGTGAACGGCGTGCGAAGCGCCCGCCCTGTCCTCGAAGTTCACGCGCGTCGCCAGGATGTAGCGGCCCGGCGCAAGCGCGCGCGTGTCGAGGGTGCGCGTGCAGCGGACCGTCTTCCCGGGTGCGTTGTCGCCCAGCGGATCGGACCGGTCCGCAACGAGGCCGAGGAACGTCGCCACCCGCACGTGCAGGACCTCCTCGTCGCCCGCGTTCAGGATGTCGTAGGACACCGTCGTCTCGCCCGTGGACAGGATCGACGCCGTCGCGGTGACGGTCGTACGGATCTCCGCGATCGCCGGGGCCGCCAGTAAGGCGATTGCGGCGACAAGGATCGCGATTCTGCGTGCAAACTTCATGATTCTCCCTCCATCATCCGGGCGTGTGCCCGGTTCTCGTCCGTTCATTCCCTCCCCGATTTGATCAGGAAGGCCTTGGTTTCGTGGGCGTCGAGGTCCGCGAGGATCGCCCCGTCGACGACGGGATGGACCCTGCCGCTGAAGACCTCGACGGCCTCGCCAACCGCCCCGAGCTTCAGGCGGGCCGTAACGTTCGCCCCGATCGTATTGACGGCGATGAGCAGCAGACCCTCCTCCCGCACCTTGACGCAGGCGTGGACGGCCGGCCGCCCCCGGGGGTCCACCCGGTTCTCCGAGCGCATCTCCACATCCACCGCCCGCTCCGCATTCTTCACGAGGAGCCACGGATACACGCGGTTCAGGCGTCCGACGACGCGTCCGAGGCGCGCGCGCCCCTCCTCCGTCCGGCCCATCACCGACCAGGTATAGAAGAAGATCCCGCGGCTCCCGTGCACGATGGAGAGAAACGCCAGGCAGTCCATCTGACGCCAGCCGGGCAGGGAGGGCCAGGCCTCCCCCTCGGTGAAGGCCTGGATGACCGACATGAGGCGGTCGCGCCCCGTGTCCGCGGCCGCCTCGTCCATGGCGTCTGAAAGCCACGTCATGGGGCGGTGGGGAAAGGGGTACTGGTCCATCATGAAGTAGTCCGCCGCCCCGAGGTAATCCCGGGCGTGCCGCGGCCGGACGATCGCCATCGCCGTGGCGACGCCGGGAAAGCGATCCGCGAGCAGGCGGCGGACGTCCTCGGCGCGGGCGATGGGCACGGAGCGCAGTTCCGGCTCGTCCGCGACGTAGAAGCCGAGCAGGCCGCCCGCGCGGACGCGCGGCACGGCGTCGAGACGATCCAGGTAGACCTTCAGGGGCTCCGGGTCGCCGGGCGTGGACAGGACATAGCGGAGCCGCTCGTTCCGGGCCGACGCGATCGCCTTCGCGAGGGGCTCCCCCTCGCCGCCGAGGATGACCGTGTTGAACGCGACCGCGCGGACCTCGGCCAGGCGGGCCGGATCCGCCCCGTACACCCCGATCGGGAAGAATCCGGCGATCGAGGGCGGCGGCGTCCAGAGGGCGGTGTTCGGAGCCGCCTCCGGCGGGGCCGCCGCGAGGCTGTGCGCGCCCAGGCAAAACCGCTGCGGGACGCCTCCGGCGGACGCGGGTTCCGCGCCGAAGCGGAAGGTCGGATCGGTGATCCGCTCCGGACAGGTCACGCGGACGTGGAGCGTCTGCGGGGCGCCCGTCCTGCAGTGCGCGTTCAGGGGAAATTTTTCCCCCCAGAGGGAGATCCACGGATACGTCCGGTCGTCCCACGTGTCGCGCCTGAACTCCCCGGAGAAGCGGTAGGTCCGGCCCGCCGCGCAGGCGGGCAGGGGCGTCGTCCAGACCCCGTCGTCGGGCGGCGTCGCCCCGGGATAGGCGGGCGGCCGGATGCACACCTCCTCCGTCCGCGCCGCCCCGGCCGTTCCGAGCACCGCGACCACGATACAGATGATCCAGAGGCGACGGACCTGCGCCCGGAGGTTCATTCCCGCGCACCCCCTTCCGTGCCGCCCAGGGCCTCGGCCAGGCGGGCGGGATCGTCGGGGTAGGGGTTGCGGACGAAGTTCGTGATCTCGGCCACGAAATTCCTGTCCGGCTTCATCCCGTCTTTCGTTTTCTGCCGGGTCAGCGCCAGGGCCTGGCCGTAATGCCACGACGCCTTGAGCCAGGAGATCTCCGGCGGGGGCGCGGACGGTCCCGTGTTCTTCGACCGGACGGCCCAGTAGTTGCCCATGTCCACGTGGAGGTGAGGGTTGATCGACCCCGTGCCGGCGTAGTACGCCGCCCGCTCCATGCTCGCATCGGCGCTCCGCATCCAGCGGGTCATGTAGTCGTGGCGGTCCCACAGGTAGGTGTACTCCCAGGCAAGGCGCACGTGGGTTTCGGCGTTGAGCGGGTTCCGGCGGATCGCGCCCTCGAGGGCGGCGATGACCGGTCCGTGCGAGGCGCGCCAGGCGGCCTGCGCCGCCGCGAGCGACGGCGCGACGGGGCCGGCCGTGGCCTTAGCTGCTTCCGACGTGGCCGCACCTTCAGCGCCGCCGTCCCCTTCGGCGGGTTTGGCCGGAGTCGCCTGCGGCCGGGTTGTTGCGGACTTCGCCGCTTCCTGGGCCGAATGCGCCGCCTGCATCATCCGGTCCCGCCGGTCCATCAGTTCCCGCGCGAGTTTCCAACGGTATTCCGCGTTTGCCCCGTCCCAGGCGATGGCCGACCGGATGTTGTCGAGCGACTGGTGCTCCTCCAGATTCATCGTGAGATTGCCGACCGTGGCGCAGTGGGCCTCGGCGACGGCGTGCCGGACCGTCCACAGACCCGTCCACGCGATCAGGGCGATCACGAACGCGGCCGCGATCCCGCCGGCGCCCGCCAGCGGCAGGCGCACGCGCCTCCAGCGCATCACGTCCTCGCGGCGCTGCCGCTCCAGGTGCAGTGCGCTCAGGCCGATCGCGCACACGGCGACGAGCATCATGAAGTTCGCCGGGATGTGCAGGTTGAAGTCAAAAAGCGAGTGCGTCCCGATGGCCGCGAGCGCGCCCACCGGCGCGAGGCCCAGGCAGACGGCAAACGGGTCCCCCCGGATCGACCACGTCCGGACGAGGCGGTACACGAACCACCCCAGACCCGCGATCAGCGCGAGCATCCCCGCGTATCCCGCCTCCGTGTAGAACTGCATCCAGTCGCTGTGCAGAAGGTCGATGTAGCGGCCCTTGTCCTCCGGCGCCTGGTGCTTCGGGTAGGCGTGGCGGAAGTTGCCGACGCCGACGCCCGCGAGCGGATAGTCGTCGTGCAGCAGGACCGCGCGTTCCATGTAGCGCGGTCGTCCCTCGTGGTCGAAGTCCAGCTTCTGGAAGCGCTCGATCGTGTAATCCATCCCGGCGAACGCGGCGTACAGGACGGTCACGCCGAAGAGCGCCAGGACGATCCAGCCCTTCGCCCGGTGATCCCGCCGCGCGAGGAAGAAGACCCCCATGACGAAGAGACCGGCCAGCGCGGAGACGATCCCGCCGCGCGAGGCGGACAGGATGAGCGCGACGCCCATGATGACGCCGGAGAAGACGACGAGGATCTGGCGGAGGGCCTTGCTCTCGCCGGAGAAGAGGCGGATGAAGCGGTCCTTGAAGGTCCGCGCGCCGCGGGCGGGGACGGACCGGCGCCGCCGGCCGGCGACGATTGCGCCGGCGTAGGCGATGGCCAGCGCGATCCCCATCTCCATGAAGCCGGCGAAATGGTTGCGGTTGATGTAGGTGCCGCTGACGTCCTTCGCGCCCTGGGCGAGCTTCTTCCACCAGAGGACGTGGGCGGAGCCGGAATAGGTCTGGACGATGCCGTACAGGGCGTCGGCGACCGCGGTGGCGAGCAGGGCGACGACGAGCAGTTCGATGCGCCGGCGGGAGTTCAGGGTGCGGCAGAGGCCGAAGAAGAGCAGGCCGCAGGCGGTCCAGCGGATGAGGGACATGCGGACGGGGTAGGCGTAGGGGGCCAGCGTGAACCAGGCGTTCTTGAGCGAGGGATCCGCGACGGACGCCGCGGCGGGGAGGGCGCTCAGGCCCGCCGCTTTCGCCTCCGCCGACAGCTTTGTCAGCAGCCATCCGGGGAGCGGCGTCATCTGCACGACGAGCAGGAGGACCATCAGGACAAACAGCGCCTCCGCCCCCGTGATCGCCCAGGTCAGGGCCTTCCCGACCCCTCGCCCATTGTCCGGTTCCTCACCGCGACCCTCCACGGGTCCCTCCGATCTACGTGCCTTTCCCCTTCCGATCGCGAAGATGGCCGGCAGCCAGTCCCGTGCGATCAGCAGCAGGCTCGCCGCCAGGATCAGCAGGAAAACCGTCGCGTATGCCCAGGTATGCACCGCCCCGAAAAAGACGGGGCTCAGCACCAGCACGAAGCCGTAGATTCCGAATGCCGTTCTTTCCATCAATCTGCCCTTCCGGAGGCCGTTTGGTCTTTGATGCGCTTGACGTGGCCGCGGCCGAGGCCCTTCACCTCGCAGCCGAGCTCGAAGTAGCGGCGGATGGCGGCATCGTCGAGGAGGCCGAAGCAGTCGATCACGGCGACGGGGCGGCCGGCCATCTTCACGATCTTCGCGGGATCGAGCGTGCGGTAGGCCGCGTGGCGGACGGCCAGGACGACGGCGTCGGCGCCCTTGAGCGCGACCGCGAGATCGGGCTCGATCCGAAGGTCGGTCAGGCTCTCCTGGTTCCGGAAGAAGCGCGCCCAGGAATGGCCGGGGGCGGGGTAGGTGTCCTGCTTCTCCAGCTCCCACCAGTGCTTCACGTACGGGTCGTGGACGCCGATCTCCGCGCCCATCTCGGCGAGCTTGCGCACGAGGGCCTCGCTTCCGCTGTAGCGCGTGTCGCCCACGTCCTCGCGGTAGGAGGCGCCGAGGATCACGACCTTCGCGGCGGCGACGATCTTTCCCATGTTGCGCAGGGCGTCGCGCACGAGTTCGGCCGCGTGCAGGGCACGCGTGTCGTTGATGTCGATCGCCATCGGCGTGATCTTGAAGATGTCGTCCTCGAAGCCCATCAGGTGGCGGTAGGCCCAGACGCCCAGGCCGCCGTCCTTCGGCAGGCAGTAGCCGCCGATCCCCGGGCCGGGGAAGATCATGTTCGAGTGCGTCGGGCGGACCTTGATCGCCTGGATCACCTTCATGAGGTCGACGCCGTTGCGCTCCGCGAAGAGGCTCCACTCGTCGAGGAAGGCGAGGATCGTGGCGCGGTAGGCGTTCTCCACGATCTTGCAGGTCTCGCTCTCGATGGGGCGGTCCAGCACGGTCAGCGGGAACTTCTCGACGTTCAGGACCTCGGAGAGGAACGCGGCGACGCGGGCACGGGAGGCGGCGTTCACGCCGCTGCAGACCCGCCAGAAGTCGCGGATGGAGGCCACGTACTCGCGGCCCGGCATGACGCGTTCGTAGGAGTGGGCCAGCAGCGGCTCGGCGGCGAGGCCGCGGCGCTCGAAGGCCTTCTTCAGGATCGGGTAGGCGACGTACTCGGTGGTCCCGGGAGGGACGGTGGTCTCGATCAGGACGAGGCAGTCCGGAGGGATGCGCTCGCCGATGACGTGGAGGCTCTCCTCGAGGGCGGCGATCTCGGCGCGGCCCTGGCGACAATTGCCCAGGGTCTCCTTGAAGTAGTCGCACTGGACGTCGACGACGACGCAGTCGGCGAGCGTGAGCGCCTCGTAGGTGTAGGTCGCGGTGAGGGTCTTCTTCTCGAGGACGCAGCGGGCGATGAGGGGGGCAACCTCGGGATCCTCCGCCTCGACGGGGGCGATGCCGCGGTTCAGGTACGGGATCTTCCAGTAGGAGCGCGGTGAGGGGCGCTGCATGCCGATGACGAATTTGGCGGGCGCGCCGGGGGCAAGTCCGGGGGGCAGGTCTTCTAAATGAGCGGTTTGGCGGGGACGGCGATTTGCATGGGCAACGCCCCGGGTCGGGTCTTTGGGGGCCGCCTGCGGAGCCGCGGGTTTCCGGACGGCGTCGGCGACGATGCCCGCCATGACCGCCCCGACGAACCCGACGCCCATGACGACGACGATCTCGCGGCCCGCCTTGCGGTGCTGAGCGACGAGCCGCTTTAGGCGCCTGAATTCTTTGACGTAATCCTCGGGCTTGGGGAGCGGGAAAGCCTCGCCGTTGGGGGATTGCGAAAGGGTGTCGTTCCGCGTTTTGGGGTTCAGGCTCTGCTTCGTTCGCTTCGTCGGCATCAGATCGGAATTCCTTTCGTTTGGGTTGTCCCGGGATCGTTCCGTCCCTGGGGTCCGGCCTTTACCAGGGGCGATTCGCTGAGAAAGCGGACATAACGCCGATCTTCAGGATTCGCCCCCCGTTGCTTGCCTGTGTCAAAAATGGGTGAGCGGCGGGCGGCCGATCGGGTAGACGTTGAAGCCGATGGCGTGGAGCCGCTCGTGGTCGAGGACGTTGCGGCCGTCGAAGAGGAAGGCCGGCTGGATCATCGTGCGGAAGATGCGCTCGTAGTCGAGGCCGCGGTAGAGCGGCCATTCCGTCATGACGGCGAGGGCGTGGCAGCCGGCGGCGGCCGCCGCGGGGTCCTCGACGAACGCGATCTTCGGACCCGCGCCGGTTTCGAACAGTGAGCCGGCGCCGCGGTCCGTCAGTCCCTGCGCCCAGATCCGGGCGTTGGGGAGGGCCTGCGGGTCCGTGATGACGACCTCGGCGCGCTCCGCGAGGAGGCGCTCCGCGACGAAGATCGCCGGACTCTCGCGCGTGTCGCCCGTGTCCGCCTTGAACGCGAACCCGTAGAGCGCAATCCGCTTGCCGGCCAGGCTGTTGAACATCGCGGCCATCATGTTCAGGACGAAGCGCTCCTTCTGGTACTCGTTGATGGCGACGACACCCTCCCAGTACGCCGCGACGTCGTCGAGCCCGTAAGTGCGGCAGAGGTAGACGAGGTTCAGGATGTCCTTTTTGAAGCAGGAGCCGCCGAAGCCGATCGAGGCGTTCAGGAATTTGGGGCCGATGCGGCCGTCCATGCCGACGGCGCGGGCGACCTCCGTGACGTTCGCCTCGGTTTTCTCGCACAGGGCGGAGACCGCGTTGATGGAGGAGATGCGCTGGGCGAGGAACGCGTTAGAGACGAGTTTGGAGAGTTCGGCGCTCCAGATGTTCGAGGTGAGGATGCGTTCGCGGGGGACCCAGCGGGCGTAGATGTCCTCGAGGACGCGGCGGGCGGCGAGGCCGGCGGCGGTCTCGCGCGATCCGATGAGGACGCGGTCCGGATTTTCGAGGTCGCGGATCGCCGTGCCCTCGGCGAGGAACTCCGGGTTGGACAGGACGTCGAAGCGGACGTCGCCGCCGCGGGAGTTCAGGATGCGCTCCATGGCGAGGGCGGTTTTGACGGGGAGCGTGCTCTTCTCGATCACGATCTTCGGGGATTCGGCGTACTCCAGGATCTCGCGGGCCGTCTTCTCCCAGTACTGGAGATCCGCCGCCATGCCGGCCCCGGCGCCGAAGGTCTTCGTCGGGGTGTTGACGCTGACGAAGATGATGTCGTTCGCGCGGATCCCGCCGGCGATGTCGGTGCTGAAGAAGAGGTTGCGGCCGCGGGCGGCGCGGACGACGGCGTCGAGGCCGGGCTCATAGACGGGGAGCGTCTCGGAGTTCCAGGCCGAGATGCGCTCCGCGTTGACGTCCACGACCGTGACCCGGCAGTCCGGGCATTGGTGGGCGATGACGGCCATCGTCGGTCCGCCGACATAGCCGGCGCCGATGCACAGAATCTTCCTGGCGGTCATATCGTTAAAATCCGTGTTTTTGTCCATGCGTGTTCTTCCTGACGTTCATCATGCGGGGGCCTGTGTTTTTAAAGACCCGGTCCCCGTTGGTCGTTGATGGATTCGAAATAACGAATCGTCTGACGCAATCCCGCTTCGAGCGGGATCCTGGGCTCCCAGTTCAAGCGGGAGCGGGCCAGCGTGATGTCCGGCTGGCGCTGCGTCGGGTCGTCCTGCGGGAGGGGGCGGGGGACGATCTTCCCCGGGGCGCCCGTCAGCCGCAGGACCGCCTCGGCCAGTTCGCGGATCGTGAATTCCGTCGGATTGCCCATGTTCACCGGGCCGATGAATTCCGGCGGGGAATCCATCATCCGGATCAGGCCGTCGATCAGATCGTCCACGTAGCAGAAGGAGCGCGTCTGCGTCCCGTCGCCGTAGAGGGTCAGGTCCTCGCCACGCAGGGCCTGGACGATGAAGTTGCTGACCACGCGGCCGTCGTCCGGCGCCATGCGCGGACCGTAGGTGTTGAAGATCCGGACGATCTTGATGGCCACGCCGTTCTGGCGGTGGTAGTCCATCATCAGGCACTCGGCGGCCCGCTTGCCCTCGTCGTAGCAGCTCCGGATCCCGATGGGGTTGACGCGGCCCCAGTAGGCCTCGGGCTGGGGGTGCGTTTCCGGATCGCCGTACACCTCCGAGGTCGAGGCCTGGAGGATTTTTGCATGCACGCGTTTGCCCAGCCCGAGGGTGTTGATCGCGCCCATGACGCTCGTCTTGATCGTCTTGATGGGGTTGACCTGGTAATGGACCGGCGAGGCGGGACAGGCCAGATTGTAGATTTCATCGACCTCCAGGTAAATGGGGTTGATGATGTCGTGGCGGATGAATTCGAAGCGCGGGTGGCCGAGCAGGTGGCGGATGTTGTCTTTGCTCCCCGTGAAGAGGTTGTCGAGGCAGAGGACGTCGTGGCCCTCGGCGAGCAGGCGGTCGCACAGGTGGGAACCGAGGAAGCCGGCGCCGCCGGTGACGAGAATGCGTGCGGTCATGATGCGGGTCCTCCGCGGGTTTTGGGAATCAGGTCCTTGAAGTCATCGTTATGCGCCTTGGCGCCTGACCGCGCGATTCGCGCTCGTGTCGTGAATCCGCGCGAAAACCACCTGCCGGGTCCTCCCCCCGCCGTCATTTGAAGAAGCGGTCGAAATAGGCCCGCAGGCCGTGTTTGGCGGAGCGGTAGGGCAGGGGATCGTCCGGTTCGACGAACTTGCCCTCCAGGATACGGCGGGGAATGTCCTCCGTCATGCGGCGGGCGGCCGATTCGCCGGCGATCGAGGCGACGACGTCGCGGGCGGCCGAGAGCTTCGGCGAGCGGCGCTTGAGCCCGTGCGCGTCCGAGACCAGGATGTGGACGAGGCGGTGCTCGATCAGCTCCTGGGAAAAATCGAGGATCTCCTCGGAGAACTCCTGCACGAGGCTCGCCGCGGTGATCTGCGCGAGGATGCCCATCTCGACCCAGCGGAACAGGCGCATGGGGTCCCTCTGAAGGACGGGGTTGCGCTCGACGTGGCTCAGGATCGGCTTGATCCCGTCGAGCTGGAGCGCCCAGAAGAAGTCTTCCAGGTTGGAAGGCAGGGATTCCTCGGGGAGCTCGATCAGGACGTACTTGCCGCCGTCGACCAGGGTGAGCAGCTCGCCGCTCCGGATGCGCTCCGGGATGCCGGTGTCCACGTGCAGCTCGGCGCCGGGCCAGAGCGTCAGCGGGATCCGCGCCTCCGCCAGGCGGTCGCGCAGCTCGGCGCAGGCGGCCAGAATCGCCGCGCGCGTGTTTTCGTATTTCCCGGGGACCCAGTGCGGCGTGCAGACCATGTCGGTGACGCCGTCCGCTACGGAGGCCCGGGCCATGTCCAGGCTGCGCTCGAGGTCACGCGCGCCGTCGTCCAGGCCGGGCAGGATGTGACTGTGCAGATCGATCATGATGGAAAATCCTCGTGATGCAACGCCGCTCTCCCGGTTCCGCCCGCCCCGCGGCGGGCATCAGGTTTACCATCTCAGTTTTTTCAGCGACTGTAAACAAGAATGGGAACGCTAATTCAATCTTTTTTGATTGTCAATATGAAACGTTTCGATTTTTTTTGGAGATGAGATCCTGACGGTGACGTGATCCGGCGGTCCGAAACCGCAACAGCCGAAAAATTCGACGGTGGCAATGCGGGGGCGGTTCTGCTATGAAGGGGGAAAATGTCGAGCATGGGTGGAGGGGATGATTCCGCAAGAGAAACGGGAGAACGGGCGCCTGTTCATCGTCGGCACGCCCATCGGGAATCTGGAGGACATCACGCTCAGGGCCATCCGGGTGCTGAAGGAGGTCCGCCTTGTTGCCGCCGAGGACACACGCCACAGCCGGAAGCTCCTGGCGGCCCATGGAATCACGACCCCGCTCATCAGCCTCCACGAGCACAACGAGGCGGCCCGGGCGGGACTCCTGCTCGGGAAGCTTCAGGCCGGGCAGGACGTGGCCTACATCTCCGACGCCGGGACGCCGGCGATCTCCGACCCGGGTGCGCGCCTGGTCCGGGCGGCCCTCGCCGCGGGGGTCCGGGTCGTGCCCGTTCCGGGGGCCTCGGCCGTCGCGTCGGCCCTGAGCGTCTCGGGGTTCGGCGCGGACGCCTTTCTATTTGCCGGTTTCCTGCCGTCGCGCGGGGCCGCGCGACGCGCGGTCCTCGCGGACCTGAAGGGGGAGCCGCGGACGCTCGTCTTTTACGAATCGCCCCGGCGGCTGTCGGCCACACTGAAGGACCTGGCGGCCATTTTCGGCGACCGGGAGGCCGTGCTCTGCCGGGAACTGACCAAGGTCTTCGAGGAGGTCCTGCGGGGGCCGCTGAGCGCGCTCGGCGCAAGGCTGGAGGCGGGAGCGGTCCGGGGGGAGGTCACCCTGGTCGTCGCCGGTTGCGGCGGCGGGGACGCCGCGCCGTCCGTCGACGCGGCGGATCTGCGGGAGATGGCGGTGCGCCTGGCGCGGGAGGGCCTTTCGCGACGGGACCGGGTCGAGATCATCGCCCGGGAGACGGGTCTGCCCCGGCGCCTAGTCTACCAAAAGATCGGCCTGGAATCATAGGGGACGGACCCGTGTCGAAAGGCCTCGAGTGGCCGATCCGACCCCCGTCGACACGGCAAAAAATACGGTTGAAGTGTCGGCACGGTTGTGTTAACGCGGGACAGTACGGCCGGCGCGACGGGAGACGCGCGCCGGGACAGGGGGGACAATGAGCGAGAATGACGGCGGATTCCCGGCCACGACGGTGGACGGGGGAAAGCCGGCCGGGCGGAGACCCGGCCCCGGCGAGGTGATATACGACCTGACCGAGATGGTCGAGGGGAGTGTCGGCCCTACGGCGGCCGAGATTGACCGGGCGGGGAAGCGGCGCATCTTCGATCTGACGGACGTGATCGAGGAGGGGCCGGTCTTTCCGCCCGACGCGGCCGCCTTTCGGGAGGAGATGATCCGGCGCGCCGAAGCGGCGGCGCGGGACATCGCGCGCCAGATCGTTCCCGCCGTGGCGGAGCGCCTCGCCCGGGAGGGTTTTCCGGAGATCGCCGCGCGGATCGTCCGCGAGGAAATCGAAAAGCTGAAGAGCGAAACGGAGGACGCACCTTGAACGGAACGGTTGCAGAGAAGGGCGGTCGCGGCGTCCGGCGGGAACGGCGATCCGCGCTCGTGCGCGGCGCGGTCCTGCTCGTGCTCTTCGCGCTGGCGGCGTCCGTCCCGGCCGGCTGTGCCGGGAAGATCCCCCATATGCTGCAGGCCGAGTACAAGGATGCGGGCGTCCGCCTGATCGCGGTGCTGCCCGTGCAGGGGGAGAACATGGACCCGCGGGCGGCGAGACTCCTGAGGGAGAAGGTGTTCACGGGCCTCTATTTCAAGGGGTACCCGAAGATTCCCCTGACCCTCGTCGACGACAAACTCGCAACGTTCTACCGGGCGCAGGCGGGGCCGCAGGGGGTCGTAGCGCCCAGGGTGGCCGGGGAACTGCTCGGGATCGACGCGGTCCTGTACATTTCCCTGGTCGAGTGCCGGACGGCATACCGGGCGCTCTATGCCCCGACCACGGTGGCTGCCAGCCTCGAACTCCGGAGCGCGAAGACGGGGGCGACGCTGTGGCGCGTCCAGGACCGCGAGGTGGCGCGCAATTTCGGTTTCACGTCCAGGGACCTGGAGATGAAGTCGTGCGAGGTGTATGAAGCGGCCATGCAGATGGTCGTGGACCGTGTTCTCGACACCCTGCCCGACGGCCCCGATCGCCTGGGGTGACCCGGGACGCGAAGCCGCGTACGGGACCTTTCCAGGGCCTGAGTGTGACGCATCAATTTTAAAGACCTGATCCCCAAGGAGGCGACCATGAAGAAGGGATATCGGATCGGCGGATGGGTTCTGGCCATCTGCCTCGTGTTCTGGGTGACGGCGGCAACGGCCCAAGGGACCCGGACGATGCCGGTGGACAGGGGCGGCGCACGGGTGATCGCCATCGACGGGAGCGCCCAGGTTCGGATCGGCGGACAGGGGGCGCCGCGGGCCCTGAAGGTGGGCGAGCGTCTGGCCGGCGCCGACGAGATCGCCACCGGTTCCCGGTCCCGCATCGAGATGGTGCTTTCGGACGGCTCGCGGGTCCGCTTTGCCGACAACACGCGCTTCCGCCTGCTCGAGGTGGAGCCGGGGAGCCAGAGCCGGGCGCGGAGCATCCGCTTCAACGTGATCATCGGGCGTGTCTGGGCCAACGTGGCCCGCGCGATCGGCGGCAAGGGCCGCTTCGAAATGATGGCCGAGAACTCCGTCGCCGGTGTGCGGGGGACGGTGTACCGGATGGATGTGAACGAGGACAAGTCCAACCTGGTCCGGGTCTACGACGGAACCGTCCACGTGTCGGGCAGCGCCGAGGCCCCGCCCCCGCCTCAGGCGCCGGCGGTTATCGGTCCGCCGACGAAGATCGAAGGCCCGAAGTCCATCCCGGGACCGCGCGTGGTGACGATGGAGGAGTGGGTGTACATCCTGAAATCCATGCAGCAGATCGTGGTCCGGCCGGACGGAACGGCGGAAAAGCCCAAGGACTTCAAGCCGGAAGAGGACCGCGACCCCTGGGTAGACTGGAACAAGGCGCGGGATAAGGAGGCGGGCAAAGAGGGCGCAAACGCCGCGCCTCAACCTTAGGGCGGCGCCCCATGCGGGAATTGAATTAAAAGATGAATATACCCAACCTGCTCTCGCTCTTCCGGATTATCCTGGTGCCGGCGGTCGTGATCCTGCTCATCCAGGGCGAATACTTCCAGGCGCTGATCTGCTTCGGCGTGGCGGGGATCACGGACGCCCTGGACGGCGCGCTGGCCCGGCTGTGGCACCAGCAGACGGTCCTGGGCGCCTACCTCGATCCCATCGCGGACAAGGCGCTATTGGCCTCCTGCTTCATCACCCTGTCCATTTTCGGCGTGATTCCGGGCTGGCTCACGGTCCTCGTCATCAGCCGCGACCTCATCATCCTGTCCGGCATCCTCGTGATGACCCTCATGGAGGTCGATTTCGCCATGAAGCCGGCCTTCGTGAGCAAGGTCACAACCACCCTCCAGATTTCGACGGTGCTTCTGGCGCTTGCCGTCAAGAGCCTGAACGTTTCGCTCCCCCCCGACACGTTCGGGGTCCTCTACGGGCTGACGGCGCTCTTCACGATCGTCTCGGGGGCGGTCTACATCGTCCGCGGGGTCCGCGCAGTGAACCATGTAGCCTGAAAAAGGGAAATTTTTGCCTTGACACAAGGGGATTTTGCTGTTAGTTAACCATCCCTTCCGCAGGGAAGGCCTACGCAGGCACGTAGCTCAGGGGGAGAGCGCCATCCTGACGCGGTGGATGTCCAGGGTTCAAATCCCTGCGTGCCTACCATTTTTAATGACGACGGTGGGACCGGTGATTTTGCGGAGGGCATCAGCAGCCTCGAGGTGATGATGCCCTTTCTTTAATGCAGGGCGGGCGAATCCGCCAAATACCTTCAATATCAATACGTTCATGACAACAACGCTCCACATACAGTTGCCCGGCGGGGCGACGGCGGAACATCCGGCGGGGACGCCGATACGGGAGATCCTGGCGGCCTGGCGGCCGCGGGCGCTCGCGACGGCCGTCGCGGTCCGGATGGACGGGCGCGCGGTCGATCTCGACGCCGTTGTCGAACGGGACGCCCGGGTGGAGCCGATCGACCTCGATTCGCGGGAGGGCCTGTCGGTGCTGCGCCACAGCACCTCCCACGTGATGGCCCAGGCCGTCCAGGACGTCTTTCCCGGGGCGAAGGTTTCGATCGGACCGTCCATCGAGGACGGGTTCTACTACGACTTCGACTACGAGACGCCGTTCACCCCGGAGGACCTCGACAAGATCGAGGCGCGGATGCGCGAGATCATCGCCGCCGACCATCCCTTCGTGCGCGAGGAGATGTCGCGCGCGGCCGCGAGCGAAAAGTTCGCCGCGGTGGGCGAGACCTACAAGGTCGAACTCCTGCGCGACCTGCCTGAGGACGTCGGGACCGTCAGCCTCTACACGCAGGGGGGCTACGTCGATCTCTGCCGCGGCCCGCACCTGCCGTCCACGGGGCGAATCGCCGCCTTCAAGCTTCTGAACGTCGCCGGGGCCTACTGGCGGGGCGACGAGCGCAACCGGATGCTCCAGCGGATCTACGGCACGGCCTTCGCCGATGCCGCGTCGCTCGCGGAGCACCTGAAACTCGTCGAGGAGGCGCGCAAGCGCGACCACCGCCGGATCGGCCGGGAGCTCGATCTCTTCCAGATGAACGACGAGGCGGGGCCGGGGCTCATCATCTTCCACCCGAAGGGGATGCTGCTGCGCACGATCATCGAGGACTGGGAGCGGCGGGAGCACCTCAAGCGCGGCTACGACATCGTCATGGGGCCGCAGATCCTGAAGGCGGACCTGTGGAAGCGATCGGGTCACTACGACCACTATCGCGAGAACATGTACTACACCGAGGTGGAGGGCCAGCCCTACGGGATCAAACCCATGAACTGCCTGGCCCACATGCTCATCTACCGGGCGAAGATCCGGTCCTACCGCGACCTGCCGCTGAGGTACTTCGAGCTGGGGACGGTGCACCGCCACGAGAAGACGGGGGTGCTGCACGGGCTGATGCGGGCGCGCCAGTTCACGCAGGACGACGCGCACATCCTGTGCCGGCCCGACCAGTTGAACGACGAGATCCGGGCGATCGCGGCCTTCGTGGCCGACGCAATGCGGATCTTCGGGTTCGCCTACGAGGTCGAGCTCTCGACCCGGCCGGCGGACTCGATCGGCTCCGACGCCGACTGGGAGCTGGCGACGACCGCGCTCGAACAGGCCTTGAAGGACACGGGTCTCCCGTACGAGGTCAACGCCGGCGACGGGGCCTTCTACGGGCCGAAGATCGACTTCAAGCTGAAGGACGCGCTCAAGCGCAAGTGGCAATGCGCCACGATCCAGTGCGACTTCACCCTGCCGGAGCGCTTCGACTTGACCTATGTCGGGGCCGACGGGGAGAAGCACCGGCCCGTCATGCTGCACCGGGTGATCCTGGGGGCGATCGAGCGCTTCATGGGGGTGCTCATCGAGCACTACGCCGGCGCCTTTCCGCTGTGGCTCTCTCCGGTGCAGGCGGTCCTCGTCACGGTGACGGACGCGCAGATCCCCTACGGCGAGACGGTCTACCAAACGCTCCTGGACGCGGGCATCCGCGTGGAGCGTGATTTCCGGAACGAGAAGCTGGGCTTCAAGATCCGCGAGGCCCAGGTGCAGAAGACGCCGTACATGCTCGTCATCGGCGACCGCGAGGTAGCTTCCGGGCAGGTGTCGCCCCGGGAGCGGTCGGGGAAGAACCTGGGGGCCATGACGCCCGGGGCCTTTGCCGCGCTGGTGCGCGAGCGCTGCGCGAACTACGAATAGACATCAGGAGGTGACCCATAGCTAAGGATCTGAATATCAATCGGGAAATCCGGGCCCCGCAGGTCCGGGTGATTGATGCGGAAGGAAAACAGCTGGGCGTGATTTCCCTGGCCGAGGCGCTGGCGGAGGCCGGCCGGGTGAACCTGGACCTGGTCGAGGTCGCGCCCGCGGCAAATCCTCCCGTCTGCAAGATCATGGACTACGGGAAGTTCCGGTATCAGCAGAGCAAGAAGCTCGCGCTGGCCAAAAAGAGCCAGAGCACCATCCAGGTCAAGGAGATGCGGATCCGGCCCAAGACGGAGGCGCACGATCTGGAGGTGAAGATCAAGCACATCCGGAAGTTCCTGGAACAGGGCGACAAGGTCAAGATCACGATGATGTTCCGGGGGCGGGAGATCGCCTACACGGAGAACGGACGGCGGATCATGGAGAGCGTCAAGGAGTCGCTGGCGGAAATCAGTCAGGTGGACCAGTACCCGAAGCTCGAGGGGCGCAACATGGTCATGATCCTGTCGCCGAAGAAATGAAGTCATTTTTGAAAAGGAGTCGAGAGTCATGCCCAAGTTCAAGACGCACCGGGGGGCGGCGAAGCGCTTTTCCCTGACGGGAACGGGTAAAATCAAGCGCAACAAGGCCTTCCACCGCCACATCCTGACCTCAAAGGACCGGAAGCGCAAACGGAACCTGCGCAAGGGGGCGATCGTGGACGCCGCCAACGCGCGTGCGATCCGGAAGCTGATCCCGTATCTGTAGGCGAAAGGCCAAAGGCAACAGGCTAAAGGCTAAAGTTCAGGGGCCAAGGGCTGAAGATTTTTCCCCTTACGCCTTTTGCCATCTCCCTTTCGCCTGTCATTATCAAGGAGCACATCATGTCACGGGTAAAACGCAGCATCACGGCGAAGAAGAAGAGACGCAAGATCCTGAAGCTGGCAAAGGGCTTTTTCGGGGCCCGCAGCCGCCTCCTCCGGACGGCCACGGAAGCGGTCGACCGGGCCATGCGGTATGCCTACCGCGACCGGAGGGCGCGGAAGCGGGAGTTCCGCCAGTTGTGGATCGCCCGGATCAATGCCGGCGCGCGCGCGAACGGCATCAGCTATAGCCGCCTCATCGAGGGCATGAAGAAGCAGGGCGTCGAGATCGACCGCAAGGTCCTGTCCGATCTCGCCATCCACGATCCCCAGGCCTTCGCGAAGGTCGTGGCGGTCGCCCGGGGTGAGCAGGCGTCATGAAGGAAGCGCTGGAGGAGCTCTACCGGCAGGCCGAAGCGGAGCTGAAAGCCGCGGCGGGCGAAGCGGACCTCCTCGCCGTCAAGACGAAGTACCTCGGCCGGAAGGGCCTCCTGACGGCGGCGCTCCGCCAGGTCAGTCAGGCGCCGGCCGATGTGAGGCCCGCCCTGGGCCGGCTGGCCAACGAGATCAAGGAAACGCTGGCCGCGCGGATCGAGGCGGCCCTGCAGGACCTCGCGGCCGGAAGCAAGGAAGCCGCCCTCCTCGAAGAGCGGATCGACGTCACCCTCCCGGGACGGGGCACGAGCCCCGGCCGCCTCCATCCCATCACCCAGACCACCCGCGAGATCTGCCGGATCTTCGCCGGCTTCGGGTTTTCCGTGGCCGAGGGGCCGGAGGTCGAGCGCGACTACTACAACTTCGAGGCCCTGAACATGCCGCCGGACCATCCGGCGCGGGACATGCAGGACACCTTCTACATCGAGGAGGGCGTCGTGCTCAGGACGCACACGTCGCCGGTGCAGGTCCGGACGATGGAAAAGCAGCGTCCACCCGTGAGGATCATTTCCCCCGGCCGCGTGTACCGGCCCGATTCGGACGTTTCCCACACCCCGATGTTCCATCAGGTCGAAGGCCTCCTCGTGGACCGGGGAATCACCTTCGGCGATCTGAAGGGGCTCCTGGCGGCCTTCCTCAAGCAGATCTTCGGCGACGAGACCGTGCTCCGGTTCCGGCCGAGCTTCTTCCCCTTCACCGAACCCAGCGCCGAGGTGGACATCCGCTGCGTCATGTGCGGCGGCAAAGGCTGTCGCGTCTGCGGGCAGAGCGGCTGGCTCGAGATCCTCGGTTCCGGGATGGTGGATCCGGCGGTCTTCGAGAATGTGGGCTACGACCCGGAGGAGGTGACGGGGTTCGCCTTCGGCCTCGGCGTGGAGCGGATCGCCATGCTCAAGTACGGCATCAACGACATCCGCCTCTTCTTCGAGAACGACGTCCGCTTCCTCGAACAGTTTTGATGAATTCGCGAGGGGTTCAATTCGATTGAACCACGGTGAACGATGCTGGTCAGTTACAGATGGCTTAAGGATTATGTAGAGGTGGACCTCGCGCCGGCGGCGTTGGCCGAACGGCTGACGATGGCGGGCCTCGAGGTCGATGCGGTCACGGCGGCGGGGCCGGCGTTCACGAACGTCGTCGTCGCGAAGATCCTGTCGGTGAAGCCGCATCCGGGGGCGGACAAGCTCTTCCTGTGCGACGTGACCGACGGCGAGACCACCTGGCCGATCGTCTGCGGCGCCCCGAACACCCGCGCCGGCATCCTGACGCCCCTGGCGCGCGTCGGGGCGACGATCCCCGGCGGCTACACGATCAAGAGCTCCGTCATCCGGGGCGAGCGCTCCGAGGGGATGCTCTGCTCGGAGGAGGAGCTCGGCATCGGTCCGGACACCTCGGGGATCGTGGTCCTGCCGGAGGACCTGCCCCTGGGCCGTGACCTGGCCGACGCCCTTGACCTCAAGGACACGGTCCTCGACATCTCCGTCACCCCCAACCGCGCGGACTGCCTGTCGATCATCGGGATCGCGCGGGAGGTGGCCGCCCTCACCGGCAAGCCCCTCCGCTATCCCGAGATCCGCTTCACGGAGGCGCCGGAGGCCGCGGCCGACGTCACCTCCGTGACGATCCTCGACCCCGATCTGTGTCCGCGCTACACGGCGCGCGTCATCCGGGGCGTGACCATCGGTCCGTCGCCGCGCTGGATGCGTCAGCGGTTGGAGGCCGTGGGGCTGAGGTCCATCAACAACATCGTCGATATCACGAACTTCGTGATGATGGAACTGGGCCAGCCCTTGCACGCCTTCGACTTCCGGTTTCTCGAAGAGGGGCGCATCGTCGTGCGCCGCTCGACCGAAGGGGAGCCCTTCGTCTCGCTCGACGAGAAGGAGCGGATCCTCAAGGCCGATACCCTGATGATCCGCGACGGCCGGAAGCCCGTCGCCATCGCGGGGATCATGGGAGGCCTCAATTCCGAGGTCAAGGAGGATACGGCGATGATCTTCCTGGAGAGCGCGTATTTCGCGCCGTCGTCCATCCGGCGTTCCTCGAGGATGCTGGGAATGGGGACGGACGCCGCGTTCCGCTTCGAGCGCGGGATCGACCCCGAGGGGGTGGTCCGGGCGGCCGACCGGGCGGCGCAGCTCATGGCCGAACTGGGAGGCGGACGGGTGCTCAAGGGGATCATCGACCAGTACCCCCGGACGGTCCCCACGGCCGAGGACATCCGACTGCGCCTCGCACGCATCAACGACATCCTGGGGACGGAGGTCCCGGCCGAAGCGGCGGTCGGCATCCTGAAGGCGCTCGGGATGGCGGTGCGCGAGGAGGGGGACGGGGACTGGCGGGTTACCCCGCCCACGTACCGCGTCGACGTGACGCGTGAAATCGACCTCATCGAAGAGATCGCCCGCCTCTGGGGCTACGACCGCGTGCCCCTGACGCTGCCGTCCGCCGCCGCGGCGCCCGTGCACAAGGCCCCGAAGGAGAACGCGGCGGACCGTATCCGCGAAGTGCTGACGGGTGCGGGCTACACCGAACTCGTCAACTACAGCTTCATTTCCCCGGCCGCCCCTGACGGGCTGGGGCTGGCCGCGGACGATCCCCGGCGGCGACTCGTCCGGATCTCCAACCCGCTCACGGAGGACCAGTCCGTCATGCGGACGACGCTGATCTGGGGGCTTCTCCAGACAATGGCGCGCAACATCCGCTCCGGCGCCGGCGACCTGAAGCTCTTCGAGATCGGGCGCCTCTTCTTCGCCGGGGCGCCGGGCGAACTGCCCGTCGAAAGGGACACCGTCGCCTGCCTCCTGACGGGGCTCCGGTACGACGACCAGTGGCATCACCCGGACGTCCGGGTGGATTTCTACGATCTCAAGGGGGTGGTCGAGGGACTGTTCCGGGCGCTCAAGATCGCCGACGTCCGCTTCGATTCGGCGGACCCCGAGCCGTTCCTCCATCCCGGGCGGGCCTGCCGGATCCTCATCGGCGGGCAGGCGGCAGGAATTCTGGGCGAGGTGCATCCGGACCTTTTGGAGCGACTCGACGTCAAGGGGCGCACGGTGGTCTGCGAGCTGGATCTGGACGCGCTGGCCGCCGCGGCCCGCGCCGTCTGCGCCTTCCGGGGCGTTTCCCGCTTTCCGGCGGTGGCGCGCGACGTCGCCTTCCTGGTGCCCCGGGAGCTGGAAAGTGAAGCGCTGCTGGGCCATATTCGCGCAACAGGTGAAGAATTACTTGAAAAAGTTCAAATTTTTGATGTATATGACGGCGAGAGAATCGAACCGGGCTTCAAGAGCCTGGGTCTCCGGTTCTCCTACCGGAAGGCGGACGGAACCCTGACGGACGACGAAGTGCAACAGGTCCACGCGGCGCTGGTCGCCCGGGTGGTTGAGCGGACCGGCGCCAGGGTGAGGGGTGAATCCTAGACAGGGTCGCATTCAGACAGCATCAGGAGGGCGAGAGATGACGAAGATCGATATCATTCAGGAAGTATACGAGAAATTGGGCTTCTCCAAGAAGGATTCGGCGCAGATCGTGGAGTCGGTTTTCGACATCATGAAAGACACCCTGGCCAAGGGGGAGAAGATCAAGATCTCCGGGTTCGGCAACTTTGTCGTCAAGGAAAAGAAGTCCCGCCGCGGCCGCAACCCCCAGACGGGGAAGGAGATCGAGATCTCCGCGCGCCGGGTCCTGACCTTCAAATCCAGCCAGGTGTTGCGTAAGGCCCTCAATTAAAAAAAGATCCGCGGGGTCCGTCCGGCGCCCCTCGTTTTTTCGGGATGAGCGGCTCCGCCGGTTCCGAACCCGCGTTCGGCGTGTGCTGGGGGAGGGGCTCAAGGTGGATCCGGCGATACCCGATAAAACCTATTTCCGCATCGGCGAGGTGGCCTGGCTTCTGGGCGTCGAGACCCACGTTCTGCGGTACTGGGAATCGGAGTTCAAGACCGTCCGGCCCGTCCGGACCCGGACCGATCAGCGGCTCTACCGCCGACAGGACGTTGAGGAGCTGCTCCGCATCCGGAGGCTCCTTTACGAGGAGCGTTTCACCCTCGACGGGGCGAAGAAGCAAATCGCCCGTCTGAGGCGCGAGGGGGAGCCGGCCGGTGGGGAGGACGAGCACGAACGCCTCCGCCGGATCAAGGAAGGGCTCCTTGAACTGAAGCGGATCATGGATTGAAGGCCGATGAAGGGAAAGACTTCATCGGCCTTTTCAATGGAAACGGGAAGGGGCGCTTATTTCTTGTTTGCGCGTTTGGAGGCCTTGAGGGGATTGACCTTCTGGTTCGATTCCTTGATTTCCAGTTTCAGGTGCGAGGCCGTGGGGCAGCTGCGGATCCCCCATTTGGCGGCCGGATCGGGATAGACGCGGCAGTATTTGCCGGATGCAACTTCCATCACCTTGTTGCAGCCCCCGCACTTCTCGACGATGACATGACAACTTCCGCCGTTGAAGCCACAGCCCTTCTTGCTCATGAAGGCGCATTCCGTACCGGTCTTGATGGTTTGACAAAGCATGGGTCGATACCTCTTTCTCGATGTGTCGCGAACATCGCTTGCGCCCGGCAGGGCGGTTCCCTGCTTGGCGGGCGCGCCTTGCTACCAGAAAAGAAAACGCGTGTCAATAAAAATATTTTCGGAAGACGCCAGGGTGGAAATCGCGGGGAATGAATTGACTTCACAGGACAATCGTGGTAAGCAACGACCGCTTTCTGATGCGTGTGCGCGGGTCCGGAATCGATGTCCCGCTGCTCTGAAAAGGGACCGTCGCGCTTGAGGGTATCGGGGTGTGGAATGGACGGCTGGCTCCTCAAGAAAATATGGTTCCGCTCCCTGACCGTGCAGGCGTCCCTGAATTTCTGGCGCATGCAGAATCTCGGCTTCTGCTATGCCCTGCTGCCCTGGATCCGCCGGGCGGGCGGCGACCGCGAGGAGATGGCGCGCCGCCTGACGAGGCACCTGCAGCCGTTCAACACGCACCCCTATCTGACGGCGCCCGTTCTGGGGGCGGTCCTGTACGCGGAAACGCGGCCGGACGCGCCGGCCGACGGGGCGCCGGCCACGGCGCTGAAGAACGCCCTGACGGGGCCTTACGCCGCCATCGGCGACGCCTTCTTCTGGGGGGCATGGCGACCCTTCTGTGGCCTGATCTCCGTGACCCTCGCCATCATGGGGTCCCTGGCCGCCCCGCTGGTGTTGCTCCTGCTCTACAACCCGCCCCACCTGTGGGTGCGGACCCGGGGCTACATGGAAGGGATCCGAAAGGGGCGCGGGGGGGCCGACTTCATCGCGGCGCTCGATCTGCCGCGGCGGACCCGCCAGATCCGCTGGGGGTCCCTCGTGTTTCTGGCCACGGCCGCGGCCCTGCTTCCGGAGGGGGCTGAGGGCCAGATCCCCCTGGTCACGGACTTTACGGTGAAGCTCGCGCTCCTGTTCGTCATGCTCGCGAGCTACTGGGGAATCCGGAAGGGGCTGTCCCCCTTCCTGCTCCTGTACGGCGCCTTCGCGATCCTGCTCGCGGCCTTTACCCTGCTGGCAGCCGTTTGAGAAGGCGCGACGGAATGCGATGAAGGAAGTCATCCGGACGGTCAGGATCGTGAACAGGCTCGGGCTCCATGCACGGGCGGCGGCGAAGCTGGTCCATACGGCGACGGGCTTTCAGGCCAGGATCTTCCTCGAGCGGAACGGCGAGGAGGTGGACGCCAAAAGTCTGCTGGGGATTCTGACCCTGGCCGGCGCCCTGGGAAGTTACATCACGATCCGGGCGGTCGGGGCGGACGCCCGGGAGGCGGTCGAGGCGATCGTGGCGCTCATGGCGCGAAAATTTGACGAAGAGGAGTAGACGTTCAGAACGGTATGTCCCCTGATGATGAGTTGAAGAAAACGTTTGTGCTGAAGGGCGTCGGCGTGTCCCCGGGCGTGGTCACCGGCAAGGCCTACCTCTTCGACCGGATGGACTCGCAGATCTCCTTCTATCGGCTGGAAAATCCGAAGCTGATCGCGCGCGAGGTGACCCGCTACCGACGTGCCGTCCGGGAATCGGTCCGGCAATTGCGGGACCTGCAGCGCCGTATGCGGGAGCTCGAGGGCATGGAGGCCCTGTACATCATCGATGTGCACATCCTGATCCTCGAGGACCGGAGCTTCCTCAACCGAACGGTCCGGCACATCGAGGAGGCGGGCGTGAACGCCGAGTGGGCCCTCCGGATGACCATCGATACCTACCGGGAGATCTTCGCGAAGGTCGAGGACGACTACCTGCGCGACCGGATCAGCGACATCCAGTACGTCGGGCAGCGGATCCTGCAGAACCTGACGGGGGGCCGGCAGCCGTCCTTTACCGGGCTGGGCGGGGGCGTCATCATCGTGGCCCAGGACCTGTCGCCCGCCGATACCGCCCAGATGAAAATCGACAAGATTTTCGGGTTCGCCACGGACATCGGCGGCAAGACGTCGCACACCGCCATCGTGGCGCGATCCATGCAGATCCCGGCGGTCGTGGCCCTGGAAAAGATCACGCGGATCTGCCGGACGAACGACGACATCATCATCGACGGATCGTCGGGGCTCGTGATCGTGAATCCCGATCCGGAGCTCTTGCGGCGCTACGAGGGGAAGAAGCGGCACTACCTCCAGCTCAAGGCCGATACGCAGAAGTACGCCGGGCTGCCCGCGGTGACGACGGACGGCTATCGCGTCCGGGTCGGCGGGAACATCGAGTTTGTCGAGGAGATCCCGTCGGCGGTGGCCAACGGGGCGGACAGCATCGGCCTGTACCGGACGGAATTCATTTACATCAACCGCGAACAGCTCCCCACCGAGGAGGAGCACCTGGCCAGCTACCGTCAGGTGGTGTCGGTGCCGGGGCTTGACGGGGCGACGATCCGTACCTTCGATCTCGGCGGCGACAAGTTCTTTTCCGACCCGAAGCTCGCCAAGGAGATGAACCCGCAGATGGGCTTGCGGGCCATCCGGTTCTGCCTGAAGGAAGTGGACCTCTTCAAGGTGCAGCTTCGGGCGATCCTGCGCGCGGGCGCCTTCGGCAAGGTGCGCATCCTCTTCCCCATGATCTCCGGTGTCGAGGAGATCCTGGAGGCGAAACGGATTCTCGCGGAGGTCCGCGGGGATCTGATTGCCCAGCGGGTGGACATCGGCGCGGATCCGGAGATCGGCGCCATGATCGAGGTGCCGTCCGCGGTGATCATCGCCGACCATCTCGCCCGGGAGGTGGATTTCTTCAGCATCGGCACGAACGACCTGATCCAGTACGCCCTGGCGATCGACCGGATCAACGAACGGGTGACCTACCTCTACGAACCGCTTCACCCGGCGGTCCTCAGGCTGATCCGGCAGGTGGTGGAGGTCGGGCATCAGGCCGGCATCCGCGTGGCCATGTGCGGCGAGATGGCCGCCGATCCGCTGTATGTTATGATCCTGCTCGGCCTTCGGATCGACGAGCTCAGCATGAACCCCCAGGCGATTCCGCGGGTCAAGAAGATCATCCGAGGGGCGACGCTGACCGAATCCCGGGAGCTCCTCGAGCGGGTCATGACCTTCACCTCGGTCGGGGAGATCCGGGACCATGTCGAAGCCTTCATGAAGGCGCGTTTTCCGGACGAGTTCGCCGTCAACGGGAACATGGATCTGCACGCAAAATAACATGTCTGCGGGCGGGCGTACCCGCCCGTCGGGGAAGGGCCCGGGCACGCCCGATTTCGGGGGCGCCGGAGAAGGGCGTTTCTCCGAGGGGGGAGAAATCGAGATGTCGGAGAAGGAGCATTACCCGGGGAGTCTTTACCCCAGCGAAAATTTCCTGCTGGGCTGGCTCGTGCGAAAGGCCCTCTCGATGGTCGCCTTTGCGGACGAGCAGGCCGACGCGATCCGGGGGCTCGCGCGCGAGGGCGTCGTTGTCCACGCCGTCAGGACGGAGAGCCAACTCAACAGCCTGATCCTGCGGGAGCTCTCCCTCCGCAAGGACCTCCCGCTGCCGGCCTGGAGCTACGGCGCGAACATGCTCCTCTGGCAGCCCTACGCGCTCGCCCTCAAGGGGCTCCTGAACCGCGTGAACCCCTACCGGACGGCCTACCTGAAGCGCCTCCTGACGAATCGCCGGAGCGCCGTCATTCACCTGGGCGGCGCCGAATTTCTCGAAAGTCCCGAAGCGGCGGACGCCCTCAACCAGGTGCTGGAGGCCCAGAGGGCGCTGGACGTGCCCGTCTACATCGTCCCGGAGATGGTGACCTACGGACGGCGGCGGGAGACGGATCGCGAGAGCGTCCTCAACATCCTCTTCGGACAGACGGAAAACACCGGCCCCCTGCTCAGGGTCATCACCTTCCTCCGCTACGCCAACAAGGCCCAGGTGATCGCCGCCGAGCCGGTGAACGTGGCCGCTTTCCTGGCGGAGCACGAAAGCCTGCCCGCGGCCGAGCAGGGCCGCCGCCTGCGCCAGGAGCTCATCGAGCGGATCGACGCGGAAAAAACGACCATGGTCGGTCCCGTCCTCAAGTCCCGTGCGGAGATCAACAACCTCGTCCTCAAGGATGAAGATCTCCTCCAATTCATGGACGAGCATTCCCGCCGGACGGAGAAGTCGTTCGCCGCCGTCCGGAAGGAGGCGCGGCGCTACCTGACGGAGATCTCCTCCGACTACCGCGAAATGTTCGTGGAGATCTGGGACAAATTCCTGACCTGGCTTTGGAACGACATCTACGACGGCGTGGTCGTCGACCGGGAGGGGCTGGCCCGCCTCCGCGACATCTCCCGGCGGATGCCCTTCGTCATCATCCCCTGCCACCGGAGCCATATCGACTATCTGTTGCTGTCGTACGTGTTCTACAACAACAACATCCAGCTCCCCTTCATCGCGGCCGGGACGAACCTGATGTTCTGGCCGATGGGGGCGATCTTTCGCAAGTCCGGGGCCTTCTTCCTGCGGCGGAGCTTCAAGGGGAACCCGCTGTACGCCGAGGTTTTCGCCAAGTACGTCAAGACCCTCCTGAGGGAGGGCCTGCCCATCGAATTCTTCATCGAGGGCGGACGCAGCCGGACGGGCAAGATGGTGATGCCCAAGTACGGGCTGCTGTCCATCATCATGCAGTCCTTCATCGAGGGCTGCTGCCAGGACCTGGCCGCCGTCCCCGTCTACATCGGCTACGACCGCGTCATTGAGGAGAAGTCCTACCTGAAGGAACTGGGCGGGGAGACGAAGAAGTCGGAATCCACGACCGACATCATCAAGTCCGGCGGCGTGCTCCGGAAGCGCTACGGCCGCGTGTACGTGAACATCGGCGAACCCATCCTGCTCAGGGACTACCTCGCGGCCCAGGAGAAGCCCGTGCCGGAGATGACGGTCGAGGAGCGCCAGCGCCTCTACCGGAAGATCGGCTACGAGATCGTTCTCGCCATCGACCGGGTGTCGGTGGTGACGCCCTTTTCCTTCGTGTCCGCGGGCCTTCTGTGCCACGACCGCCGGGGGATCGACCGCGAGGAGCTCACGGCGGTTCTGGAGGAGTTCTACGTGTATCTCCGCCACCGCGGGGTGAGCCTGGCCTCCACGTTCGAGAGGCGCGACCGCGCCGTCGCCGAAGCCCTGGAGCTCTTCGTGCAGGCGGGGCTGATTTCCCGGCTCGGCCTGGAGGACGAGATCCCGGTGGAGGACATCGAGGAGGTCGTCTACTCCCTCGAGGACGACAAGCGGCTCAACCTGGAGTACTACAAGAACAACATCCTCCACTATTTCCTGCCGCTCGCCTTCGTCGCCGTCTCGATCCTGTCGAGCCGGGAGGACCTGATCGCCTTTTCGCGGATCCTCGGGGACTACGGGTTCTTCAAGCGCCTGTTCCGTCATGAATTTATCTTCGACGACGGCAGGTCCGACCTGGACGAGGTCAACGAGGTCCTGACCTACCTGCACGACCGGGGGATGATCGCAGGCGGGGAACGCGGCGAGGAGGCGTCGATCGAGGTCAAGGGCCGGGGGCGGACGAACCTGATGGCCTATGCCGGGCTCATCCATAACTACCTGGAGTCCTACTGGGTGGTGGTCCGGGGGTGCGCCCACCTGAAGGCCGGCGAGGTTCCGGAGCGGGAATTCCTGCGGCGGCTCCAGACGCTGGGGCTCAAGATGTTCAAGAAGGGGGAGATCACCCGGGCGGAGTCGCTCTCCCAAGCGAACTACCAGAACGCCCTCCGGTTTCTCCGGGAGCAGGGCGTCCTGGTGGCGGAGGAGCGACGGGACAAAGGCGAGAAGCGGGAAACCCGCTACCTGTCGCTTGCCGAGGATCGCGCCCCGCTGGAAGCCATCCGCCGCCGCCTCTTCCAGTTCATGTAAAAAATAGGGACGTCGCCCTATTTCTTTGCCGGGACCCGTCGAATGGCGACGGGCGCCGGAAAAAACGGGTGACGTCCCTATTTTTTCTTCCCGATCCTATTTTTCCCCTTGTTAATCCGCGCGTTTGAAAATAGGGCGACGTCCCTATTTTTTGCGGACGGAGTAGAGGGCCGCGGGGCCGCGGTAGACGGCCGCGTCGCCCAGGTCTTCCTCGATCCTGAGGAGCTGGTTGTATTTCGCGAGCCGCTCGCTCCGGGACAGGGAACCGCTCTTGATCTGCCCGCAGTTCATCCCCACGGCCACGTCGGCCATGAAGCTGTCCTCCGTTTCGCCGGAGCGGTGCGAGACGACGGTTGTGTAGCCCGCCTCCTTTGCCATCTGGATGGTTTCCAGGGTTTCCGTCAGCGTTCCGATCTGGTTGAGCTTGATGAGGATGGAGTTGGCGATCCCCGCGTCGATGCCGCGCTTCAGGCGCTGGGCGTTCGTCACGAAGAGGTCGTCGCCCATGATCTGGATCTTTTCGCCCAGGGCGTCCGTCAGGAGCTTCCAGCCGGCCCAGTCGTCCTCGGCCAGGCCGTCCTCGATGGAGACGATGGGGTACTTCTTCACCAGGGCGGCGTAGAACGCGATCATCTCCTCGGCCGACTTGACGGGCTTCTTCTCCGCGGCGAGGCGGTACTTGCCGACGGCGAAGAAGGAACTGGCGGCGGCGTCGAGGGCGATGGCGACGTCCTTTCCCGGCCGGTAGCCGGCTTGGACGATCGCCTCTACGATCACCTCCAGGGCCTCCTCGTTGGATTTCAGGTTCGGGGCGAAGCCGCCTTCGTCGCCGACGGCGGTGTTGTAGCCCCTGGCCTTCAGGACGGCCTTCAGTCGGTGGAAGGTCTCGGCGGCCATGCGCAGGCCCTCCGCGAAGGTCTTCGCCCCCACGGGCATGACCATGAACTCCTGGATGTCGACGTTGTTGTCCGCGTGCTGACCGCCGTTCAGGATGTTGCACATGGGCACCGGGATGTCTTTCGCGCCGACGCCGCCGATGTAGCGGTACAGCGGCAGGTCCAGCGCCTCGGCCGCCGCGCGGGCGCAGGCGAGGGAGACGCCGAGGATGGCGTTGGCGCCGAGCTTCCCCTTGTTGGGCGTGCCGTCCAGGGCGATCATCGTCCGGTCGATCTCCCGCTGCCGCAGGCAGTCCAGGCCGATGATTTCGGGGCCGATCTTCTCGACGACGTTCCGGACGGCCTTCCGGACGCCCTTGCCGCCGTAGCGCTTCTTCACGCCGTCGCGCAATTCGAGCATCTCGTGTTCGCCGGTGGAGGCGCCCGACGGGACGGAGGCCCGCCCGACGATGCCCGACAGCAGGGTGACCTCGGCCTCGACCGTGGGGTTGCCCCGGGAGTCGAGGATCTCTCGCGCGTGTACCTGGATGATGTCCGTCATATGCCCTCCTCGTGCCTGCATGGCGATTGGCGTTTGTCTGCGGATGCCTACCGGGCGCCGCCCCGCCTCCGCCGTGTCTCCGCCGGACCCGGGATTCGCGGGGTCCTGCCGGTGCGCACGGGGGGCGCCTCTCCGGGTGACTCTTAGCGTAAATTCGTGCATTTTACAATCCAAGATCGCGGCGGGCGGCCGGATTTCCCTGTCACTAACAAATGAT
>DDXV01000003.1 GCA_002347815.1 Syntrophaceae bacterium UBA2251
CATTTAGTGCCACGGATTCAGGTAGAATTTATCGTAAATGGATCCTGCAGATAAATATCAGATTGAAGGGGATGGGTATGATGGCGGATATCGAAAACTCAAGAAGGGGTTTCATATTCGTTATGTTGTCGATTATACAAGGACTCTTGATCACAAACCCAAAAGAAATCGAAGCGGCCAAAAATAACGCCAAGAAAATCATTGGCCAGATTGAAATGGAGGGTTTGTGGTCATCCAGGCCCAAAAGGGAAGCAATGGTGTCATCTGTCGTGATGGCTAAGAAAACGACCCTCTATAGAAACAATGGCGACAAATACATATCCGTATGCAACATCAATCAAACAGGAAAGATGGTCTGGGAGTTGTGTGACGGAAAACACAGCACAAAAGATATCTGCCGTTCAATTGTCCAGAGTTGCCAGGTAAGTGAAGAAACGGTTCGGAATGATGTCTTCTTTTTTCTTTCCGAATTAAAAAAGATCGGCGCCATCAGATTATGAAAATGGATTCATCAAGAATATTTACACAGAATCAAAAGATCGTATATCGCGAAGAGGATGATGGCGCGTTTCTTTTCGATCCAGATACGGGTGATTTAAGATACATGAACCACACCGGAAAAGAAGCGTTTGCAATGTTAATGGGTGATAAAGACATCGAACAGATTATTGATCGCCTCGTGCAGTTATATCCTGAAGTAGAGCGCTCACGGATGCAAACCGATGTAGAAGTTTTTTTGATGGATTTGGAGCAAAGACATATAATCCTTCCGTTGAACAGCCAATAATCCAAAAGGCAAGAGGATGCACCCCAAAAGCCCAAGTCACCCATTGAGCCTTCTATACATTTATCTTGCCGATCAGTGTAATTTATCGTGTAGACATTGCTGGATATCTCCAGAATTTTCAAATACGAAGGGGAATGTCATCCCCATCGATTCTCTCAAGAAGACGATTGTTGAAGCCAAGGAATTGGGTCTTCAAAGTGTAAAACTTACGGGTGGAGAACCATTGCTTTATGAAAAAATATACGAGTTACTTGATTTCCTCGAGAAGGAGGACATCGGCGTTATCATCGAGACAAATGGAATCCTGTTGAATGCAAGGATAGTAGAAAAGCTGAAATCCTGTAAAATGGACCAGGTATCCGTTAGTCTTGATGCCTCCACTCCAGATCTTCATGATGAGCTAAGGGGTGTAAAAGGAAGTTTCGTTCGGACGATGGCAGGTTTGGAGCTATTATCAAGGCATGATGTTGGTTTTCAAATCATTATGACGCTCTATCGAAGAAACAGCCGTGAAATTGATGGCATGATATCACTTAGCAAAGACTTGGGCGCCGAATCATTGAAAATCAATCCATTATTGCCTTGCGGAAGGGGAAAGGTAATTTTTGACAATGCCGAAAACCTCTCGCCAGGCGAATTGATTCAACTTTATCGCTTGGTGGAGAAAAAATGGCCATTACATGATGAGATCGAAATTATTTTTGATCTTCCGATAGCCCTCAGGTCAATCAAAGATATAACAAGTCGCGGGATTGTCGAATGCCGGATCCTGAATATATTTGGCATCCTGGCCAACGGGGATTATTCCTTATGTGGGATAGGCCAAACAATGGAAGAACTTCGCATGGGAAATATCCATAAGGATTCGGTCAAGGATGTATGGCAAGATAATCCGATTCTCAACGATCTCCGACATGATCTCCCGCGGCGACTCAAAGGAGTCTGCGGCAGATGCATCTTTCGATTTCAGTGCCTCGGTTCGTGCCGGGCAAATGCCTATGCGATGAATAAAGATCTTTTTGCCCCATATTTTCTCTGTCAGGAGTCATACGAATTGGGATTATTCCCGGATTCAAGATCTATCTGATTCAGAAAGGTCTCCATGAAATTAACGGTGGGACTGGCGGATGCGGTTATTGGTATTGATCTTCTGGGCCAGGCTGAACGTGCCGTGCCGTTGTGCCGCGAGATATTCAAGGATTTTCTTTATCCAGAACTTGATGCGGAGACAGAACTCAAAGTCATAATTCTCAATAATCAGATTAAAACACACCCGATTGTACAACAGAGAGGTAGAAAACGGGTTATTGAAGAGCAACTATTAACGAAAGACGTCATGGTATGGCTGGATAAAATTCATTGGAATTCAAATGACTTTAAAATAAGCGAGTCAATGATTGCTTCTTATTGCCTGGGCGGTTTGCTCTTGTTTGACCCGGAAACGTCTAACGGGTGCGTCATTTTACAAGACGGACCGGGATGTTTCCGGCCCATTTACAGGCTTTGCTGGATGTATCTTGCGCAGGTCTTCGGAGAAAGAACGGCGTGCTTCATCCACAGCGCAGCCCTCGTTAGAGAGGGAAAAGGATATCTATTCATTGGGGAGTCGGGGGCAGGGAAAAGCACTCTGGCAGGACTTTGCGATGGATCAATCGTATTTTCGGATGACCGACCCGTCTTATGCGAGCGTAACGGCAGTTATTATGTCTACCCTTCTCCTTACAGACAGACAAGTCTATTGAAAGGGCAGGGCAGGAATGTGATCGGGCTCTGCGCCATGGCAGCGGGGTTTTATTTCATATTCAAAGACAATCAGACCTATCTGACGAACATTTCAACGATAGAGGCCATTTCAGATATCATAAGCAGGCACATATTGTTTTTTAAATATCTATCGATGCGAGCCCGATCAAATTTGTTTGATCTTTTATTCGAGGCGTGTCATAAGATACCCATGTATAAATTATATTTTTGTCTGGATCAGAATATATGGGAAACAATTGAATCTTCAAATCTGAGGTCACAATGACGGATACGAGTAAGAAAGATAATGAATTACGGGTGCCATATGAACCTCCGAAACTTTTTGATCTCGGAGGGGGAGTCGCCTATGCTCAAGGAGCCGTCTGCCACGCCGGAGGTACTCCCGGGATCGTTGCCTGTATGCCGGGGAATTATGCATTGGGCGGTAGATGTAAATCAGGCGGACAAGCTGCCGGACAGTGTAAAACGGGGGGGACAGCATTGTATGGATGTAAAACCGGAGGCGTAATTACGATTTAATAACAGCTGTTTCCATATCGCTTGGGTATCAAATTTTGAACAGGTAGAATCCCACCCATTATCGAATACATCTTAACAAATTCTTTAAACGATGCCCTGCCGTGATTTGTGTCAGTCCAATCAAGTTGATTGCATTTATGAAAGTGGAAAATAGCCTCGTACAAAAGCTGGCTTCGGATGCTAAATCAGCCAGAAGGAGATTTGAATTGTATAAGATATTTTATCTTTCATTGAATGGCAAGGCAAAACAATACCTGAAAAGTGAATCAATAGAATATAAAAGATGCTTATCCGAAATCCAGGATCTTATTCTCCCGGGTGTAAAAAAGATTTGTCCAACCTGTAATATCATCTGTTGCAAATTGCATTGCCCCGATTTAAGCATCTATACAGCGGATACGGTGGGTGGTTTTACCCTTAATGATTATCTGTTGGTTCGATGTGATCAGATATTGCCTAATCCACAGTACGAGAATGTGGAAAACAATCTCTGTCCCTTTTGGGATAACGGATGCAGACTTCCGGTCGATTCCCGAAGTTATATGTGTATACAGTACTTCTGCGACAACTTGAAAAAAGAACTCGATTTGGAAGCCATTGAACATCGTTTGGGGAATATCCGGAAGGTTCTGGATTCGTTTTCGATTGGCAAGTGTATGATCTGAATACTTAAATAAAATCCTCGCTTGGAAGTCTTCCGCCGTCTTCGAGGAATTTTTTCAGGCAGGCGTCCGGGCTGGGATGGTTATCCGTTCCTACAATCATGTAGGCGAGGGCAGGGCAGTTACCTGTGCAGTAATTTATATAATCGCAGCCCCTGCAGAACTCAAAATCCTTTAAGGAAGTTTTGCATCTCTCTCGGAGCCTGTGCAGTTCCGGATGGGATTGCCATACCTTGCGGAGGTCATCTTGATTGATCCGGCCAAGTTCAATGTGGCTCATCTGGATGCAGGGAACCATGACTCCGTCAGACCGGATCGCAATTTTATCAGTTGGCCCACCGCAGGCAGTAAGGTAGCCCTTGCCGGGTAGGCGTCCCCGTCCCAATCGGCGCGCTTTTTCCATTTCAAGCCACAGCATTCCTTCAGCCAATGGACCAGCCGTAGCGTTGATCCGACCGGCATATTCTTTATTCAATCTCAATAGGCACTCCATGGCAATAGACCGTTCCTGGGCAGAAAGCTGGATCATATCTGAGTTATATCTGCAAAGGCCCATAAAGGAGGCTGCGTTGGTTGAAAAATTATCCAGACCGATATCATTGAGCAGCAGATTGGCTATCGCATCTAGATCATGGATGTTCTTCCTGTGAACCGTGACTCTGACATTGACGGGTATTTTATATCTCTGAAGTTGTTTTACCCCGCGGATTGCATCATGGAACGTTCCCTGACCCCTGAACACATCATGTGTTAAGGGCATTGAACCGTCAATCGAGACCTGTACGTTGTCGCAACGTCCGGTCGAAGCAAGGAAAGAGGCCATTTCGTTTGTAACCAGCGTGCCATTGCTTAAGACACTGAATCGCATACGGTTTTCAACGATACCACTAATAATGTCTTCAATATCCTCTCTTATGAAAGGTTCTCCACCTTGGAGGGAGATATTGAATACCGCACATGTGTTCAATTCCTTGAAGAACTTAAGCCATTCTTCTTTAGAAAGATCGGATCCTGTGTCTCCAGCACTTGTAAAATGACTGCAATATCTGCAGTGAAGGTTACATCGACGGGTTATGCAGATATCCACGGAACGAGGTGTTCTTATAAGACGGCCATTCATTTCTTTGATCAAACCCGTCGATTATGATGAAGTAAAATCTTCACCGAACATTACGTTGCCCGATCGGTAAAATATTAGCGATGTTTGAAAACACTTCCCATATGCGGGCGGCGTAATAGGAGTGTGCCGACTGTAGACCGTTTCCATACCGCCGCTGGAACAGGATCGGCAAGGGTGGGAAAAAGGTCCTGGTTATGAATCGTAATTTCCGTGAGAGTCCTTTGTTCATCGCCAGGTAGATGAAATAACTGCTCCCTCGGATTCGCCTGTTGCTGCGTTGAAGGCGGAGGAAAATACCTTCTCCAGTCGAGATATCCCGAGGTTTAAGTTTATTCATGCATGAATCGGGGATATCGAGAGCCGTGTGATGCTTAACGATCGATAGACCGTAATAAACAAACCTGGATAGATTGAAATGTACGCTTTCCTCGTAAATGAAATTCCAATCAATTGCGCTTTCGAAGGTCTTGATGGAGAAGAAGATATCGCAAACCAGACTCAGATGGTTAAAGGAATGTCCCACTCGGAGGGCATGTTCGCAAAGATACATGATCAAGTGTTCGGGGCGGAAAATCTGGGTCTCGATGTCAGCTATGCGAACGGTTATGGCTTGTTTCCATAGCCGGTCCAGGTCAATCCTTTCGGAGAATACCGTTGCCGGAACTGACGTGTTGACGGGATGCCAATGGATGTGCAGAATCAAGGGGGATGAAGAATCATGATGATACTCAAGGCTGGCCAGATATCCTTCGGGGTTATGAAAGGCCTTGACGGCGGTACTGTCAATCGGCCGGTATCCGGCGGTGGTTAGGAGGCGGTCGACGTTGAATAAATCTCTTTTCCTGATCAAGAGGTCGACGTCGCCCATCCCTCTCATGCCGAGGTTTGAATAAACGCATTCCGCCAGTGCGATCCCTTTGAGGACAATGAAGGATATCCCCGCCAGCTTGAATGTCGCGAAGATTTTCCGCAGTTCGCTGATAATCGACATGTTACGGCTCAGGTTGACGTGGAAGTCATGCGAGAGGATAGCCATGAAATCGGGGGGGACCAAGTATTCCAGGTTATTTTTCCTGAGTTGATGGTAAAGCACCCCTGAAACGCCTTCTCGCCTTGCACTTTCGACGATGTGCGCCCAGTCAGGAGAATCTCCAGTGATATTCGTTGAAATATTATCCGGCGAGAAGAGAAGACACGGAAGGGTTCGATCTTCTTTCGCCTTGGCAATCTTGCGCCGGCTTTTGGGTTGTGCTCTGAAAAGAATTGTCTGACCTCTATGTGAGATTGAAGAGGGAACGTCAAATGGGAGCCAGGACTCACAAATAAGATATGCGCTTCTACATGGAATCCTGAATGACCTTCTTGATGATCTCAACATCCAGCTTGGTGTACTTCATGCTGAAGCCGATCAGGAGCGACAGGTCGCAGATGTTGTTGATCTTCCGCGGCAGACCGTCCGAGTGGCTGAAGATCTCGTCCATCGCCTCCTGGGTGAACATGTTTTCCGGCTGCCCGGCCTTCTGGAGGCGGTAGCCGATGTAGTTTCGGACATCCTCCATGTTCAGGGGATTGAGGTGGTAGCGGATGAAGATGCGCTGATCGAGCTGCTTGTGCCCGCGTATTTTTTCCCGGAGTTCGGGCTGCCCGATCAGGATCAGATTCAGGAGATAGCGGTCGTTGAGCTGGAAATTCAAGAGGAGCCGAATCTCTTCCATGGTTTCTATGGGGATGAGCTGGGCCTCGTCGATGATGATCAGCATTGTCCGGTTGTTCTGGACGTTCTGCATCATGCGCTCGTTCAGGACGGCGAGCAGTTCTGTTTTGGCCGTGGCTTGCGTATTGACGCCGAACTGGAAGAGCATCTCCCGGACGAAATCCATGGGAATCAGAGAGGGGTTGGTGATGAGCCCGATGTCGTAATCCGATTCCGCGAGTTCGCGGATGAAGACGCGGCTCAAGAGGGTTTTGCCGCACCCGATTTCGCCGGTCAGCAGCATGGCGCCCTTGTTTCTTTTGACGACATAAAGCAGTCTCGCCAAGGCCTCCTCGTGCTCGGTGGAATAGTACATGAACTCGGGATCGGGAACATTCTCGAAGGGGAACTTCTGCAAGCCCCAGTATTCTAAATACATTTGATCATAGCCTCCACGGAAAGGGAAATCTCGGCGAAGCACAGGCGATAGTGGAACAGGGAGCGGCGATAGGGATCGGCGATGTCGCCCTGATGGATATCGTAATCCGGCAGATAGGATTTCAGGACTCTCCGCCCGCCGGCGAATTCGGGGTATAGCGTTTCGATTTTCTGCAATTGCGACATTTCCATCGTCAGGACCAGGTCGGCTTCCCGAAGGATCTCCTCGGTCAGGAGGCGCGAGACATGGCCTTCATCGTCGATGCCGTGTTCGGCCAGAATTTGTCTCGCCGTCGTGTCCGCCGCCGCCCCGTTCATATCCAGCAGGCCGGCGGATGACGCCGAAACCCCGTTTATAGACAGGCGCTCGAGCCTTCCGTTAAAGATCCGCTCGGCCATGAAACTGCGCACGATATTGGCGTTGCAGATAAAAAGGACATTCGTCACGGCCAGCCGCAAACCATCTCATATTAGTTTCGAGCTCGAAGTATATACAACTGACTCGAAAATTCAAGCAATTTTCCACATTGACTTTTGCGGCGCTTTCACCTAAGCACGCAGGGGTACGGGAGACGATTCATGACCGCATCGCACCGGCAACCACTGAGCGCAACGCCCCTCCTCGAGATTAGTGATCTACGCACCGTCTTCGACACCCCGGCCGGAACAGTCCGGGCCGTGGACGGGGTCGACCTCGTCCTGGGCCGAGGGGAGACTCTGGCGGTCGTCGGGGAGTCCGGTTGCGGCAAGACCGTCCTCGCCCTCTCCGTCATGCGGCTTGTCCCCGCGCCTCCCGGCCGTCTCGCTTCCGGATCGGTCGTGTTTCGGGGCGAGAATCTCCTCACGCTGGATCGGAAGCGGATGCAGGATCTGCGCGGCGACCGGATCTCGATGATCTTTCAGGAGCCGATGACGTCGCTCAATCCCGTCTTCCGGGTGGGAGAACAGGTCGCGGAGATCATCCGCCGTCACCGCAAGACCACGCGTCGTCAGGCCATGGATGAAGTCGCCGAATTGTTCCATCGGGTCGGAATCGCCGATGCGGATCAACGCCTGCGCGCCTATCCGCATCAGCTCAGCGGCGGTCTCCGGCAGCGCGTCATGATCGCCATGGCGGTGGCCTGCCGTCCCGACCTGATCCTCGCCGACGAGCCGACCACGGCCCTGGACGTCACGATTCAGGCCCAGATCCTCGCCCTGCTCGACCAATTGAAGCGGGAGATGGGAACGTCGCTCATGCTCATCACCCATGACCTCGGCGTGGTCGCCCAGATGGCTGAGCGCGTCATCGTGATGTATGCGGGCAAGGTTGTGGAGGAGGCACCGGCGCAGGTGATGTTCGACGCGCCGCGGCACCCCTACACGCGGGGACTGCTCGCGTCCCTTCCTCGCCTCGGCACTGATCCCGCGACCCCGCTGCCGATGATTCCGGGACAGGTTCCCAGTCTCTACGACCTTCCCCGGGGCTGCCGCTTTCAGGACCGCTGCCCCGATGCGCGCCAGGTCTGCCGTGAGGAGGAGCCGGCGCTGTTGACGCCCTCACCGGGGGCGACCGTGCGCTGCTGGAATTTCGCCTGATGATGACCGTGCTCAATATCTCAACCTGTTCCCGCAACCGTGATTTGCTCCCGGGCGGGCATCCCGGAGGAACGCGATGCGCGATGTGCTGATGGAGATCCGGGGGCTGTCGAAGACCTTTCACGTCTCCGGGGGGGGGCTCGGGAGACGAGCCCGGGAGGTGCGGGCCGTCCGGGACGTCACCCTCTCAATCCTGGCAGGGGAAACTTTGGGGCTGGTCGGAGAGAGCGGCTGCGGGAAATCCACACTGGGGCGGCTCTGCCTCGCGCTCGAAAAGCCCACCTCCGGTGAAGTCCGATTCGAGGGCCGCAATATCTTCGACCTGACGAACCTCGAACGGAAGGCCTTTCGCCAGGCGGTTCAACTGGTTTTCCAGGATCCCTACGCGTCGCTGAACCCCCGACGGACGGCGGGCCAGACCGTCATGGAGCCCCTTTGGCTGCATGCCTCCGATCCCGGACAGGTCCCGGAGGAAGCCCGGAGCGTCATGCGCACCGTGGGGTTGAGCGAAGAGCACGCCCAACGCTATCCCCACGAATTCAGCGGCGGTCAGCGGCAGCGTATCGGGATCGCCCGTGCGATCGCCCTGAAGCCGAAACTCATCGTCGCCGACGAACCGGTCTCCGCCCTGGACGTTTCAATTCAGGCCCAGATTCTGAATCTGATGAAGAAGCTCCAGAGGGATTTCGGCCTGACGTATCTGTTCATCACACATGATTTCAGCGTCGTCCGCTACATGAGCGACCGGATCGCCGTCATGTACCTCGGACGGATCGTCGAGCTTGGATCGAACGAGGCCATTTTCGCGAATCCCCTCCATCCCTACACCCGCCTCCTTCACCAGGCGATCCCCGTTCCCGATCCCCGCGCCAAGCGCCCCGGGCCGCTGGCGGTAATCGACGATCACCCCGCCCCTGAAGAAGGGTGCCTGTTTTATCCCCGTTGCCCGGAGCGGTTCGACCGATGCCGCGAAAGGCGCCCGGAGCTCTTCGAGCGGGAAACGGATCACCGGGTGGCCTGTATCCGACGGGAGGAAGGCCTATGAAGGAAGAAGCGGTTATGTTCGACGCCGGCGGCATTCGGCTCGAGGGACGGATGGCTCCCGGAACGGGCCGAGGGGGCGCGGTCGTTTCCCATCCGCACCCCCAGATGGGCGGCAGCATGGACAACAATGTGGTCGAGGCCGTCTGCGAGGGCTTTCAGCGTCTCGGTTTTTCGACCCTGCGGTTCAATTTTCGCGGCACGGGACGGAGTGAGGGAAGGTATGACGGGGGGCGCGGCGAACAGGACGACCTCCGCGCCGCGGTCGATTTTCTGGCCGGCCGCACGACGGCGCCCCTTCTGCTCGGCGGCTACTCCTTCGGGGCCTGGGTGACGGCCAACCTCTACGCCCGCGAGCCTCTCTCTTGTGACCTCCTGCTGGTTTCTCCCCCCATCGACCTTTTGGAGACCCCGTTCGAACCGCTGGCCGACGGGCTGATCGGCGTCATCTGCGGCGACCGCGACGCATTCTGCGACATTCAAGAACTGACGAAGCGGCTCGGACGGATCAACCTCGCGCCTCATGTCCTGGCGGGAGCGGATCATTTCTACGTCGGCCGTGAAGAAGCGCTCGTCATCACGATCGAAACAATTTTAAATGCATTCCTCAAAAATGCTTGATTTTTGAAAATGATGGTGATACGGGCGATCTGTCGGGGGATTCATGTTGAGTCTGTCGTTCAAGTTATCCCGGCGGACGGATCATGCTTGTTGCCGATTATTTAAAAACTGCCTGAAGGGGGAGCCATCCGGGCGCGGATTTCTTGGATCCGAAGCCGGGTGGCTTTTTGATTTCTTGACCAAAGGAAAGGAGGGTACGGCTTTGGCAGAGGGGAAAGTGAAGTGGTTCAACGAGAAAAAGGGCTACGGTTTCATCGAGAGCGACGAGGGGGGAGACGTGTTCGTCCACTACAGCGCCATTCAGGGTTCCGGTTTCCGAACCCTGTACGAGGGGCAGCGAATCCGATTTGACATCGAGGAAGGGAAGAAGGGGCCGGCTGCCGCCAACGTGCAGACGGTATAGGCATCATCGATTCATCGAAGACCCCGGGAGGGCACGCCTGACCGGGGTTTTTTTATCGCGCCGGGGAGGCGGGAATGACGGTAAACCTCGTGGCCATCATCGGTCCGACGGCCTGCGGAAAAACGGCCCTCGGCGTACGACTGGCGCGGGAGGTCGGAGGTGAAATCCTTTCCGCCGATTCCCGCCAGGTCTACCGTGGCCTTGACCTGGGGACCGGGAAAGACCTGGACGAATACCGTTCCGAAGCGGGCGTGGTTCCCTGCCATCTGATCGATATCGCCGCGCCGGATGAGGAGTTTCATGTCTTTGCCTACCAGCGGCTCTTCTTTCAGCGCTTCGGCGAAATCCGCAACCGTGGCGCGTTTCCGATCCTCGTCGGCGGGTCCGGCCTCTATCTCGATGCCGTCCTCATGAACTATCCCTTCGAAGAAGTCCGTCCGAACGAGGAACTCCGCCACGTTCTGGCAGGTCTGGACATCGGACAACTTCGCGAGCGATTGCAGAGCGTCCGTCCGGACCTCCACAACACGACCGACCTGATCCATCGCGAACGCCTCGTCCGGGCCATTGAAATCGCCGAGCATGTCCCCTCCGGGCCGCGGGATTCCTGGTGCAGTCCGACGGATCTGAACCCCCTGGTGGTCGGGATCGCGATGGAGGTCGATGTTCTGCGGGAGCGCATCGCCCGGCGCCTGCGCAAGCGGCTCGAAGCGGGCCTGGTGGCGGAGGTCCGGCGACTTCACGATGACGGCCTGTCGTGGGAGCGCATCGATCGCTTCGGTCTCGAATACCGCTATGTGGCGCGGTATCTTCAAGGCCGGATTGATGAAGACCGGATGTATCAGGAGTTGAATACACGCATTCACCAATTCGCCAAGAGGCAGCGGACATGGTTTCGAAGGATGGAAAGGCGCGGCATACGGATAGACTGGATTCCGGGGGACGACTATCCCGCTCTCCGGAAGCTTGTCCTGCCGTACCTGGAGGGGATGAACGCGGGCAGCGAAGGCTGAGGCAGTATCTCGATCGATACGTTCTGCGCAGCCCCTGGCGCCTGGTGTGCGGCGATCCATCCGAGGTCGCGCTGGTTGTCGTCATCCCCGCCCTGGCGGAGAAAGGACACCTCTTCGACACCCTGGCGGCGATTGCGGCCAATCCTCAGGATAGGCTCGCTGAGACCCTGGCGATCGTCGTCGTCAACAACGGGCCGCGCGAAACCGTCGATCGGGAGATGTTTACGGACAATCAGGAGACGATCGCCATCCTGAACGGCCTGATCGCCGGGCGCACCCGGGAGAGCGAATCCGCAGACAGACGACTGCGCGGTGTCCTCGACTTCCTGCGAGGCTCCGGATTGCGTATCGGTCTGATCGACGCCTCGTCGTCCGGATACGAAATCCCGTCGTCTTTGGCGGGGGTCGGCGCCGCACGGAAAATCGGTCTCGATCTCGCGCTAACCCTGCGGCCCGCGCCCCGGGAGCGTCCCGTTTTGGTCTGCCTCGACGCCGATACGATCGTGGCGCCCGATTATCTCCCGGCCATCCGCCGCCACTTTCACGATCCGGAGCATGGGGCCGCCGTGATCGCCTTCCGCCATCCGCTCCCGGACGCCCCCGATCGGCGGGCGGCCATCCTCTGCTACGAACTCTTTTTGCGCTACTACGTCCTGGGTCTGTCCTGGGCCGGATCGCCCTACGCGTTCCACAGCATCGGCTCGACAATGGTCTTCACGCCGGACCGATATGTGGCCGTGCGCGGCATGAGCCGACGCACCGCCGGGGAGGATTTCTATTTTCTGAACAAGGTGAGAAAGGCCGGTCCGATCTCGTCCGTAACCGATACCTGCGTCCGCCCGTCCGACCGGCTTTCATCCCGCGTTCCTTTCGGAACGGGAAAACGGATGATCCGCCATCTGGCCGGGGAGCGGGACGAGTATCTCTTCTACCACCCGGATATCTTCGCCATCCTCCGGAAATGGCTCGCGCTGATGGATGAGGACTGGCGACGCCCGGCAAAGGCCATCCTGGAGGCCGCGTCAGACCTGCACCCCGGACTGCGGGTTTTCCTCGAGCGGCAGAACTTCCCCGAGATCTGGCCGCGGCTGCAGCGGCAGGCCAGGAATACCGGCGCCGCCCAGCGGGCCTTCCACACCTGGTTCGACGGGTTCCGCACCCTGAGGCTCGTGCATGAGCTCGCCGCGTCCGCTTACCCCCCACAGCCCATGGCGGCCGCCCTGTCCTGGCTGATGAGGGCATGGGGGCAAAGCGGACCCGATCCCGGGGAACGAGGTTTCAGCGGGGATCTTCAGGCCCAGGAGGCCTGCCTCATGACCTTGAGGGGCCTGGAAACGTCCGAGACGCGCCGGGGCGAGTTCTGACCGGAATATCTCCTTGACGCCGCTCGATGTTTGTTCATATACTTTTGGAAAGTCGGGAATTCACGCACCCCATCGTTCGGGATGCGGCGAATGACGATATGAGGCAGCGCCTGTCGGCCATTCCGGATTCGGCAACCGTTCAAGGCCTGACCATGATCAAGAATAAGGGAGGCTGTATGAGGCAAAAACGGTTGTTTGGGGTCGTTGCCGTCCTGTTGGGGCTGATGCTGCTCTTTTCGGCCTGCGGGTCGAAGGAAGAGAAGAAAATGCCTTCGTCCGGAGGAACCGGAATTCAAGCCCCCCAGGCATCATCGCCGCCGCTGGAGGGAATTCCGACGCCCCGTCTGGGGCCGGCGGGCGCGGTCGTGGAGGTCGATGGGGCGATCCTCACCGAGAAGCAGCTCGACCGGGAACTCAAGGAAAAAATGGCCGCGATGAAGGGAAAGATTCCCGCGGCGAAGATGGAAGAGGCCCGCAAAGGTCTCCGCCAGCGCGTCATCGAGGACTTTGTCGTCCGAACCCTGCTCACGAATGAGGTCAAGCGCAGGAATATCCAGCTCGCCGACCGCGAGGTGAACGAGGCCATGGAGCAGTTGAAGGCCAGTTTCCCGCCGGGGACGACGCTTGAGACCCTGATGAAGAAGAACAAGATCACCCGGGAGAAATTACGCGAGGAGATTGTCTTCGGCCTGAAGATCAACAAGCTGGTTCTGTCTCAGCCGAAGGCGAAAGAGAAGCCGACCGAAAAGGAGATCCAGGGCTTCTACCGGAAGAACACGGACAAATTCAAGTCGCCGGAATCCGTCCGGGTGCGCCACATCCTAATCGCCAAGGCCCCGGCGGATGACGCCGCGGCGATCCGCGACAAGAAAAACAAGGCCGACGGCGTGCAGAAGCAGCTCGCGGCCGGAGGGAATTTCGCCGAGCTCGCCAAGACGAACTCCGACTGCCCGAGCAAGGAGGCCGGCGGCGACCTGGGCACGTTTACCCGCGGACAGATGGTCAAACCCTTCGAAGACGCGGCGTTCTCGCAGAAGATCAACGCCATCGGACCGGTCGTGGAGACGGAATACGGGTACCATGTCATTCAGGTCCTGGAAAAGCATCCGCCGAAAACCATGCCGCTCGACGCCCAGGCGAAGGAGATGATCTCCTCGTACCTACAGCGTCAGAAACAGCAGGCGACGTTCAACCATCTTGTCCGTGAACTCAGGGGAAAGGCCAACGTCGTTCTTTACCAGCCCTGACGACGGAGCCCGACTCAGAAGGAATGTTCCGGACCCGGGAAGGCCCCCTCCCTGACATCGGTGATGTAGGCCTGCGCGGCCTCCTTCATCAAGGCATTGACCTGGGCGTATTTTTTCACGAATTTTGGCGTGAAGCGTTCGAACATGCCCATCACGTCGTGAAGGACGAGGACCTGGCCGTCGCACCGCGATCCCGCACCGATCCCGATGGTCGGAATGCCGAGGGCGGCGGTGATCTCTGCCGCCAGGGTAGCCGGAACACACTCGAGCACCAGGGAAAAGGCGCCGGCCTCTTCGAGAATGCGGGCATCCTCGAGAATGCGGCGTGCGCCTGCGTCATCCTTGCCCTGTACCCGGTAACCGCCCAGTTGATGGACGGATTGGGGGGTCAGACCCAGATGGGCCATGACGGGAATCCCCGCCGCCACCATCCGCCGGGTCGCCTCGGCGAACTCCCGGCCTCCCTCCAGCTTCACGCCCTGCGCACCCGCCTCCTGGAGCATTCTGCCCGCATTCCGTACCGCATCGTCCGGAGAACACTGATAGGACAGGAAGGGAAGGTCCGCGATGACCATGGCCCGCTGCACCGCGCGGGAAACCGCCCGGGTGTGATGCAGCATGACCTCCATCGTGACCGGAAGCGTGCTGTCGTAGCCCAGCACGACCATCCCGAGCGAATCCCCCACGAGGATCATGTCGATGCCGGCTTCGTCGATACAGAGCGCCGTCGGATAATCGTACGCCGTCAGCATGGAGATCTTCTCCCCGCGCCGCTTCATGTTCCGTACCGTGGTGGACGTGACCTTGTTGAGTTTACCGTGAGTGCTCATCTTCGCATCCTCCTTTCAGAAGGTCCTTCATCTCGACGATGATTTCGGGGGAAAGCCGGTTTTGCCGCTCGCTCAGCTCGACCGTCATCAGCCCCATCAAACGGTACATATCCAGGAATTCCGGCTTTGCGATCCGTAGGGCGGCCAGATGACGGCGGAGGGTGCCCACGTCTCCCCGGGCGATCGGCCCCGTCAACGCCTCGACCGGACCGCGCGCTTCGATATTCCGGAGGGTGCCGAGGACCAGGGGCCAGAAGGCCTGACGGGCGCTCTGGGCATCCACGCCCAGCGAACGGTAGAGGTCCTCCACCACGGACAGCAGGGTCGTCAGATAATTGGACGCCACGCACGCCGCCGCGTGGTAAAGGGTTTTCTCGGACTCCGCCACGACCAACGGCACCCCGCCCAGATCCCGAACCAGTTGGCAGGCCCAGTCCAAAATCGAGGGATCTGCGGTGACGCCGAACGTGCTTCCCGGGAGGTTGGCGACCGCACCGTCTACATCCGCGAATGACTGGATCGGATGGACGGAGGCGACCCGTGCCCCGAGAAGTCGGGCGGGGGCGAGAAGATCGAGGCCGCCTGCGCCACTCATATGGACACAGATATCGCCGGGGCGGATGCCGCCGTTTCGGCAGACCTCTTCGCAGACGGGCCCGATCCGGTCGTCCCGGGTGGTGATCAGGATGCAACGGGCAAGGGCGGCGGCGTCAGAGCATGCCTCGACGGCCCGGGCGCCGGGAAACCACGAGGCACGCTTCAGCGCCGTCGCATCGACGTCGGAAACGGCGACAATCGGGTATCCGGACGCCTGAAGGAGCAGGCCCACGGCCGTGCCCACCTTGCCCAGGCCGATGATGGCGACCGTATCCTTTGCCATGGACGTTATCTCCCTTTAACGAAAGCAAAAGGCCTCCCCAGCTCGCGGAAGGCCCCAGAATAAACCTGCACCCAAATGTCAGACCGTTCCGTCTCAGTCCGAAAGGGATCCAAGCGGCGAACCTCACGTATCACGACGGCGTTCGGCGGTCAACAGAAATGAGGTCCGGAGACGCTTCAGGCCCGGCTTGTCCGCCTTTCTCGGATTGTCATTTGCCCAATCCGACGCGCCGCGGGCTTGAAATTCCCCACCCGGTCCGATATAGTCGACCCAAAGGCAGGGGCGTTCAGGCCGCGGGGTCCGGAAAAATCCACGCCCTCCGGCGCACGCATCAACGTGGAACAGGAGCCTTGCGGATGAATGCGGAAAAACAGCCGGTCTCCCTCATGATCTTCGATCTTGACGGTACCCTGATCCGTTCCGGCGACGACATTGCCGCCTCGGTCAATTACACGCTTGAGGCGCTGTCCCAACCGCCGATCGAGAGGGAAAAGATCCTCCGCTTCATCGGTGACGGCGTCCGGGTGCTCATCGAGCGATCCCTGGGGCCCACGGCGCAGGAACTCGTCCCCAAGGCCCTGGAGCTGTTTTCCACCCATTACGCCGACCACATGCTCGACACGACGGACCTCTACCCGGACGTGCATCCGGTCCTGACGCATTTTGCCCGTCAGAACAAGGTCATTGTCACCAACAAGCCCGTCGGGGCAGCCCGGGCAATTGTCGACCGTCTTCGGATCCGGGGTTACTTCACGGAGATCATCGGCGCGGATACGACTCCCCGCCGAAAACCGGACACGGGTGTGCTCGCGCCGCTTTTTGAGGGCGTCGCCCCGGATCCGAAAAGGACGCTGGTCGTCGGAGACGGCGTCAACGACATCCTCCTGGCCAGGAACGCCGGCTTCATCAGCTGCGCACTGCTGAACGGCCTGAGCGACCGGGAGGACCTGCTCGCGCTCGAACCGGATCACGCCTGCGAGCGCCTGTCGGAACTGGTCGATCTCTTCGCATGATCGTACGCCATGAACCGCGGAACAGCCCAACGTCAAGGGCGCGCTCGGAGGGACGGATGTTCGTCAGGGTTCTTGAAAAAACGGTCCGCAGGCGCGGTCTTCTGGAACGCGGGGACCGCGTGCTCGTGGCCGTTTCCGGAGGTCCGGACTCCGTCGCGCTTCTGCGGGGCCTGATCGAACTCCGGTCGCGGTATGATCTCTCCTTGACGGTCGGCCACTTCAATCATGGCTTGCGGGGGGCGGCATCCGACGCCGAAGAGCGATTCGTCGCGGAACTGGCCTTGAAGGCAGGGCTGGAGCTGCGGACCGGTCGCATGCCGACCGCGTCAGTCCGTCCCCGCGGCCGCTCCCTCGAAGACTGGTGCCGCGAACATCGCTACGCCTTTCTCGACGCAACGGCCCGTGAAATCCAGGCCGGCAAAATCGCCCTGGGACATCACCGCCGCGACCAGGCGGAAACGGTTCTGATGAACCTCCTCCGGGGAAGCGGGATCGAGGGGCTGAAGGGCATCCTCCCCATCCGGGACGGGAGGTATATCCGCCCCCTTCTTGACACGGATCCGGCCGAGATCCGGGCCTTTCTCGAAAGCCGGTCCCTTTCGTTCAGGAACGATGCGTCCAACCGGGACATCCGCCACCTCCGGAACCGGATCCGCCACGATCTGCTTCCACGGCTCGAAACGGTCTACAATCCCGCTATCGTGCACGGTATTTCACGGATGGCGGAGATCGCGGGACTCGAAAATGACTTCATGGAGTCGGTCCTTCCGGAGGCCTACGCCAGTGCAGGGGGACGGGAAGGGCAGGGGGGGGTCCGGTTCGACATCCCCGCGTTTCTGACCCTCCACGAGGCGATCCAAAATCGCCTGATCCTGCTTGTCGTCCGCAGGCTCATCGGGGCGCCGTCCGGCCTCACCCATGCCCATATCCAACTGGTCCGGAATCTCCTCGGCCGTTCCGGATACGCGGAAGTCCATCTGGCGGGGGGGATTACCGCGACGCGATCCTACGATCACCTCTCCTTTCAGCAAACCGCCGACGTCTCGTCGCCGGCCTCAAGATCGCAACACAGGCCTTCCCGCCTGCGAAGAAAAGGCACGGACGCCGAAGCCGGCTTTCAGTTCGATGTCCCCATTCCGGGCGTGTTGTCCCTCGCACCGGGATGCCGCCTCCGTTTCGAGGTCGCGGGCGTCACACGGCCGGTTCCGACCGGAAGGGAGATCGCCTGCCTCGATTACGAACGGATCCGGTTTCCCCTCGTCTGCCGAGGCGTGCGGACGGGCGACCGCATCCAGCCCCTGGGCATGGCCGGAACGAAGAAGGTCCGGAGGTTGCTGCTCGATGCCAAGGTGCCCCTTGAGGAGCGAGGACGCGTTCCGCTCCTCGTTGATGACGAGGGCGTGCTCTGGGTTGCGGGGGTGTGTTTGAGCGAGCGCGCCCGCGTTTCGGATCGAACCCGGACGGTCCTAAAAGCAGAAATCATTTGATAAATGACTCGTATTGGTGTAGGAGTGAGCACCCATGCGAAGGCCGGATCCGCAGGATCGGTACGTACGGGAGACGCCACTCGCCGTGCCTCCGCACGACGAAGCGCGACGTAGACAACAGGAGCCTGATCGTTGAATCCCTTACAGAAAAATATTGCCTTGTGGTTGGTTATCAGTCTGGTCTTCGTCCTGCTCTTTCACCTGTTCAACGAGCCGAAGGCGACGCAGGAGAGCATCGTCTACAGCGACTTTCTGACCCATGTGGAGCGCGGACAGATCGGAGAAGTGCAGGTCCAGGGCGAAAACATCACGGGTAAGCTGACCACGGGCAAGACATTCAAGACCTACGCCCCCAAGGATGACGATCTCATCCCGCTCTTGAGGAGCAAGGGGGTGAGGATCGCGGCGAAGCCCGTCGAGGATTCCCCCTGGTATATGACGATCCTCATCTCGTGGTTCCCCATGATCCTGCTCATCGGCGTTTGGATCTTTTTCATGCGGCAGATGCAGTCCGGCGGCGGGAAGGCAATGGCCTTCGGCAAAAGCCGCGCGAAACTCATGACGGACAAATCGAAGAAGATCACGTTCGCCGACGTCGCCGGCATCGACGAGGCCAAGGGAGAGCTCCAGGAGGTCATCGATTTTCTGAAGGATCCCAAAAAATTCACGCGACTGGGGGGGAGAATCCCCAAGGGTCTGCTGCTGGTCGGACAGCCCGGAACCGGCAAGACGCTTCTCGCGCGGGCCATTGCCGGAGAGGCCGACGTTCCGTTTCTCAGCATCAGCGGCTCGGACTTCGTCGAGATGTTCGTCGGCGTCGGCGCCTCCCGGGTGCGCGATCTCTTCACCCAGGGGAAAAAGCAGGCGCCCTGCATCATCTTTATCGACGAAATCGATGCGGTCGGCCGTCACCGCGGGGCCGGTCTGGGTGGAGGGCACGACGAACGGGAGCAGACGCTGAACCAGCTCCTCGTGGAGATGGACGGATTCGAATCCAACGAAGGGGTCATCCTGGTGTCGGCGACGAACCGGCCGGACGTTCTGGATCCGGCGCTGCTGAGACCGGGGCGCTTCGACCGGCAGGTGATGGTGCCGCTCCCCGACGTCAGGGGCCGCGAAAAGATTCTCCAGGTGCATGCCAAGAAGACCATCCTCGACGAGGATGTGAATTTTGCCGTCATCGCACGGGGAACGCCGGGATTCTCCGGGGCCGACATCGAGAATCTCGTCAACGAGGCGGTGCTGTACGCCGCGCGAATGGGGAAGGAAAGGGTCGGCATGCGCGATTTCGAGTTCGCCAAGGACAAGGTCCTCATGGGGGCGGAGCGCAGGAGCATGGTCATCAGCGACGTCGAGAAACGCAATACGGCCTACCATGAGGCCGGTCACACGCTGGTCGCCAAGCTGCTGCCCGGCACCGATCCCATCCACAAGGTCACCATCATCCCCAGAGGTCGGGCCCTCGGATTGACCCAGCAGCTTCCGATCGACGAAAAGCACACGTATCCCCGCAAGTACCTCCTGAACAACATCGCGATCCTGCTGGGGGGGCGGGCCGCGGAGGACCTGGTTCTGAACGATTTTACCACCGGCGCCGGAAACGACATCGAGCGCGCCACCCATCTCGCGCGGAAGATGGTCTGCGAATGGGGGATGAGTGACGCGATTGGGCCCCTGAGCTACGGAAAGAAGGAGGAGCAGATCTTCCTTGGGCGGGAATTCGCCACGCACAAGGATTACAGTGAACAGACCGCCGAGAAGATAGACCAGGAAATCACGCGCATCGTCTCCGAAGCCTATGAAAAATCCAAAACGCTGTTGATGGATCACATGGACATTCTCAACCGCATGGCAAACGCGCTTCTGGAGAAAGAGGTTCTGAACGCGGAGGAGATCGACGTCCTCGTCTTTCCGCCAGATGCGGCCGAAACGGCCGGAGGAAACGCCGCGACCCCTGCCTGAGTCCCGCTTATGGAACCGAAACCGAACGGGAGATATTCCCCCCGTCTCATCCACGCCCCCACAGAGCTGCAGGCCGGCCGGATTCTCGCGGAAATCGGCGTCGATCCGTACGGGATCCGCGCCATGCTCCCCAAAATGCGGAGCCTGCTGATCGCTCTCGACGATGTCGAGTGCCGCGTGGCGAATATCCTGAAGCAGGAGATGCTCGCCTCCGGGGGAGATGCCGCCGTCCATCGCGACAGCGTCGCCTGCGCGAAGCCGTCCACGGACGCGCTGATCATGGGAACGCCCAAGCAGATCCGCCGCCTGGCCGAGAAGCTCGCCGCCCAACCCTTCGGCCTCTCCGGACTCTCACGGAGGCTGATCGAAATCCTCGAGAACTCGGAATGCACCGACTATCTCCTGCGGACGGGCCGCAGGGAGATGACCCTCGGGAAAACGACCGCCGTCATGGGCATCCTCAATGTCACTCCGGACTCCTTTTCCGACGGCGGGAAATTTCCCACGGTGGATGCGGCCGTTCTGTGCGGCTGCAGGATGGCCGAGGCGGGTGCGGACTTCATCGACGTCGGGGGAGAATCCAGCCGCCCCGGCGCGGACCCCGTTCCGATCGACGTCGAGCTGGCGCGTGTCTTGCCGGTGATCGAGGCCCTCCACGCATGCGTCGAGGTTCCGATTTCCATCGACACCACCAAGGCGGAGGTCGCCCGTCGCGCCCTCGCGGCCGGAGCGGAGATCGTCAACGACATCAGTGCGATGACCTGCGATCCGGCGATGCCGGCGCTTATGGCGGAATCGGGCGCGGCGGTAGTCCTCATGCATATGCGGGGCCTCCCCAAAACCATGCAGTCGACCCTGCCCGAGTACCGCTCACTGCCCGGCGACGTCGTCCTCTACCTGAGGGAACGCCTGGAAGCCGCCCAGACCGCGGGGATCGGCTTCGATCGGATCATCGTCGACCCCGGCTTCGGCTTTGGAAAATCCCGGGGGGACAACCTTGCGCTTTTGGACGGGCTGGCGGAGCTGCGCATGCTCGGCCGGCCGATCCTGGCCGGTGTATCGAGAAAATCGTTTGTCCGGCAGATCACCGGGGACGCGCTGACGGCTTCCTCCGAAGGCACCGCGGCGGCGATCGCGGCGGCCGCGATGAACGGTGCCGCGATCGTGCGCGTGCACGACGTTCCGGCGGCACGGAAGGTGGTGGCGATAATCGACGCACTCACGAGGGCGCGGACATGATCGCCGGGATCGGGATCGACCTGGTCGAGATCGCCAGGATCGAGCGCATCGCCACACGGTGGGGGGACGCGTTCCTCGGACGGGTCTTTACCCTGCGGGAGATCGACTCCTGTTCCGGGCGGGCCCGGCCTGCGACCCATTTCGCCGGCAGATTCGCCGTCAAGGAAGCCCTCTTGAAGTCCCTGGGACTCGGCCTGGGCATGGGCGTTCGCCTGCGCGAGATCGAAACGCTCAATGAAAGGGACGGGCGCCCCAGGCTCCGCCTGTATGCAAATGCCTTGCGGATTCTCGAAGGACGCGGAATCCGGCGAACCCATCTCACGATCACGCACACGAAGGACCATGCCGTCGCGGTCGTCGTTCTCGAAGCCGACAGTCCAGGCCCGAGGGGGGCAGAATTGGACACGGACCCCCATGAATGAACGTCTCGAGTTGGTGTGCAAAAGTCCGGACGAAACGCGTCGCTTAGGCGAGGCGATCGGCCGGGCGCTGACGGCCGGAACGATCGTGGCCCTGAACGGCGATCTGGGCACCGGCAAGACGACCTTGACACAGGGAATTGCCCGCGGTCTCGACGTCCCTGAAACATTTGCGGTCACGAGTCCGACCTTCACCCTCGTCAACGAATATCCCGGACGGTTGACGCTGTACCACGTCGACCTTTATCGTCTGGGTGGAGCCGCCGATCTGGAGGCCCTCGGTTACGAGGAGTTCTTTTTCGCAGACGGGGTGACGGTCGTCGAATGGTCCGAGAAGATCGCGGAGGTCCTTGACGAGGGTTGTATTTTTATCGATTTGCGCTATATTGACGCGGACCGGCGATGCATCGGCATTCGGGCGCCTGCGTCGCTCGTTCACAGGGTCGATGATATCTGGAAAGGGGGCATCAAGTAGGTAAATGGCTCTGATTGTTCAAAAATATGGCGGCACATCCGTCGCCGATATCGAAAAAATCCGTAACGTGGCCCGTCGGGCCGTCCGCATCCGGGAGGCGGGAAATCAGGTGGTCGTCGTCCTGTCGGCCATGGCCGGAGAAACGGACCGGCTGATCCGCCTGGCGCAGTCGGCCTGCCCGGATCCCCCGGGCAGGGAGTACGACGCCCTCATCGCCACCGGCGAACAGGTGACGATCACCCTCCTGTCCATGATCCTTAGCGAGATGAACCATCCGGCGAAATCCTTCCTCGGATTCCAGGTGAGGATTCGCACGGACTCGGCCCACGCGAAGGCGAGAATCCTCGAGGTGGAGACAGCGGAGATCACGCAGGCCCTGCGCGACGGGATCATCTGCGTGGTGGCGGGATTCCAGGGGGTCGATGAGAGAGGCGATATCACGACCCTGGGGCGCGGGGGCTCCGATACGAGCGCCGTGGCCCTGGCGGCCGCCCTGAAGGCGGACGTCTGCGACATTTATACGGACGTCGACGGCGTCTACACAACCGACCCGAATCTTTGCGCGAAGGCGCGGCGGATCGACCGGATCTCCTACGACGAGATGCTCGAAATGGCCCGCACGGGGGCCAAGGTCCTGCAGCCGCGCTCGGTCGAGCTGGCCAAAAAATATGGCGTCCCCATCCGTGTCAAGTGCTCGTTTTCCGACGAGGGGGGGACCTTAGTGACCAAGGAGGATAAAGACATGGAAAAGGAAGTGGTTTCCGGTGTGACCTACGATCGCGATCAGGCCAAGCTGACCGTGGTCCATGTGCCGGACCGACCGGGAATCGCCGGGAAGATCTTCACACCCCTGTCCGCGCAGAATATCGTGGTGGACATGATCATTCAGAATGCCAGTCTGGAAGGCTATACCGATCTGACTTTCACGGTCTCGAAGAAGGACAGCCGGGAGGCCTGCCGGTTGCTTCAGGACGTCTGCCGTGAGATCGGCGCCGCCAGCGTCGATCTGGACGACAATGTCGCAAAGGTCTCCATCATCGGCGTCGGCATGGTGAGCCACTCCGGCGTCGCCTCGCGGATGTTCTCGGCACTGGCGCATGAGGGCATCAATATCCTCATGATCAGCACCTCCGAAATCAAGATCTCCTGCGTCGTTCAGGCGAAATATACCGAATTGGCCGTGATGGTTCTCCACGACACCTTTGGCCTGGAGCAGAAAAGGGATTAGGTTCCGCCATGCTGACCGGCCGGCAACAGACGGGTGGAATCACCCTCCTCGTTGTCTGCCTCCTGTCGATCATCGGGGCGGTGGCGTTGACATCAGGGGAAAAGAAGACACCCGATCCCCGTCCGGAAACGCGTTCGCCTTCCCTGGGGATCCGTCTCGCGGGGGATGTCCGCCGGCCCGGCGTCTACTTCGTCCCTGCCGGTTCCACCGCCGGCGACGTCCTGAAGCGGACCGGTGAGTGGGATGGCGACCGGTTCCGGGTATCCTCCCCGGCGGGGCTCAACCGGCCCATGAAACGGGGCGATCTCCTCGAAGTCGTCGCCGCGCCGGACGGACAAAGATCGATCCGGCTGCGTCAAATGCCCGCGGCCGAGCGCATGACCCTCGGCATCCCGCTCGACGTCAACACGGCCTCCGTGGAGGAGTTGACGCTCGTTCCGGGAATCGGTCCGAAAACCGCGCTCCTGATCGTCCAGGAACGCGACCGGCGGAAAGTATTTCACGTCCTTGACGAGCTGGTCGGCGTTCCGGGAATCAAGGACAAGCGGCTGGAAGGCCTGCGGCCCTACCTGACGGTCGAATGAGGTCTTACCCGGCGCCGGCCGGGATTCAGTTGCTCTGACGATACTGGCGGTAGAAGTCGAGAACACGCCGGACGTAGGTCTGGGTTTCCGGATAGGGGGGGATGGTGTTTTGATAGCGGTTGACCGCCCCTTCTCCGGCGTTGTAGGCCGCCACGGCCAGAGGGAGATTGCCGTTGAAGAGGTTCAAGAGGTAACGGAGGTAGCGGACGCCCCCCTCGATGTTGTTCTCCGGATGAAAGGAATCGGCCACATTGAGAGAAGACGCCGTCTGCGGCATCAGTTGCATGAGCCCCCGGGCGCCGACGGGGGAAACGGCCCGGTGGTTGAAGTTGGATTCCGCCTTGATGACGGCCTTGATCAGGGCCGGGTCGACGCGGTATTTTTCCGACGCCCGGTCGATGATGTGGTCGTATTTCTTGACGTCCGTTCCGGGTCGGAAGAGGACCCGCTTTTCCCGGATGAGCAGTTCGTAACGAACGCGGTCGTCGGTGGGCACGTTGGTAAGATGAATCACCCCGTCCGGGTCGACATACTTATAGATATCGGCGACGGCCGGAGATCCGGTCGAGAGACAGGCGGCGAGCGCAGCGGCTCCCATCCATCGCCAGAGGGCGCTGTTTCGTTTCAAATTCAAAAGCCCCGTGATCTCATAGGGTTCATGTGCATACCCTGGTAGGACCTTTACAGGACAATCCCCCTTTTTGCAAGGATTATATGCCGCGATTGTCCTTGACAGCATCCCCTGATGATGATAGGAAACACGCCGTTTCGCAAAAACGGGACAAGTCGGGGCGTGGCGCAGTCTGGTAGCGTATCTGAATGGGGTTCAGAGGGTCGGAGGTTCAAATCCTCTCGCCCCGACCATTAAAACCGCCGTAGGGCGGTTTTTTTGTGGAGGTTCCGGTCGCGGGACACGGAACAATAACGTTGACAATCGCCGGGGGGAATGCATATATAAACCGGCAGCCCGGCGAGAGTGGCGGAACTGGCAGACGCACTGGACTTAGGATCCAGCCCGCATTGCGGATAGGGGTTCAAGTCCCCTCTCTCGCACCAGTCAACATCACGGGCGCGGAGAACCTTTTAGCTCGATAAGGAGTCGAACAGTCGTGGAAGAACAGATACTGGATGTAAAAGTCGAGGAAATCACCTCTGTCAAGAAGAAGTTTTCGTTTGTCATTCCTTGGGAGGATGTCAAGAAGGAGCTGGACCAGGTCTACCGTGGCGTTGGAAAGAAGGCCAAGATCAAGGGGTTCCGCCCCGGAAAAGTACCGCGGCCGGTGCTCCAGACCCATTACAAGGAATACGCCGAAGGAGAAACGGTACAGAATCTGGTCAACCGCCACTATCGAGAAGCCATCGAGCGTGAGCGCGTGACGCCGGTCAGCCAGCCGGAGGTTGACCCCAAGCCCATCGAGCCGGAACAGGCGCTCCTCTTCACCGCCACGGTCGAAGTCGAGCCGGTGGTGGAGCCGCAAAACTATACGGGGCTTGAGCTCGAAAAGATCCAGACGGACGTCACCGATGCAGATCTGGAGGCCCGTCTGCTCCAGATCCGGGAGATGTACGGCACCCTCGAAGACATCGCCGAGGAACGGGAGCTCCAGGAAAAGGATTTCGCGACGATCGATTTCGCCGGCACTGTAGATGGTCAGGCCCTCGATGAACTCAAGTCCGAAAACTATTTTCTGGAGGTCGGGTCCCACACCTTCATACCCGGATTCGAGGAGCAGGTCGTCGGGATGAAGAAGGGCGAAACCCGGGACATTCAGGTTAAATTTCCGGATGACTATGCCCAGGCGCAGCTTGCGGGCAAGGATGTCCGGTTCAGCGTCAGCCTCAAGGGGATTCGTGAAAAGAAGCTCCCGCCCCTCGATGAAGAGTTCGTCAAGAACTTTGAACAGTACGACTCGCTCGATGCCCTGAAGGCGGATGTCCGATCCTCCCTGGCAGGGGATCAGAAGGGAAGGGACGAGGCGGCGTTCCAGGACGTGATGGTGGACGCCCTGCTGAAGGAGAATCCGTTCGAAGTGCCGATGTCCCTGGTGGAGCGGCAGACGTTCTATCTGATGGCGGATATGCAGCGCCGGATGACGTGGGCCGGCATGGACAAGCAGCAGGCGGCGGAACTGAGCTTCAGCATGCATGAAAAACTGAAGGAGCAGGCGGAAAAAATCGTCAAGACGATGTTTCTGATGAGGGCCATCGCGGACAAGGAGGGGCTGACCGTCACCGAAGAGGATCTCGAAGCCCACCTTCGCGAGATGTCCGCCAAATTCGGAAAGGACGTCCCGTCCCTGCGGTCGAAACTGGAAGAAGAGGGCAGCCTGGAACAGGTTCGCATGGACCTCCTCCAGCGCAAGACGTTCCGGTTCGTCGAGGACAAGGCGACGGTGACGATCCGGGAAACCGCCGCGACGGAAGGGGAGGGCCGATAAATGCCGCTCATTCCCATGGTGATCGAGCAGGATGGCCGCGGAGAGAGGGCGTTCGACATTTATTCGCGCCTGCTCAAGGACCGAATCATTTTCCTGGGAACCGCGATCGACGATGACGTCGCCAATCTGATCATCGCGCAGCTCCTGTATCTTGAATCGGAAGATCCGGACAAGGAAATCTTCTTTTACCTGAATTCCCCCGGCGGACATGTCAGTTCCGGGCTGGCCATCTACGATACGATGCAATACATCAAACCGACGGTGTGCACCGTCTGCATGGGGCAGGCGGCCAGCATGGCCGCTCTGCTGCTGGCGGCCGGACAGAGGGGCAAACGGTATGCCCTGCCGCACACCCGGATCCTGATTCACCAGCCCCTCGGCGGCTTTCAGGGCCAGGCCACGGACATCGATATCCAGGCCCGGGAAATCCTGCGCCTGAAGGACGAGCTCAATAATATCCTCGCTTCCGTCACCGGACAGGAGTTGAGCAAGATCATGATGGATACGGAGCGGGACTATTTCATGACGCCGGAACAGGCTAAACATTACGGCATCATCGACGAGATCATCGCCAAAAGGGCTTAAACCGCAAGGAACCGTGAGGTTGGATCCATGACGAAAAAGGGGAGAACACAGCAGGAGGGACAGGGCATGCTGTACTGTTCGTTTTGCGGAAAGAACCAGAACGAGGTCAAAAAGCTGGTCGCGGGCCCGTCGGCGTATATCTGCGATGAATGCATCGAGTTGTGCAAGTGCATCGTGGACGAGGACACGTCCCCGGCGGCGGTGGAACATGCCGGCCAGGGAATTCCCGAGCCTGCGGATATCAAGCGATTTCTCGATCAGTATGTCATCGGGCAGGATCGAACGAAGAAGGTCCTCTCCGTCGCCGTCTACAATCATTACCGGCGCCTGTTCACCGATGTGGATATGGAGGGGGTCGAGATCGAAAAGAGCAATGTCCTGCTCATCGGCCCGACGGGGTCCGGAAAGACCCTGCTCGCCAAGACGCTCGCCAGAATCTTGAACGTCCCCTTCACCATCGCCGATGCGACGACGTTGACCGAGGCCGGATACGTCGGTGAGGACGTCGAGAACATCATTCTGAGCCTCCTGCAGAACGCGGATTACGACGTGGCGCGCGCGTCCAAGGGGATCGTCTATATCGACGAAATCGACAAGATCGCCAAGAAGACCGGCAATCCGTCCATCACGCGCGACGTTTCGGGTGAAGGCGTGCAGCAGGCGCTCCTGAAAATCATCGAAGGGACCATGGCCAACATCCCGCCGAAGGGCGGGCGCAAGCATCCCCAGCAGGAGTTCATCCAGGTCGATACCAGCAACATCCTGTTTATCTGCGGCGGGGCGTTCAACAGCCTCGAAGATATCATCGCCAAGCGAACCGGCGTGAACACCCTGGGGTTCGGGGCGGATATCCGGAGCAAGAAATCGCAGAGTATCGGCGAACTGCTGACGGACGTTCAACCGGAAGATCTTCTGAAGTACGGCCTGATCCCGGAATTCATCGGTCGCCTTCCAGTCGTTGCGACGCTCAACGAACTGAAGGAGGAGGATCTGGTCCGGATCCTGGTCGAACCGAAGGATGCGATCATCCGTCAGTACCAGAAGATGTTCGAGATGGAAAAGGTCAAACTCAAGTTCACCGACGGGGCGTTGCGGGCCATCGCCAGCCTTTCGGCCGGCCGGAAATCGGGCGCGCGGGGATTGCGGGCCGTCATCGAAAACACCATGCTGGACATCATGTATGACATCCCCTCCCGCCTGGACGTCCGTGAATGTGTGATTAACGAGGATGTGGTGCTGAGCGGCGCTCAGCCCATCCTGTTGTTTGAAAACAAATCGGAATCCGCCTGAACGCCGATCCAACCCTGAACGGATGAATAAACGCGCATGAGTGATTTGATGACACATCGGGAAGACGGTTCCCTGCTGAAGGTCCCGCTCCTTCCCCTGCGGGACGTGGTCGTTTTCCCCCATATGATCGTGCCGCTCTTCGTCGGGCGCGAAAAGTCGATCGCCGCCCTGGAATCCGCCATGAAACTCGAGAAGGGGATCTTCATGGTGGCCCAGAAGAACGCCCAGAAGGATGAACCGACCGAGAACGACATCTATCGGGTCGGCACCCTGGGCATCATCATCCAACTCCTCAGACTTCCCGACGGCACCGTCAAGGTGCTGGTCGAAGGCAAGCAGCGCGCCGGCGTCCGCGAATATCTGCCTTCCGATGACTTTTTCTTCGTGGCCGTGGAGGAGATCCCTGACGTCGACGATCCCAACAGCGTCCGGGCGGAGGCCCTCATTCGCAGCATCCGGGAGGCGTTCGAGACTTACGCGAAGCTCAGCAAGAAGATCCATATGGAGATCATCGGGACGATCGCCTCCATCGACGAGCCGTCCAAACTCGCGGATATCGTGGTTTCCCATCTCAACGTCAAGCTGGAAGACAAGCAGAAGATTCTCGAGATATTCAACATTACCGACCGTCTGGAGACCATTTACGAAATGATGCTGGCAGAGATCGAGATCCTCGAGGTCGAGGAGAAGATCAAGCGACGCGTCAAGAAACAAATGGAGAAGACCCAGAAGGATTACTATCTGAACGAACAGATGCGCGCCATCCAGAAGGAAATGGGCGAGAAGGACGACTTCAAGAACGAGATCGCGGATCTCGAAAAGAAGCTCAAGCAGAAGAAGCTCTCCGAGGAGGCTCACAAAAAGGTCAAGTCGGAGTTGAAGAAACTCCAGATGATGGCCCCGATGTCCGCCGAGGCGACCGTTGTCCGAAACTACGTCGACTGGCTGCTCGACCTGCCCTGGGGCGAAAAGACGGAGAATCGCTACACGCTCAGGGAATCCGAAGCGATCCTCGAAGAGGACCATTACGGCCTCAAGAAGGTCAAGGAGCGGATCCTGGAGTATCTCGCGGTGCAGACGCTCGTCCAGAAGAACAAGGGGTCGATCCTGTGTCTCGTGGGTCCCCCCGGCGTCGGGAAGACGTCGATCGCCAAATCCGTCGCGCGCGCGACCAACCGCAAGTTCGTCCGGTTTTCCCTGGGAGGCGTCCGAGACGAGGCCGAAATCCGCGGCCACCGCCGAACGTACATCGGGGCTTTGCCCGGGAAGATCATTCAACTCATGAAGAAGGCGGGGTCGAGCAATCCGGTGCTCTGTCTCGACGAGGTCGACAAGCTCAGCTCCGATTTTCGCGGGGACCCCTCGTCGGCCCTGCTCGAGGTTCTCGACCCCGAGCAGAACAATGCCTTCAACGACAACTATCTCGAGGTGGATTACGACCTTTCGGACGTCATGTTCATCACGACGGCCAATGTCCTGCAGAGCATCCCGCCCCCGCTTCAGGACCGGATGGAAGTCATCCGTCTGGCCGGCTACACCGAAATGGAAAAGCTGCGGATCGCCAAGAAATTCCTCATCGCCAAGGAACGGGAGGCGAACGGCCTGCGCGAGAATCAGATCGCCTTTTCCGACGGCGCCCTGCTCACGATCATCCGCAAGTACACCCGCGAGGCGGGCGTCCGGAATCTGGAGCGCGAGATCGCTTCGATCTGCCGCAAGGTGGCCCGCGAAATCGTCACGGACGGGAACACGAAGAAGCTTTCCATCACCTCGAAGTCGCTCGACAAATATCTCGGGATCCCGCAGTACCGGCATGGGGAAACGGAAGGCCAGGACCGCGTCGGGACGACCGTCGGTCTCGCCTGGACCGAGGTCGGCGGCGAACTCCTGATCATCGAGGCCACCACGCTGCGCGGCTCGGGCAAGATCACCATGACGGGCAAACTGGGGGATGTCATGCAGGAGTCGGTTCAGGCCGCCCTGACCTACGTGCGCTCGCGTTCGGACCAGTTTCATCTCGACGAAAATTTTTACAAGGAAACGGACGTTCACGTCCACGTTCCGGAGGGTGCGATTCCGAAAGACGGTCCTTCGGCCGGTGTGGCGATGGTGACATCCATCGCCTCGGCGTTCACCAAGCAGAAGGTCCGCGGGGATTTGGCCATGACGGGGGAGATCACCCTGCGCGGCCGCGTCCTGCCCATCGGCGGGCTGAAGGAGAAACTGCTGGCGGCGCATCGCGGAAACATCAAGACCGTCCTGATCCCGAAGGACAACGAGAAGGATCTGGCCGATGTGCCTCCCAATATCCTGAAGGCGCTGCATGTCGTCCTGGTGGAGCATATCGACGATGTGCTCGCCAGCGCCCTTATGCCCGAGGCGGAGCCAACCGGCGGCGCGAGTCACGACGTCCGGATCGTCCCCGGGACCCGCGGCGAGCGTCCGGCCGCTGTCTTGGCCCCCGTTTCCCCGGAGACAGCCTTGTCGTGCAGGCAATTATCTCTTGACAGGACGCGGGTTTACTGTTAGGTAGCGCTGCCACCGAGGAGAGGATGCCGCCGGGGGCGGGTAGCTCAGCTGGGAGAGCGCCACGCTTACACCGTGGATGTCGCAGGTTCGAGTCCTGTTCCGCCTACCAAGCCCGTCACAAAGGCATTGATTTTACCCGTCGGGATGTGGTAATTGAACGTCAACAAGAGGTGAGCGCGGTCTTTAAATGCAAAAACGGGGTCGTAGTTAAGCTGGTTATAACGCCGGCCTGTCACGCCGGAGGGCGAGGGTTCGAGTCCCTTCGGCCCCGCCAAGAAGAACGAGGGGTTGGCCAAAATGGCAACCCCTCTTTTTTTGGGGTCATGCGCGCTTTTCCGCCCTCATCATTCGGACGAAACACCTTGAGTGAGCGTTTGCCATGAAGTACGAAGGATTGATCATCCGCCCTCCCAGCGAGGCCTACAGTCTGCTTCTGCAGGTCACGACGGGATGCTCGCACAACAAATGCACCTTCTGCCCGACCTATCGGGCCAAGAAGTTCCGCATCAAGTCCCGGGAGGAAATCCTCGAAGATCTTGCGGAGGCCTCGCACTACCGGCGGGTAAGGCGCGTTTTCCTCTGCGACGGGGACGCGCTGATCATTCCGCAGCCCCGCTTGCTCGATATTCTGGCGTCGATCCGCCGGTCCCTGCCGGGAATCGAACGCGTGGGAAGCTATGCCAACGCCAAGAGCATCCTCCGCAAGACGCCGGAAGATCTCCGGGACCTGAAAGCGGCCGGACTGAAGATGGTTTATCTCGGCGTGGAGACGGGAAGCGCCGCCCTGCTCGAAAAGATCCGCAAGGGGGTCGGCGTGGAGCAGATGGTCGACGCGGGCAGACGGATCAAGGATGCGGGCATTCTCCTGTCAGTCACGGTCCTGCTGGGAATCGGGGGAAGAACGCACAGCATCGAGCATGCAACGGAAACGGCGAAAATCCTCACCCGGATCGATCCGGATTTCACCGGAGCGCTCACCGTCATGGTGGTTCCGGGAACCCCGCTTTACGAGGACCAGCAGGCAGGTCGATTCCAGCTTCCGGACACCTTCGGCTTTCTGACCGAACTCGGAACGATGATTGCCCAGTCCCAGTTCACGGACTGTTTCTTCACCTCGAATCATGCCTCCAATTACCTTCCGATCCGGGCTCGCCTGCCGCAAGAGAAGGAAGACACGGTGCGCATGATTCAGGAGGTCATCCGGCGGGGAGACCGGGGTCTGTTGAGGCCGGAATCACTCCGCGCCCTTTAAACCTTCAAACCGGGGAGGTTGGTCATCTTCGTTCAGAAGCTCATCGCCTTTTTTCGGGAGATCGCGCCCACCAAGGACCAGGGCCGCCTCGAAAAGGAACTTCAGTCGATCATCGCCAGCGGCGAGGAAGAGGGCCTGCTCGATCCCCAATCCGGGGAAATGATCCAGAGCATCCTCGACTTTCGAGAAACCCTCGTCCGTGAAATCATGATCCCGCGCACGGAGATCGTCGCCTTCAGCACCACCGCCTCCATTGGCGAGATGCTGGCGCTGGTCCAGAAGCACGGGCATACACGCATGCCCGTCTATAAAGGCAGTATCGACGACATCGTGGGGATCATCAACGTAAAGGATCTCCTCAAGTTCTGGTCACGGGATGTGACGGAGGACGATGTGCTTTCGATCTTGAGGAAGCCCTACTATATTCCCGAGACGAAAAACACCCATCAACTGCTGCACGAGCTCAAGCAGAACAAATACCATCTGGCGATCGTGATCGACGAATATGGCGGGACCTCCGGTCTGCTGACGCTCGAAGACCTGATCGAGGAGATCGTGGGGGAAATCCATGACGAGCACGATCAAACGGGAGACGAGCTGATCGAACTTTCGGACGGAACCGTGCTTGCCAACGCCCGCCTCGAGATCGAGGCGCTCGAGGCCCATTACGGTCTTACGTTCGACGACGGGAAATACGAGACCCTGGGCGGGCTCATCCTCCATGTCCTCAAGAGAATCCCCATCCCCGGCGAGATCGTTCGTATCGGGCCCCTGGAGATGAAGATCGAGGCCGCCGATGAGCGCAGCATCAAAAAGGTCCGCATCCGAAAAAGTGAAAATCGATAACGCCGTCCCCCGCGCCGCGAGCGCCTTCAATCCGGGTCCGCTTTTCGGCGCCGTCCTGACGGGCGTCCTGCTTTTCCTTTCCTTTCCGAAGTTCGGATGCGGGGCCATCGCCTGGGTTGCATGGGTTCCTCTTCTCATCGCCCTCCGCGGGAAGGGCGTCCGCGAGGCGATGATTCTCGGATTCTCTGCCGGCCTCGTCTTTCACGTCGGCATTCTTTACTGGATCACCTATGTCGTCGTCAAATACGGCTCGCTTTCGCTGATCCTGGGCGTGGCGGCCATGCTTCTCCTCTGCGCTTACCTGAGCCTCTACACAGCCGTCTTTGCCGCAGGATGCGTTCTTTTCCGCAACTGCGCCCCGTTGCTCGCGGCGCCCCTTCTCTGGACAGGGCTCGAATTCATCCGGGGATGGATCTTCACCGGTTTCCCCTGGGAGACGCTCGCCTATTCCCAGTATCGCTATCTCCCCCTGATTCAGATCGCCGACGTCACCGGACCCGCCGGTCTGTCGTTCCTGATCGTCGCTGTAAATACGCTTCTGTTTCAAGCCCTGATCACGAAACGGGCGTCGATGCGCTTCGGATCCATCGCCGCGATCGCCGTCGTTTTTTTACTGCTTTCTGGATACGGTATTTGGCGTCTGGACGATGTTCGAGAGGGGATGGCAAAATCCGCCTCCATCCCCGTCAGCCTCATCCAGGGGAACATCGACCAGAATCTCAAATGGAATCCGCGCTATCAGAGGGATACGGTCGACGCCTATCTGTCCCAATCCGCGCGATATCTCCCGCCCCCCGGCGGCGTGATCGTCTGGCCGGAGACGGCCGTTCCTTTCTACTTCCAGGACGACGGCCCTCTTCAGCGACGCATTCTGGCCTTCGCACGCGATCACCGCGTCTGGATCGTTCTGGGCAGCCCGACCTATGCCGACCGGGCCGTCGGAACGAATTTCGCCAACAGTGCGTTCCTCGTCGACCCTGACGGGCGGATCGCCGGCCGGTACGACAAGGTCCATCTCGTTCCCTACGGCGAGTATGTGCCGCTGCGCCGCTATTTCCCCTTTATCAGCAAACTGGCAGTCGGCGTGGGGGATTTCCGCCCCGGCCGGGGCTATTTCCCCCTTTCCCTGAACGGCCATTGTCTCGGGATCTTGATCTGTTATGAAGGTATTTTCCCCGCCGCGGGAACGGACTACAAGCGCCGCGGCGCGGAAATGCTTGTCAACATCACCAACGACGCCTGGTTCGGACCGACCTCGGCCCCCTATCAGCATCTGTCCATGACGGTTTTCCGCGCCGTCGAAACGCGCACGTATCTCTGCCGGGCCGCCAATACCGGGATCAGCGCCTTCATCTCCCCCACAGGCGAGATCACGAAGAAAACGGGGCTCTTCCTGCGGAGCGGTCTTGCCGGCGAGGTCCGGCTCCTCGCGAAGAAGACAATTTATTCGACATATGGCGACTTTTTCGCGTATAGTAGCATCGTCGTGCTCCTGGGCATGACCATCGTAGCCTGGATGAGGAGGAAACATGAGCGAGACCGCATTTAAGCTGGAAGGCTTGAGGGACAAAATCACGCGCATCGGAGAGTGTCTTTGACGTCCCCGCCCTGAACCTCCGCCGCCAGGAACTGGAGCTGGCGTCCCAAAAGGCCGATTTCTGGAACGACCCGGAAAAAGCCCGCGAAATCCTCAAAGAGAAAACCGCCCTCGACGATACCGTCGAGCGCTGGCATCGTCAGCAGCGTACGCTCGACGAACTCGCCGATCTGAACGCGTTGGCCCAAACGGAACAGGACGCCGCCGTCCTTTCCGAAATCGACGCCGAACTTAACCGCCTGGATAATGACGTTCGTCAGGACGAACTGAAGCGAATGCTGGGCAACGAGGAAGACGCCCTGAACGCCATCGTCTCCATTCACGCGGGCGCGGGGGGGACGGAAGCCCAGGACTGGGCGGAAATGCTTCTGCGGATGTACCTCCGCTGGGCGGAGAAACGCAAATTCACCCCCACCGTGATCGACAGTCTTCCCGGTGACGAAGCGGGGATCAAGAGCGTAACCTTCACGCTGGAGGGGGCGTATGCGTACGGGTACGCCAAGGCCGAAAACGGCATTCACCGGCTGGTGCGGATTTCCCCGTTTGACGCCGGGGCGCGCAGGCATACCTCTTTCGCATCGGTTTTCGTCTATCCCGAGATCGACGATCAGATCGTCATCGATATCGACGAAAAAGACCTGCGGATCGATACGTACCGTTCGACGGGGGCAGGGGGACAGCACGTGAACAAGACGGATTCGGCGGTGCGGATCACGCATCTGCCGACGGGCATCGTCGTCCAGTGCCAGAACGAACGCTCTCAGCACAAAAACCGGTCCATGGCCATGAAATATTTAAAATCGCGTCTTTATGAACTCAAAATCAAGGAGCGGAATGAAAAACAGGATGCCGTCAACAAAAGCAAGAAGGATATTGCGTGGGGAAGCCAGATCCGCTCGTATGTCCTTCATCCCTATCGGATGGTCAAGGACCATCGGACGAATCTGGAAGTGGGCAACGTGAATCGCGTGCTGGACGGAGATATCGATGACTTTATCGAGGCCTATCTGCTGGGATAAAAATGGCGACAAGGCCGTTGAAGTGTGCTATGGACGGGCAAAAGCCGTTTTTGACCCGACATTTTACGAGGGGCAAAGCGTTCGCCGATGGGGGAGTGGTTCATGATGACGTTTGTCAGGAGAGGTGTGGTTTCGTGTCTGGGTTTGTTCATCGCCATGCAGTTGACGCTGGGGGCCCCTTCGGTCGCAGCCGAAGCCAGCACACCGGCCCCGGCCAGCCGCCCGGCGGAGACCGGGGGGAAGGCCGCCATCCTCTCGGAAAACGTCTTGCCGTCTTCCGGCGCGAATGTCGCCGGACACCCAGCCAGGGCGGCCCGTCTCAAGGGCGGCGCCCCTGCATCTGAGGGCAACGACGATAAGAACGACCCGCAAAAGATCGAAGACGAGGAACGCGATATCATGGAAGAGGCCCTCGCGCTCCTCGAGGAGTCGAACGCCCATTGGCAGAAGGGGGACCTGGAAAATGCCCAGAACCTGCTCGATGAGGCCTACGCCCTGATCATCGAAACCGACGGCGATACGGACATTTCACGACAGAAAGACGATCTTCGCCTCCTTATCGCCAAGCGCATTCTTGCGGTCTACAGCGCCAAGCAAAACGTCACCGCCGGGAAGCGCAGCGAAATCCCCATGCGCATCAACGAGGACGTTGAAAAGGAGATCCGCCTGTTTCAAAGCGTCGAGCGGGACTTTTTCATCTCCTCCTATCAGCGATCCTTCAAGTACCGTCCGATCATCGTGCGGGAGCTCAAGAAGGCGGGCATTCCCGAGGAACTGTCCTGGCTGCCGCTCGTAGAGAGCGGCTTCAAGGTATCCGCCCTCTCGCGGGCGCGGGCCCTGGGGCTCTGGCAGTTTATCCCTTCGACCGGTTACAAATACGAGCTCAACCGAGACGAATGGATCGACGAGCGCATGGACATCGAGAAATCGACGCACGCAGCCATCAGCTATCTCAAGGATCTTCATGGCATGTTCGGCGATTGGCTGACCGTCCTGGCCGCCTACAACTGCGGCGAGGGGCGCGTGCTGCGCGTCATTTCACGCCAGCACGTCAATTATTTTGACCGGTTCTGGGATCTTTACCACCAGTTGCCCTATGAGACGGCCCGTTACGTTCCCCGCTTTCTGGCCACGCTGGCCATCATCAAAGACCCCCAAAAATACGGGATGGACCTGGGATCCCCCTCTCCGAACGAAGACCTCAGCACGTATGAGATCGTCAAAACGAACCGCTCAATGCGCCTGAGCGACATCGCCACCCGCATCGAACAACCGGAGGAACTTCTCGTCTGTCTGAACGCGGAACTGCGCCACCGGGCGACGCCGCCCCGCGAATACGCCCTGAGGGTGCCCCTGGAAATGGCGGAAAAGTTCGTCAATATCGAAGGGGAGATTCCGGCGTGGGAAGAGCCGAAACCCACGGTGGTCGTCAAGAAATCCATCACGATCCGGCATCGCGTCAAGCGGGGGGAGACGGTGGCCAGCCTGGCCAGAAAGTATCGGACCTCCGCCAGCGCCATCCGTTCCTTCAACCGTCTCTCGTCGAAGAAGCGATTGCGGGCCGGACGTATCGTTCAGATCCCGATCCCGAGCTATCGCTACGAAAAAATCCAGGCGGCTTCAGCTGACAAGAACGGCGATCGTTCCCGCGGCACGGGCAAGACCCTGACGCATCGGATCCGCCGGGGAGAGACCCTTTCTTCCGTCGCCAGGCGCTATGGGGTATCCGTGAGCGATCTCAAACGCACGAACCTCCTGCGCTCCAATACGGTCAAGACCGGACAGGTCCTCCGGATCGTCGGGAGGGTCGGGGGGGAAGAGCCGGGCACGCCCGGCGAAGGGGGGCGCTCCGTTGCCACGCAGAGCGCGCGAAAAAAGAGCCCGGGGAAGTCGACCGGCCGGAACGTCCACCGGGCCACGAAGACCTATATCGTCAAAAAGGGCGATACGCTGACGAAAATCGCCCTGAAGAACCGTACGACCCTCAAGGCCCTGAAGGAAATGAACGGGCTCGGTGAGCAAGGCCGCATCCACCCGGGACAATCGATCGTGCTGGAATAGGCACGCCGCCCGTCACTGAATCTCATACCCCTTGAGTTTGCGAAAGATCCGCTGTTCCAGGGCCTTCATTTCCCGGGCTTTCGTCGCAGAGACCCCTTCGTGATCGAACCCCAGCAGGTGAAGCAGCCCGTGAATCAGGAGAAAATCCAGCTCGTCCGTGAACTTTATCTTTGCCCGTCGCGCATCCGACCCGGCCCTCTCGACCGAGACGACGATGTCCCCGAGCAGGGAAGGGTTGAGCGCGCCGTCTTCCCCCTCCTGGATCGCGAACGACATGACATTGGTCGGCCGATCGCGGCCCAGATAATCTCGGTTGATGGTCTGAATGCCGGCGTCGTCAACGAGAAGCACGCTGACCTCCTGTTCGGCGCAGCCGAGCAGGGCCATCACCTCCGTCAGGATTCTCCGTATTCTGACCCGATTGACGCGGCGTACAGTCTGCCTGTTTTCGATCAGGACCGGCACAGTCGGCCCTCCCTATTCCCCGTATAGACCCTCATCGGGATGCCCCTCACCGCAATTTAACGTCCGTTGGAGCGAGGGTCCGTTCCATTGGTCCTCTGGTAGGCGCGGATAACCTCTTGAACCAGCGGGTGCCGCACCACATCCAGCTCTGAAAAATGGACGACGCGGATCCCCTGCACGCTCCGGAGCAGCGTTTCGGCTTCGACGAGTCCGGATTTGATCTCCTGGGGGAGATCGATCTGCGTGATGTCGCCCGTAATCACCGCCTTGGAACCCAGTCCGAGACGGGTCAGGAACATCTTCATCTGCTCCGAAGTCGTGTTCTGGGCCTCATCGAGGATGACGAAGGCGTCGTTAAGGGTTCGACCCCGCATGAAAGCCAGGGGCGCGACCTCGATGGTCCCCTTGTGGATCAACGCCGAGGCGCGGTCGAAATCCATCATGTCGAAAAGGGCATCGTACAACGGACGCAGATAGGGGTTCACCTTCTCCGCCAGATCGCCGGGCAGGAAACCCAGTTTTTCGCCCGCCTCCACGGCCGGACGCGTCAGAACGATGCGGTGGACCTTCTTGTCCTGCAGCGCGGCGACGGCCACGGCCATGGCCAGATACGTTTTCCCGGTGCCGGCCGGTCCGATGGCGAAGACCATATCGCAGGCGCGAATGGCGTCGATATAGCGCTTCTGGGCGATGCTTTTGGGCGTGATGGCCCGTTTCTTAGAGGAAATGAAGACGGTATCGAGGAAGATCTTTTCCAGGTCCGTCTGGCGGTTTTCCGACAGGATGCGGTGGGCGTGAAGAATGTCCTGGGGATAGATCGGAAACCCCTTGCGGGCGAGGGAGTACAGTTGGAGCAAAAGAGAGCGAACCAATTCGACGTCGGGGGCGCTGCCGTCGATGGAGAGCTGATTCCCCCGCAGGGACATCTTGACCGGCGTCAGGCGCTCGACCTGACGGACGTGGCCATCCTGTTCGCCCAACAGGACCTTCAGGGTGGTGTTGTCGTCGAAGGTGAGTTTCTCGGTCACGGATTGCATGAACAAGGGCTCCAAAGGGTTCAGATGGGGTTCAGGCCCAGATGGGCAAAGACCTTTGCATTGCCGATCATGTTGCTGATGAGGCAGTTTTCGTTGGGCTGGTGGGCGGTCTCGTTCTGCCGGGACCAGACGGCCACGGGATATCCCTCCTGCCGCATCAGTGCGGCCACCGTTCCCGCGCCGATACCCATGGGCTTCGCTTGGAGGCCGTACACGCGGCGGATGGCTTCCCGAAGGGCGGAGACGACCGGGGCATCGGCGGGTGTCGGCGGCGGTGCGGGAACGGACTGCACGGCTTCGATGACGATACGCACCTGATGAACCCGCTCGATATCGTCGGCGAGAGCCCGGATTGCCTCGAAGACGCGCTGGAGAGGATAGTCGGGCAGAACACGGGCGTCCAGGTAAAAGACGTCGTCGCCCGGAATCGTATTGACGTTCGGAACGTTGGCATCCCTGCGGGTGGGTTCGAAGGTGCTTTCCTGAGGCTCGTACAGGGGATCCCGCAACGGAAACAGCTCATAGAGCTCCCGGAGCCTGACGACGAGGTGAGCCGCGGCCGCGAAGGCATTGCGCCCGAGGTCGGGACGGCTGCCGTGGCACTGCCGTCCCGTCGTTCGGAAGCGGAGCCAGTAGAGGCTCTTTTCCGCGATTTCGATGGCGGTCCCCTGCGCATCACCGAAATCCGGAACGACAATCAGGGCGTCTTTCCGGAAAACCGGATCGACCCGGGCGAGCAGGTGCCGAACGCCGAAACGACTGGAGGTCTCTTCGTCCGAAACCAGGGCGAGCCCCAGGTTATATTCCGGCCGGACCCCCAGCTCGCAAAAGGCGCGCAGCGCGAAGATGGAGGCAACAAGATCCTGCTGGTTGTCCTCCGTTCCCCGCCCGTAAATGCGGCCGTCTCGGACTTCGGCGCGATACGGGTCGCTCAACCAGAGGGAAGTTTCCCCCGGAGGGACGACATCCATATGCGTGAGGATCCAGAGGGTCTTGCCCGGATGGTGTCCGGGAAGACGGACGAGGATGTTCGGACGCAGGCCGGACGACACGCGCGGATCGGGTGCCGGGAGGGTCTCGATGTCGGTCAATCCGAGGCGCTGCAGGGACTTCTGAAGATAGAGGGCCTTTTGAAATTCGCCATCCCCGCCGTTGTCCGGGGAAAGCGCCGGATAGGAACACAGATCGATCTGCATCTGAACCATTTCGGGTTCGTACCGCTCGATCCGATCCGCAAGGCGTTTGAATGTCTTGAGGTTCATGGTTTCATCGTTTGCGCCAGGCGAGGTACACCTGAACCGAGGGGGAAATCATCCCGACCATGCTGATCAGAATGATGAGGGAGGATGAGAAAAAGGCCATGACAAATTCGAGGGGATTTTCCAGGTGGTACGTTCGGACCATGACGTAGATGCCGAACAGAAGAAACAGGCTGGAAACCAGAAAAAGGGCGAACGGCCTGCACCAGCGTACAATGGAAAATGCACTCATGAAATGGATATCCTTCACGATCCGTCAACGTCAACGCAGCGCAGTCTAACGGTTATCGCCGGAAGAATCAAGCAGTTTCATCGGGGGGGGGGGCATCCGTGTCTTTAACTTGAGCTCTCTGTACGCCCGCTCGGAAAGGGTATAGCCCCCGCAGGGAAGCAGCGTGTTGTTATGGCAGAGCGGTTCGTTCCCGAGATCGCAGGGGGAGGCCCGAAGGGCTTCCGGCCAAAGCGCGGTTCCCGGAATGGGAGAATATTCGGCCAGAACGGGTCTGGCCCCCAGGGACTGGACGAAGCGAATGCTTCCGTCGATCTCTTCGGCCGTCTGGCCGGGCAGCCCGCAGAGGAGGTAGACCCCGATATCGGACGCTTCATAACCCGCTTCGCACAGATACCGAACGGCCGCGATGAGATGATCGTTGTTGACTTTTCCGCCGGTCGCCGCCTGACGGTCGGGGTCGACTGTTTCAAACCCGAATCTGAGCGTCCGGAATCCGGCCCGGAACAGCATCCGCGCCAGGTATGGGGTGATGTGCCGAAGGTGAAGTCCGTTCGGACAGTGGAACGAGAGGTTCGCATGACGACGGACGATGGCGTCGAGCAGGGGCAGGGCCAGGGAAGGGGGATCCACGAGAAAGGCGTCGTCATAGATTGAAAAATGTCGAACCCCGAAGCGGTCGTGCCAGTCGAAGATCTCCTCGGCGACCCGATGCGGATGACGTCGCTGAAATCTCGGGTGCAGGCGACTCGATGCGCAGTAAGAGCAACGAAAGGGACAGCCTCGCGAGGTAAGCAAGGGGAGTTGATCCAGCCGGCCCAGGAGATCGAAGGCCGGACGGGGATAACTGTCCAGGTCCTCGAAATCGGGGAGGACGCGAGGGCGATCGTCGAAGTAGGTTCAAATGATCTCCGAAAAATGCCGTTCGCCCGGACCGGCAAAAATCCTGTCGGCCCCGGATTGTCCGGCATGGTCAGGGCAGAGGGTGACGTAGTTGCCTCCCAGGAGGATGGGAATGCCGGGCAGCGACTCGCGGAGGAGGCGGATGGCCGCAAATGCGCCGGGGTACCAGTAGGTCATCATGCAGGTCACCAGAACCATGTCCGGGGCGGAAATCGAGAGGAGTTTTCGACGGAAAAGGCTCGGCGGGATGCCGTACCGATAATACCGTCTCGGGAAGGTGTAAAGGGGCGGCGGCTTTTCGATGGCCTCTTTGGGAAAATGTCCCGTTCCGTGCTCCGTACGCCGCGTTTTCCGGTGTGTCTGATCCGTGAAATCGTGATCGATTAGACAGTCCAGATAACTGACCGCGTAACCGTTCGCACGAAAGAGCGCGGCGAGAGAGAGCAGCCCCAGGGGCTTCATCCAGAAGTCGAAGGCGGCGAAGTCGTAAATCCAGGGCGTGACGAACAGAATGTGTTTCCGGTGTTTCATGCGTAGACGGTATCATAGACGATCGCCCGGGGCAAACGAAAACGCGGTGCGGCGCGAAATGACCAAAAATGATATTATACATGATATTATACAGTACAAGTATTTTGATCTAGAGATAATAATATAAAATGATTATCTATAGATTTACCCCTTGACTTGGACGTTATCTTGTTTCATGATACTCAATAGAGGGTGTATCATTGGAACGAAGCGTCGGGAGGGAGACGGTCGGATGCGATCCGGGAACCCGGTCCTCGAGAATGTGATCAGTAGTGTCGATCTCATAAAAATTACCGGTATATCGAGAGCGACCTTGAATAATTACATAAAACTTGGACTGTTGCCAAAACCCATCGTCGGCAAGCCTCGCGATCCGGACATGCGCGCCCGCCAGGTCGGATATTTCCCCTCGGACGTCCTGTCGACCCTGGAGCAGATTCACACCCTTAAGAAAACCGGCAAGACCATACCGGAAATCTCGGCGAGACTCGGCGTGGTTTCCTCGCCGCCGAAGCCTATCGCGCCCCGAACGGTTCGCCGAACCGCCCAGCCGCCGGAAGAGCTTCCGACAACCCATGCCCTTCAGGCGGCGCTCTTCCCCGAAATGTCCGAGACCTCCGAACCCTCTGAACGGGACAGTCTTCGTTTCCCGGGGTCTCAGGGTGTCGGGGCGCCGGCAAGACCCTCGCCCCCCCAATGGACATCCTTTGTCATCCTGTCCGCCCGCATCCACGATTTGCCGCGGCTGCGTGCGGAACTGCCGCCGGAAGAATTCATTGAATTTTTTCGACAGTTCCGGATAGACGTGGATGACGCAGCTCAACGCGCACGGATGACGCACGTCACCTATTCCCAAGGCGGACTTCTATGTTATTTTATTCAGGGCGAAGGCAATCGCTATCTCCTCGACGCGATTCGCTTTTCGTTGGAGCTGCGACGGATCGCCCGGAATTTGAATGCGGCGTGGAAGCGTAGAAAAGGATGGGGGAACCGCCTGTTCGTGAACATCGGCGTCGTCGACGGCTCTGATTGGGTCGCGCGGGTCGTGGCTGGTTCTAAAAAGGATCTCTGCGTCTCCGGGTCTGGGGTTGAACAGGCGCTGCGCCTGTGCGATTTTGCACGCTTCGGGTCGATCTGGACGACGAAAACCCTCCTGAGCCGCATCGGGCCCGCCGACAGAGAAGGCTTACGGTACGGCATCCGGTCGCAAGGCGTTTCGGGGGAGGTCTGGACGGAACAGGTGTATGCCCGAATCCTGGATCTGTTTTCGCCCGGCGATGCAACTATCGAAATATATCAGGATATTGCATCACTTCCCATCACGGAAATCATCGGAGAAGGGACGCCTCCGGCTGAAAATTCCGGCATCCGCCATACACGGATAAAAGACTTGCCGTCCTCGACGATTATTGATAGTAAGGCAAATGACAGGATGCAACCATGAGGGCAGTCGTCCAACGCATCGATCGCTCCCGCGTCGGGGTCGATGGCGCGATTTTATCCGAAATCGGCAAGGGTGTTTTGGTCTTCCTCGGGATTGAAAAGGGGGACGGGGAGAAGGATGCAGAATACCTCTTCCACAAAATCCTCCATCTGCGCCTCTTCGATGACGCCGAAGGCAAGATGAATCTTTCCCTGGAGGACATCAAGGGAGAGATGATGGTCATTTCCCAGTTCACCCTGCTTGCCGACTGCCGCAAGGGGAGGCGTCCCTCATTCATCGCGGCCGAGGATCCGGCGCCGGCCCGCCTCCTCTATGAGTATTTCATCCGCATCGGACGGGACCGGCTCGGGCGGATCGGATCCGGACAATTTCAGGCCATGATGAAGATCGATTCCGTCAATGATGGCCCGGTCACCCTCGTCCTGGACAGCCGGGGGGCGTGGAGGACTTAGCGAACCATGGCACGGACGGACACGACGCCCAGATCCGATATCAGAATCGACAAGGACGGGGTGTGGTTTTACCGCGGACAGGAGATGTTCCGTCGCGAGATCGTCAATCTTTTCTACGAGCACCTCAAACAGGACGACCTGGGGGAATATCTGATCGACCTGGGGGAGGACAGGTGCTACGTGGATGTCGAGGATGCCCCCTTCGTTGTCCGCTCGGTTCAGACCGGACCGGTGGAGCGAGGAACCTCGCCCGCGTGCCTTTTGCTCTCCCTGTCGGACGATACCCTGGAACCGCTGGACCCCGAAACGCTCCGAATCGGCGAGGACAACGTCATGTACTGCCGCGTGAAATGCGGAATCTTCAAGACCCGCTTCTCCCGTGCCGCCTATTATCAGCTCGCGGAACGGATTGTCTACGATGCCGTGTCCGACCGTTATGAGCTGCACATCGACCACCAACGATACATCCTTCAAACACCCCGGGAAAAGGAGAATTAACCATGCTGGACGATCCCATCCGCGAGGCCCTGACCTTCGACGATCTCCTGATGGTCCCCGCGGAATCCGCCATACTGCCGGGGGATGTTGAAACCGCGACCTGGCTCACCCCTCGAATCGCCCTCAATATCCCCATCATCAGCGCCGCCATGGATACCGTCACGGAGGCCACGACCGCAATCTGTATGGCCCAGGAGGGTGGACTCGGTTTCATTCACCGCAACATGAGCATCGAACGCCAGGCCATCGAGGTCGACAAGGTCAAGAAGTCCGAAAGCGGCATGATCGTCGACCCGATCACCATCGGCCCCGAGCAACGCGTTCACCATGCCCTGGAGCTCATGAACAAGTATCGGATTTCTGGCGTGCCCGTGGTGAAGGATGGACGGCTCGTCGGTATCCTGACCAATCGCGACCTCCGCTTTGAAACGGATCTGGACCAGCCCGTTTCCCACGTCATGACGAAGGAAAACCTGGTGACGGTCTCCTCCAGCATTTCTCTGGACGAATCCAAGAAGCTTCTCCATAAACACCGGATCGAAAAGCTCCTGGTCGTCGACGATCAGTACCGCCTTAAGGGGCTGATCACGATCAAGGACATCGAAAAAATCAAGAAATATCCCCATGCCTGCAAGGATTCCCTGGGACGTCTCCGCGTGGGGGCGGCCGTCGGCATCCTGGACCGCGAAGCCCGCGTCGATGCGCTCCTCGCGGCGGGCGCCGACGTCATCGTGATCGACACCTCCCACGGTCACTCCCGCGGGGTCATTGAGGCCGTTCGCGCCACGAAGGCGAATTTCCCCGGTTGTGAGCTGATCGCCGGAAATGTCGCTACCGCGGAAGGCGCGGAGAGTCTGATCCAGGCGGGTGTGGACGCCGTCAAGGTCGGCGTGGGTCCGGGTTCCATCTGCACGACCCGCGTGATCGCCGGCGTCGGCGTTCCCCAGATGACCGCGATTCGCGACGCCTACCACGCGGCGGCAAAGCACGGCATCCCCGTGATCGCCGACGGCGGCATCAAATATTCAGGTGACGTTGTCAAGGGCCTGGCCGCCGGCGCCCATGCCGTGATGATCGGCAGCCTCTTTGCCGGGACGGAGGAAAGTCCGGGGGAAACGATTCTGTTCCAGGGGAGGAGCTACAAGGTCTACCGCGGGATGGGCTCGCTTGAGGCCATGAAAATGGGCAGCCGGGACCGGTATTATCAGGACGACATGGAGGGGGCCCTGAAGATGGTGCCGGAAGGCATAGAAGGCCGCGTTCCATTCCGGGGCTCCCTGTCGGCGAGCATCCATCAGCTCATCGGCGGAATCAAGGCCGGGATGGGCTATGTCGGCTGCCAAACCCTCCCGGACCTCCACACAAAGGCGCGCTTCGTCAAGATCACCTCCGCAGGTCTGCGGGAGAGCCATGTCCACGACGTCATCATCACCAAGGAGGCCCCCAATTACTGGCTGGATTGACGCCCCGCGGCCCTTGAAATTCTGGACGGCCTCCGGGGAGGCAGAGGGTCCCGCATGCCATGAGTGATACCGCTCGCTTCACCCACCTTCATCTGCATACGCAGTACAGTCTGCTCGACGGAACCATCCGCCTGAACGATCTCTTCCGCAAGGCCCACGATTTCGGAATGACGGCCATTGCCATGACGGATCACGGCAATATCTACGGTGCCGTCGATTTTTACCAACACGCCGTTCGGGCCGGCATCAAACCCATCCTCGGGTGCGAGCTTTACGTCGCCCCGCGGAGCCGCTTCACAAAAGGAGGGCAGGGGATCGGCGAGTCCTCTCATCACCTGGTCGTCCTCGTCGAAGACGCCGAGGGCTACGACAACCTGAAAAAGTTGGCGACCGCCGCGTTTCTCGAGGGATTCTATTACCGGCCGCGGGTCGACAAGGAGCTGCTGGCCCGCCATCACAAGGGCCTGATCGGGATGAGCGCCTGTCTGCACGGAGAGATCGCCGAAAGAATCCTCCGCGGCGATGAGGCAGGCGCCGCGAAGGCGGCCGAGGAGTATCGCCAGATCTTCGGCGCGGGGAATTTTTATCTGGAGATCATGCAGAATGGACTGCCTGAGCAGGCGAAGGCCAATGAAGGCCTCAGGGCGCTCAGCCACCGCCTCGATCTGCCCCTCGTCGCCACGAACGACTGCCATTATCTGGAAAGGAAAGACGCGGAGGCGCATGAGGTCCTGCTCTGCATCCAGACGGGCAAGACGCTCGGGGACGCCGACCGGATGCGGTTCGCGACGGATGCCTTCTATTTCCGCTCCCCGGACGAGATGACCGCGCTTTTCGCCGACTGCCCCGAAGCGATCGCCAACACCGCCGCCATCGCCGACCGGTGCCACTATCAGTTCGACTTCGGCAAGTTCTACCTCCCCCATTTCTCCATCGATGCGGACGAAACGCTGGACGAGCGACTGGAGCGCAGCGCCCTCGAGGGACTGGAGGCGCTGCTGCCGGATATCGTTCCCGTGGATGATCCCGTGCTGCGCGAGCGTTACGACCAGCGCCTGCGCGACGAACTGGCCATGATCCGAACCATGGGGTTTGCCGGCTACTTCCTGATCGTTGCCGACTTCGTCAATCATGCGAAGAAAAACAACATCCCCGTCGGTCCCGGACGCGGCTCCGCGGCGGGGAGTCTCGTGGCTTACGCCACCGGAATCACCAGCATCGACCCGATCCGCTACCGCTTGTTTTTCGAGCGATTCCTCAATCCGGACCGGATCAGCATGCCGGACATCGATATCGACTTCTGCCAGGAAGGCCGCGACGACATCATCCGTTACGTCACCGAGAAATACGGCGCCGATCACGTCGCCCAGATCATCACCTTCGGAAAGATGCAGGCCAAGGCCGTCGTTCGCGACGTCGGCCGCGCCCTCAGCATCCCCTACGGCGAGGTCGACCGCATCGCGAAGCTGATTCCGAACATCCTCAACATCTCCCTCGACGAGGCAATCCAGATGGAGCCGCGCCTTCAAGAGGCGCAAAAAAAGGATGAACGCATCCGCAAACTCCTGGAGTTATCCCTCTCCCTGGAGGGGCTCAACCGGCACGCCTCGACACACGCCGCCGGGGTCGTCATTTCCGACGTGCCCCTGGTCGAACGCGTCCCCCTCTGCCGGAGCCCCAAGGAGGATGTGGTCACGCAGTTCTCCATGAACGATCTCCAGGAAGTGGGACTGACGAAATTCGATTTTCTGGGCCTCAAGACGCTGACCGTCATCAAGAATACGCTGAGATTCATCCAGGAGGGCAGGGGGGTCGAGCTGCGCATGAAGAACCTGCCCTTGAATGACGAGCAGACCTATCGGCTCCTGATGCGGGGGGAGACGGACGGAGTCTTCCAGCTGGAGAGCTCCGGGATGAAGGACATCCTCGTCAACATGAAGCCGGACTGCATCGAGGACGTCATCGCCCTGATCGCCCTGTACCGTCCCGGACCGATGGGGATGGTGCCGGAATTCATCTCCCGGAAGCAGGGGAAGACGAAGATATCCTACGAAGTTAACGATCTGGAGGATATCCTGCGCGAGACCTACGGCGTCATTCTCTACCAGGAGCAGGTGATGCAGATCGCCAGCGTGATCGGCGGCTACACCATGGCGCAGGCCGACACCCTCCGCAAGGTGATGAGCAAGAAGAAAGTGGCGGCCATGGAGAAGGAGAAGCCGCGCTTCCTTTCCGGGGCGAAGCAGAAGCAGATCCCCGAGCAGAAGGCGATCAGGATCTGGGAGCAGATGGAAAGCTTCGCCGAGTACGGCTTCAACAAGTCCCATAGCACCGCCTATGCCATGATCTCCTACCAGACGGCCTACCTCAAGGCCCATTATCCGGTTGAATACATGGCGGCCCTGCTGACGAGTGAAAAGGACAACCGTGACAAGATCATCAAATACATCGGGGTTTGCCGGGAGATGGGCATCCAGGTTCTGCCCCCCGACATCAACGCCTCCGGACGGGATTTCAGCGTTTCCGGAGAACACATTCGCTTCGGTCTGGCCGGGGTAAAGCATGTCGGGATGGGGGCGATCGAGACGATCGTCCAGGCACGGGACTCGGGGGGGAAATTCCGTTCCCTGTTCGATTTCTGCTCGCGGGTCGACCTCCGGAAGGTCAACCGCCGGGTCATCGAAAGCCTCATCAAGTGCGGGGCCTTCGATGCGATGGGATGTAAACGCCGCCCGCTCCTCATGCACCTGGACGAACTGACGGAGCGCATCCACGTCCGTCAGCGTGAGGCCGAAAGCCGCCAGGCGAGCATGTTTGCGGACACGGACGACTCCCGGGGGACTTCCGCGGACTCGCGGGACGAAACGATTCCCGATCTGCCCGAGTGGGAGCATAAAGAGCGCCTCGCCTACGAGAAGGACACGCTCGGGTTCTACATCACGGGTCACCCCCTTTCCAAGTACTCGGAACGCCTCGCCATGCTGGCCGACACGGACTCTTCGTCCCTCGCCGAAAGGCGGGACAAGGAGACGGTGGCCATGGGGGGCGTTGTCAACGCCCTGCGCGAGGTCAAGACCCGCCGCAAGGATACGATGGCCTATGTGACCCTCGAGGACCTGAAGGGCTCCTTTGAGTGCATTTTCTTTTCCGAGATCTACCGGAAGGGGTACGATCTGCTGCACGGGGACGATCCGCTCCTGGTCCGCGGCACGATCGATGTCGGCGAAGAAACCGTCCGCGTGATGGCTACGGAGATCGAACGTCTGGAGGAGGCGATGGACCGGCCCTTTTCGTCCGTCCATTTTCATCTGACCGCCCGAAACGCGACCGTCGAGACGCTTCAGTCCCTGCGTGACCTCCTGATTCGAGACCATCCCGGCAAATGCGATGGATTTGTTCACATTCACGACAAAGGGACGGAAACGGTCGTCTCGCTCGGAGACGAAACACGCGTGACCGCTTCGACGAGGCTTCAGGACGCCGCGGATGGGCTGATCGGTCAGCGTGGGGCGACGGTCTTCCAATGAACGCACGGACGGAGAGGGAAGGGCGGCAATCCGGTCCAGATACCCCGGGCCGGCGCTACGAACCCCGGACATACCGAAATCGCATCGCACCGGAAGCGGACCTTCCCGCCTTTTCCGTCTTTGTAAGGGAAACGGACCTGTTCCTCCGCGCGGACCGTGACTTGTCTCACGAGACGCTGGAGGCCGTCCATGCCTGTCGCGCGCAGATCGAAACCTACATCCGACATCATCCCGAATTTCTGCACGCAAGAACCCCCCTTCCCGAAGATCCGCTCGCGCCGGACATCGTCAGGCGGATGCTGCTCGCGGCACGCCAGGCGGAAGTGGGTCCGATGGCCGCCGTGGCCGGGGCAATCGCGGAATCCGTCGGCCAGAGCCTCCACACCCTCGCGGGTATCTCTAATGTAATGGTTGAGAATGGAGGGGATATCTACCTGGATTGCAAAAGGGATCTTCGGGTAGAGATCCATGCGGGTCAATCCCCCCTGAGCGGAAAGATTGCCCTGATCATCCGTTCCGACCGGATGCCGCTGGGCGTCTGCACCTCCTCGGGGACGGTCGGCCACTCGTTCAGTTACGGCCGCGCCGACGCGGTCTGCGTCCTGTCCGGTTCGGCCTCGCTGGCCGATGCCGCCGCCACGCGCATCGGGAACCTGGTCCAATATCCCAAAGACATCGAGAAGGGGTTGAAGATGGCGGAGGGGATCCCCGGCCTCCGGGGGGTGGTCGTCATCTGCGGAGACCGTCTGGGATTGGCCGGAGACGTCGAGCTGGCCGGGCCATAAAGTATACATAATGTATCTTATGAGACGTTGTATCCAGGCCTAGAGGCCTTCCTCGTCGAGCTGCCGAATCAGCTTGGCCTGTCTGTCGGTCAGTTTCTTCGGGACCTCGACGGAAATCTTCACGTACTGATTCCCCTTTGCAGCCCCCTTGAGGCCCGGGGCGCCGTATCCTTTCATCCTGATCTTGGTATGGTTCTGCGTTCCGGCCGGGATCTTGATCCGTTTCGTCCCCCCGTCCAGGGTCGGGACATCGAGGACCGTTCCCAAGGCGGCCTGAGAGAAGCGAACCGACCTCTCGACATATAGGTCGTTTCCGTCACGGTTGAAGATGGGGTGAGGCTGAATCTGGATGTTCATGTACAGATCGCCCGGAGGTCCGCCGCCGGAGCCGGGGGCCCCTTTGCCTGTCAGGCGCAGCTTCTTTCCGTTCGCGATTCCCGGGGGGATCTTGAAGCTGATCTCCTCGGCCCGGTCCTCCTTCTGGAGGGACAGCTTCTTCTCGGCCCCGAAGACCGATTCCTCCAAGGAAATTGAAAGGTTGTATTCCAAATCCTGTCCTGCCTGCGGGATGGGGCCGCCGTAAGGTGCGCCTCCCCGGCCGAAAAGGTCCGCAAAGGGGTCGCCGTCCATCTGCCGGTAGGTGCGCCGACGTCCGCCGTCAGAATAGACCCGCCCTCCCCCGCCGGCGCCGCCGAAGCTGAATCCAAAGCCGCGCAGAATGTCGTTCAGGTCGAAATTCCGGAAGATGTCTTCCTGGCTGTACCGCTGGCGAAACTGCTCGGCCGAGCCGAACTGATCGTACTGCTGACGCTTTTCGGGATCGCTGAGGACGGCATAGGCCTCGCTGACCTGCTTGAACTTGTCCTCGGCGGTTTTGTTGTTCGGATTGCGGTCCGGATGGTACTTCAGGGCCAGTTTGCGATAGGCCTTCTTGATCTCCTCCGCTGCGGCGGATTTTTCCACACCCAGAATCTTATAATAGTCTTCCGACACGGCAAAACCCCTTCCTTGGTCAGTCGGCGAACGTCTTCCGCGCTAAAATACCCATTGTCCGGGCCTTGTCAAGGAAGCCGGCCGCGCCTGCTCAGGCCGCTCTTCCGAGATGAAAGGCCTTGAGGTTGGCGTCGACGAGCTTGGCGGGAAAGGAGGTCTTGAGGACCTCGTTCCACCCGGACGCCTCGAGCGGCAGATAGCGGCTCAACACGCCCAGCATCACGGTATTTTCCGTCCGTGGATTCCCGGCGCGGACGCCCATCTCCAGCGCCCGGACCATCTTGACGGAGCTTGGGGGCAGGGGGAGCAGCGTGAGGATATCGTCCGGATAACGGGCGTCGCCCAGATTGACGGCAGGGGGGTAGATTTCGGTGTCGTTGACGATTGCGATCCCCTCCGCACGGAGATAATCGAGATAGCGGAGCGCCTCCATCTTCTCGAACGCGAGCAGGATCCCCACTTCGCCCTTCTTGGCGATGGGGGAATGGACGCTCGTCCCGTAGCGGACGTGGCTTGTCACGCAGCCGCCCCGCTGCGCCATGCCGTGGACTTCACTCTTCTTCACGTCGAGGCCGGCGCGCATCATGACCTCGCAGAGGATGTCGCTTGCGCGCAGGATGCCCTGCCCTCCCACACCGGCCATCAGAATACTCCGGACCGGTGTATCCCCCATCGTACGGTCCTTTGATTTGCTCATCCCTTCACTCCTCCCCGGCGACGATCGCGCCGGCCTTGCATAACTGCTGGCACACGGTACATCCGTTGCAGAGTTGCGGATCGATGACCGCGTTCCCTTCCTGCTTTTTGGTATTTCTCACGATTTGATCCGGGGCCTGGTCCGAAAATTTAAGCCAGGAGATCGGGGGGCATCCCAATCCGAGACAGGTCCGGCAGCCGATGCACTTGCCCGGGTCGACGCGGAGCGGCTTTTGCGGCGGTCCCGCTACGCGGCGGAAAAGCACGCAGGACCGGCGGGAGATGACCAGGGACGGTCCGCTCCGGGCGAGTTCCTCCCGGATGACCGCGCGGGTTTGCCGGATGTCGTACGGATCGATCACGCGGACCTGATCGATCCCCAGGGCCTCGGCCAGACGTTCAAAATCGAGGGCCTTGGCCGGCTGGCCCTGCAGGGTGAACCCGGTGGCGGGATGTTCCTGCATCCCGGTCATGGCGGTGGTCCGGTTGTCGCAGATGATGAAGACGCAGTCGCTGCGGTTATAGGCCGCATTGAGCAGCGACGTGATGCCCGAATGGATGAAGGTGGAATCCCCGATGACGCCGACCACCTTCCCCTCCCCCTTTTTACCCAGGGCCTTGCTCATGCCGTGCGCCATGCCGATGCTGGCGCCCATGCAGATGCAGGCGTGCAGGCCCTCCAGGGGTTTCATGAAGGAAAGGGTATAGCAGCCGATGTCGCCGGCCGCGAAGACCTTCAGTTTCCCGAGGACATAGAAGAGCCCCCGATGGGGGCATCCCGGGCACAGGTTCGGCGGCCGCGGGGGCACGACGGGCGAAACATACGGCGAATCCTCCACGGAATCCGTCCGCAGCGCGCGTTCGACGACCCCCGGATCGAATTCGTTCGTATAGGGAAAGGCGTCCTTCCCGGTGACGGGGATGCCCATGGCGCGGATCTGCTCTTCGAGGAAGGGATCCAGTTCCTCGATCACGACCAGTCGGTCGACCCGGGCCGCGAAGTCCCGGATCGCCCTTTCGGGAAGCGGATGGACCATGCCGAGCTTGAGATAGGAATAATCGGGAAAGACATCCTTGGCGTAATGATACGGGATGCCGGCGGTAATCACGCCGATGCCGGTCCGGTTGATCTCGACCCTGTTCTCGGGAAATGTCTCGGCGAAGGCCTTCAGGGCCTGCATGCGTTTTTCCACCTCGATGCGCCGCAGCCGCGCCATGGCCGGGACCATCACGTATTTGGGGGCGTTGAAGCGGATCTGGGTCGTATCCTCCACCGGAACGGGATCGGCAATCTCCACGATGGACTTGGAATGGGATACGCGGGTCGTGGTGCGGAGGAAGACCGGCGTGTCGAACTGCGCGCTCAAGGCGAAGGCGATCTTGATGAAGGCGTATGCCTCGGCGCTGTCGGCGGGCTCCAGCATGGGAATCTTGGCGAACTTGGCGTAATTGCGGTTGTCCTGCTCGTTCTGGGAACTGTGGAGGGAGGGGTCGTCGGCCGTGACGATGACGAGGGCGCCGTTGGTTCCCGTATAGCTCACGGTGAAGAGCGGATCGGCGGCAACATTGACGCCGACATGCTTCATGACCGCCATGGCCTTCGTTCCGGCAAGTGCGGCGCCGATGGCGCACTCAAGGCCGACCTTCTCGTTCGGGCACCATTCGGCATAGACGCCGTCATAGCGTGCGAACGACTCCATGATTTCCGTGCTGGGGGTGCCCGGATAGCCGCTCGCAAACCGGACGCCGCATTCGTATGCCCCCCGGGCGATGGCCTCGTTGCCGGACATCAATGTTCTGTTCTTCATGTCATGACCTCAATTCAGTAGGGCGATCTTCCGTTTGAGAAGCCGCGCCAGGGCCGGATCGGCGACCCGTTCCAGGGCCATGCGGTAGTGCGTGAGCGCCTGGCGGGGATCGTTCTGGGCCTCGAAGACGCGTGCCAGATTTTGATGCGTCATCCCCGAAAACCCGTCACCGGCCTTGGAGCTCAAGGCGCGATCGAACGACTGCCGGGCCTGCGGGAGATTTCCCTTCGCCTCGTAGGCGCAGCCCAGGCCGTTCCAGGCCAGGGCGACGAGCGGGGAGTCCGCAGGCGCCTGCTTGATGAAGGCGTTGTAATGATCGATGGCGCGATCGAGCCGGCCCTGATCGTACGCATCACCCGCGAGGCGATAGCGGGCCAGCATAGCGCTTGAACTGCGGGGGTACTGGTCAATGATCTTCGCGTACGTCGCGAGGGTCTTTTCCCGGTTCGAAGGGGCGGAGAGCGCGGCCCGCATCGTCTCGTCCTCCGCCTTGAGGTAGAGGGCCGCGGCGGCGCGGCTGTTGCTCCATTCGTAAAGGACCCAGCCGCAGCCCAGGAGAACCACCACGCCGAGAACGACGGCGGCCTGGACGATCCGCGTCCGGTGGCGCTGCAGCATCGACAGGACCTGGGCGAACTGGCTCTGCAGAATATCCGGCTGTTTGAGTTCTTTTTTGTTGACTTTCGTGGCCATGGTCTTCCCTCTCTCTAGGATCCCGGACGGGATAGATTCAGCAAACGGTCCGCAAGCGCTCCACGAGGGGCGACGGCAGACGGACAACCCGGCCGCCGGTGTCCGTGCACGCGTGCACGGTGTAGCCCTCCACCCGTCGTTCGGTCAGGGCCTCATCCCAGATCTGATAGGTGAATTTCAAGCTGGCCCGTTTGACGTAATCGATTGTCGTGAGGACCGCCAGGACCTGATCCAGCCGGGACGGCAGCAGGTAGTGGCAATAGACGCGCGTGACGGGCAGCGCGAACCCGAGCGGCGCGATGTCGGCATGGGCGATGCCCCGGGCGCGCATGAGTTCCGTCCGTCCGATCTCAAACCATTTGATGTAGTTGGCGTGATAGACGATCCCCATGGCATCCGTGTCCGCGTAGATCACGCGAATGTCAACCCGATGCGCGGTCAATGAACCCCCTCCAGTCCCGGATGAACGCCTCCATGAGGATGTAACCGGGTGAAACCATCAGTCCATTCGCGCGCGCGGCCGTCTCGCCGTAGGCGTTACCCCGTCGTTGATTTTCCACGTCCAGGGAGGACAGGACAGCGAAGGGCGTGGGATCGGCCGCGTGGGTGCGGATGCGGATCGGCGTGGGATGATCGCTCAGAACGAGCAGGCGAAACGGCCCTCCCCGTTCCAGTCCGTTCAGGACCGGCCCCACGATTCTCGCGTCGAAGTCCTCGATGGCCCGGATCTTTCCCGCCAGGTTGCCCTCATGCCCCATTTCGTCGGGCGCCTCGACGTGCAGGAAGACGAAGTCAAGCCCGTCCAGTATTTCAAGGGCCGTTCGCGCCTTGGCGTCATAATCGGTGTCGATATAGCCCGTTGCCCCCGGGACGCGAAAAACCTCGAGCCCGGCATAGACGCCCATGCCGTTCAGGAGGTCGACGGCGGAGATCATCCCGCCGGAGATCCGGTATTTTTCCGTCAATTTCTCAATCTTCGGCGCCCTGCCCTGCCCCCAGAGCCAGATGGCGTTTGCGGGTCGACGGCCCTGTTGGCGCCTGTCGCGGTTGACGGGATGATCCCGGAGGATCCCCCGCGCCCTGTCCGCGATGGCGAGAATCGCCCCGGCCCCCTCGCCGGCGGGAACATGGCGGTCGATCGGCTGTCCGACGATGTCGTGGGGCGGCGTGGTGCGCATCGCCTCTTCGCCATTGCGCCAGACATAGAGATGACGGTAACTGACGCCCGGGAAAAAGTCTCGCTGACCGTCACTCAGCGCCTCGCCGAGGTCGCGGATGATCCGTCCGGCTTCCTCCGTCGAGATGTGACCGGCGGTGAAATCCTCCATGACGGGCGGGGCGTCATCGGAGAGGGTGACCAGGTTGCAGCGGAAGGCCACGTCGCGCGGTCCCAGGCTCACCCCCATGTTCGCCGCCTCTATGGCCCCGCGCCCGGTGTAGCATTCCCGGGGATCATAGCCGAGAACGGAGAGATTGGCGACGTCGCTTCCCGGGGTGAAGCCGTCGGGAATCGTATCGAGGAGTCCCAGCGTCCCCTCCGCGGCAACGCGATCCATGTGCGGCGTATGCGCCGCCTCGAGCGGGGTCCGGCCGTTCAGTTCGTCGAGCGGCTCGTCGGCCATGCCGTCGCCAAGCAACACTGCGTACTTCATACGTATCGACCGTCCCGCCGGCCAGGGCCGTTCCTAAAGGCTCTCATCCTCGATGCGGCACAGCTGCGTCTTTCCCATGACGACGTCCAGGCGGTCGATCTCCCGCAGGGCCGCCTGGACATCGGCCTCGCGCGCCTTATAGGTCGTCATGACAACCGGCACGGCGCCGTCGCGCTTCCGCCCCTTCTGAATGACCGCCGCGATGCTGATGTCCTTCTGTCCGAGAATCCCCGATATCTTTGAAAGGACGCCGGGACGATCCACCGCCGAGAAGCGGAAGTAATAATTCGTTTTGAGTTCGGCCATCGGAAGGATCACGATATCGGGCATCGACGCCTCATGAAGCGCACGGCTCGGCACACGGCAGGAGATGCCCTTCAGGATGTCCCGCGCGATATCCATCAAATCGCTGACCACGGCGCTGGCGGTCGGCATCATGCCCGAACCCTGCCCGTAGAGAAAGACCGAATCCGCGGCGTCGCCGATGATGTGGAAGGCGTTGAAGTTGCTGTTCACGCTCGCGAGGAGGTGGTTGAAGGGAATCATCGTAGGATGGATGCGCGCCTCAATGCCGCCTTCCCTCTCGACGGCGATGGCCAAAAGCTTGATCCGATAGCCCAATTCCCGGGCCAGATCGATGTCCTGCGGCGTCAGATGGGAGATGCCTTCCCGGTAGATGTCCTCCAGACGGACGCGACGGCCGTACGCCAGCGAGAGGACAATCGCCAGCTTATGCGCCGTGTCGATCCCTTCCACGTCATAGGTCGGGTCCGCTTCGGCATGACCCAGGGCCTGCGCCTGCTTCAGGACCGTGGCGAAGGGTTCGCCCTCGTCGGTCATCTTGCTCAGGATGAAGTTGGAGGTCCCGTTCATGATCGCGAAGATCGACCGGATGTGGTTGCCGCCCAGGGCTTCGCGAAGCGTTTTGACGACGGGGATCGTCCCGCCGACGCTGGCCTCGAAGCCGATGTTCACCCCGCGGGCCTCGGCCTCGCGGAAGATGTCGTTCCCGTGGGTCGCCAGCAGGGCCTTGTTCGCCGTGACGACATGCTTGCCGCTGGACAGGGCGCTGAGGATCAGTGTCCGGGCCGGTTCGAACCCTCCCATCAGTTCGATGACGATATCGATGTCCGGATCCGCGATCAGATCCTCCGCCCGTCGGGTCAGAAGCCCGGGCTCGATCGCCACCGGTCGGGGGGTGACGATGTCCAGATCCGCGATTTTCTTGAGTGTAAGCCGGGCGCCGAGACGCGCCTCGAGGACATCGCGATTCTCCTGCAGGAGCTTGACAACGCCCGTTCCGACGGTTCCGAAACCCATTAATCCCAGCCCGATGGTTCGCATGATCCTCGTTCCTCCAGCGGCGGAGCTTCTATATCAGTTTTCGCCGATTTGTCAAAGCGAATTCCGGATGTTCACGCGGTCCGGGCGAGTTGAAGCCGACCTTCCCAGCGGCGGAAGAGCACCCGACGCAGCGCCCCGTGCCGGGGATGCGTCAGCGTGGGATCTTCGCTCACGACCCGGAAGGCCTCCTCCTTCGCCGCTTGAAGGATGTCCATGTCCCGGACGAGGTGGGCCACGCGAAAATCAGGGATGCCGGACTGGCGCGTTCCCATGAATTCACCCGGTCCCCGGATGGCAAGGTCCTCTTCCGCGATGCGAAATCCGTCGTTCGATTCCGCCATGATCCGCAGGCGTCGCCGCGCCGTCAACGTCGCACCCTTTCCGACCATGAGCAGGCAGGCGGAGGCGATCTCGCTGCGGCCGACGCGCCCGCGCAACTGGTGCAGTTGGGAAAGGCCGAAGCGCTCCGCGTGTTCGATCACCATCAGAGAGGCCCGCGGTACGTCGATGCCCACCTCGATGACCGACGTCGCCACCAGGATTTGAATCTCCCCCTCGGAAAATCGTTCCATGACGCCGCCCTTCTCCGTCCCGGTCATACGGCCGTGGATGAGTCCGACCGCGCAGTCCGGAAAGACTTCCGCCTTCAAATGATCGGCCATTCGCGAGGCATCCTTCAAATCCAGGACTTCCGATTCCTCGACCAGGGGATAGACGATGAACACCTGGCGGCCCTGTTCGACCTCCTGACGGATGGCCCGGTAGGCCGAGGATCTCTGCCCCTCCGTCAAGACGCGGGTGAGGATCGGTTTCTTCCCGGGCGGCAGCCCGTCGATGATCGACACGTCGAGGTCCCCGTAAAGCGTCATGGCCAGGGTGCGGGGGATCGGCGTGGCGGTCATGACCAGGACATGCGGATGGCGGCCCTTGCCCCGGAGGGAACCACGCTGAAGGACGCCGAAGCGATGCTGCTCGTCGATCACGATGAGGCCCAGCCGATGAAAGGATACGGAGGCCTGGATCAAGGCCTGGGTCCCGACAGCGACCGGAATCGCGCCCCGCTGCATCCCGCCGTATACCGACTGCCTTTCCCGTGCCGTCAGAGAACCGGTCAGGAGTTCAGCCTCGATACCCAGGGGCTGCAGCCAGCGCCGGATGGTCCGGTGGTGCTGCGCGGCAAGCACCTCCGTCGGCGCCATGAGCGCCGCCTGAAACCCGTTTTGACAGGCCGTGACCAGGGCCGCCAGTGCGACCACCGTCTTGCCGCTGCCGACATCGCCCTGCAGAAGACGGTTCATCGGGGATGAACGGTCAAGGTCGTGGGCGATTTCGGACCAGACGCGTTCCTGGGCGGGGGTCATCCGGAACGGAAGCGCCTCGAAAAAACGCTTTAGCATCGGTCCGCGCGTATCGAGGGGACAACCCGGCTCCGTGACGTTTTCGCGGTAGCGGAGGGCCATGCCGAGCTGAAAAAAGAAGAACTCGTCGAAAACGATGCGCCGCCGTGCCGCGGAGCGCATCCCGTTCAGGTCGTCCATCTCCTCGTCGTGATCGGGGAAATGGACACGTCGGACGGCCTCCGGCATGTCCATGAGGCGCTGACGCCGGCAGACGGGCGCCGGTATGGGGCTCACCAGATCGTCCGCGTGCGACACCACGAGGCCCCCCATGATGCGGCGGATCGTTTTCTGTGGCAGGCCTTCCGTCTCCGAGTAGACGGGAACGATGCGACTGAAGGGGAGCCGGTCTTTTTCATCGTCCCCATCGAGGGTTTCGAAGTCCGGATGGATCATCTCCAGACCCGAAGAAACCGAGCGGACATCCCCCGTCAGGATGACCGTCACACCGACCCGGAAAATCCCGTGCAGATAGGCAAACCGTCCGCGGATCCAGCGGACGGTCATCGTTCCGCTGTCGTCCTTGAGCGTCACCTCGAATTGATGGCGATATCCGCGGGACGTCAGACCGCTCCAGACGACCTTTCCGACCACGGTTTCCCGCCTTCCCGCCACAATCCGTCCCAGCGGTTTCAGGTTCCGGCGGTCTTCATAACGGCGCGGGAGAAAGTAGAGGAGGTCCTCGATGGTAGTCAGATCCTTCCGTGCCAGTCGTTCCGCCATCTTCGGACCAACTCCCTTGAGGAAGCGAACCGGCTGATCGAGACGAGCGAAGCGGCGCATGAGCGCCGCTTCGGGAGGTCCCCCCTCGGGTTCGGGCCGGGGAGACGGCGGCGTAACGCTTTTCTGGAGACGATTCGGACGGTCGGACATGCGCGATGCCTGATTTAGTTCAATAATATCCGCAATTAGGATGACGGAATGGTTATCAGAAATCGCCGCTTGCCGCAAGGAATGATTTGACATTCGTTCCTCCGTGGGTTAAGCAGACCCATCGATTTGCGCCGGAGTGGCGCGACTTTCATCCTTATTTCTCGGAGATCACATGCAGGACAATGCGTCGTACAAGGCGGCAGGGGTCGATATCGACGAGGCGAATCGCTTTGTAGAGCGCCTCAAACCCCTCGTGAAGACGACCTTCCGCAGGGAAGTGATGAGCGGAATCGGCGGTTTTGGCGGCCTGTTCCACCTCGACCCGGAAAAGTATCGCGATCCCGTGCTCGTTTCGTCCACGGACGGCGTGGGAACGAAGCTCAAAATCGCCCAGGAGATGAACCGGCATGATACCATCGGCATCGACCTGGTCGCCATGTCCGTCAATGACATCGTTGTTCAGGGCGCCGAACCCCTCTTCTTCCTGGATTATCTCTCCCTGGGAAAAATCGATGTCGGCCGCTGTCTGGAAATCCTGGACGGCATCGTCCGAGGCTGCCAGGACGCCGGCTGCGCCCTGATCGGCGGCGAAACGGCCGAAATGCCGGGATTCTATCGCGACGATGAATACGATCTGGCCGGTTTCTGCGTCGGGATCGTCGACGCCGACCGACTGCTGGACGGTTCGGCCATCCGCGTCGGAGACCGGATTATCGGTCTGGCCTCGAGCGGCCTGCACAGCAACGGCTTTTCCCTGGCCCGTCATGTCCTGTTCGAGCGGGGAGGCTATCGCCTGGGCGATCGTCTGGAGGCCTTCGAGCACGCCATCGGCGACGAGCTCCTGGCTCCGACACGGATCTATGTGCGGACGGTGTTGAACCTCATCAAGAACTTCACGGTCAAGGGCATCGTCCATATCACCGGAGGCGGTTTTATCGACAACATCCCGCGGATCATCCCCGCCGCCTCGCGCGTCATCATTCAGAAGGGCGCCTGGCCGGTTCACCCGGTTTTTTCGGCGATCCAGAAAATCGGAAACATCGTGGACGACGAGATGTACCGCGTGTTCAACATGGGCATCGGCATGATGCTGGTGGTTCCGGAGAAGGAAAGCGGGGAAATCCTCGAACGGCTGGAACGGCTGGGAGAGAAAGCTTACCTTATCGGACAGATCGATAAGCGGGATCCGGAGCAGCCCTCCGTCGTCCTGCTCCCGCCGGCCTGATCCCCGAATGCCTGCCCCCCTGGAGTCCCTCGCATGAAAAGACGGATCATCACGCTGGGTGTCCTGGTTTCCGGAAACGGATCCAACCTCCAGGCCATCATCGACCGCATCGAGGCACGGACCCTCGATGCCCGCATTGCCGTCGTGATCAGCAACGATCCCGGGGCGTTCGCGCTCGAACGGGCGGCACGCCGCGGTATTCCCGTCGTCAAGGTCCCGTCAGGGGCTTATCCGTCGCGGGAAGCGGCGGACGCCGCCATGGTCGAGGTCCTGAACGAATGCGGCGTGGAACTCGTCGTCCTGGCCGGCTTCATGCGCCTCCTTTCGGAGGCATTCCTCCGGGCCTTTCCGATGCGGATCATCAACATCCACCCTGCGCTGCTTCCGGCGTTTCCCGGTGTGCACAGCCAGCAACAGGCCGCGGATTACGGCGTGAAATTCTCGGGCTGCACGGTGCATTTTGTCGATCAGGGCGTCGATACCGGTCCCATCATTGTCCAGGCCGTGGTTCCGGTCGAGGAGGCCGATACGGAGGCCACCCTCGGCGCCCGGATTCTCGAGGAGGAACACCGCATCTTTCCCCAAGCCATCCAGTGGTATGCGGAGGGGCGTTTGCGCGTCGAAGGGCGCAAGGTCTTACTCGAAGCGGGCCGCACCTGCGGCCGGGTTGCCCTACATCAACCGGCCCTCGAAGCGGGACCCGGTGCCTTCGGGAAGGAGGAATGACCCATGATGAATCATCCCCCCTATGATTTCACGATTCAGTCGCTGGGGGAATGCGCCACGGACTCCCCCTTGAACGTCAGCTTTTTCACGTCCGACCGCAAACGGGTCCTGTTCGATCACTTCCTGCATGATCACGACGATCTTCGTAAAGAACAGGACACCGCCCCCCTGTCCGTCGAACTCGCGGGTCCGCGCGACAAGATCTTCTTCGAACCGATTCAGGCCAAGGCGGCGATCGTCACCTGCGGCGGATTGTGCCCGGGAATCAACGACGTCATCCGCGCCATCGTCATGGAGCTGTACCATCGCTACGAAGTCAGGAACATCATCGGCATCCGCTACGGATTCCGCGGCCTGATTCCCCGTTTCGGTTACGAACTGATGGAGCTGCATCCCGACACCGTGGAGAACATCCACGGCGTCGGGGGGAGCCTCCTTTCGTCCTCCCGGGGGCGGCAGGATATCGTGGAGATGGTCAACGCCCTCAAACGGATGAACATCGATATCCTCTTCTGCATCGGCGGGGACGGCACCATGCGTGCGGCGGAGGCGCTCACCGACGAGACCACGCGTCGCAGGCTCAACATCAGCGTGATCGGGATCCCCAAGACCATCGACAACGATCTGACCCTCATTCAGAAGACCTTCGGCTACGACACGGCCATTTCCGAGGCCGTCAACGCGATCCGCTGCGCCCACGTGGAGGCGAAAGGCGCCCCCATGGGCATCGGCCTCGTGAAGATCATGGGTCGTCAATCGGGCCAGATCGCGGCCGGGTCCGCCCTGGCCCAAAATGACGTCAATTTCGTTCTCGTTCCCGAGGTCCCGTTCGACCTCGAGGGCGAGAAAGGGTTTCTGGCCGCGCTGGAAAAACGCTTGCGGCATCGACATCACGCGGTCATTCTCGTCGCGGAAGGCGCGGGACAGGAGCACATCGAGCCGGGTAAAAACGCGGTAGATACCGACGCCTCCGGCAATCCCCGCCTGAAGGACATCGGATTCTTTCTGAAGACCCGGATCGAGGAGCACTTCTCCCGGCTGAATATCGAGGTCAACCTGAAGTATATCGACCCCAGCTACATGATCCGGAGCGTCACCGCCAACGCCAGCGACAGCATCTACTGCAGCGCATTGGGACAGTACGCGGTCCATGCCGGCATGGCCGGAAAAACGGGGATGCTGGTCGGGTTGATGCAGGACGAATACGTCCACTTGCCACTGAAGATGGTTTCCTCCAAAGCCAGGCTCGATCCGCAGGGTACGATCTGGATGCGCGTCCTCGAATCGACGGGCCAGCCTCCGATCCTAAAAAATTGACCGCGTCGACCGGCGATCGAATGATCGCAAAAAAATGCTTGCAATAACGGCGGGAATGCTTTAGGTATCGCCCACAGTTTGGTCAGGGGGAGTGTAAAAATGTCAAGAATGTGTGAAGTTTGCGGAAAAGGACCGGCGTTCGGTCACAATGTGAGTCACGCCAACAACAAAACCAAGAAGGTCTGGTATCCCAATTTGCAGCGCATGCGGTGCATCGATCAGAAGACGGGCGCCATCAAGCGCGTCCGCGTCTGTACCCGCTGCCTGCGTTCCGGATTCGTGAAGAAGGCTCTGTAGGTCTTTGCCCGGCGGCATCCGTCCGCCGGGCCCGCTAACCCTTCCCGCCGATCGTCATTTTCTTCAAATCCTGGAGCCTGATCTGAAACGTTCCGTAGTCCGTGGCGCCGTAGGCTTTCTGACTTCCGTTCAGAATGAGCTCCAGGGACGCGCCGTCGCGCAGTTTGACCACCCCGATGAGCTTGCCCTCGGACAAGCGGAAAACCACGGACGCGATCCGGTCGAACCCGATGGTGTAATTCCCCTCGCCCCGCTTCCCCTGCAGGTAGGTCGCCCCATCGATGCTGACGTTCGCGCACGGCGTGAGCACATCCATCTGATCGATGAAGGACGCCCGGAATTTCTTCTGGGGTACCGGGATTTTCTCGGGGGAATCGCCACCCGTCCGCGAACCCATTCCCAGGGCCAGCGGCAGCACGAGCAGCACGATCCAAAGGAGCCTTCTTTTCGACATATGTCCCTCCCATCACGTCCCGTTGCCGCGGTCCGAACGCCCCCCCGCGACTTCGGCTTTTGCGTATCACTTCGCTCGCCAAATATCAAGATGCAAGAGGAAGCCGTTCGGTTTGCCCGGCGTCCCCATTCTTTCCTTGACACCGGAGGGGACATGAATCATATATCGCGGAACCAAACGGATGCCGGACACACATCAGGAGTCCCCATGGTCCACACACTGCCGACGACAAGATGGAAGATCCCCGACGGCAATCGGTCGCTTCAGGAATCTCTCATTCGGGAGCTGGGCATCCACGACGTCCTGTCCCAGATCCTGATCAATCGCGATATCCAGGATCCGGATACGGCCCGCCGCTACCTCCGCCCTTCTCTGCGCGACCTGCACAGCCCCTTCCTCATGAAAGACATGCCCGAGGGGGTACGGCGCCTGGCCCTGGCCCTTCAAAACCGCGAAAGGGTCATGATCTACGGCGACTACGACGCCGACGGGATCACGTCCGTGGTCGTTCTGTACAAATTCCTCAAGACGATCGACGCCGATGTCCTTTACGCCATCCCTGATCGCATCAAGGAGGGTTACGGCCTGAACCTCGGGGCGGTGGACGATATGGCGGCCCGCGGCATCCGTCTCATCGTCACGGTCGACTGCGGCATTTCCGACCATGAAGCGATCGCCCATGCGCGTTCTCTCGGGATCGACACGATCATCCTCGACCATCACGAGGTCCCGCCTTCCCTCCCCCCCGCCGTTGCCGCGATCAATCCGAACCGGGCGGACTGTCCGTTTCCCTTCAAATCCCTGGCGGCGGTCGGGATCGTGTTCAATTTTCTCATCGCCCTCCGGGGTCAGCTGCGCCAGGAGGGCTTCTGGACGAACCGCCCCTACCCGAACCTCCGGGATTATCTGGACCTGGTTGCCCTCGGGACGATCGGGGATATCGCCCCGCTGATCGACGAGAATCGCATTTTCGCCCGCATCGGCCTCGATCTCATCACGGAGGGCAGGCGCGTCGGATTGGTCGCGCTCAAGAAGATCTGTTCCCTGGATCACCAGACGATCGATTCGTCGAAGGCCTCCTACGGTCTCATCCCCCGCATCAACGCCGCCGGACGCATCGCCTCGCCGGGGGAAGCCATTCGCCTGCTCTTGACGGAGGACGAAGAAGAGGCCCGGCAGTCCGCCGCGCTTCTCGACGGTCTCAATCGCAAGCGCCAGGCCCTCGAGAAAGGAATCCTCCAGGAACTGATCGCCGATATCGAAAAGGATCCGGCCTCGGGCCGGCGATCGTCGTTCGTCTTCGCCTCCGAACGCTGGCATCCGGGCGTCATCGGAATCGTCGCGGCGCGCCTGGTCGATCGCTACGGCCGACCGGCCATTCTGATCAGCCTCAAGGACGGCGTCGGCAAGGGTTCGGGACGGAGCGTCCCCGATTTCAATATCTATGAGGGATTGAGGCGCTGCGCCTCCGGCCTTCTGTCCTATGGCGGCCACCGCTTCGCCGCGGGCATTTCCATCCGCGCGGAGGATGTCGGTTCGTTTGCGCGCCAGTTCGATGCCATCGTCGCAGAAGATCTGTCCGGCGCCTCTTTCATGACCCAGACGGCCATCGACGCCCAGTGCGAACTCTCGGACATCAATCAGGAACTGCTTTCCCAGATCGGTCTCTTGGCGCCTTTCGGCAGCATGAACCCCGAACCGGTGGTGTGCATCCGCGGGGTCAATGTTCAGACACCGACCGTCGTCGGGAACAACCACCTCCGGATGAGAATTTCATCGAACAACGTTTCCTGCAGCTCCATCTGGTTCAACAAGGGTCATCTGCTCCCCGCCGTTGCCGGTTCGACCCTGGATATCGCCTTCACCCCGCAGTTCAACCACTGGAACGGGTCGTCCGTCATCCAGTTGAAAATGAAGGACATGGCGATCCCCGATGCGGATCCCGCGCATCCATGAAAACCCTCACCAAAGCGGTCCTCCTGTCCGCTCTGGCCGCGCCGGGAACCGGAGAGATCCTGCTTCGCCGCTACGGCCGGGGAATCTTTCTGCTCGCCTGCTTTCTCATCGTCGCCGGTTCCACGTTAGCCGTGGCCTTTGTCCAGATCTGGCAGTCGCTCGACGCATTCGCACGGCCGGGCGCCACGCTCGGCCCGGAAGCGATCCTGCGCTCGGCGGGGCAGGCCCTGAGGCCGCATGCCGCCCGTTATGCCGCCGCTCTCGTTGTCCTTCTGATTCTCTGGGGGTTTTCCGTCATCGAAACCTATTGGCTGGGCCGGAAAGGAGTCTGGGATGATCCGGTACATGAGGGACCACGAACGGAGGGTCCGGGCGGCCCTGGCGTGCGCCGCCGCGGATGATGCATGGCCGGAGCTGCGGGCGCTTCACCAGTCCCGCCTGACCTATCTGCAGCATGAGCGTCTCGCTCACCTGCACGTGACGCTGGCGGTCGGCCTGTATGCGCTGCTTTTTTTCATCGCCGCCCTCTTCGCCCCGACCGCGCTTCTCTGGACGGTCACGGCCCTGTTCGTTGTCCTGGAGGGGGCCTACCTCGTCCACTACTATCGTCTGGAAAACGGCGTACAGCGGTGGTATCGGCTTGCCGACGAGATCGCCGGGCGCCTCCCGCCGCGGACATCCGGAACGCAGCTTGTCGTGTAAGGCAACCCTGTCGCGCCCCGAGGGGTTGTTAACCGCCCCGGGACGGTCTACCGCCATTCCCGCTCGTCGACGAGCGGCCGGTCCGTCGCCGCGAGCGTCCCTTGCGGAACCCATTCCAGCCGATCGACGCCGACCGTACAGATCTCGCGGAAACCGCGCTTGAATTCCTCATCCCCCGCCCAACCGTCGACCGGCGTGCCGGGGGCGCCTTCGACCCTGACGACCAGCAGATCCCTGTCGCCCTCCCGCCGGACATGGACCCGGAAGGATTTGCCTGAAAACCGCTGTGCGAGGCGCTGGATCTGACTTGGCGCGACGAACATCCCCCGCACCTTGACCGCCTCCCCGACGCGGCCCGCGATCCCGTCCAACCGGTAAGCCGTTCGTCCGCAGGGGCAAGGCATTTCGATCAGCCGGGAAAGGTCCCCCGTTCCGAAGCGCATCAGGAAGAAGATGTCGTTGAACCGGGTCACCACGACCTGCCCGAGTTCCCCGGCGGGCAGGCGACGACCGTTTTCGGGATCGCAGATCTCGACGAGCACTTCCTCGCAGACGTGCCAGCCCGACTTCTCCCGGCATTCATAGGCCACGTCGCCGACCTCGGTGGCGCCGTACATCTGGTAGGTGTCCAGCCCGTAATCGCGCGTGAACGTCTCCCGGAGCGAGGGCCAGAGGGGTTCGGCGGCGAAGCAGGCCCGCTTCAGACGAAAATCCTTTCTCCAGTCATACCCCATCTCCTCCGCCTTCCGGATGATCGCCATGAGAAAGCTGGGAGTTCCCGTATAGGCCGTGATCCCAAGATCCCGGATCAGCTCCACCTGGCTTTGGGCGCCGGCGGTGCCGGAGGGAACGACCGTCGCGCCCACCCGGCGCAACCCGCCGTGAAACGTCAGTCCGGCGGCGACGAGGTGGTAGGAGAAGGCGTTCAGAACGCGGTCCGCCTTTCCGATCCCCGCGGCATGATAGGCCCGGGCCCAGAGCGCGTCCGTCTCGGACAGGTGGGGCTCGTAGACCGGCCCGGGCGAGATGAAGATGCGATCGACGGGCGCGGCGGGGTCGACCAGGCCGCCGTACGGGGGTTCGGACAGCTCCCACTGGATCAGCGTTTCGCGGGAAATGACGGGCAGGCGCTCCAGGTCCGCGGCGAGCGAAAAATCCGCCGGCTTCAGGCCTGTTTCATCGAGGATCCGGCGCATACGGGACGACGCCCGATAGCCGTCCTCAAGCATGGCGCGCATCCGGGAGAATTTCCGCGCCCGCCTCGCCTCCGCATCCTCATGCTCCCATGCATCGAACCCGTCTGCCATCCGTCCCTCCTCAGCGTTGGAGCGCCCCCGGCGCCCCCGTCATAACCAGCGCTTCCGCCGGCGATAGGATTTGGGCTGCTGATAGGCGCCGGGCCCGCCGGCGCCCCCCCCACCCAGATAGAATTCCTTGACGTCGGGATTGTCCTTCAGCGTCTCCGAGGCGCCCTCCATGACGATTTTGCCGTTTTCCATCACGTATCCATAGTGGGCGATCTCGAGGGCGATCCGGGCATTCTGTTCCACCAGGATGATGGTGGTCTGCTGCTCCCCGTTGATCCGGGCGATGATGCGGAAGATCTCCTCGACCACGAGGGGCGCCAGCCCCAGGGAAGGTTCATCGAGCAGCAGGAGCTTCGGATGGGCCATCAAGGCCCGCCCCATGACGAGCATCTGGAGTTCTCCGCCGCTGCAGTAACCGGCCAGCGCCTTGCGGCGATCCCACAGGACGGGGAAGTAGTGGTACACGAGTTCCAGGTCCTTTCGATAGGGCTTCCCCCAGCGCGTGGCCGTCCCGACGCGAAGATTCTCTTCGATGGTCAGGTACTTGAAGGGCTGACGCCCCTCGAGCACCTGGATGATCCCCAGACGGGTGATCTGTTCTGGGGACCGATTTTCGAGGGGATGCCCCTCATACAGGATGGCGCCGTCGGTCACACGGCCGTTCTCGGGCTTGAGCAGCCCCGAGACGGCCTTGAGCGTGGTTGTCTTCCCTGCCCCGTTGCTGCCCAGGAGCGAGACAATCCGGCGGTTGGGCACCTGGAGCGATACGCCTTTGAGGACCTGAATCACATCGGCGTACACGACGCTGATGTTGTTGATTTCGAGAAGCGTGTCTTCCATATTGCTTCCCTCAATAGGAAAAGGGCCAGAGGCGGAAACTGGACCGGATGATCCGCCAGAGCTCCGCCAGGCCGCGGGGTTCGAAGAGGATGAACAGGACGATCGCGAGTCCGAAGGCAAATTCCCGGAGCGGGGCCATATTGAGGCCGGACTGGGTGATGAACCCGAAGTTCATCATCAGGTCGGTGAGCCAGCGGAGTGATTCGTTGAGCACCGTGATGAACACCGCCCCGTAGACGGAGCCTGCGACGCTCCCCAGTCCGCCGATGATCACCATCGCGATGTATTCGACGGACAGCGACAGATTGAAGGGCTCCGAGGTGACGCTGACCATGTAATAGGCCCACAGGGCGCCGGCCAGTCCGGCGTAGAAAGAGCTGATGCCGAAGGAGAGGATCTTGTAGCTGAAGATGGGGATGCCCATTCCCTCGGCGGCGCGATCGTTGTCGCGGATGGCGATGAACGCGCGGCCGTAGCGCGTCCGGATGAGATTGACGGCCATCCAGATCATCAGCGCCAGGACGGCGAAAATGACGTAAAAAAATCGGATGTCGCCCCGCAGGGAGATTCCGAACAGGGTCGGGGCGGGGACGGTTATTCCCTCCGTCCCGCGCGTGACCCCCTCCCAGTGCACGAGGACGTATTCGATGATGAACTGCCCGGCCAGCGTGGCGATGGTCAGGTAGAGGCCCTTGAGCCGGCCGGAAGGGATCCCGAAAATCATTCCGACGCCGGCGGTGATGAGGCCGGCCGCGGGGACGCTCAGAAGAAAGGGAACGTTGAACGTCGCGGACATCACGGCGGCGGCGTACGCGCCCACACCGAAGAAAGCCCCGTGACCGAGAGAGATCATCCCCGTGTACCCGACCAGGATGTTGAGTCCGATCGCCGCAATGGCGTAGATGCCGATCATGTTGACGACGTAAAGCAGGTAGGGCGGACTGATGAACGGAACGGCGCAGAAGAGCGCCGCGATCCCGGCCAGGGACCAGAGCCGGCCGTAATCGGAGCTGAAGATCGCCAGTTCGTCCGCGTACGATTCCTTGTAATTGCCGCAGGGGTGAAGGCGGAGCTTTCTCATGAATCCTCCCTAAACCCTTTCGATTTCGACCAGGCCGAAGAGTCCGTAAGGCCGGACGAGCAGCAGGACGACGAGAACGATATAGGGGACGACGTCCCGGAGGGAGGGCGAGAGGTATCCCCCCGTGAAGGCCTCGAGGACCCCGATGATCAGTCCGCCGATCACGGCGCCGCTGATGGAGTTGAGTCCCCCGAGGATGACCACGGGGAAGACCTTCAGCCCGACGGCGCTGAGGTCATGAACGCTGATCCCGTTCATGAGACCGAGGATGATGCCGCTCATGCCCGCCACCAGGGCGGCGATGCCCCAGGACAGGGCGAAGACGCGCCGGACATGCACGCCCAGGGACAGGGCGGCCCGCTGGTTGTCGGCAACGGAGCGCATGAAAATGCCCTGCGCCGAATACTTGAAGAACAGACCGAAGAGGACGAGAAACAGGACGCCGACGAGGATCGCCGCCATATAGACCGGAGGAATGCGGAGCCATCCCGACTGGATGTCCATCCAGGCCGGGAGAAAATCCGGCAGGGTTCGCAGGTTCCCCCCCCAGATGAGGAGGAGCAGCCCCCTCAGCATCGCCGCCAGGCCGACCGTGAGCATGATGACGTAAATGAGCGGTTCGCCGATGAGCGGTCGCAGGAAAAACCGTTCGATCAGAAAACCCAGGACGAAGCACCCCGTGAGCGTCGCGAGAAAGGCCCACCCGATCGGGAGCTGGACGACCGAATGAAGGGAGAGGAAAACGAAGGCGCCCAGGGCGAGGAGTTCGCCGTGCGCAAAATTGAGCACGCTGGAGGACTTGAAGATCATGACGAATCCCATCGCCGACAGCCCGTACAGGAAGCCGACGCTCAGCCCGTTGACCAAAAGTTGAATGAAAAAGTCCATAGTCGGTTCCTTCCGCTCACGCCTCGAGGATGCGCACGCTGGTTTCAATGACCCCGACCTGTCCGTCCCGGTATTTCACCTTGCCCTTGACGGGCAGTGTCGTCAGATCGCCGTACATCGCCTCGATCAGAGGCAGGTAGAGCCCGTAGACGAAGCGGCGGCGGACCTTGCCGGTCCGCGTCAGCTCCTCGTCGTCCGCGTCGAGCAGTTTATACAGCAGGATGAACTTTCTGATCCGCATCGCGTCGGGGAGCCGTCCGTTCGTCCGGCGGAGCTCTTCCCTGAGCAGGGCGGCCACATCGGCCTGCTGCGAGAGATCGTTGTAGGTCGTGTAGGGGATCATCCGATCCTCCGCCCAGGCGCCGACGTTGCCGAAGTCGATGTTGACGAGCGCCGTGAGGAAGGGCTTACCCTCGCCGAAGACGACGGCTTCCTTGATGTAGGGGCTGAACTTCAGTCGCGTTTCGATGTAATCCGGGGAAAAGGCCTGCCCCTCCTTGTTGCGGATGATCTCTTCCCGGCGGCCGATGATCACAAGATGCCCGTCCTCGTCCAGATAGCCGGCGTCCCCGGTTCTGAGCCATCCCTCGCGGAAGGCCGCTTCCGTGGCGGCGAAGTCCTGATGGTAGCCCATGAAATTGGCATCGCTTTTGACCATCACCTCCTGGTCTTCGCCGATCATGACCTGCGTGTCCGGAAGGGGCTTCCCCACCGTTTCCGGCTTCACCTCTCCGTCCGGCTGAACCTGGAAAATGCCGCCCGCTTCGGTCAGCCCGTAGCACTGCTTGAGATTGAGTCCCGTGGCACGGAAAAAACGAATGACGTCCGGGCTGATCGGATGTCCGCCGGTGAAGGCCGAGCGGAGTTGCGAGCAACCCATGCGGTCGAGCAGGGGCTTGAAGGCGATCCGGTCGGCGATCCGCTTTCGCCAGCGGAGGCTGATCGGGGTCGCCGTTTTCCGTTCCTCCGCCTCCAGGGCCCTTCGCCCGATCCCCTCCGCCCAGGCAAACAGGGTTCGCTTCAGCCAGCCCGCGTCGCCCATCCGGACGCGGATGCGTGAGGCCATATCCTCCCAGAACCGGGACGAGGTGATGAGCAGATGGGGACCGATTTCGCGGAAATCCTCCAGAAGGGTCTCGGGCGTATTGGCGAAATTCATGGTCATCCCGCTCACGAGAGCCACTCCCATTCCCCACATCTGATCGACGATCCAGGCGGGAGGGGACATGGAATACCAGTTTTCGCCCGGCCGGATTCGCAAGGCATCCCGCCATTTTGTCCCCATCGCCAGAAGATTGCCATGGGACAGCATGGCGATCTTCGGCAGTCCGGTCGTTCCGGATGTCAGGATCATGACCGCCGTCCCGGAGGCCCTTCCCTTTTTCAAAAGCGCCTCGTACTGCTCCGGTCGCTCCCGCTCCAGCCGCTCGCCACGCGAGATCAGGTCCGCGAAGCTGATGAGCCAGGGCTCTCCCTGATAGGGTCGCATCCCGGTGGGATCTACATAGATGACGTGGCGGATATCCGGAAGGCGGTCGCGAACCTCCAGAAGCTTGTCCACCTGCTCCTGGTCCTGGACGATCACGAAACGCGCGGACACGCGCTTCAGGGCGCCGGCGAGTTCGTCGGCCACGGCCGCGGTAAACAGACACAGAGAGATCGCCCCCGCCGCATGCGTCGCGAGCTCTCCGAACAGCCATTCAGGGCCGTTGTCGAGAATGAGGCCGTTGGTTTCGCCGGGGCGCTGTCCGAGGGAGACAAGCCCCAGCGCGCACCGCCTGACATAGGATTCATACTCCGTCCAGGTCAAGGCTTGCCAGATGCCATAGGCCTTTTCCCGAATCGCGATCCGGCTGCCGCCCAGGGTCGACGCCTGCCGGGCGAGCATTTTGGGCAGGGTATCGACGCCGGCATCGGACGGAGGTGAACCCTCCGGTCGCGGCGGGTGGGAAAGCGGCACCGGTTCCATCCTCATGACGCGTCTCCCCCCAGATAGGCCTTGATCACTTCCGGATGGCGCTGGATGTCCTCCGACGTTCCCTCGGCCAGTTTCTGACCGAAGTTGAGCACGATGATCTTCTGGGCGATCCCCATGACGATGGACATGTCGTGCTCGACCAGGAGCATCGTCTGACCCCAGGCCCGGTGAAGTTCGAGCAGAAAGCGGACCATGTCCTCCTTCTCCTCAAGATTCATGCCGGCAAACGGTTCGTCGAGGACCAGAAGCCGGGGTTCGAGGGCGAGGGCGCGGCCCAATTCCACCCGCTTCATCATCCCGTACGGCAGGGATCCGACGGGGGTGTTTCGGATCGCCTGCATTTCGAGAAAGTCGATCACCTCCTCGAGGATCTCGCGCTGTCGGACCTCGTCGCGTCGGACCCCGGAGGTGAAAAATGCGGCCGGCATCAGGCGATACCGGCAGTGCATGTGCCGGGCCAGCATCATGTTGGCCAGGACGGTCATGCCGGGAAAGAGCTCGATGTTCTGAAAGGTGCGGCCAATCCCGATCCCCGTCAGCAGGTGCGCCGGCAGGTGGGTCGTGTCGCGCCCGTTGAAGCGGATCCTTCCGCGCTGGGCCCGGTAAAATCCGGTGATGCAGTTCATCAGGCTGGTCTTCCCGGCGCCGTTCGGACCGATGACGGCGACAAGTTCGCCGGTATCCACGCGCAGTCCGACGTCGTTGAGCGCCGTGACGCCGCCGAACTGAAGCGTGAGGCCGCTCACGTCCAGCTCGGCCCGGCGCGAAGCAGGATCACGCCGGGCGAAGATGCGGGGTTGACCCCGGCAGGCTTTCATCGCGGACGTCCCTATTTCTTCAGCATCCGGATCTTTTCCTTCCCCGGAACGTAGAAATTCGTCAGGGGGACGAACTCCCCGTTTTCCCGGACTCGAACCATTCTGGCCGTGAAGGAGGCGCCATGATCCGCTGCGGTATAGGTAACGGAAGGCACCAGGCCGCCGAAGTCCTCGTTGCGGAAACCCTCCATGGCCCGATTGATGGTCGCCGCATCGATCCGGCCGTATTTTTCCTTTGCCCGGATGAACGCCCGCTCCATGATCATGCCCACCACAACGCCTTCCCAATAGGAGGCGTCGAATTCCTTGACGGTCCCGTACCGCTTCCAAAGATCCTGCAGGATCTTGATCCCCTTGGACCGGTCGGACGGAACCCCGCCGGGGAACTGAATCACCAGCCGATCCCGGATCAGCCCTTTGGCCATCGGAAAGAAATCCGGGTCGGTGGAGGTCCAGGTTCCCAGAAACAGAGGTTCATAGGCGGCCCGGTCGGCATTTTTCAGGGCGGTGACGACCGTGGCCGGCAGGACCTGCATGAAAACGTAATCCACGTTGTTTTTCTTCAGCCTCAGCATTTCCGTGGTCAGATCCATTGTCTTGGGCGGAAACTCCTCGACGGCGACGAGATTGATGCCGTTTTTGGCCGCGTACTCGCGCGTCGGCTGATGAATCGAACGCCCGTAGGCATTGTTGTAGGTGAGCAGCCCCACCCGCGGGGCCTCTTTCCCCTTGTGAACGGCGCGGATGTATTCCAGGACCGCCTGGCAATCCATGCGGTAGCTGCCGAAGGGGAGATACATGTAACTGACGGGAGGCTGCAAAATCTCCCAGCTGGTCGAGAAGTTGATGGTGGGAATGCGGTACTGCTGGACAATGGGCTTCGCGGCCAGGCCTTCGCCCGCCCCCCACGTCGCCATCATGTCCACGCGCTCCTGTACCGCGAATTTGCGGACGGCGGCCACGGCCTCCGGCACCTTGTAGCCCGTATCGACGAGGAGCATCTCGATCTGGCGTCCGCCGACCCCTTTTCGGACTTCGTTGACGTAACGGAAATAGTCCTTCATCCCCCTGGCGTGATACTGGCCGAAGGTCGAGGCGGGGCCGGTCATGTTGATGGCCGCACCGACCCGGATGTTCTGCGCCGCCGTCGTCTCGCCGGCGCCCGTCGCCAGCGCCAGCAGCATCCCCGTGATCATCATCAATCCTTTACCGATCGCTTTCATATTCCCTCCTTCCGGATAAAAAAAACCGTGGCAGTCACCACGGCAAAAAAAAGCCGTGGGCGGTCAGATGGTCCGCCCACGGCTCAAGATCCCTCGATGTGGTCATGAGCCTATCAGGCAGACCTCCGCCTAAAGCTAAAAAAGACGAAAAACGGTTTATCTTTCCCGAACGCTGCGGCCTTCATGGCGGCTCTCCCTCTAAAATGCGGTGACATGTCACTAGAGGATCGACGATCCTTTGTCAAGAATTTTTTTTGAAATTTATTCACGATGCTTTATTGGACAGCTTGTCGATCCGGTAATGCAGGGAGTCCAGCGTGATATTCAGGAGGTCAGCCGCCATTTTCCTGGATCCGGAGGTTTTCTCCAGCGCCGCATCGATATAGGCCTTTTCCACGCGGGCCAGCTCCCGGTTGAGATGGATGCCCTCCGGGGGGATATCGATTCCGGCGCCTGGCGCCTCGAAGCGGGTGGCGCCGTTCGACAAAACGAGATTTTCCGGGAGGATGATGCTCGAGGCCTCCAGGGCAATCGAGCGCTCGATGATGTTTTCCAGTTCGCGGATGTTGCCGGGGAAGGGATAATCGACGAGGAGCTCCAGGGCGTAGGTGGAGATATTCTGGATCTTCTTCCCGAATTGCCGGGAGTACTTCTCGATGAAGTGACGCGTCAGGATCGGGATGTCGTCCTTGCGCTCACGCAGCGGCGGGATGTGGATCGGAATCACGTTCAGTCGGTAATAGAGATCCTCCCGGAACCGTCCTTCGTGGACCCGCTGGTGGAGATCCTTGTTGGTCGCGGAGATGATGCGAACATCGACCCGGATGTCCTCCGTGCCGCCGACGCGGCGAAAGGCCTTTTCCTGCGTCACCCTCAACAGCTTCACCTGGAGCAGCGGGGGCAGATCCGCGATTTCATCCAGAAAGATCGTGCCGCCGCGTGCGACTTCGAACAGTCCGGGTTTATCGGCATGGGCGCCGGTGAACGCGCCCTTCATGTAACCGAACAGTTCGCTCTCGAGAAGGCTTTCCGGGATGCCGCCGCAGTTGATCACCATGAACGGCATGTCCTTCCGCGAGCTGTTCTCGTGGATCGCCAGCGCGACCAGTTCCTTGCCGGTTCCGCTCTCGCCCAGGATCAGGACGTTCACGGGCGTATCGGCAATCTTGTTGATCACGGCGTAGATCTTGACCATCTCCGGACTGCTTCCGATCATGGCGCCGAAGCTGACGGCATTGGTCACCTCCTGACGGAACAGGGCGTCCTCGCTGCATTCGCGCCTGGCATCCAGCGCCCGCTCGATGATCTTCGTCAAGTCCTCGATCCGGAAATCCTTTTCGATATAGTCGAAGGCGCCCTCCTTCATGGCCGCAACGGCGGTCTCACCGGAGGCGTAAGCGGTGATCAGGATGACGACCGTCTCCGGTGCGATTTTCTTGGCCCGCTGCAGAAACTCCAGCCCGTCCATACGGGGCATCTTCAAATCGGTGATGATGAGGTCGAAGGTTTCCTTCCGCAGGCCCTGCATCGCCTTGTAAGGATCCCCGTATGCCTGGACATCGTACCCTTCCCGCGTCAGCATGATCACCAGCATGTCCCGGATGTTCTGGTCGTCGTCTAAAACAAGAATCTTCGGCATCGCGTTCCTCTCTGCTAATCACTCCCGAGATCGCCGCACGGAAGGTAAATATGGAAGGCGGTCCCCTGCCGGGGCCGGCTCTTCACCTCGATCCGTCCGCCATGTCCCGTCACGACCCGCTGGACGATGGCCAGCCCCAAACCGGTGCCCCGCTCCTTGGTCGTGTAAAAGGGCGTGAAGATCCTGTCGTGCAGGTGTTCTTCGATCCCTTCGCCCTCGTCGGCGACGATCACCTCCAGGTGCCCCCTGTCCCCTCCGGCGAGGGGGTGACGGACAATCTCGATCCGCAGATCTCCGCCTGCCGGCATCGCCTGAACGGCGTTCAGGATGAGATTCCAGATCACCTGGCGGATCTCCGTCGCACTGGCCATGAGCGCGTCGTCGGGCGCCACCTTCAGGGACAACCGAATCCGATCATGCCAATCCGGCAGAAAGCGGACGGATTCCACCACATCCCGAATCAGGACGTCAAGGGCGATTCTGTCGCGCCTCACGGCGGGTGCGCGGGAGAGCAGCAGAAAATCCTTGAGAAATCCCTCAAGCTGTTCCTTGCCCCGCAAGATAATCTGCATGAGTTTTTCGTCCTCGTCCTTCAGGGCGAGATCCCGTTTCAGGATCTGAATGGATCCGGTAATCGAAGCGAGAGGATTGCGGATTTCATGGGCGAGGCCGGCGGCCATCTCCCCGACCAGGGCCAGGCGCCTGCTCTCCTCGACGGCGCGCTGCATCGCCCTGACTTCCGTCAGATCCTGAAAGATCAGGATATCGCCGATGCGCTGTCCACCCGGATCGTTCAGCGTCGAGACCGAGCAGCCGATGAGGAGGCTCTGACCCCCCTTCGACCTGAAGGAAAACTGCGGTCGCCGTTCCGACACGCCTGAATCGGCGTCCGCGGGCCGGTCGAGGATTTCCAGGAAATCGGGAAAGAGCTGCCCGAGGGGTCTGTTGACGACCTCCCGCGCAAGAAAGCCGGTGATCCGTTCCGCGCCGCGGTTGAAGGATTTGACGAGTCCGTTCACGTCCATCGTCAGGATTCCGGCGTCCACGGAATCGATGATGCTCTGATGGAGGATATCGAGCTGATTGAAGGCGCTCTCCGTCTCTGCCAGGAGTGTTTGCGCCTTCCTTTCCTGCTCGACCACGAAACTGGCGAGGAAAACGATGATGAAGAAGGACGCGGAATAGATGAGAATCCGTGTAAAGACGTACCCGGCGGAGAAGGATTGGTCGACATACGCCATCGGATACAGCGGCGCGAGAAGCCCGAAATATTCGGAAATGAGGAGCAGTCCGTACAGGACGCTGCAGACCGAGGCGGTAATCAGGCCGCCCCGTCGCATCAGAAAGAGGACCGAATAGATGATGACGAGCGGATAAAAGGCGGCATGGACGCTACGGATCCCTCCCGTGATGTAAACCAGGGCGGTGATCAGCAGCACGTCGGCCATGCTCTGAATGTAGACGTTGAGAATCGGTGCCCGGGTCAGCTTGAGCAGCAGGATGAAACCCATGGTGAGCAGGTAGGTCAGGATGACGATCGCGTAGAGGGACGTCCTGGATATATCCGGCAGGAGGGCGGCGTCCCGGACATCGATCAGCGCGACGAACCCGAGCAGGAAGGTGACGATGAACAGCCGCCAGACCATGAGCCAGCGGATGCGCTTCACCAGTCTTTCCTCAACGGCCCGCGGCGCTCCCGGGACGGTTTTAGGTTGATGATCCGGAGGTTTCACGATATATCCCTTCGAGGAATCGGCCTCCCGTGTGAAGCGCGCAGCAGGTGACCCATGCAAAGGCCTCTCATTCCGCTTTGTCTGGCCCTTTCGGCCGGAATCGTCGCCGGGCATTATCACCCCGTCCCGGCACCGGCGATTCCCCTGACCGTCCTGATCGCCCTGTTGGGATTGCTGCTGGCGTTCGGCCGGCGCCCTGCCGGCCGCTCCATCGTCCCCGGGCTCCTGGCCGTCTCGTTTTTCACGGTCGGCATCCTGAACGCGAATCTGAATCTCGCGTTACCCGTTTCACCTGCCCCTATAGCAAACTCTGCCGGTCCTGAAAAGGAAACGATTGAGGCAATGATCTGTGACGCCCCCCGGATCTCCCCCGACGGGACGGATCTGGTCCTCTGCGCCCTTTCGATCCTCCGGCCGGGCATCCGGCGGGGGGTTACGGGCCGAATGCTTCTGTCCGTCGGCGTCCCCGACCGCCGTTTCCGTTACGGGGACATCGTCCGCTTCCAGGCGGTCGTCCGCCCGCCACGAAATTTCCGGAATCCGGGCGGGTTCGATTACGTCCGTTATCTGAGCGACCAGGGGATCCGGGTGCGGGCCTACCTTCCCGATTCGCGCGGGCTGGTCGTCATGCGGCGGGACCAGGGACAGCCGCTCAAGACGGCCCTGGAGACCTTCCGCGCCCGTCTGAAATCCTTCATCTATGCCCACGCCGCCTCACCGGAGGCCGAAATCGTGCAGGCCTTGATTCTGGGGGATCAAAAAGAAATCCCCGAGCCGGTCCGCGAGGCCTTCAATCGCACCGGCACATCCCATATTCTCGCCATCTCCGGTTTCAACATCGGCATCGTCGCGCTGGTTTTCGTCTTTCTTGTCCGGATAGCCCTGAAAGCCTTTCCGAATGCGCTGCTTTGGGTGGACGCCCGAAAGGCCTCCATCCTGCTGGCGGTCATTCCCGTCGTGATCTTCACGCTCGTCGCCGGCGCCGGGATATCCGTGGTTCGCGCCGCCCTGATGGTGGTCGTCTTCATGATCGCCACCCTTCTCGACAAGGAGCGGGATCTGTACAATGCGCTGGCGCTTGCGGCCTTCACCATTTTGATGATCCGCCCTTCCTCGCTCTACGACATCTCCTTTCAGTTATCCTTTTCCGCCGTCCTCGCCATACTGTATCTCACGCCCCGGTTGATCTCCCGGGTGCCGAAACCGTCCCCGCCCGTGAGCCCGGAGGCAACCATCGCGGATCGGGCCGGACGCTGGGTGCATTCCCGCCTGTACGCCGCTGCCCTGTTCGCCGCCGCAACCGTCGGCGCGACCTTGGGAACCCTTCCCCTCGTTCTCTACCATTTTTACCGCATCTCCCTCGTGACGCTGCCCGCCAATCTTCTCGCCACCCCGATCCTGGGAATCCTCTCGATTCCGCTCAGCACGGCGCTGATCTTTCTGGTGCCGATCGCTCCCGCCCTCTCCGCCTGGATCGTGAAGATAGACGCCCTTTTGGTCCGTCTGTCCGTTACCCTGATCGAGTTCTGCGCCTCCTTTCCATATGCCTCGGTGTACCTGTTCCGGCCGAGCCTCGTCGAGATTCTTCTCTACTACGCCTGTCTGGTCCTGGCCGCCTCGATCCTTCCCGCCTCACGTGAACCGCGTGCATTCCCCTCCCCGCCTCCCGTGCACCCTTTTACCCGGTCCCGGCGCGCCGTTGTCCTGGTGACGCTGCTGATCGTGTGGGCGGCCGTCTCCGTCTCCCTCAACCGGCAACCCCTCCGCTCCAATCTTCTGCGTCTGACCGCGATCGATGTCGGTCAGGGCAGTGCCACCCTGGTACGATTCCCCTTCGGCAAGACGATGCTGGTCGACGGCGGGGGGTTCCACGATCAGAGCTTCGATGTCGGAAAGTTCGTCACCGCACCCTATCTCTGGCATGAACGCGTGCGAACCCTCGATGTCTGCGTCCTCACCCACCCGCATCATGACCACCTGGCCGGTCTCCTCTTCATCGTACAGCATGTTCCCGTAGGCGAGGTCTGGGTCGGCGACGTCCCCGCTTCCGATCTTTCCTCGCCGCTTTACCTGGATTTTCTCCGGATCGTCCGTGAGCGGAACATCCCCCTCCGGCGGGTTTCCGCCGAGACGCCCCCCCGTACGATCAACGGCGTTACCCTCTCCATCCTGAACCCGACTTCGGTCTCTGATTCCACCGGGGCGCGGGACGACGAGGAGACGAACGACCACTCGCTGGTGATGAAAATGACCTACGGCAAGAACGCGTTCCTCCTGCCGGCGGACATCTCCGGTCCCGCCGAGGCTGGGCTCCTGAGCCGCCCCACCGATCTCGCGAGCGACGTCCTGTTCGTCCCCCATCATGGCGGCCGACATTCGAGCACGGAGGCCTTTCTGCTGCGGGTGAGGCCGCGACGGGCCGTCGTCAGTTGCGGCTGGGAAAATCGCTTCGGAAACCCGCATCCGGTCATCCTGGAAAGGTACGCCCGCCTGGGGATCCGCCTCTATCGCACGGATCTGGATGGCGCGGTGGAATTCTCCTCCAACGGACGCCGCGTCAAAACGCACGCCCCCCTTTCCGGTCGAGATCCCTCACGGCATTGATTTTGATTGCCTTTTCAAACCCGATGTGTTAGTGAACCGCGTTCCAAAAGGGCGCCTCCAAGGCGGCCACAGGGAGAGAATCATGGATACGATTCAGGCGGTTCGGGGCTTCAAGGACATTCTCCCCCCGGAGACCGGCAAATGGCAATTCATCGAGCGGCTGGCCCGGGAGGTTTTCACCGATTTCGGCTTTCTGGAGATCCGCGTCCCCATCCTGGAAAAAACGGAACTTTTCCGGCGCGGCATCGGGGAAGCCACCGACATTGTTGAAAAGGAGATGTACACGTTTCTCGATCGCGGCGACGAATACCTGACCCTGAGGCCGGAGGCGACCGCGTCGATTCTCCGCGCCTATCTCGAGCACACCCTCTACGCGGCCGATCCGATAGCCCGCCTTTTCACCATCGGGCCCATGTTCCGACGGGAGCGTCCTCAGAAGGGGCGCCTTCGCCAGTTTCATCAATTGGATGCGGAGATTCTCGGAATCGACGACCCCCGGGTGGATGCGGAGTTGATCGTCATGCTCATGCATTTTCTCGTCCGCGCCGGCCTGCCGGACATTCATCTTGAAATCAATTCCCTGGGATGTCCGGACTGCCGCCCCGCGTTCCGAGACCGGCTCATCACCTTTCTCGCCGGTAAACAGACGGCCCTGTGCGAAGACTGTCGTCGAAGGATGCTCTCGAACCCGCTCCGGATCTTCGATTGCAAACTCGAGACCTGCCGCGAGCAGCTTCTGTCGGCGCCGAAGATCCTCGATTTCCTTTGTCCCCCGTGCGACACCCACTTCCAGACATTCAGGAAATACTTGAGCATTGCGGATATAACACCTTCAATCAACGCCGGAATGGTTCGAGGTCTAGATTATTATACACGTACGGCCTTCGAGGTCACGACGGGCGCTCTCGGCGCCCAGAACGCCGTCCTCGGCGGGGGCCGCTACAACGGTCTGGCCCGCGAACTCGGCGGCCCGGACATCCCCGGGATCGGCTTCGCCATCGGCTTGGAGCGGCTCCTGTCCCTGATCGAGCCGAACGATGCGCAACTCAGCCCCGTCCCGCACCTGTTTGTCGCCTTTTTGGGGGATCAGGCCGGGCGCGTCGCATTCGATCTCGCCAATGGTCTGCGGAAGGTCGGCATCCGCACCGAGGTCGATTACGCCGGGCGCAGCCTCAAAAGCCAGATGCGGCGCGCGAACAAGCTGAACTGCCCCTATACCCTGATTTTGGGGGATCGCGAGATCGCCGCGGGCGAGGTGCAGTGGCGCGACATGCGGAGCAGTCTTCAGGAAACCCTTCCCCTGGACGGCCTTTTCGAGACCATCCGCGGAAAATTGCTTGAGAAAGGTCAAACACTTGTCTGAATTCATCACCCAAACCAAAAGGACCCATTACTGTGGGACACTGACGGCCGCGGACGACGGGCGTACCGTTGTGCTGATGGGATGGACGCACCGGCGCCGGGATCATGGCGGGGTCATCTTCGTCGATCTTCGCGACCGCGAAGGACTCGTCCAGATCGTCTTCAACCCGGAGATCAGTCCGGACATCCACCGTGAGGCGCACCGCATCCGGAGCGAATACGTGCTCGCCGTCCGGGGTCTGGTTCGGACCCGCCCGGAAGGCATGCAAAACCCCGACCTGAAAACCGGAGACGTCGAGGTCATGGTCCACGACCTCCAGATCCTGAACGAGGCGAAGACGCCCCCCTTCCTCCTCGACTCCGAGGCGGAGATCTCCGAAAACGTCCGCCTGAAATACCGCTACCTGGACTTGAGGCGTCCCGCCATCCAGAAGAATCTGCTGCTCCGGAGCAATGCCGCGGCGGAAACGCGGGCCTATCTGATCGAGAACGGCTTCATCGAGGTGGAAACGCCCTTCCTCACGAAGAGCACACCTGAAGGGGCCCGCGATTATCTGGTCCCGAGTCGCGTCAACGCGGGCGCCTTCTACGCGCTGCCCCAGTCCCCCCAGATCTTCAAGCAGCTTCTGATGGTGGCCGGCTTCGACCGCTACTTTCAGATCGTGAAATGCTTCCGGGACGAGGACCTGCGCGCGGACCGTCAGCCGGAATTCACCCAGATCGACTGCGAGATGTCCTTCATCTCCGAAGAGGATGTCCTCCAGGTCATGGAGGGGCTGATGATCCATCTCTTCCGCTCCGTGCTCGGCATCGACCTCGACCGACCGTTTCCCCGCCTGTCGTTTCACGAGGCAATGAACCGCTACGGGAAGGACGCCCCCGATGTCCGCTTCGGCCTCGAACTCACGGACCTCACCGATCTGCTCTCGGAGACCGGCTTCGTGATCTTCCGGGAGGCCCTCGCCACCGGCGGCGTCGTTAAGGCGATCCGCGTCGATGGCGCCCAGAAGCTTTCCCGAAAGGACATCGACGGGTTGAACGATTTCGTCACCGCCCTGGGCGCGAAGGGGCTCGCCTGGGCCAGGGTCGCGCCGGACGGCTGGACCTCCCCGATCGTCAAATTCATGTCGCCGCGCGAAATATCGGAGATCAATCGCCGGATGCAGGCAGCCGATGGCGACCTGCTTCTTCTTCTGGCGGATGCGCCCGGCCTCGTCCGCGACATTCTCGGAAATCTCCGCCTCCATCTCGCGCGGAAACTCGGCCTCATCCGCCCGGATCAACTGGCCTTCACGTGGGTCACGGAATTTCCGCTCTTCGAGTACAGCGAGTCGGAAAAGCGCTACGTCTCCACGCACCACCCCTTCACCTCGCCGGTGGACGAGGATATTCCCCTGCTGCTGACCGATCCCGGGAAAGTTCGGGCGCGCGCCTACGACCTCGTCCTGAACGGGTCGGAAATCGGCGGCGGGAGCATCCGCATCCACCGCCAGGACGTGCAGTCGCTGATCTTTCAGGCGCTCGGACTCCCCGAAAACGAGATCCGCCAGAAGTTCGGCTTCCTCCTGGACGCCCTGGAATACGGGACGCCGCCCCACGGCGGAATCGCGTTCGGCCTGGACCGCCTGATGATGATCATGACGGGTGCGGAGTCCATCCGCGATGTCATCGCCTTCCCGAAGACGCAGAAGGCGACCTGCCTGCTCACCGATGCCCCCGGGCCGGTGAGCATCGAGCAACTGATGGAGCTTTCCCTGAAGATCGTCTCCTGACGCCTTTTTCTATTGACAAAGACGCGCTCGCTTTATAACTTTTACAGGTCAGGAGAATGAATCATGCCTAAATGGAATCAGGAGAAGAAAGTCCTCGATCACGAACATACGCGGTTCTGGCGTTACGATCTGAAGGACATCAATGAGCCGAATCTGCAGAAGGATGTCTTCCCGTACGAAGAGATCTCCCGGATCGACTTCGACCACAAGCTCATCCCGATCACCCCGGCGGACGACCTCTTCATCACCGACACGACATTTCGTGACGGTCAGCAGGCCCGCCCGCCCTATACGGTGCGGCAGATCGTCGACCTGTTCAAGCTGATGCACCGCTTGGGCGGGGACCGGGGAATCATCCGCCAGTCCGAGTTCTTCCTCTACAGCCAGAAGGACAAGGAGGCCGTCGCCCAGTGCCTCGCGCTGAACCTGCCCTACCCGGAGGTCACGGGTTGGATCCGGGCCAGCCGGGAGGACATCGGACTGGTCAAGAATTCCGGCTTGAAGGAAACCGGTATCCTGACCTCGGTGTCGGACTACCACATCTTCCTCAAACTCAACATGAGTCGGAAGAAGGCCCTCGACGAATACCTGGGCATCGTGAAGTCGATTCTGGCCGAAGGCATCGTCCCGCGCTGCCACTTCGAGGACATCACGCGGGCCGACATCTACGGCTTTTGCATCCCGTTCGCCCTGGAGCTGATGAAGCTGCGCGAGGAGAGCGGCATCGACATCAAGATTCGCCTCTGCGATACGATGGGCTACGGCGTGACGTATCCCGGGGCCTCCCTGCCCCGCGCGATCGACAAACTGGTGCGGGCCTTCATCGACGATGCCGGCGTTCCCGGTCATCTTTTGGAGTGGCACGGCCACAACGATTTTCACAAGGCCCTGATCAATGCCTCCACCGCCTGGCTGTACGGCTGCTCCGCGGCCAACGGCACCCTGCTGGGTCTGGGCGAACGCACGGGTAACCCTCCGATTGAAGGCCTCATCATCGAATATATCGGGCTGAGGGGCCACACGGACGGAATCGACACCACGGTCATCACCGACATCGCCCACTATTTCGACAAGGAGATCGGCTATCGCATTCCTGCCAACTATCCCTTCGTCGGGGCCGATTTCAACGTGACCCGCGCCGGCGTCCATGCCGACGGACTCATCAAGTGCGAGGAGATCTACAACATTTTCGACACGAGCCGCCTGCTCAAGCGTCCGATCGTGCCGATGATCACCGACAAGTCCGGCAAGGCCGGCATCGCCTACTGGATCAACTCCCACCTCCACCTCGCCGAGGAGAGCCAGGTCGACAAGCGTCACCCCGGCATCTCCAAGATCCACAAGTGGATCCTCGACCAGTACGAGGGGGGACGGATGACCAGCATCTCCAACGAAGAGATGGAAAAACTCATCCGCAAGCACCTGCCGGAACTGTTCATGTCGGAACTGGACAAGATCAAGTACCGGGCCGCGGAGGCGGCGGTCGCCATCGTCAAGCAGGTCATCGAGCACCCGGTGATGAAGTCCATGCAGCCGGAACTCCAGGAGCCCGTGATGCTGCAGTGCATCGAGGAGAACCCCTCGATTCAGTTCGCCTATGTGGTCGACATGAACGGGAAGAAGACGACCCGCAACATCACGAACATCGCCGACCGGGTCAAGTACGAAAATTACGGCGTGGGGACGGACCAGTCGGACCGGGAATGGTTTATCCGGCCGCTTCAGACCGGCAAGATGCACGTGACGAACTTCTACATCTCCAAGATGACGGGCGCCCTGTGCATCACCGTTTCCGCGCCGATCGTCGACGAGAAGGATGAGATGGTCGGCATTTTCGGCGTGGACATCAAGTTCGAAGACTGGGTCAAGCGGGTTGAAGACATCGCGGAAGCGACGCAGATCGCCCTGAAGGCCGAATACGAAGCGCGCGCCAAATCCGACCGCTGGGTCTGAGTCTCCGGCACGGGGCGGGATCAGTCCTCGTAGCCGATGTCCCACTGCTCGAACGGGCTGTCCTTGAGCCGCCGGGACACCGGCGTGATTTCACTGATGAAGCGGGAGGGCGCGAGGACATCGTACCCCGAGCCCCGCTGGTAGTCGAGCAGCGGATAGCTCAAATACAGCTGATCCTTTGCCCGGGTTGAAGCCACGTAGAAGAGCCGCCGCTCCTCCTCTTCCCCCTCCGGCTCCTTCAGACAGCGGGCGAGGGGGATCATCCCGTCCGCGCAGGAGATGAGGAAGACGACGGACCACTCCAGGCCTTTGGCCTGATGGATGGTGCTCAGCACCACCCTTCCCTCCCGGCCGTTTTCACGGTCGCTCTCCCCCTCCTCCGTCGTCTGGGCCAGGAGGGACAGTTCCGCCAGAAAATCCTCCAGCCCCTCGAACCGTCCGGAAAAGTTGGCCAGCTGCTCCAGGTCCTCGCGGCGCGCCGCCATGTCGGTATACTGCTGCTCGAGAAAGGCCTGATAACCGCGTTCGAGAACGACGTCGATCATCGCCGCCGGAGTCCGATCCGATACGAAGAGGGCCAGGAGGGTCCGCTGAAGGGCGGCCAGTCCCGGCTGGGCCGCCTTCGACGCAAGCGCCGGGAATCCCGCCTCCTCGACGGCCCGCAACGGGTTCTCCCGGGCGGACAGGTAGCGCCAGACCTTGTCGGCGGTTGCTTTTCCGACCTTCGGGTAGAGCCCCAGGATACGCTTCCAGGCCGGCTCGTCCAGCGGATTGACCACCACCCGGAGGTAGGCCGTCACGTCCTTGACGTGGGCCTGCTCGAAAAAACGGATTCCCGAGCGGATTTCGAAGGGAATGCCTCGCCGCGTGAGCTCCATCTGGACATTCATGGAGTGGTAGTGGGCCCGGTACAGGACGGCCAGCTCATGCAGCGGGATTCCCTCCCCGACGAGTTCGAGCAAACGCTGGGCGACGAAGTTGGCCTGCTGAACGTCGCTCTTGAGCGGCACCACGATGGGCTTCAAGCCCGTCCGGCGGATCGGCCGCAGCGTCTTGGCGAACTGGTTCTCGTTGTTGACGATGCTGAGGTTCGCCAGATGGAGGATTTCCGGCGTGCTGCGGTAATTCGTCTCGAGCTTGAAGATGCGGCAATCGGGATAGCGCTCCGGGAAACGCATGATGTTGGCGAAATTCGCCCCGCGGAAGGAATAGATGCTCTGCGAATCGTCCCCCACGACCATGACGTTCCGATGGCGGGCGGCGAGCAGATCGATGATTTCCGCCTGGAGGCGGTTCGTGTCCTGATACTCGTCGACCAGGATATGGAGGAAGCGCTCGGCGTACTGTTCCGACAGGTCCGGCTGTTCGCTGAGCAGTCGACGCCAGTTCAGGAGCAGGTCGTCGAAATCCATGATATGCTCCTTCCTCTTGCGCCGGGCATACCGGGCCGCGACCTCGCCGATCTCCTGGCTCAGATGTGAAAAGAACGGATAGCGCTGAAGGATGACCTCCGCCATGTCCCGGCCGGTGTTGACGGAAAGGCTGACAATCTCGCGGATGACGTCGCCTTTCGGAAACTTCTCGCCCGTCCGACCGGCCTGCGCCTCCGCGATGCAGGCGTTGATGAGCTGTCGCGCGTCTTCGCTGTCGGCAATGGTGAAACCCGGCTCGTACCCGAGACGCGAGGCGTGTCTCCGGAGCGTCCGGTTGGCGAGATGATGGAAGGTCCCTCCCCAGAGTGGACGCAGGTCGTCTCCGACCAGCGACTGGACGCGCGCGAGCATGGAGCGGGCCGCCTTGTTCGTGAAGGTGGCCAGCATGATCCTGGCCGGCGAAACCCCCGTCTCAATCAGGCGGGCGACGCGATACGTCAGGGCGCGCGTTTTGCCGCTCCCGGCTCCGGCAATGACGAGCAGCGGTCCGTCGCCCTCCATCACGACGCGTCGCTGCTCCTCGTTCAGGGCCTGGTCATAATCGATCATGGCCCGGGATCACGCGCCTTTCAGGTCGAGCTTGACATTCTCGACGGTCTCCCGGCTGTTCAGGGAGAGGAAGTTCTTGAGCAGGCCGGCCTTTTCATAATAAGCGATCAGGGGGGCGGTCTTGTCCTGGTAGGTCTTGAGGCGGTTGCCGATCGCCTCTTCGGTTTCATCGGCCCGCTGAATCACGTCGGTTCCGCATTTCCGGCACTTTCCATCCGCCGTCGGAGGATTGCTTTTGACGTTGTAGATCTCCTGGCAGTCGGGATTCGCGCAGGTCCGCCGCGTGGTCAGTCTGTCCATGATCACATCCCGGGGCACTTCGAGGTTCACGACGAAATCGAGACGGTGGCCGAGCTTCGCGAGCAGGACCTGGAGATCCTCCGCCTGCGGGATCGTGCGGGGAAACCCGTCCAGGATGAATCCCCGGCCGCAGTCTTCGCCCTGGAGACGAACTTCCATCATCTTCATGATCAGCGCGTCCGGAACCAGATCGCCCCGATCCATATAGGCCTTGGCCTCTTTTCCCAGATCGGAGCCCTCCCTGACGGCCGCGCGCAGGATGTCGCCCGTCGAGATCTGGACGGATCCGTCATGCTCCGTCAAAAGTTTGGCCACCGTGCCTTTTCCGGCGCCCGGTGCGCCCAAAAGAATGATCTTCATGTTGTCCTCCTCGTTTCTATTAGGAACACGTTCCCCAGCAGCTCAATTAGATAGCTTGAGTGGTATTGTAGCCGGCTTCTTACTTCCTCCACCATGGAAGACAAAACCGCTGGGTATTGTTGGGGAGTAAAGTTATAGCCAGCTTTTACACATAGGGATTCCAACTTACCTAATAATCCGCCAGCCGGAACAAGTGATGCTTAGCGGTGTTCGCACCAAAAGAAATAAGTTGCTCGTTCTTTAGAAGAAAACAGATATCTTTATCTACGTCGGGACACCAAAAGGAAAAAGAAACCTCTTTATCTGCCCAGGTTTCGAGCGCAGACAGTGCAGAGCGTAGTCCTGATAATTCAGCCTCACAATCGTAGCGTCCGCAAAACCAACGAAGCCATTTTAGCAAAGACCAATTTGGGTATTTTTGATTGATGTAGGCGCTTCTCGGATCCTCAGCGAAGATTTCAACAGCAAGAATCAGGAATAAATTGAAGGTTGAACGCGTATGAAAAAGGACTGATTGCTCAGGCGCTGTGCCACCAACCGAGTAAAGTTCAGGCCCAATTAGCTCCGCAAGAACGCTATGCGTCTCGTGCAGCAATACAACTTCCAAATCTCCTTCCGATTGTATCGACGCTACACTTGGCATTCTTTGCCTCCTTTGGGCTAACGCAGAAGTGAGGGGCGCACCAATGACCTTACCTATAAAGCCGCCGAGATTATTTCGCGTCCCCTCAACTGACTTGTTGGGCCGTTGAATTATTCATGTGAACTGCTTCCGCATGTAACTTCATGCCGAGTGCGGCTATAACTTTAAGGATTGTGTCAAAATCCGGACTCCGTTCTCCGGAAAGTGCTTTGTAAAGACTTTCACGGGACAGACCGGCATCCCGCGCCACTTGTGACATGCCTTTGGCCCGAGCGATATCGCCCAAAGCCTTCGCAATAAAGGCAGCATCGCCCTTTGCTTCTTCGATGCAGGCTTCAAGATAAGCAGCCATTTCCTCTGGTGTGCGAAGATGTTCAGCGACGTCGTATTTGGTGGTGATAGTTCTTGCCATGATACCCTCCTATAGATTCTGTGCCAGGCGTAAGGCCGTTTTGATATCATTGGTCTGGGTACTCTTGTCGCCGCCAGCCAATAGAATCAGCATCTTCCGTCCATACATTTTGTAATACACCCGATAGCCGGGTCCATAATCAATTCGCAACTCCAAAACGCCCTGCCCCACTGCTTTAACATCTCCAGGATTTCCAGCCGCCAATCTTTCTATCCTGACAAGGATGCGAACACGTGCACGCATGTCGTCCAATCCATCAAGCCATTTAGCGAAAATTTCGGTCTTGCGAATTTCAACCATTTTTATACTGTAGCCTAGTGGCTACATCTCGTCAAGGAATATTGTGCGTGTGTGCATGCGACGGCCAACAACGGATTTCCGGGAGCCAAGTTTCTCAACAATCCGGCAAACCGCATGACTGGGCATTTATTTCCATGATGTGTAACGCCATTCCCTCAGAATGTCCAAGTTGACTCACATTTGCAGCAATGAGCTTCGGTTAGATGATCCTTCCGCGATAATCCAGTTGCCAGGATGGAAACGCCACCGGTTAGCACTGCGGCAGATGCTTTTGCACCGCTGATTCCAACTTTCTTGTCGATTGTCTTTGTGTGCACTCTCCCTTTTGTCTGGCAGTGCGGACATACGATATCTGAATTCCGTTTCCCATATAGCTTTTCATCAAGTTTGTCATCAGGCAGATTGTAGTAGTAAATCCAATACCTACGATGACAATGATGAACATGACGAGTGCTTCTACCATTTACGCCTCCCTTGCTCTGCTGCCCTTGCCCAACACAAGCGTCAGCCAGAGCCGGCTCTATCGGCGATTGGCTGCACGCACTCGTTCAAGTGAGCCGCTACGCGGCAGATTCCTTTGAATATCTTTCTCTTATCACAAAACCACCCAACCTAATAGCCACCTCTGACGACAGTAAGCATCCTCCTTTTGGTATACATGCTCTCAGGAAGCAACTGGCTTCCGACCCCATAACCCACATCGAAAAGGAGAGCATCATGCAAAAGAACTGGTGGCGCCAAAGCAACTGGCATTCAAAAATGGACAAATCCATGCAAGTCAGCGGCATGGGAGAACGGACCAGGGAAGCTTATCTGCGTTCCATGCGTCAACTGGTCGAACATTACGACAAAAGCCCCGATCTCATCACGGAAGACGAACTGCTCGACTATTTCATCCACCGGCAAAACGTCACCGGCTGGAGTCCCGCAACCATGCGCATCTGCTATTCCGGCGTCAAGTTCTTCTTCAAACACGTCCTCAAGAAAAACTGGCATTTGCTTGCCATCGCCCAGGCGCGTCGGGAGCGACGGCTGCCGGCTGTGCTCTCCAGAGAAGAAATCAAAACGATTTTGGCTCTGGTACGACCCTTCCACAATTATGCCTACCTGATGACCGTCTATTCCCGCGGCCTCCGTCTCCAGGAAGGTCTTTTCCTGGAAGTCTCCGATATCGATGGAAAGAGAAAGATGATCCATGTCCATCGCGGCAAGGGAGCCAAGGATCGTTATGTACCCCTCCCCGAATCAACCTATGCCCTGCTCCGCCGTTATTGGATCACGCACCGCAATCCGAACCTTATCTTCCCGGCCGTCGGCAGGGGCGGGCATGAGGGACCTCGCGCTAAGGCGTCGTCACGAATTAACTATTGCAAATATGTTTTGGAGAAATGGTGTAATTCCATTCTCCGTGGGTAACTACTCAGGTAGCCCCACCATGGAGCCACCGTTGACTGGCGAGCAGTATACACCTTCCCAGATTTTAAGCCCCCAAAATAAAATCATTTTCTGCTGGACTCAGGCGAAGGAATGTTGTAGTCTATGAGCCATGGCAGAAATCATGGTCGTTCAAGGACGGGAATTACACGCCGAAGACA
>DDXV01000015.1 GCA_002347815.1 Syntrophaceae bacterium UBA2251
AAATCCGAGCTTCTCCTGTCGGATATTCCCGCAACGCCGACACTCAAGCCGTTGAACCTCATAATCCAGAAACACTCTTTTCGATCCGATCGGAACCATCCGGAATCGTCTGGAAAGGGTGCCCCGAAGGATAACGTCTCGACAGCGACACTCCGGGCACCGAAACTTCCCTCGTTTGCGTTTGACCGAGAAAATGATTGCTCCTTCTTCATATCGACTCCGAACGTAGTCATAGCCAACCAAACCAAAACCGTGATACAAAAGACTCGTGGACATGCTTCCCCTTTTGTCATCGGAAATCTTCGCCAATTTCCTTTTGGGGCTGTATGTCCATTTTTTTCAACTGCTAAAAGTACGCATCAACCGGATGAACCGTCTTTTTCTTGGCCATGAGGCCTCCTTTATTCCTTGGCAAGTTCCGCGAGCCGGCCGGAGTCGCTGTAACTGTAATGATCGCTCCGGCCGACAATCACATGGTCCAGCAGGACCAGGCCGACCACCGCGCACGCCTGGAGAAGGCGGCGGGTCGTCTCGTCGTCGCCGGCGGAGGGCTCCGGGTTTCCGGACGGGTGATTGTGGACCAGGACCGCGGCGGCGGCGGAGAGGCGGAGCGCCTCTTCGATCACGCGACGGACGTAGAGCGTGGCCTGGGTGGGCGTTCCCTCCGTGATTTCCCGTTCACCCAGGAGCCGGTTCTGGCCGTCCAGAAACACGGCGCAGACGCTCTCCTGACGCCTGCCGGTGAAAAGAGGCCGGAAATGGCCGGCCACGGCCGTGGACGATGCGAAGCTCGGCGCGGTCAGTTTGCCGGCGCAGAGCCGTTTCCCCAGCTCGAGGGCGGCCTTGATCTGGGCGACTTTCGCCGGACCGAGCCGGGGGCCTTGCGCAACTCCTCGCCGTGGGCGCGATCGATCCCGCCGAGTCCCCGGAATTCCCTCAGGAGCGAGAGGGCGAGATCGTAGGCTCTTTTCCCGGAAACGCCTCCTTTGAACGACCCGCTGCCGACACGGAGAATGACGGCCAGCAGTTCTGCATCGGACAGCCGGGCCGGGCCGTCGGCGAGGAGCCGCTCGCGCGGTCGCTCTTTTGCGGGCCAGCTTTTGATCGGCTCGGCACAGAGGGTGCGTTTCGCCTCCTTCTTTGCGGCTGGGCGTTTCATGGCAAAACCCTTCCTGGACAAGCGCGTTCTCATTTCGCCTTGTAGGGAAGCGCCTCCATCGGCAATAGACCGGCGAGAGCTTCGAATTCCGGGTCCTTGTGGATCAGGACCGCGTTGTTCCGGATGGCAAAGGCGGCCACCACGGCATCGGCCAGCGAGACATGATGCTCCGCCTTCAGGCGGGCCGCGGTCAGGAGAATCGGCTCATCCATGGCCCAGAGGATCTCCGCCCGCAGTTGACGGAGCAGGGCGTAGCGGCGGTCCGCTTCGGCGCGGCCCTTCTCCTGGAGGGTGATATAGTTGGTCTCCATAAGGACCGGCCAGGGCAGGAGAATGGCGGCGTCCTTCAGGACCTCCTCCACCCGGTCGCTGCCCGGTTCATCCTCGATGAAGGTCAAGAGCGCCGAGGTGTCGAGGAGATAGGGGGCGCTGGCTACGGTCGGCTTGGCCATGTCATCCCTTTTCTTCGCGCTTGCGGTCCGCGCGACGCTCCTTCAGCAGACGTTCGGTCAATCGCTCGCCCCGGCCCCGGCCCCGCAACGAGGCGATCGGGTCCGCCGGCGTCGGCACGATGCGGATCGTTTCGCCGTCGTCCAACCAAACCAGACGCGCCCCTCCGCCGATCTGATGGCGCTTCCGGATCGCCGCAGGGATGACTGTCTGACCCCGTTTTGTGACTGCCGTTTGCATAATTCACCTCCGATTGGAGATTTTACAAGGCATTATCTGAAAATGCAAGCTATAGATGACAACCGGCAACAAGCTGTTGACAGCCGAGTCGGTTCTTCCTATACTGCCGCCGCCCAACCGTATGGCGGCATTCATTTTCATCAAAAAAGGGGGAACAATAAGATGCGCATCGAGGAGTTCAAGGAAATCGTCTACCGCGAGGAAGACAACGGCATCGTCACCGTCACGCTGAACATCCCGAAACGGAAGAACGCGATCAGCCCGTACACCTTGTACGAATTGTTCTGGGCCGTCGACGCGATGGAAAAGGACGAGGCGGCACGGGTGATGATCCTCACCGGCGCCAAGGATCCCGACAACGACGATCCCGCGAAAGAGGCCTTCTGCAGCGGCGGCTACTTCAACCCGAACGCCATGGCCGGCGTCAGCGACGAGATCAAGGCCGACATCGACATGACCGATATCGCCCAGGCGAGGCTGACGCTCAAGATGTGGCAGTGCGACAAGCCGATCATCGCCGCGGTGAACGGCCTGTTCATCGGCGGCGGCTTCACGATGTGCCTGGCCGGCTGCGACCTGATCTACTGCTCCGAGCACGCCTGGGCGCAGTTGCCCTTCGTCGGGCTCGGCATCATTCCGGAGCTCGCCTCCAGCTACCTGCTACCGCGCCTGATCGGATTCCAGCGGGCCAAGGAGATCATGTTCTTCGGCGATCGCATCCCGGCCAAGAAGCTCTTCGAGATGGGTATCGTCAACAAGGTTCTGCCCCACGATCAGTTGATGGCCCACGCGCGCGAGATGGCGCTCCGGCTGATCCCGCCCAAGGCCGCCGGCTACGCCGTCCGCACCGCCAAGCGGACCCTCCACCAACCGCTGTTCGACGCGATCGCGACGGCCCTGAACCTGGAAAACAAGGGGCTCAACGACTGCTTCAAGACGGCCGACTTCATGGAGGCCCTGATGGCCCGGGCGGAGAAGCGCCCCCCGGCCTTCCAGGGAAAATAGCGGCGCGGGACGCGGAGGCGTCCGCGCGGGCGCGTGAGACGCCGGGAGGCGAAGACATGCAGGACCAACGCGCGGGCAACACCCATGTTCTCCGGCTGGACCGGGGCGAGGAGATCGTCACCGAACTGACCCGTTTCTGCAAGTCGCGGGGGATCGCCCTGGGCCTCGTCACGGGAATCGGGGCGATCGACCGGGCCACGATCGGCCTGTTCCGCCCCGCGGAGAAGCGTTACGAGGCGACGGAACTGACGGGGGACCACGAGATCCTGAGCCTCTCCGGCAACGTCACGACGATGAACGGCGAGGTCTATCTCCATCTCCACATCACCCTGGGCGACGCGGCGCACCGGGCCTGGGGCGGGCACCTGAACGCCGCGGTCGTGAGCGCCACGGCGGAGATCTTCGTCACCGTCCTCGAAGGAACCTGCGAACGGGCCATGGACGGGACCGTCGGGCTCAACCTGATGCGGTTCGGATCATCCACCCCATGACGCCCCCACACGGCACACAGAGGCCCTCTTGAGGCCCGGCGGCCAGACGCATACGCCGCCGGCGCCGGAGACCGGAGACGACCGGGGATCCGGAAGCCCCGCCGTGCGCCGTGCGACCCTGGTCACCGCCACCGTGACGGCCTTCCTCACCCCGTTCATGGGGTCGGCCGTCAACGTCGCCCTGCCCAGCATCGGCCGCGACCTCGCCATGGACGCCATCGATCTGGGCTGGGTGGCCACGGCCTTCATCCTCGCGGCGGCGGCCAGCCTCGTCCCCTTCGGCCGCCTCGCCGACATTCACGGACGCAAGCGGATCTTCATGTGGGGCATCGTCCTGTTCACCGCCGCGTCGGGCCTCTGCGCCCTGGCCGCTTCGGCCCGGTTTCTCATCCTGGCGCGGGTTATCCAGGGCGTGGGCGGCGCCATGATCTTCGGAACCGGCCCCGCCATCCTCGTTTCCGTCTTCCCCGCGGCCCAGCGGGGGCGGGTTCTCGGCTTCAACGTCGCCGCCGTCTACGTCGGCCTGTCCATCGGCCCGTTCCTGGGCGGGCTGCTGACCCAGCACCTGGGCTGGCGGAGCATCTTCCTCGTCATGCTTCCCCTGGGATGCCTGATCGTTTATTACATCCTGAGATACATGCCCGTCGAGTGGGCCGACGCCCAGGGAGAGCCCTTCGACACCGTCGGCGCATTCCTATACGCGGCCGGCCTGACGGCGCTCATGTACGGGTTCTCGCGCCTGCCGGACCTGCGCGGCGCCGGATTCATCGCCGCGGGCATCGCCGGGCTGGCCGTTTTCACGGCCTGGGAGGCGCGCACGGTCCACCCCGTCCTGAACATCCGGATCTTCCGCGGCAACCGCGCCTTCGCCTTTTCCAACCTCGCCGCGCTGATCAATTACAGCGCCACCTTCGCCGTCTCGTTCCTGCTCAGCCTCTACCTGCAGTACATCCAGGGGTTCGCGCCGGTTCAGGCCGGTTTCATCCTCGTGGCCACCCCGGTCATCCAGGCGCTGCTCTCCCCGCTCGCGGGGCGCCTCTCCGACCGGATCGCCCCCGGGATCCTCGCCTCGGGAGGCATGGCCGCCACGGTCGTCAGTCTCGTCATGTTCACGCGGCTCGACGCGACCACCACGCTGCCTTATATCCTGACGGGACTCGTCATCCTGGGCGGCGGCTTTGCCTTCTTCTCCTCGCCGAACATGAATGCCATCATGAGCGCCGTCGACCGGAGGCAATACGGCGTTGCCTCCGGCATCTCGGGCGCCATGCGCCTGATCGGGCAGATGATGAGCATGGGCATCGCGATGATCGCCTTCGCGATGACGATGGGGTGTACGCGCCTCTCCCCGGACTGCTACCCCCTGTTCCTGCGCGCGCTCACGATCATCTTCGCCATCATGTCCGTCCTGTGCGCGGCGGGGGTCTTCGCCTCCCTCGCCCGCGGGCCGCGCGCCCGAACGGACGCGGCCGCGGGGCCATGATGCGGATCGTGAACGGATAGCGGCCATAAAAAAGGCGGAGCCGATCAGACTCCGCCTTTCCGACAGGCCCCGAGGCCTTGACCCCTTCGGCTCAGTTTCTTTTCCCCTTGCCGTGCCCCTTGACCTTTCCGCCGCGCTGGCCCCGGTCATTGCCATGCTTGCCGCCCTTGCGCCCATGCCGCGTCTGGTATTCCGGCACATAGACGTTGTCGTACCACTGATTGCGCACGAAATAGACGGGCCGATCACAGGCCTTGTAGTTGTGACAATACTTCTTCCAGTTCTTCTCCTGCCCGGGCGGAACATGCACATAAACCGGGGGGGGCGGCGCCACACCCACCGGAACGGGAGCGATCACGACGGGCCTGGGAAAAATGATCTCAGGCTTGGGAAAGTTTCCCACGTCGATATGGCCGTAAAAGCCCGGCTGTCCGATGGTGACCGAAACGCCGACGTCGGCCGCCTGGGCCGAAACGGCAAAAAAGATTGCCACGATCACGAAGAGCACCTTTTTCATTTTCGTTCTCCTCCTTTTCAAATCTTCCACATATGTCTTTCAAGCTTCGGCGAATGGCCTTTCAGGCGCCACCGCCCGTACCGCAGGTTCTCCTGCCTGACCCGATCCCGAAGGATTGCCTTCCAGGGTGCTCCCTTATGCCGCCCGATGTCAAGCGCAATTCCCGGCAAGGTGAGGAATATCACTCGATATAGGTGACAACCGTCACACGCGTTGAGATTTTTACGGTGCGACAGGTCGTACGGTTTTTCAGGTTTTGTCGAATCCGCCACGAATCATTTGCATGCAACCGGCGGATTGGTATAAGGAAGGGCAGGTCGGGTTGTCGGCGGGAGCGACCCCGGAACCCCGAATGCGGAGACGGATCATGACTGGATACGGAAAACGATGGCTGGGCCTGCTGATGACGCTTCTCGTCTTCCTGCCCGGCGCGGCCCGCGCGGCCGATGACGCCCTCGACACCGCCGTGGCCCTGAACTACTGCCACATGTCCCTGTACCGGATCACGGCCTTCAACGACCGGGTCGTCCTCGACGAGGAGTACGGCGAGATCATCAACAACATCAATCTCTCCAAGATCCGGGACGAGGAGATCATCAACCTTCTGAAGACCCTGATGGACACCATCTCCGACTTCAAACTGAAAGAGGGGGACCGGGACTTCCTCGTTCAGGCGTACGAACACCAGGTCCGCCGGGCCCTCTACACGTCCTTCTCCGACGTGAAGGACGCCGTGGCGGGGTCGACCACCCCGTACATGGCGGCGGCCAAGGTCCTGATCAAGGTGGGCAGCCTCCACTCGAACTACCGCAACAACATGGCCGCCTACCGGCGCACCCTCGACCGGTCCGTCTGGGAACTCGACAAGAAGGCGATCGTCCGGGTCAACGACGCCCGGAAGAATTTTCTCGCGGCCTACTGGCGGCTGATGAAGAAATACGACATCCCCGACGAATGGCGGCTGACGGAGCGGCAGATGGAGCAGCTCACCGAGGCCCTCAAGGACGAGAACGGGGCGCGGCGACTGCGGAAGCTCGTGCGGATGGAGGCGGCCTTTGCCGCCTATCCGCCCTTCTGGTATTTTCTCGGGCAGGCCGCGCAGGACGAAGGGCAGGACGAGGCGGCGCGCAAGGCCTACGACCGGTTCGCGCGGACGCAGAAGGGCTTCTTCCGGGAGGACGGCTTCGCCTCTTCCGTCCTCATGCACCGGATCGAGCTGTTGGACCCCGACCGGGACGCCGGCGAAATCGCGGACAACCTCGCTGCCATGATCAAGGAGAGCCCACAGGACGTCCGGAAAAACCTCTTCGCCGCCCTGTGGTATCTGAAACTCGGCCGCTACGACGAGGCCCGGGAGCGGCTGATGGTCAACATCGACAACAACCGCAACCTGGCCATGAGCCGGGTCCTCCTGGCCGACGTCTACGCCCGCAAGCTCGACCGCGAGCGGCTCGTCTCACTCATCGACGAGATGCTTCGCCAGGACGCGGTCCGCAACCAGGATGTCATCGCCGTCATCGGACGCCTGCCGGAGGCGCAGATGCTCGCCCGGATGAAGGACCCGATCGCCGGCATCTACGTCAGCTTGGCCGCCCGGCCCCTGAAGAAGGACACCCTGATCCTGACCGTGCCGGACCGGTGGGTCATCGACGATCCGGAGCATTTCCGGGTGACCCTGGAATTCCGCGGACGGACGGCCGCCCCCGGCCGGGTCACGTCGGACAGGGCGCGACGGCTGGTGAGCTATCACTTCGACGAGGCCGTCGATCTCGATGCCTTCATCAAACAGGGGAAGCCGGAACCCGTGTCCTTCACGCTGGTCCATCCTTCCGGGCCCGTCACGCTGGTCGGCGAAATGGCCGTCGTCTCCGTCGCCCACGAGAAGGGGCTGCTGAAAAAAGGGCTCGATACGACCGCCGGCCTTCTCGGTCGGGGAACGGGCGGGACGACGGAACGGGAGGCAACCGTCGGCTTCGGCAAGCGTCTGCTCAAGACCCAGACGCGCTGCTGGCGGATCGTCGCGGACGACCGCTTCGAACCCTGTCCCTGAAACGGGAGGATGCCCGCATCATGGAGATACGGCTGGCCGGCTACAACCTGGATTGCGACATCATCGATGCGTGCAAAAAGCGCTTTGGCGACCGGGAAGACTGGACGCCGGAGACGATCTCCGCCGCCTATGCGCGGATCAGCCGCAGCCCGAAGACGGTGACCGAACTGCGCGCCGACGCGCGCGCGGAGGTGGAGAAGGCCCGCCGTTCCAACGAAAGCATCGTCTTCGCGATGGGACACAGTTCCGTCGCCGAGCACGCCGTCTTCAACCTCGACTGCCTCGGCGTCTCGCGGCTCCTGGTCGAGGAGATCGAACGCTTCCGCCTGTGCTCCTACACGGAGAAATCCCAGCGCTACGTCCTCTTCCGGGACGACTTCGTCCTCCCGGAGGAGGTCCGGCGGGCGGGCCTCGCGGATGCCTTCACGGAGACGATCCGGGCGCAGTACGCCTGCTACCACGCGCTCTACGAAAAGCTGCGGCCGCATGTCTTCGCGCGGCACCCGGACCTCGCCGCCGAACCGGCCAACCGCGCCCTGCTCGAAGGCTGGGCAAAGGAGGACGCCCGCTACATCATCGCCCTGGCCACCGAAACCCAGCTCGGCATGACGGTCAACGCCCGCAACCTGGAGCTGATGCTCCGCCGGCTCGCCGCCCATCCCCTGCTCGAGGCGCAGGCGTGCAGCCGCGAGATGTACGCGTCGACCAAGGCCGTCGCCCCGTCGCTCATCCGCTACACCGAACCCACGGCGTACGATACGCGGACCGGGACGGCCCTGCGGGAGGCCTGCGCGGCCTGGCTTGCCGAACGCGGGGAATCGGACGCCCCGGCCCCGGCCGATCGGGAGACCGGCGTCCCCCCGGTGCGCCTGGTCCACGTCACCCCGGAGGCCGACGACCGGATCGCCGCCGCGCTCGTGCATGGCGCCTCCGCCCTTTCCCTCGACGCCTGCCGGCGCGCCGTCGCCGCCATGACGCCCGCGGCCAGGGCCGATCTCTTCCGGGCCGCCTTCCGCCACCTGGCATCCCACGACGCCGTCCGGCGGGAGTTTGAATACGCCGATCTGACATATGAGTTGACGATGAGCGCCTCCTGCTACGCGCAGTGGAAGCGCCACCGGATGGCCACGATCACCGTCCAGGGTTACGACCCGGCCCTCGGCGTCACGGTCCCGCCGGCGATCCGCGCGGTCGGGATGGAGCAGGCCTTTCTCGACGTCGTCGGACGGACGGAGGAGACGTACGAAAGGATCCGCCGGGCGGCGCCGGAGGCGGCGCCCTATCTCCTCACGAACGCCCACCGGCGGCGGGTCCTGACGAAGATCAACGCCCGGGAGCTGTATCATATCGCGCGCCTCCGGGCCGACCGCCACGCCCAGTGGGACATCCGGACGCTGACGGAGGCCATGCTCGATCTCGCCCGGGAGGCGATGCCCCTCGCCCTGATGCTCGCCGCGGGCAAGGACCGCTTTCCCGAACGGATGTCCAAGGCCTTCGGCAAGCGCTGAAGACGCCCGTCCGACAGGCCCGCCAGGAAAGAAAGGCCGGATCCCGGCCTTGGCGAAGTCGCCAACGTGAACGATGAGGAGGATGACGATGCCGATCGAGATCACGCCCGTCACCGCGAAACCCCCGCGCGAGGAACTGGAGCGCCGGATGGCGCGCGTCCGCAAGGCCATGGCGGCGCAGGCGCTGGATTGTTACATCTGCGCCAATACCGAGAACGTTTACTACCTCACGAATTTTGCCTACATCCCGTTCGAACGGCCCTTCTTTCTCGTCATCCCGGCGGCGGGCGGGCCCGTCCTGGTCGCCCCCAAACTGGAAGTCAGCCACGCGGAGGACCGGGTGCTCGTCGATGTCGCCTATCACACCTACGACGAATTCCCCGCCCCGCCGGGCCGAACCTTCGTGGACGCCCTGAAGAAACTCGTCCCCGCCGACCGCGTCGTCGGGATCGAATCGTCCCTGAGCCTCGCCCTGAAGGAGGCCATGCCGGGAAAGCTCCGGGTCCTGGACCTGGTGGACGACCTCCGCATGGTGAAGAGCGCCTATGAAATCGGCCGCATCGCCTACGCCGCCTCCGTCGCGGACTCCGGCCTGAAGACGGCCCTCGATCTCGCCCGGCCCGGCGTCCAGCAGCTCACGATCTATACGGAAGGGACCAGGGCCATGCTGGGACGCGTCCTCATCGAGATCCCGAACCCCAACCTCCTCGTCACGAAGGCGATCTGCGCCGTGTGGCCGAAGGCGCTCTCCGCCCAGCCGCATTCCACGCCGGGCCTGTTCGACGCCTTTACGGCCGGCGGTCCCAACGTGGTCATCGTGACGATCCAGGCGGACGGCTACTCGGCCGAGGTCGAGCGCACCTTCTTCATGGAGACGGTCCCCGCCGCCGCCCACAAGCCCTATGCGGCCATGATGGAGGCCCGGGCGCTGGCCTTCGCGCGGATACGGCCGGGCGGTCGCGCCGCCGAGGTGGACGAGGCGGTCCTGGCCCTCATCAGGAAGCACGGCTACGGCGAAAACATCCTCCACCGGACGGGCCACGGCTTCGGCATCACCGGCCACGAGCCGCCGTGGGTCGCCCTGGGCAGCGACACCGTGTTCGAGCCGAACATGGTCGTCAGCGTCGAGCCGGGGATCTACCTCCCGGGATTGGGCGGGTTCCGGCACTCCGACACCGTCCTCGTGACGGAGGACGGGTGCGTCCCCCTGACCGCCTGGCCGGACCGGCTGGAGGATTTGATCCTGCCGGGAAACGCCTAGGGCGCGGCCCGCGCGGGAAAAGTTCTCAAGCAACAGAAAGGAAACGGCAGATGAAAAGAAAAAAAGACCGGGACATCGAGAAGGGCTATCCGACGGCCGCGTTCGTCGCCAAACTCCGCCGGCTGGCCGACGCCCTGGAGAAGAGCGAGCGATTCGCGATCCAGATCGCGGGGGAGCGCATCTTCGTGCCGTCGGACGCCGTGTACACGATCGAGCACGAGCGCGAGGGCGGCGCGGAAGAGGTCGAATTCCAGATCACCTGGACCCGCAAGGGCCGCTGAAAAGGGATTGCGGAAACGGCCGCTTCCGGGGAGCCCGGAAGGGCCAGTCCTCGTTCATCCAGAACACGTTTGGAGGTGAGACATGGTCAAATTGTGGAGATGCGAAATCTGCGGCGATGCTTACATCGGCGAGAAACCCCCGACACACTGTCCCTTCTGCGGGGCCCATCAGGCGTTCATCAAGGAGGCCCGGGAGGCCGTCGTCACCTTCGAGGTGCCTCTCACGGAAAAAGACAGGGTCAATGCCGAACGCGCCCTTCAGGTTGAGGTGAGCAACGCGACGTTTTACGCCTGCGCGGCGGAAAAAACGGATGACGCGGAGGGCAAGCTGTTGTTCAAGGCCCTGGGGAAAATCGAGGCCGAGCATGCGGCCGTCTGGAGAAAAGTCTTGCGTCTTCCCAAGACGCCGGCGGGAAACGAAACCTGCCATACGGAGAACGTCAAGAATCTCAACGAATCCCATGAGCGGGAAACCAGGGCCATCGCCTTCTATCAAAAGGCTGCCGACGAATCCGATCACGAGAGACTTCGACAGATCTTCGCGGCGCTGGTGGAAATCGAAACGGACCACCTGCATCTTTCGGAAGCACGGCTGAAATAATCCCGAGGACGTGGCGCGCCTTGCGTGAAAAAGGCCTCCGGCATCCGCATGCCTGTCCGACCGGACCCGTGGAGCGCATTCACGGCTCCCTCACAAACAGCAAGAGCCCGATCGCCGACAGACCGGCCAGGGCCGCGCCGAAGTAGAAGGGGGCGGCCGGGCTGACGGACTGCCAGAGCCAGCCGGCGATGAGGCTGGCCGGCAGGAGGGTCATGCCGACCACGCCGTTATACACCCCAAAGGCCGTGCCGCGGTGTTTTTCGGGTACCAGGTCGCAGACCAGCGCCCGGTAGACGCCCTGCGTCATCCCATAATAAAACCCGTAGAAGGCAAAGAGCACCCAGATCATCCAGTCCCGGCCGGCGGCGGCGAAGCCGAGGTAGACCAGGGCATAGATGATCCAGCCCACGATGATGACCTTCTTCCTGCCCAACCTGTCCGATAAGATCCCTGCCGGCATGGAAGACAGGGCGTAGACCAGATTGAACATGATCAGCATGATGCTGATGAGCAGCACGCTGTTGCCCAGGTTCTGCGCCCTGAGGACGATAAACGCATCGCTGGAATTGCCCAGCGTGAACAGGAACAGGAGGGCCACAAAGACCTTGAATCTTTTATCGAGACCTCTTTTCTCCGCGGACGATGGTGTCGCATCGCAGGCCCCGTCCGGCTTCCGGGGAGGCTCCTTGATGAAGATAAAAAAGACGAGGGAGAGAAAGGCCGGAATGATGCCGATGACGATCATCCAGCGGTAGGTATCGAACTGCAGATTGACGACGTTCCGCTGCGTCAGGAAGACGATCCCCGCCGCCAGCATCAGCCCAAGGGCGGCGCCGGCGGTATCCATGGCCTTGTGAAAACCATAGGCCTTGCCTCGATTGTCGTCATCCGCCGAGTCGCCGACGAGGGCGTCACGCGGGGCCGCACGGATGCCTTTGCCGACGCGGTCGGCAAACCGGATGGCCATGATGGGGCCCCAGGCGCCGGCGAAAAGCATAAAGGGTTTGGACAGGGTGGACAGGGCGTAACCCACGAAGGCGAGGTGTTTCCTGTTGCCCAGTTTGTCGCTCAGCCAGCCGCTGAGAAGCTTGAGCAGAGAGGCGGTGCTTTCCGCCACACCCTCGATCAGGCCGATGACGACGGTGGCGGCGCCGACGACATTGGCCAGGAAAAGGGGCATGAGGGTGAAAATCAGCTCACTGGAGACGTCGGTGAGGAAGCTGATGAGGCCGATAAAGATGATGTTGGGGGAGAGGCCGAGGCGTCTTTTGCTGCTCATTCAAATTCCCTTTTTCCCGTCGACCGTCCTGGGCAGCGAAGCGCGGCAATCGCGACGCGGAGGCCTGGGCGTCATCACAGATTCCCGATACATTTCCTGCCGGCGTTCAGGGCTTGCCACGCGCAATCCGCACCTGCCCGGTTTTGGCGGAGATCATTCCCCGATGATCTTGACGAGCACCCGCTTGCGGCGGCGGCCGTCGAATTCGTCGTAAAAGATCTGCTCCCACGGGCCGAAATCGAGGCGTCCGTTCGTAACGGCGACGACGACCTCACGGCCCATGACCTGCCTTTTGAGGTGGGCGTCGCCGTTGTCCTCGCCCGTGCGGTTGTGGCGATAGCGGTTCACCGGCTCGTGCGGCGCGAGCCCCTCCAGCCACTGCTCGTAATCCTGGTGGAGCCCCGGCTCGTCGTCGTTGATGAAGACCGATGCCGTGATGTGCATCGCGTTGACGAGACAGAGGCCTTCGACGATCCCGCTCTCCTTCAGGCACGCGGCCACCTCGGGTGTGATGTTCACGAACCCGCGCCTCGCGGGAAGCTGAAACCAGAGTTCCTTGCGGTACGACTTCATGGTCGACGCCTCCAAGACCTGAACAGGCCTGTTGCAACCCGGACTGCATGGGCAAATCGATCGAACGGGCCTCCGGGGACGGCGATTCCGGGCGCGGGCAGCCCCGGCCGGCACGCCACCGGTCATCCTGCCGAACGCCATTCGTCGTCATCCCGCATGGACCCGGGATGCCCGCTTCCTCCGGAATCGCACGGACCATGGCGCCCCGCGTCTCAGGACAGGATAAACCCGATCGGGACCAGGATGAGCCACCGGAAGAAGCGGATGAGCGGGTTCAAGGCCCCCACGAACAGGAGCCCGATGATGATGAAGAAGCCGTAGGGCTCCAGCCGCGCCAGGGCGTCGTGCATCCGGTCCGGCAGGAAGCCCATGAGGATCTTCGAACCGTCGAGCGGCGGGATGGGGATCAGGTTGAAGGCGGCGAGGATGAGGTTGATCTGCGCCAGGTAGGAGAGGAAGATGCCGACCGAGCCCCGCGGCGCGGGCGTGAGCCACTTGAGCAGCAAGACGGCGAGAAAGGCGAAGATCATGTTGGCGACGATGCCGGCCGACGAGACGAGCACGAGTCCCCGGCGGTAATCGCGGATGTAGCCCAGGTTGACCGGCACCGGGCGCGCCCAGCCGAATCCGACGATGAAGAGCATGATCGTACCGATCGGGTCGAGATGGCTCAGGGGGTTCAGGGTCAGCCGCCCCGCGTTTTTGGCCGTCGGATCGCCCATGCGCAAGGCGACCCAGCCATGGGCCAACTCGTGGACGATGATGGAGTACAGGAGCGGTATCGCCAAAAGGACGAATGTCAGCGGATCGTCGATGAGCAGTTTGAGCAGCCCCATGCCTTGCCCCCGGATACGGACAGAAATGTTCAACCCTCGTTGCAGAGGGGGACACCTTACCACACAAACGGCCGGTGATCCAGCGCCGTTCCCGCCTTTTTCATTCATTTTGGTTTGCCTTCTCCGGCAAAGGCGGGTATGCATAGCCCTCGTGATCGTTTTTTACCGCCTGCCGGGCGCACTCTGACCGGGAAGGACGGAACGGCAGCCCGGCCTTTACGTCCGTCCCGAGGCCGATGCGCCGGATCCCGCCCGTTCCCGAAACACCGCCGGGACGGGGGACGTGTCTGCCGCGGGCGCCTGGATGAGAGGAGAAGGGGATGTCGCCAGAAGCGCGGCGAAGCGTGATCGAACGGGTGACCGGGCAGAAAGTCGTCTGCCCCTGGTGGCTGTGCTACACCTTCGACAACCCCCTGCGCCGGCTCATCCACCCTGCGGACCGCGTCGTGGGTCCCTACGTGCGCCCCGGGGATCGGGTGATCGACATCGGCCCGGGCATGGGCCACTTCACCCTGCCCCTGGCCGAACGCGTCGGCCCGACGGGATGCGTCACGGCGATCGATATCCAGGAGAAGATGCTCTCGACGTTGATGGCGCGGGCGCGCAAGCGGGGCGTCCCGGACGTCATCCGGACCCATCTGGCGAGTCCGACATCCCTGGGGAGCCATGAACCGGTGGACTTCATCCTGGCCTTCTGGATGCTCCACGAGGTTCCCGATCAGGGGGCGTTTCTTTCCGAAATCCGGACGTTGCTGAAATCAACGGGCGCGTTCCTGCTGGTCGAACCGAAGTTCCACGTTCCCCGCTCGAACTTCCTGCACACGTTGCAGACGGCGCAGAACGGGGGGTGGGTCATCCGGGAAGAACCCCGCATCCGGATGAGCCACAGCGCCCTGCTGGTCCCGGGAGAAAGCGGCCGCTGACCGGGACGGCCGGCAAGTAAAAGGGGTGGAAGGGCCGCTTGTACGGATAAGAATGATTCAGCCAGATCCTTTGCCCGCCTAGTTATTATCCACCCCCCGCCACGCGGGCGGGCATCGGGGGGGGATCGCGGGGATCCGCCTCAGACCGGCTGCCATTTTTACGGATGTCCAAAAAGCGGAGATCCTTCCCCGGTTCTCCCCGGCTTCCGCGCACGGATGACGATGGCGTCGTGTCGCGAACGGACCGGATGGCATGATGATTGCTGTGAATCCCGGCGGAAAGGATCTGCAAAATGAACGAAGGCAGACGGGACAGGCGCCCCCAAGGTCTGAATCGAGCCCTCCTCCGGTCGCGGATGATGCCGATGGCCAGAACGGTTGCTTCTCTGCTCCTGATGATGGTGCTGCTGCCCGCGGCGGCGGCCGCGGATGATACGATCCGCGCGGGGGAGACCCTGACCCTCGAACGCTGCCTCGCCATCGCCCTCAGCCGGCACCCGGATCTCCAGGCCGCCGCCCATACCGTCCGGGCCGGGGAATCCCGCATCGGCCAGGCCCGCGCGGGCTATTATCCTCGGTTGAGCGGCGCGGCGGGCTACAGCCGGTCGGACCCCTCCGGCGCGGGGGGCGCCGCGGGGAGATTCAGCAATCCGTCCGACAGCTATTCCTCCAGCCTCAGCCTGAGCCAGAACCTCTACGACTTCGGCAAAACCGCCACCCAGGTCCGCATCCGGGAGCTGGACCGGGATTCGTCCCAGGCGGATTTCGAGCAGGTCCGCGCGCAGATCGTCCTCGGCGTGAAACAGGCCTACTGGGAACTCCTGAAATCCGAACGGGACAGGGAGGTCGCCCGGGAGGCGGTCGGTCAGTTCCAGCAGCACCTGGACCGGGCCAAAGGGTTCTTCGACGTCGGCACGAAGCCAAAATTCGACGTCACCAAGGCGGAGGTGGATCTTTCCGGCGCGAAGCTCGCCCTGCTCAAGGCCGAAAACGCCTGGCGGCTGGCCCGGGTGTCGCTGAGCAACGCCATCGGTCTGCCGGAGGCCCCGGAGTTCGCCATCGTCGATTCGCTCTCCGCGACGCGCGCGCCGGTTGCGCTGGACGAGGGCATCCGCCTGGCCTATGACCGCCGGCCGGAAATCCGGGCGCTGACCGTCCGGGTCCAGGCGCAGGCGGAGACCGTCAACCTCGTCAAAAAGGATAATTACCCCTTCCTGACGGGAAACGCCAGTTACGGGTGGGGCGGAGGCGACTTTCCCCTGGACGACGGCTGGAGCGTCGGCGCCCAGGTGAACGTTCCCCTGTTCAGCGGCTACGCCACGAAGTACCAGATCGAGGAGGCGCGGGCGACGCTGGATGCCCTCAACGCCAGCCTGGCGGCGCTGCGGCAGGCCGTCTCCCTGGAGGTCAAGCAGGCCTGGCTGAATCTCCGGGAGGCGTCGGACCGGATCGATACGGCGGCCCTGTCCGTCCGTCAGGCGGAGGAAAATCTGGAGCTGGCCCAGGGCCGGTACGCGACGGGCGTCGGCAGCCCGATCGAGGTCACGGACGCCCTGGTGGCGGTCAGCAACGCGAAAACGGCCCACACCGCCGCGCTGTACGATTACCGGGTGGCGCAGGCGAGCCTGGAGAAGGCGACGGGAGAACGATGAAAAAGATACTCCTGATCACGGGGGTTCTTGTCGCGGCGCTCGCGCTGGGCGGATACCTCCTCTTCAAGAAGAACGGCGAGACCGTCCGCTACCGGACCGACCGGGTGACCCGGGGAGACCTGAGCGCGGCCGTCACGGCGACGGGCACGGTCAGCGCCGTCACCACCGTCACCGTGGGCACGCAGGTGTCGGGCACGATCAAGCAGATCTTCGTGGACTACAATTCGCTCGTCCGGAAGGGGCAGCTCCTGGCCCAGATCGATCCGGCCCTGCCCCAGGCCAGGGTGGACCAGGCGCGCGCCAGTTTGCAGTCCGCCGTCGCCGGCGTCGAGAAGGCCGAGGCGGCGCTCACCGACGCCCAGCGGACCCTGGAGCGGAACCGGACGCTCTACGCCCGGAACTACATCGCCCGCAGCGACCTGGACGCGGCGGAGACGACCCACCGGTCGGCCCAGGCGCAGGTCAGCGTCGCCCGGGCCCAGGTCGCCCAGGCGCGGGCGACTCTGAACGCGGAGGAGACCAGCCTGCACTATACCCGCATCCTGTCGCCGGTGGAGGGCACCGTCATTTCGCGCAACGTGGACGTCGGCCAGACCGTGGCGGCGAGTTTCCAGACACCCACCCTCTTCAGCATCGCCCAGGATCTCACGCAGATGCAGATCGACACGAGCGTGGACGAGGCGGACATCGGCAAGATCCGGGTCGGCCAGGAGGTCCGGTTCACCGTGGACGCCTATCCCGATCTCAACTTCACCGGGAAGGTTTCGGAGGTCCGCAACGCCCCCACGACGGTGTCGAACGTGGTCACCTACGCCGTCATCGTCAAGGTGGCCAATCCGGAACTCAAGCTGAAGCCGGGAATGACGGCCAACGTCTCCATCATCACGGCGACCCGGGAAGGCGTCCTGACCATCCCGAACGCCGCCCTGCGCTTCAAGGGGCCGGCGGAGAAGACGACGGCCGGGGCCAGAGAAACGGGTGCAACCGCGGGGAGTCCCGCCGTTCGAAAGCCTCCCGGACAAACGATGCGGGACCTGTGGACGCTGTCCGACGGCAAACCCGCGCGCGTCCGCGTGGGGATCGGGATCAGCGACGGCAACCTGACCGAACTGACCGCCGGCCCCCTCAAGGAAGGCGACGTCGTGATCCTCGACGTCGCGGGCGCCGCGTCGCCGCAGGCGAACGTTCCCAGGCCGCCGGGATTCTTCCGTTGAACGCCGGCGGGAAAGGCCAGACGCCGCGGATCGCAGACACCGACCGCGCCCGGGGCGCGGTCGGGCGGCTATCGTCGTGTCCCGGTCTTTCCCGGACGGCGCATCCCGGGAAGGCCCCGGCAGGAAGGTGAATAGGCGTCATGGCGCTCATCGAAACAGACCGGCTGTCGAAGATCTACCCCGTGGGCGAGACGAGCGTCCGGGCGCTGGACGAGGTCTCGGTGACCGTGCGACCCGGGGAGTTCGTGGCCATCATGGGCCCGTCGGGCTCCGGCAAATCCACCTTCATGAACGTCATCGGCTGTCTCGACGAACCGACGAGCGGGGGCTACCGCCTGGAGGGCGTCGATGTCGGCCGGCGGGACCGAGACGCCCTGGCGGAGATCCGCAACCGGAAGATCGGCTTCGTCTTCCAGGGCTTCAACCTCCTGCCGCGCACCAGCGCCCTGGAGAACGTGGAACTGCCGATGCTCTACAACGGAATCGGTCCGAAGGAGCGCCGTCGGCTGGCCCGAGCGTCCCTGAAGATGTTGGGGCTCGAAGGCCGGGAGAAACATCACCCGAACCAGCTCTCCGGAGGCCAGCAGCAACGCGTCGCCATCGCCCGCGCCCTCGTCAACCAGGCCCCGCTGATCCTCGCCGACGAGCCCACGGGGAACCTGGACACGAAGACGTCCGTCGAGATCATGGAGCTGTTCGTCAAGCTCAACCGGGACGCGGGGCGGACGATCCTGCTCGTGACCCACGAACCGGACATCGCCGCCTTCAGCGGGCGGATCATCCGCTTCCTGGACGGCCGCGTGATCAGCGACGAGCCGGTGAGGCATTGACGCGAGGCGGACCCTGAGATGACCCGGATCGAACATGCATGCAGAATGACGGTGCCGGCGCGGAGGCGGAGATGATCAACATCCCGGCGACATTCCGCATCTCCCTCCGTGCGCTGCGCGCGAACAAGATGCGTTCGGGACTCACCATGCTCGGCATCATCATCGGCGTGGGCGCGGTGATCGTCATGCTGGCCGTGGGGTCCGGGGCCAGCCGGCGCATCTCGCAGCAGATCGCCAGCATGGGCAGCAACCTGATCATCATCATGCCGGGGAGCAGCACCGCCGGGGGCCTGCGGATGGGCGCCGGAACGCAGTCCACCCTGACCCTGAGCGACGCCGAGGCCGTCGCCCGGGAGTGCACGGCCGTCGCCGACGTGGCGCCGATGCACACCGGCGCGGCCCAGATCGTGTACGGCAACCAGAACTGGGCGACCGGGATCGAGGGCTCCGGGCCCGGCATCCTGAACGTCCGGGACTGGACGCTCGCCGCCGGCCGGCCTTTCACGGACCAGGACGTCCGGAGCGCGACCAAGGTCTGTCTCCTGGGCCGGACCGTGGCGGACAACCTCTTCGGCAGCGCCGATCCCCTGGGCCAGATCATCCGGATCAAGAAGATCCCGTTCGTCGTCATCGGCGTCCTGGCGCCCAAGGGGCAGTCGATGATGGGTCAGGACCAGGACGACACGGTCATCGTCCCGATCACGACGGCGCAGCGGAAGATCTTCGGCACGCGCCTGCCGGGGATGGTCCGGCACATCGTCGTGAAGGCCCGCGGCACCGACGAAATGGCGGCGGCGGAGGCGCAGATCACGGAACTCCTGCGCGAACGCCACCGCCTGACGCCGCGCGAGGAGAACGACTTCACCGTAAGGAACCTGACCCAGATCATGCAGGCGGCCGAGCAGTCCACCCGGATCATGGCCCTGCTCCTGGCGGCGATCGCCTCCGTCTCGCTCCTCGTGGGCGGCATCGGGATCATGAACATCATGCTCGTCTCCGTGACGGAGCGGACCCGGGAAATCGGCATCCGCATGGCCGTGGGGGCCAAAACCTGGGACATCCGGCTGCAGTTCATCATCGAGGCCCTGACCCTGTCGCTCATCGGCGGCGTGATCGGGATCGTCCTGGGCGTCACGGGCGCGAAGCTCCTGTCGGTCCTGGCCGGCTGGTCCACCGTCATCTCCGTCCTGTCCGTCCTGCTGGCCTTCGGCTTCTCCGGTCTCGTGGGCCTGTTTTTCGGCTTCTACCCCGCCTACAAGGCCTCCCAGTTGAACCCCATCGACGCCCTGCACTACGAATAGCCTTCCCAGGAGTCTCTTGACACGCAGGGGTCCGTTCTGTATCTGTTTTTTTGCGTGCAAAAGCAGGCGATGATCCGCCAATCTTATCAGTGCGCGCCTTAACCCAAGAGACGCGCGACCCCGGCCCGCGGGGATTCCTGCGGCCGCTTCACCCCCGGGCGGGGCGCCGTGGATTTGGGCGACAGCTTCGCGGCAACCCCTAACCCGACAGGGAGGTCCCCCCATGAGCGACAGGCAGATCACGCGGCGCGACTTCGTCAAGATGGGCGCGGCGACCGCCGCCGCCGGTCTCTGGGGGTGCGGCCGGGGCGCCGGCGATCCGGAGCACGGCGCCACGTTCGACCCCGCCGTCTATGCCAGCCGGGGCCGTGTTGCGCCGGAGCGGGTCATCCAACCCCGGACCGGATTCGCCGGGCGGCGGCTCAACATCGTGATCCTCCTCTGCGACGACCTGGGGTGGGGGGACCTGGGATGCTACGGCAACCGGGTCATCCGGACGCCGAACGTAGACGGTCTCTCCCGGCAGGGCACGCGCTTCACGGACTTCTATTCCTCCTGCTCGGTGTGCACCCCGTCGCGCTACGGCCTCCTCACGGGGCGCTACCCGGTCCGCGACGGCCTCATCTTCATGCTGCCCGCCTCGAACGAGTCGCTCATGCGCTATTTCCTCCGGAAGACGGGCCGCTGGTGGGGAAGCCTGGGCGCGGTGGACGTGCAGGAGGACTGCTGGGCGGACGGCCTGTCGAACGACGAGATCACCCTGGCCGGGGCGCTCAAGATGGCGGGCTACCGCACGGGCATGGTGGGCAAGTGGCACCTGGGCGACTTCAGCGCGAACGCCGCATTCAACCCGCGACGGCACGGCTTCGACCGTTTCTTCGGCGTGCCCCACAGCAACGACATGTGGCCCTGCCCGCTGTACCGGGACGAGACCCCGCTCGAGGCCGACATCAAGCTCGACCAGGCGCGGCTGACCGGCCTGTACACGAAAGAGGCCATCGACTTCATCGAGAAATCGAAGGGCGGACCGTTCCTCCTGTACCTCGCCCATACCTTCCCGCACCAGCCGTTGTTCGCGTCGGAGCGGTTCAAGGACAAGTCGCGGGTGGGCCTCTTCGGCGATGCGGTCGAGGAGATCGACTGGAGCGTGGGCGAGATCCTGAAGTGCCTGAAGCGCAACGGCCTCGAGAACGACACGATCGTCCTCTTCACCAGCGACAACGGCCCCTGGTACAACGGGAGCCCCGGCGGCTTCCGCGGCAGGAAGGGCCAGTCCTACGAGGGCGGCTTCCGCGTGCCCTTCATCGTCCGGTGGCCCGGGCGGACGCGCCCCGGGGCGGTCTGCAACGAACCCGCGATGAACATCGACCTCTTCCCGACGCTCACGGCCGCGGCGGGCCTCGCTCCCCCGTCGGACCGCGTTATCGACGGGAAGGACATCGCGGGGCTCCTGGCCGGCGGGGCGAAATCGCCGCACGAGGCGCTCTACTTCTACCACTACGAGGAACTGGAGGGCATCCACCAAGGCGACTGGAAGTATTTCCGCAGCGTCAACCACTACACCTGGCCGCAGCCGGTCGACAAGACGAGCACCTTCATGGGAAAGGTCGCGAAGGGCAACTTCGCGAGCTGGCCGAACCTGTACCGCCTGGATGTCGATCCGGGGGAGAACTACAACCAGGCGGAACGCCATCCGGACGTGTGCCGGCGGATGGAGGCGGCCATGGAGGCGTGGGAGCGCCGGGTCGCGGCGAACCCGCGCGGGTGGCTGAAGACGTAGCCCATGGCGGCGGCGGAACGTGGGCGCGGGTCCGTGACGCGGCGCGGATGCTCCTGGACGAGGGGGCGCCGGTCAACGCACTCACGGTAGTCAACGACGTCACCGTGCGCTTTCCGGACGAGATCTACGACCACCACCGCGCGCTCGGCCTCGATTACATGCAGTTTATCCCCTGCGTGGAGACCGACCCGTCCGACCCGGGGCGCGCTGCGCCCTTCTCCGTCACCGCGGAGGCATACGGCGTGTTCCTCTGCCGGATCTTCGACCGGTGGCGCGCCGATTTCCGCGACGGCGAGCCGCAGACCTCGGTGCGCTTCTTCGAGTCGCTCTTCTTCGGCTATGCGGGCTTCGCGCCACCGGACTGCACCCTGTGCGAACACTGCGGCGATTACCTCGTCGTGGAGCACAACGGCGACGTGTATCCGTGCGACTTCTTCGTGGAGCCGGTGGAGCGGCTGGGCAACCTGATGCGCGCACCGCTGGCCGGGCTGTTCGCGTCGGACCGGGAACGGGCTGCGGCGGGCGGGCGCACAGGCCGGAACGCGCCCTGCCCCTGCGGGAGCGGACTCAAGTTCAAGCGCTGCTGCGGCCGGTGACGGGCGGCGTCATTCGGGATCGGGCAACGCCATCGCCATCACCGCGGACGGGACGGATGCCGTTTCCGGCAATGACGACAAGACCCCGAAGCGCGGGGAGATGGCGACCGGCCGGGGGAACCGAGACGGTCGCCGTGCGCCAGCTCATGGGAACCGTCGAGGAACACCCGCCGGACATCACGAAGAGATCCAAGCAGGAGGCGCAACTCCCCGTGGTCGACGCCCGGGGGATGGATTTTCCGCCGTGGGTGCTGCCACAGATTGACATTCCGAGCCCATCCGGGGTATGGGTTCGGGACGCCGTGCGGGAAGCGGCCGTTTCGGGGGAAAGAAAGGGACGTTACATTCAGGACAAAGGGGGGGAATCGACCCATGATGGACCGCGTGATCGGAATCCTGTTTCTCGTTTTCATCGCCGTCACGAGCCTGTTCTTCTTCGCGATCGCGCTCACGATCTGGCTCCTGACGGTCCTCTTCGACCGTCGTCTGATCCTCCTCCACGACTACAGCTCCTTCTGGGCCTCCTTCTACCTCTGGGTGATGCCGGCCTGGTCGGTCTCCATCGAGGGCCGGGAGCGCATCGGCCGGAAGACCTACGTCGCCGTCTCCAATCACCAGTCGCTCTTGGACATCCTGGTCGTCTTCCGCATCTTCTTCCCCTTCAAATGGGTGTCGAAGGCGGAGGTCTTCAAGATTCCCCTGATCGGCTGGAACATGCGGCTGAACCGCTATATCCTGCTGGTCCGCGGCGACAAGGACAGCATCCGGCAGATGCTCGAGGACTGCAACCGGGCGCTGGCCGCGGGGAATTCGATCTTCATGTTCCCGGAGGGGACCCGTTCGGAGACGGGCCTCCTCCGGCCGTTCAAGACCGGGGCGTTCAGCCTGGCCCGGGACAACCGCCTGCCCATCCTGCCCGTCGCCATCTCCGGCACGCGCGATGCGCTGCCGAAATACAGCTTCAAGTTCCACGGCGTCAAGAAGATCCGGGTGCGGATCCTGGAGGAGATCCCCTACGAGGCCTTTGCCGCGATGAGCGTCGAGGAGACGGCGGCGATGGTCCGGGAGCGGATCGCCGCCCACGTCGACCCGCCCACGCCGTGATCACCGGCTCGAAACGGCGCCTGCGCCCGTCTCCCGCCGAACGTCAGGCGAGGCGGCACAGTTCCTTGACGTTGCGGATCTTTTGGGGAAGGTCGTAATTCCGGAACACCTCGACCCGGTTCGTTTCCGGCGTTCCCCCCGCACAGACGGCACTGGCCGTCAGGTAGCCGCCGAAGCGCGAGGCCGTCAGATCCTGAATGAAATACAGAAGTTTCAGACGATCTTCGGTGGGGACGCCGTCGACGCCCTTGAGGTATTTGTCGATGTACGCCCGCGATGCCTCGTTCAGGCATTCCGTCTCGGCCGGCATGGTCGTGACGATGCCGCCGGCGATCTCCTGGAGGGTGCCGAGAAACCCGATGAAGCGAAGGCGGCTGTGGTAGAGGCCCGCGTTTGCGACGGACGAGTCGGGAATGGGGATGCCGCTCGGATGCATGACCGACTTCGCGACGGAGGCGAGGGCGCACCCCCATCCGATCTCCGAAGCGATCATCATGTCTGTCAGCTTGCTCCGGATGTGGCTCGCCCGGGCCGTCCCGTTGTATTGGGAGATGAGCGCCGCGGCCCCGATCAGGATATCCGTCCGGGCCGAGGTGCAGGTCCCCTTGCACATCCGGACGTACGGCGAGAAATACTGGATCAGGTTTTTCGTGAACTCCCATTCCCCGCACATGAAGACGCGCTCCCAGGGAATGAAGACATGATCGAAGACGGTCAGGCACTCGACGAATCCGATGTGGCCGCTCACCGGGTTCTCCAGCGTCCTGGACGTCAGGGGACCCGGCGCCGGTCGCGTGATGTACGTGATCCCCGGTGTGTCCACCGGGACAGCAAAAGAGACGGCGTAGTCCCGGTCCGCTTCCGTCAGAACGCCCGAGGGGCAGGTGAAGATGAAATGGGTGACGGGCGCGTTGGACGTGTGGAGCTTGGCGCCGTTGACGACGATGCCGTCCGTCTTCCGCTCGACCACCCGCAGATAGAGGTCCGGGTCCGCCTGCGCGGAGGGGGCGAGAGACCGGTCTCCTTTCGGATCCATGACGCCCATGCAGTAGCGGAAATCGTTCGTCTGGAGTTCCCGGAAGAACGCCTTGAGCCGCTCGTGGTAGCACGTGCCCCGCGCCCGATCGATGTCGTACGTCACCGCCCAGAGGACGTTGAGCCCCGTGATCATGCACATGGAGCAGAAATGGCGGGCGTTCTGCGCCTTCATAACCTCGATCATCCTGCGGACGTCCTCGGGGGTTTCGCGAAGGTGCGTCCAGAAGCTCACCCGCTCGTCGATGAGATGCGACCGGAACGTGAAATCCGCGGCGGTTCGTTCATCGTTCGCCCAATCGTAGAACTTGCACATCTCTTCCAGGGAGATCCTGAAGTACGGGCTGTGGACGACGTCGTGGATCTTCTCGCCCCCGATGTAGACCACGGGTTTCTGCTTCGCCAGGCTCGCCAGGTACGCTTCGCTCGTCATGATTCCCATGCCATGCCTCCTTTCTGTCCCTTTCTGTCCCTTGCCGGCGCGGCGCCCCCGGTTTTTCCCCGCCCCGGTACCGTCGGACGCCCGTTCCGCCAGGGGTTCAGCGGACGGGGCCTCCCATCGTCGACCCTCCGCTCTGCCGGCCGCATCAGGGGATCAACAGACCTGAAATCATGGCCGTTTATGGCACACGGACAAACGGATGACAAGGTGAAAATGAAGGCGAGGCCCTTGCTGCGATGGGTATCGAGGCGACGGCGGCGAGGGTCCGGGAGCGGATCGCCACCCGCATCGACCCGCCCGCGCCGTCCCGATACCCGGGGAGAGAATGCCTTCCCTAGGGCCCCGGGCAGTTCAATAATTCGATTTTCTTGACAGTTTCGTTTGGCCCACGTTTTTTGTGTAATTTTCTGTCACTAACAAATGACGGCCTTGTAAAAAGTCACGCAGCGATTCTGAAGGTGTAGGGCATATTTTCAATCGCCGATTTTAAAATATCACTGAGCCGGCGCCAAGGGCTCAAAAAACGCTCTTTGACATCCAAAATAATGGCACGGACAGCGGCGGAAAGAGCCCCGGGGACTGGCCTGAGGGCATCCAGGACCCTCTTCACCCTTGTTGCCCGGAAAAGATTGACGCCAATCGCCTTCAACCGGGCGCAGTAGCCCATGGCATCCAGACCCCGAACCCGGAGATGTTTGATCCCGGTCTGTTTGTCCATCCCGGAAAAGGTCGATTCAATCCCGGAGCGCCAGCGGTACTTGTCCTTGAACTCCGGGGTGTGCTCCCTGGTCCGCCGGGCGGCAATCCGCAAGGTTTTGAGGTCAAAACGAAGATAATGACACTTCCTTCCAGGTTTGACCGGACACCGCTCCCGGAGGGGACAGGCGCCGCAATGCTCCGAATCAAAGGCGACGCCGCAGGTGCTTTTCTTGCCCCGCTTGAATCTCATCGGCGCATGCCCTTGAGGACAGGCGGAGATCTTCCCGTTTTCGGTCTGCGTAAAATCGCTCAGATTGAGGGTCTCTTCCTTCGGCGTCCCCATCGCGGGGGAGATGATTTCAACACCCATCTCCTTGGCCTTTTCACCATTTTCGTCGCTGCCGTACAGGGAATCCGCCAGAACCTCTTCCGGGGCAAGCCCCCTTTCTTTTGCCGATTCCAGGGCGGGGATCAGGGCGTGGGCGTCGCTGACACGCGCCGGTTCCACCTCCACATGGGTGATGAGATTCAGGGTCCTCTCTCTGATCTGTTCATCTTGCGAATCGCGGTAGGTCTCCATCACCTGGGCATGATACCCCTGACCCTCGTGACCGCTGTACCCGGCGTCGGGATCGGAAGGATTCCGCAACGAAGCGGAAGAAACTTCCTTGGGGGATTTTACCTCCACCCCCGCCGGCTGATTGTCCTGCTCCTCAGTCACGAGACACTGATCCTTCAGAACCCGGACCAGGGCGTTGTAACCGTGCGGAGAGTTGACCTCCCGGTTTTCCCGGAATCGCCGGACCAAAGAAAAGAGGTCCCGAGCCACCATCTCCAGTGTCTTCCCCGATTCAGAAGGCTTCACCAGGGAAAAACAGCCCAGGGCCTTCTGGGTCAGGTACCGATCGACCAGCTCTTTGTCAATCGTCTCGAAAATCTCCGGCCGCTGCCGCTTCAGATTGACGAGAAACACATGGATGCTCCGGGAGAAGATCCCGATCCTCCCCAGACGCTTCATGTTGGAGCGGATATGCACCGAATCGATCCGCTGTCTGGAGGCGTCCACCCGAAACGCCTTCGCCA
>DDXV01000048.1 GCA_002347815.1 Syntrophaceae bacterium UBA2251
GGACAGATCATTTGTTAGTGACATCCGGATCGTGGACCCGGACGACGACCGGATCGAACTTCCTTTTGGGGAGACCGGCGAGATCTGCATCAAGGGGCCGCAGATCATGGCGGGCTACTGGAAGCGCCCCGAGGAAACGGCGGAGGTCCTGAAGGACGGCTGGCTCCTGACCGGCGATATCGGGTATATGGATCAAGACGGCTACCTGTTCATCGTGGACCGCAAGAAGGACATGCTCCTGTGCAAGGGGCACAACGTCTACCCCCGGGATATCGAGGAGGTCCTGAACGCCCATCCGGACGTGATGCAGTCGGCCGTGGTCGGGAAGAAGGATGAGCGCTACGGGGAGGCCCCGGTGGCCTTCGTCCAGTCGCGGCCCGGCGCAACGGCGACGGAGGCGGAGCTCCTGGCGTACGTCAATGAAAACATCGCCCTGTACAAGAAGATCCGCAAGCTGGTGATTACCGACCAGCTTCCCGCAAACATGGCAGGGAAAATCCTCCGGCGTGAGCTGCGCGATCGGGTGCAGGCGCCGGATTTCGTCGTGTGAATCGGGCGCTGCGGCCGGTTCAGGAAATCGGTCATGAGTCCCGTTTAGGCGCCGGATCCCGTTCGTGAAAGGAGGTTCAGGGCGCGATGATACCGGATCTCATAACTGCTCCTGCCGTTTTCCAGGGGGCGGTTCTCGACGGTTTCACGCTTCTGCTGGCGGGACACGTCGCCTTCGGCGGAGACAGGCTGGTGCCGATCGGCCGGCTTCATTACGTCCTGCACTGGCTTTACGGGAAGTACGAACCCTGGATCCTCCGCCTGGTGGACTGGTTTCTCCGCAAACGATTCATCACGGAGACGAGACCGGGACGGGCCTTTCTGACGCTTCTGGCAACCGCCTCCCACTTCCTGCCGCACGGCATCGTCGTGCCCACGGCGTCGGCCGCGGCCAGGCCGATCCCGCTGGAGCCGCCGGTGATGAACACGTTTTGGTCCGCGTACCGTCCCTGCCCGGCTCCCGTCTTCATCGCCCCCCCCTTATGCATCGGTCAAGACAACCGGGATCGTTACTGCGTTCTCCGGCCGGCGTTATCCGCTGTTGTATTAGAGAATCCTATATGGTTTTTATTTGACGGACACCCTATCTCATGTCAAGGTTTTTATCAACCGGAAATTCAAGGCGCGACAGTCGCATCGTGTGATGGCATGACCACCTGATCATTTACGAACTGGCGGTGACGCGATGGTCCAGGGTCCAAAATAATTCTTTGAAATTTGGACGCGAGCACATATGATATCCCCGTTGACACACAACTGCACGAAGTCCGTTCGTCGAACGGGCTGTTGATCGGTTCACCCGTGTGGGCCGCAAATCAAGCCAAGGAGTCCCGCCATGCCGCCAAAGTCGCCAAAGATTCCCGCTGCCGTCTATCAATTCAAGATCACGCTCAAAGGGTCCCGTCCCCCCATCTGGCGGCGGGTATGGGCGCCCGACCATTTCAGCCTGTACAAATTGCATCGGGTGATTCAACTCGCGATGGGATGGGAAGATGGCCACTTGCACCAATTCATTGTGGATGGCAGGTACTACATCATTCCCCACCCGGACGACTGGGAGCCTGGGATCGATGAGCGCCGCATCAAGTTGGAAAAACTCGCCCCCTCCTTGAACTCCAGGTTCATCTACGAATATGATTTCGGCGACGGTTGGGAGCACGTCATCCTGGTGGAAAAGATCATCCCGCCTGATGCGGGTGAAATCTATCCGAAATGCATACAGGGGAAAGGCGCTTGTCCGCCGGAAGATGTCGGGGGAATATGGGGTTACCAAAGCTTTCTGCAAGCCATCCGCGACCCCAACCACGAGGAACACGATTCCTATCTGGAGTGGGTGGGAGGGGAATTCGATCCAAAAGCGTTCGATATCGAGGCCGTGAACCGGGCCTTGCGGAAAGTCAAGTAGGCTGGCGATTCGATAACCGGGAAGAACACGTGGAAAAGCTTTTTCGATGCGCATGCCCCGATCTACGAGGAGAACGTGTTCACGAAGAACACGCTCCGCTTCGAGGGTCGATGAGCAGCGGGTCGCCGGGTTCCGCCCGGCGGCGGCTACCGGGCGGATGAGGGTCGAACGGAATCGTCCGCAAGACGTCGGACTCACCCCAAGACGAAGGAGGGAAAAAGCATGAAAGCATTCGGTGCGGAGTTTTTTGGAACCTTCTGGCTCGTGCTGGGCGGGTGCGGCAGCGCCGTCCTGGCGGCAACGTTTCCCGAAACGGGCATCGGCTTTCTGGGCGTTGCGCTGGCCTTCGGCCTGACCGTCCTGACAATGGCCTTCGCGATCGGACACATCTCCGGCTGCCACCTCAACCCGGCCGTGTCCATCGGTCTGTGGGCCGGCGGCCGCTTCCCGGCGAAGGGACTGCTGCCCTACATCATCGCCCAAGTCCTGGGAGGCATCGTCGCCGGAGGCGTCCTCTACCTGATCGCAACCGGCAAGGCGGGGTTCGACGTGGCCGCGGGCTTCGCGTCCAACGGCTACGGGGAGCATTCCCCCGGCGGCTATTCCCTGCTCGCGGCCCTGGTCACCGAGGTCGTGATGACGATGATGTTTCTGATCGTGATCCTCGGCGCGACGGACAAGCGCGCGCCGCGGGGCCTGGCCCCGATCGCGATCGGCCTGTGCCTGACCCTGATCCATCTGATCAGCATCCCGGTCACGAACACCTCCGTGAACCCGGCGCGCAGCACCGGCGTCGCCCTCTACGTCGGCGGCTGGGCGGTGGCCCAGTTGTGGCTGTTCTGGGTGGCCCCCATCGTGGGCGCGATCCTGGGTGCAACCGTCTATCGGTGGATCGGGCGCACGGATCCCTGAAGGACCGGATGCCTTGATGAACGCTCCCCCCATCGACGCCCGCGTGCAATCCGGGGAGGGCCGTCCGGCGGCGACCGTGAAACGCGCCCGGTGATCGGAGATTGGTTGAATCCGTGAATGAATTATGTTAAGTGCGCGTCACGGATAGAGCGGACCCGCAAGTGCCGCCGTTTCATCAAGGAGGATGCCATGGCTCAGGAAAAGACGTTCATCACGATCAGTACGGGGGATCACGAGGACCTGTTCTTCAAGGAACAGGAGCAGGAAAAGATCCGGAAGCTGCGCAAAAAGGCGGCCCAGGAGTCGAACCAGAAGTACCGGGAGGAACACAAGAATCACTGCTTCCGCTGCGGCACGCCGAGCCTGGCGGAAATCAGCTATGGAACGGTCAAGATCGACGTGTGCATCAACGACCAGTGCGGCGCCGTCCACCTCGATCCCGGAGAGTTGGAAGCGATCCTGAAGGATCGGGACAGCATCGAGAAGGTCCGCAAGGCCGTCTTCTCGATCTTCAAGTAAGGACCGGAACCCCCTCGCCCGTCTCGCGGGGCGCCGGCGCGCTCAAGCCGGCGCCCCGATCGATTCTTCTACTCGCCGGCGGCGAGATAGCCGCGCGCCAGGGCCGTATTGACGTGGACAACGCCCTTGTTCATGTCTTTCATCGGGTAATCGTCCGTAATCGCGGGGAGCTCGTCCGCCTGCGCCTGGGTCTTCACGACCGACCCGGCGGGGACGTAGCGCTTATCCGCGACCGTCACCCCCATCAGGATGCAGCCGGGCTCGACCACGCACTGTCGGCCGACCGCGGACTTGAAGACGAGCGATTTCATCCCGACGAACGTGTCGTCCAGGATCACCGCCGGGCCGTGGACCTGCACCTGATGCGCCAGGGAAACGCGCCGCCCGACGTAGACGGCGTATTTCCCGCCGTCCACCTCCCGCAGGTTCTTCTCCACGGGCGCACCGTTCAGTTCCGTCTCCAGGGCGTGGATCACGACGCCGTCCTGGACGTTCGACCCGTCCCCCACGTAGAGCGGCTGCCCTTCGTCGCCGCGGATCGAGGCGCAGGGGGACACCATGATGCCCTTCCCCAAAATGACGTTTCCGATGACGGCGGCCAGGGGGTGGACGTACGTCGTCGGATCGATCTGCGGCGTCACGGCCGCCGGCGAAAAATCGGTTTTGACATTCTTGTGGATCACGCTGGAACCTCCTCTTTCTTGATATGAGTGCATCCGCCGCGTTCGGGCCGCGGGCGCGAACCGGGTCTTCCCGGGCGTCGGCGCGTGCGGTCCGCCGCGGCTCAGGACATGCGCTTCGCCTCCTCGCGGCGCACGAAATCCGCCCAGACCGCCGCTATCCCCCGCCGCGTCTCCTCCACGGTTCCCTGGTTGTCGATCACGACGTCGGCCCGCCGGACTTTTTCGTCGATCGACATCTGGGCCGCCAGCCTCGCCCGGGCCTCTTCGGCGGTGAAGCCGTTCCGTTTCATCAGGCGGTCGGCCTGCTCCGCGGGAGAGATATAGACGAGTGCGACCAGGTCGAAGAGGGGCGCCATCCCCACCTCGAATAGCAGGGGCACGTCCGAAAGGATGATGGCCCGCGGGTCATCGCGCACGATCGCGTCCATCCGCCGCCGCCACGCGTCGAAGACCGCCGGATGGACGATCCCGTTCAGCGTTTGCAGCTTGGCCTTGTCCTGGAAGACGATCGCCCCGAGCTTCAGGCGGTCGATCGTCCGATCCGCGTTGAGGACGTCCTCGCCGAAGGCGGACACGATCCCCCGCCACGCCGGCCGGTCCGGCGCCTCGACCTCATGGGCCAGCGCATCGAAATCGATGAGGTGCGCCCCCCGTGCCACCAGCATCTCCGCCACGGTGGTCTTTCCGCAGGCGATTCCGCCCGTCAATCCGACATTCAGCATCCCGTCCTATCCTGTTCGCATGGGGAGGGTATTCGACCGGTCGTGACACCGGGACCGGTTCAGGCAGCGGCGTTGCGATGGTAGATGATCCTCAGGCCCTCCAGGGTCAGCATTTCGTCGACGGTGTCGATGGTCTTCGTTTCCGCGGCGACAATCTTGGCGAGCCCGCCTGTCGCCACCACGTAGGGCTTGGACTTGGCCTCGGCCCTCATGCGCTCGACGATGCCGTCCACGAGCCCGGCATAGCCGAACATGATCCCCGCCTGCATGCTGCTGACCGTATCCTTGGCGATGATGGACTTCGGTCTGGAGAGTTCCACGCGGGGAAGCTTCGCGGCGCGCAGGAACAGGGCCTCGCTCGAGATCATGATCCCCGGGGCGATGCAGCCCCCCATGTACTCGCCCTTGGCCGTGACGTGATCGAAGGTCGTCGCCGTCCCGAAATCCACGATGATCAGTTCCCGTTTGTACTTCTCGAAGGCCGCCACGGCGTTCACGATCCGGTCGGCCCCGACCTCCTTCGGATTGTCGTAATAGATCGGCATCCCGGTCTTGATCCCGGGCCCGACGATGATCGGCTTCAGGTTGAAGTACTTCAGGCACAGCGGTTCCAGGATGTTCAGCATGGGGGGGACGACGCAGGAAATGATGATCGCGCAGATCTCCCGCGACCCGACCCGGCCGCTCTTGTAGAGGTTGTAGATCAGCATCCCGTATTCATCGACGGTGTGATTCACCTCCGTCCGGATCCGCCAGTCGTGAATCAGATTGTCGCCGTCGAAGAGCCCCAGGACCGTATTGGTATTTCCGACATCCACCACCAGCAGCATAGGCTTATCCTTTCACCAGCGAGGCGTCGCCCGCCATCACCGCGCGGATGCCTCCCGTTTTCTCCTCGAGCAGCAGGGCCCCCGCATCGTCGAGTCCGGCCATCCGGCCTTCGTACACGTCCGTCCCCGCCACGACCCGGACGGGTTTCCCCGCCATGTCCGTCCGCTCGAGCCAGCGCGCCCGGAGGGGCGAGAACCCCTCCCGGCAATAGATCCGGTAGGCGGTCTCCAGGGAGCGGAGGAGCACGGCGGCGACCTCGGCGCGGGAGAGCGCCCCTCCCGTCTCTTCCCGGAGGGAGGTGGCGATTCCGGCGATCTCCGGCGGGCACTCCTCCCGCAGGAGGTTCACGTTGACGCCTATCCCCAGGATCACGAAGTCCAGCCGCCCGGCGGCGGCCCGCATCTCCGCCAGGATCCCGCAGAGCTTTCGCCCCCCGGCGAGGACGTCGTTCGGCCATTTCAGGGTCACGCCGGGGCACAGGCCCCAAAGCGCCTCGGCCGCGGCGACGCCGGCCACGATGGACAACTGGGGCGCCTGCTCCGGCGCGATATCCGGTCTTAAGACGAGCGACAGGTAAAGATTCCGCCCCGGCGGCGAAACCCAGACCCGCTGCATCCGCCCGCGCCCCCGGGTCTGGCGGTCGGCCACGACCACGGTCCCCTCCGGCGCGCCCTGCCGGGCCAGGTCGAAGGCCTCGTCGTTCGTCGAGCCGAGCTCCGCATAAAAACGGATGTGCCGGGCGAGACCGACGCCCGCGAGGCGCTCCGACAGGCTTGCGGCGGTCAAAGACGGACTCATGTCCCCCGCTGAATGTTGAGCGAAATATCCGCCGCCGCCACGGAATGGGTCAGGGCGCCGACGGAGATGAAATCGACCCCCGTTTCGGCCACGCGCCGGACATTGGCCAGGGTGACGTTGCCCGAGGCCTCGATCGGGACGCGCCCCCGGACCAGGGCCACCGCCTCCCTCATGGCCGGCAGATCCATGTTGTCCAGCATCACGGCGTCGGCGCCTGCGGCCAGCGCCTCCTCGACCTCGGCCGCATTTTTGCATTCAACTTCGATCTTCATGAGATGCGCGACGGTCTGACGGACCTTCGCCACGGCGGCGGCGATCCCGCCCGCCGCCGCGATATGATTGTCCTTGATGAGCACGCCGTCGAAAAGGGCGAACCGGTGGTTCCGTCCGCCGCCGACCCGCACGGCGTACTTGTCGAGGAGCCTCAAGCCCGGCGCCGTCTTGCGCGTGTCCAGGATCCGGGCCCCGGTTCCATCGATTTCCTCCACGAAGCGCCGCGTCAGCGTGGCGATGCCGCACAGGCGCTGGAAGAAATTCAGGGCGGTCCGCTCGGCCGTCAGGATGCTGCCCAGACGGCCGGTCAGTTCCGCGAGGCTGTCCCCGGGACGGGCCCGGTCGCCGTCCCGGAGGGACAGGGCGACATCGAGGGAGGCGTCCAGCAGGGTGAAGACCTCCCGGAACACGTCCGCGCCCGCCACCACCAGGTCCGACTTGGCGATCGCACGGGCCTGGCCGCGCTCGTCGCCGGTCAGGACCGCGGCGGTCGTGACGTCCCCGGGGCCGATGTCCTCGGCCAGGGCCTGTCTCAGAATGGGATCGAGCACCGCTTTCGGCAACATGGGGACCGTCCGCTCAGCCCAGATCGGCAAACCGCTTCAGGGCCGCCTCCAGGGCCTGGTGTTTGTCCGTCAATTCCCGGTGTTTCCCCTCTTCCTTCTGAACGACGGCGGCCGCCGCCCGGGCGAGAAAATCCCGGTTGGCGAGTTTTTTCGCAACCCCTTCGAGATCCCGGTTCACCTTGGCCAGTTCCTTCCGCAGCCGGGCCCGCTCCGCGCCGATATCGACCACGCCCTCCAGAAGGACGAAGATGCGCAGGGAGCCGACGACCCCCGTGGCGGCCCCCTTGGGCTCCTCGAGGGTCTGGTCGATATCGAGGGTCCGGAGATTGGCCAGGTTGACGATATGGCCGCGCTCGGCGGCGACGACGGCCGCCGCCCCGGCCTCCGGCGCAAAGATCCGGACGTTCACCTTCTTGGAGGGGGCGATGTTGACCTCCCCCCGGATGTTCCGGATCGCGCTGATCACGTCCATGACGAGCCCCATGCGCGCCTCCGCTTCCGGATCGGCCAGCGTTTCGTCCTCACGCGGGAACTCGCTGACCATGACGGACGTGCCGTCCGCCACGAGGGTCTGCCAAATCTCCTCCGTGAGAAACGGCATGAAGGGATGCAGCAGCTTGAGCGAGGACTGGAGCGTCTGGCGCAGCGTCCGGCGGGCGGCGCGCACGGCCGCGTTCTCCTCGCTCCCGTAGAGAACCGGTTTGACCAGTTCGAGGTACCAGTCGCACAGCTCGTGCCAGACGAACTGGTACACGGCGGCGGCGGCCTCGTTGAATTTGTATTCGTCGAGCCCCCGGATGACCTCGGCGGTCGTTCGGTTGAGGCGCGAACGGATCCAGCGGTCGGCCAGGGAGAGGTCCTGCGGCGGGACCGGTTCGGCCTCCTCCGGCTCGCCCTTCAGGTTCATGAGCGAGAACTTCGTCGCGTTCCAGATCTTGTTGACGAAATACTTGTAGCCCTCGATCCGCTCCTCCGACATGCGCACGTCGCGCCCCTGGGCGCTGAAGGCCGCCAGGGTGAAGCGGAAGGCGTCCGTGCCGTACTTGTCGATCATCTCCAGGGGGTCGATGCTGTTCCCCTTGGACTTGCTCATCTTGTCGCCCTTCTCGTCGCGGACCAGCGCGTGGAGATAGACGTCCCGGAAGGGAACGTCCTTCATGACGTAAAGACCCATCATCATCATGCGCGCCACCCAGAAGAACAGGATGTCGAACCCGGTGACGAGGAGCGACGTGGGATAGAAGGTCTTCAGGGCCGCCGTCCCGTCAGGCCATCCCAGCGTGGAGAAGGGCCAGAGGGCGGAACTGAACCAGGTGTCGAGGACGTCCTCCTCCTGCCGCAGGTCCCGGCCCTGGCAATCGGGACACGTCTCGGGATCGTGCGTGGCGACGATCATCCGGCCGCACCCGTCGCAGGTCCACACGGGGATCCGGTGACCCCACCAGATCTGACGGGAGATGCACCAGTCGCGGATGTTGTCCATCCATTCGTAGTAAGTGGATTCCCACATGGACGGAACGATCCGGGTCTCGCCCTTGACGACCGCCGCCGTGGCGGCCCGGGCCAGGGGCTGGATCTTGACGAACCACTGCTTGGAGACCATCGGTTCGATGTCCGTCTTGCAGCGGTAGCACTGACCGATGTTGTGGACGTAGGGCTCCGTCCCGACGAGATAGCCCTGCGCTTCCAGATCCCGGACGACATTCTGCCGGCATTCGTAGCGGTCCTGGCCCGCGTACGCGCCGCCGTTGGCGTTGATCACGCCGCCGCCGTCCATGATCTTGATGATTTCGAGGTCGTGCCGCCCCGCCATGGCAAAGTCGTTCGGGTCGCAGGCGGGCGTGATCTTGACGGCGCCGGATCCGAAGTCCAGGGTCACGTAGTCGTCGGCGATGATGGGAATTTCCTTGTTCATGAGGGGCAGGATGACGCGCTTCCCCACGAGGTCCCGGTACCGGTCGTCTTCCGGATTGACGGCGACCGCCGTATCGCCGAGCATCGTCTCGGGACGGGTCGTGGCGACGACGATTTCGCCCTGACCGTCGGCAAAGGGATAACGGATGTTCCAGAGAAAACCGGGCTCCTGCTTGTATTCCACCTCCAGATCGGAGATGGCCGTGTGGCAGCGCGGGCACCAGTTGACGATGTAGTCGCCCTGGTAGATGAGGCCGTCGTCGTAGAGGCGGACGAACACCTCCCTGACGGCACGGGACAGCCCCTCGTCCATCGTGAAGCGCTCGCGCTCCCAGTCGCAGGAGCAGCCCAGGCGCTTCAACTGGTTGATGATCACGCCGCCGTATTTGGCCTTCCACTCCCAGACGCGCGCGATGAACTTCTCCCGGCCGAGGTCGTGGCGGGTGAACCCCTCCCGCGCCAGTTCCTGCTCCACGACGTTCTGGGTCGCGATCCCGGCATGGTCCATGCCGGGCATCCAGAGGGCGTTGTAGCCCTGCATGCGCTTGAACCGGACGATGATGTCCTGCAGGACATTGTTCAGGGCATGGCCCATGTGGAGCATTCCCGTGACGTTGGGGGGAGGGATGACGATGGCGAACGGCGGCTTGGCGCCGTCATCGGCCGCGTGGAAAAAGCCCTTCTCCAGCCAGTAGGCGTACCACTTCGCTTCGGAATCCCGGGGTTCGTAGGTTTTGCTTAAGGTGCCACCGCCCATTGATACACTCCATGAAAAAATCCCCCTTCCTCCCCCGCGGAGGCGCTGCGCTCCGCACTGTTCGAGGGGCGATCGAGGGGATCTTTCCGCTAAGATGATGCCAAGGGGACGGCGGGGCGAATGGATTTCCCCCCTGCCGTCCCCCGCGTCTTGGCCTTGCCTGTTCGGATCCTGCCCGACAGGATCTCTCTTTCCTGCTTAATAAATCCTCAGGATATCGCTGAACTTACGAATGATGAGCAGGGCGTCGGCCCCAGCCACCGGACCCAGGGGACCGAACTCACCCGTCGCCAGATTGCTCGCTTCCATCACGCCGCGCGACGTCACCACCCGCACCGCGTTGTAGTAGGGAAGGTCCGTTCTCAAATCCGGGAAAGACGACGCCGTCTCCCCGATAAATTTGGTCGCCAGGGTGTTGTCGCCGCTCACCTTCATGAGGATGTCCTCGATCATCATGGCGTAACTTGCCCGGTCGATCAGGTCGTTCGGATGAAAGGCGCCATCCGGGAAGACCTCGAGCCCCCGGACGCCCAACTGGATGATCCCCTCGATGTCCGCCTTCAGGGGATGCGTGGCGATATCGCTGGCCGTTTTCGGGGCGGGGCCGGCGGCCTTGGCCTTCTCGGGATCCTTGAAGGACGTGTCGAAGGTTTTCAGGGTGCGTTTCTGATACAGGACATCGATCTTCAATTCCTCCATGAACAGGGCCGCCGCATCGGCGCGGGTGATCTGCTCCACGAAGGCGATCTTCTTTCCGGTGATCGTGCCCGGCATGGCCCGCTGGATCTTCTGGACGAGACGCCACTGATCGTCGGCCTCGCGCATATAATCGCCCTTCAGATCCAGGACCTTGGCAAACATGGACGCGGCCTGGTTGACGTCCAGGGCCGTCTTGTAAGCGACCCCCATGAAATAGTAAGCGGCCGAGGCCTTGGGATCGATGAGCACGGCGTCGTCGAATTCCCCCTTCGCCGTATCCAGCCAGTCGGACGGGGGTTTGCACACCACGCCGGTGCGGATGCCCGACCGGAGGCAGTCGGCGGCGCTCAGGGTGTTGATGCGGATGTAGCCGACATGCACGAAGACCTTTTCCTCATCGGTTTTCGCGTATTTCCCGGCCTTCTTCATCATCTCGAAAGCGGCGCTGAAATCCTGCTGATAGGCATTGGCAAGGCCACTGCCCGCGTAGGCCTTGGCGTACTTGGGATCCAGCTGGATGGCCAGGTTGAAGGATTGCTGGGCATCGACATAGCGTGCCTGATCCAGCAGCTTCATGCCCGTGTAAAAATGATGCTCCGGCGTGTCCAGTTCGCTGGTCGCCACCCTGACCTTGGGACCGCAGGAAACGAGAAACAGGGCCGCCGCGGCGAGGACCAGGACCATGGTGAGATTTCGATTCTTGAATATACGAACCATATCATCCTCCTTATTCTTGAAAAGACCGTTCTCCTGGAACCCGTCCGGGGATTCCGTTTGTTCTTCAACCACCGATTTGCCTGTTTTTATAATCTTCCCCTCCCCTTTAAGTCAAGGACTTTCACGGTTCAGAAACGGCCGCAGACAGGCTTCCACGCCCGCCGTATCGCTGGGAGAAAACCAGCGGATATCCGGATCGGGGGCAAACCAGGTCTGTTGACGTTTGGCGTAATGCCGCGTATCGCGCTTCAGCCTCCGGACCGCATCGGCCAGATCGCCCTCTCCGCGGAGATAGCCCCCGATATGGCGATAGCCCAGGGATTGCATCGGCTTGAGCGACGCACCGTAGCCGCGCGCCACCAGTCCCGCGACTTCGTCCACGAGGCCGGCGGCGATCATGGCGTCGACGCGCGCCTCGATCCGTTCAAAGAGCGGTTCCCGCTCCAGCCGAAGGCCGATCTTGAGGCCGCGGTAGCGCTGTTCGGCAAAGCGATGCCCGGCCTGTTTGCCGACGATGGACTCTCCGGTCAGGGCGAGAACCTCGAGCGCCCTCACGATGCGGACCGCATCGTGGGGGTGGATCCGCCCCGCCGCACGGGGATCGAGCCGCCGGAGCTGTTCGTGAAGGTGAGGAACGCCCTTCTCGTCGCGGACCGCCTTCCATCGCGCGCGCAGGGCCTCGTCCGGGCCGGGGCTGCCGAGAAGCCCCCCCAGAAGGGCGCGGATATAGAGCCCCGTCCCGCCCACGACGAACATCGGCTTTCCCAGGCGGTGCAGACGGTCGATGATCCGCCCGGCCTGTTCGACAAAGAGGGCGGCGTTGAAGGGCTCGTCCGGATCGACGATGTCGATGAGATGGTGGGGGACGCGTGCACGGGCTTCCCGGCTCGGCTTGGCGGTCCCGATATCCATTTGCCGGTAAACCTGCATGGAGTCGGCACTGATGATTTCCCCGCCGTACGCCTGGGCGAGTTCGAGCGCCAGCGCCGACTTCCCGACCGCCGTCGGCCCCAGGATCACGATGAGTTTCGGCCTGTCCCCGGACGTCATATCCTCCTCAGCCGGCCATTCGCCTCAGGTTCTCCTGAACATCCGTTTCAGGTCCCGTTCGTCGATGAGCACATACGCGGGCCGTCCATGCGGGCACGTGGAGGGGAAGGAAATGGCGTCCAGTTCCCGGCAGAGGGCGCCGACCTCCGCCTCCGTCAGTTCCTGATGCGCCTTGACCGCCCCCTGGCAGGCGAGGACGGCGTGGAACCTGTCCCGCTGTTCCTGGAGCCCGGCCGTCGCGGGCAGTTCGGACAGTTCGGACAGGAGATCTCTGACCGTCTGACGGGGATCGAGGTTCGGGACGAGGGCGGGGACGGCCTTGACGGCGATGCTGGTGTCCCCGAACGGCTCGATGGTGAAACCCAGTTCGTCCCAGAGCGTCTGCAGCGACAGGGCGAGCTGAAACTCACCGGCGCGCAGCGAGATCACTTCCGGCAGGAGAAGCTGCTGGGTCACGACCTTTCCCGCCGCCCCGCTCGTTCGCAGGCGTTCGAAAAGAACCCGCTCGTGGGCCGCATGCTGATCCATCAGGAGGATGCCGGCGGGATGCGCAAAGACCAGATAGGTGGACAGGACCTGCCCCAGGTAGGTCCCCTCGGTAAAGCGGATCGCCGCCTCCGGGGATGGACCCGCCGTCGCGGGCGGCGCCGGGGGCCCCGCGTCGCGGCCCGGGCGAACCGCCGGGACCGCCGGCAGCCCCGCAAAGAGGCGCTTGCTCCTCCCGGAGGAAACCGTGTACCGCTTCATGGCCTCCTCGATGCGGGCCTGGTACAGGGGCTCCCGCGCGAGGTCGGCCGGGGGGGCGGACGGAACGGCGGGCGATCCGGAAAGGGCCGCGACCAAGCCCTCGACGATCAGCGCGTAGATCTCCCGGGGTTGCCGGAACCGGACCTCCGCCTTGGCCGGATGGACGTTGACATCCACCTCTTCGGGAGGCACGTCGAGATAAAGGATGCAGGCCGGGTAGCGCCTGGCTTCGATGAGGCGGCGGTAGGCCGTCATGACGGCATGCTGCAGGAGGGGGTCCCGAACGAAGCGGCCGTTGACGTAACAGAAGATCTGTTTGCCGTCGGAACGGGTCCAGGCGGGACGCGAGCAAAATCCCGAGAGGGCGGCCGTTTCCCGGAAGCCTGAAAAAGGCAGCAGGTGGCCGGCCGCTTCCTCCCCCAACAGAAGCCCCAGCCGTTCCCGGTCTCCCTCCGTCGCGGGGAGGCTCATCATGCTGCGCCCGTTGGCCTGGACCCCCACCCGGACGCGGCGATGGGGAAGCGCCACCCGGGTAATCGCTTCCAGGCAGGCCGCCAGTTCCGTGGATTCCCGCTTGAGGAATTTCTTCCGGACGGGAACGGGGTCGAAGATATTTTCGACGAGGATGGAGGTGCCGGCAGGGCAGCCGCAATCGGTCACCTCGAGGATTTGGCCGGCCTCGACGATCAGGCGCGTTCCGGCCGGCCGGTCGCGGCGGCGCGTGATCAGGGTGACGCGCGAAACGGCCGCGATGCTGGGCAGGGCCTCGCCCCGAAAGCCGAAGGACCGTATCCGATAAATGTCTTCAAAAGAGGCGATCTTGCTGGTGGCAAAGCGGGAAAACGCCAGGGGAACGTCGGCGGCCTCCATTCCCTCGCCGTCATCGGTGACGCGGATGGCGCCGCAGCCCCCCTGCCGCAACTCGATGCCGACCGCTCCGGCCCCGGCGTCGAGGGCATTTTCGAGGAGTTCCTTGACGATCGACGCGGGACGTTCCACCACCTCGCCGGCGGCGATGCGGTTGGTCAGTACCTCGGGCAGAACGGCGATTTTCCCCACAGCAGATCATCCTCCCCGCCGCGATGCGCCCCCGGGCGAACCCACAAGAAAAACCGCAGCCCCGGTGGGGGACTGCGGTCGAGATCCTGCCTGCCTATGAACGCGCCCCGGAAATGCTCAATCCAGAACGATCATGACCCGGCATTGTTTCAGGAAACTCAGGTTTTCGGCGGCGCCGCGGATTTTATTCGCATCGGCGTTGCTGATCACGATGTCGGAGCGGCCCGGCCCTTCCGTCCGCAATCCCTTGAGGCTGACGGGATTGTTGGTGACCCGCGCGTTGCTCTGGGCGGCGTTGAGATCGCGGGCGTAACCGCTCATCCCCTGCTGAATGGCGTATTCGCGATCCACGTTCAGGGAGCCGTACACCTCTTTCCCGCTTTCATCCAGGATCTTGGGCGACATGGCGGGCCTGGCCTTCAGACCGCGCGCATCGATCACGAGTCCGGTGAAAACCTCCGGAGGCGCCGCGGGCGCCGCAGGGGCCGGCGCGGCGGGCTCAGGCGGCGCCGCCACGGGAGGGGCCGCGGGCGCCGCCGCTTCCGGTGCCGCCGGTTTCTTCTGCATCAGCCGGGGGATGATCACCTGGGAAAAGCCGCCGGCAAGCGGCATCCGGAGCGTCACCTCCACGGTCCCGTCCGAGAGGTAGTCCTGTTTGACGAGATGAGCGTCCTTGACCAGACCCTCCACCTGGGTGTTGATCACATCGCTCTCCACGGTGAAATCCTTGACCACCGTCTTGGAATCCACCCGGACCCCCTTCGCGAGTTCGAGGAGGTTGCGGTAGGCGTCGACCCGGGCCGCGCGGAGCGCCAGCGGACGGGCCTGGGGCTTCCCGATGAACCTTTCCGGCGGGGCGCCGATGCCCACGGCCTCGATGTAGCCCTCCGACCAGTTGATCTTGCCCTTGCCGGCCATCTGCTCGACAATCTGCGTCCATTCCGGCATGCTCACCGTATCGGCGGCCAGGCCCGCACCGGCATACAGAAACAGGCCCGCCATCAAAATCCCCATCGTCAGCACCCATTTTGACTTCATGACATCCTCCTTAACGGTTATGAAACCACCCACAGAAACATCCCCTCGGCAAATGCAACCCCCATGCTGCCGCATGATGGGCACGATAACAGAATCTCCCTCCCCTTTCAACGGGGAAATTGCCCTCCCCGAAGCTTATCTGCCCCGGAAGGCCTTGTCCTCCGGCTTTTCCAGCCAGGGCTTGATGTTGATATTCTTGTCCAGATCGCCCCAGATCAGACTGATGTCCGGGGGCGCCTTCCCCCACCAGTTTTCGCGCGCATCGATATAGATCGAGGAAAAGATCTGCAGGGCGACGGGATTGTCGATAAAATTGTTCCTATGAATCGAGGGATTGGACATGCCGACGCTCTTGATCGCGCCCTCGCCGGCGTTCGCGGTGAAGGTGCTGTAGGAAATCCGGGGGGCCGCGTCGTTGCGGCAGAAGATGCCGCCCTGAGACGTCTGGGCAATCAGACAGTGGGAGATTTCCGGGGCGCCGGCGTAGACGTCAAGGGCCGTGGAGGCGAATTTCACCTCGCAGTAGGCCAGGGCGCTGTTCACCTTCGTCTTCTTCGTGAAGCGGACGGCATTCGTATAGAATCCCGGCGCCGGCGTCGTCCCCGAGGCCGTGAAGACGATCGGTCGATCCGGGGTTCCCCGGGCCACGATGCCCCCGTCCGCCATGATCAGGGACGTGTTCTGATCGAACCGGATCTCCACCCCGGGTTCGACATAAAGGGTGGCCCCGCCGTCGACGGTGACATCCTTCTGGACCCGGTAGGGGCTGTTCGACAGGGTGAGCAGTCCGTCGGCCGTGATCGCCCCCCCCAGCGTCTGCGAAAGGATCGGCAGCGCGACCGGCTTCCCGTCGGGATAGGCCGCGCTCAGGACGGTGGCGACATCGACCCGGCCCCGGATCTTTTTCAGCACCTCGAGCCCCTGGGCGGTGCCCCACCAGTTGCCGGACGCGTTCACCGCCTCTCCGGTCATCTCCGCCGTCATGTCAAACGGCCGATTGTCGGTCAGGCTGTTTTCCGAAATGCGGGCGGGGCTGCCCTTCAGGTCGATCCCGACGCCGCGGTTCTGCGCAATGACGTTGCGGGTGATGACGGGCGAGGACGCCTGGACGACCATGCCCTCCCGGTCATTGTCCCGGATGCGGTTTTCCGCCAGAATCGGCTGGGCGCCGGCCTCGACGACCACCGCCGCCTCTTTCTGCCCGTGGAGGGTATTCTGAACCAGGTTCGGCCTCGAGAAGGCGCCCGAGATCCGGACCGCCGTCCCGTTCTCGACGAATTCCGAAGCCTCGATCCGCGGCGAGGCGGCCATGCAGAGCACCCCGATGCGCGCCTTGCGGATGCGAACGTTCCGGAGGACGTTTTCCTTTTCCTTGACGTTCAGGAAGGTAATCCCCTCCCAGGTCTTCCCCTCCTCGGCATCGAAGGTGATGATATGCTCCCCGTCCCCCTGCGCCAGCAATCGCCCCTCCACCGTGATTCCCGCCCCCGCCGAGCGGATTTCCGTACCCGGCTCGATGGTGAGGCTGGCCTTGTCCCGGACGATGACGGGATTTTCGATCACGTAGGGGCTGGCGCCTGAATACCAGATCGTATCGGCCTCGATGGCGCCCGAGACGCGCGTGGGGCCCGGGGCGACGGGCATGCCGGCGATCACCCCGCTCCGTTCGCTTTCGTTCCCCGCCTGATCGACCGCGGAAATCTGGAAATAGTACTTCCGATCGTTCGTCAACCCCGCATCCCGGTGCTCGTTCATCTCCGTCCGGGCGATCTCGGCAAAACCGGTCAGGGGCGTCTGGCTCCGGTACAGCCGGTATCCGACCAGGTCCGGCGCGACGCTCTTCTCCCAGTTCAGCAGGACGAGACCGTTGCGGCCGACGGATTTGAAATTCTTCGGAATGTCCGGCGGGGTCGTATCGAGGGTGACGGATCCGACGGCGTCGACCCACTGGGCCGTATTCCCGGCGTCATCCTCCAGATACCCGGTGATCATGGCCTTCTGGACATTGTCCCCCGGCAGAACCTTGTAGACCCCCAGATAGCCGCCGGGCTCGATCTCCTGCATGTCGATGCGCCGCCGGTAGTCGCCGATGTCGAAACGCGCCCGCATCTTCGGCGTCCCCTGGATGACGACCCGGACTTCATCCCCGGCCTTCTTGGGGAGGCCCTTCGTGTCCTGGGTCAACAGCGTGATCGTCGGCGGTTTCAGGGCCTCGGCCAGGGAGGGCGCCGGAATGGTTTTGACCATGTCGCGGAAAAGATCGTCGCAGGCCCGGAGCAGCTGGACGTCTCTCATATTCATGGACGTCGCCACAATGGTGGCGATGATCCCGATCGGCGTGGTCGAGACGCCCCCCTCGTGGATGCGGACCGCGTGCTTTCCGCTCCAGAGGAAATGTCCCGTCTTCGCGTCGTACATCCGGACTTCCGCACCCACGGCGACCTGTGAATACAGAATCGCGAACAGCTTGTCAAAATCGGAGATCTCGCCCAGGACGATGGCGTCGACCCCCAGGATCTTTCCCAGTTCCTCGTACGGGGTCTTGTAGAGCGTGTCCGGATCGGTCAGGCCGGCTTTTGCCAGGAGGGCGTCCACCTTGTAGAGTTCCATGTCCTTGTAGGGAATGGAGCTGAAATGGTTGTAAAAGCCCTTCCGCACCGCGTCGAACCCCTTCCCGCTTTTGGACAGATCATAGAAGGGCAGGACGGCGACCGTCCTCGGCATATGCTCCTGCATGTAGGGGTCGATCTTGAACTTCCCCTTGTACAGGGCGATAATCTCCGGAGCGATGATCGTCGTCTTGGTGGCGACGACGCAGCTCTGCACGGCCAGGGCCGCGAGAACCACTCCCAGACAAAGGGATAACCGCTTGAACGCGTTCATGGATGGCCTCCCCGAACCTCAAGATTGGACCACGGTGAGCAGGGCATTTGCCCCGCCTGCGATCACGTTCCCATGCCCCGGATAGATCCGGACCGGCGCGGTCGTTTCCGACAGGAGCCGAAACGAACGGCACAGCATGCCTTCATTTTCGTAAAAGCGATTCAGCCGGCCCCGGCCGTCCGGGGCGAAATTCAGGATTACATCGCCGCAAATGAGCTCTCCGGACCCGTCGTGGTAGAGGGAAACGGAATCCTCCGTGTGACCCGGCGTCTCGACGACCTCCCAGTCGTCGAACCCGAGGGGGTAGCGGATTTCATTTCGTCCGCCCAGAAAGCGGATCCGCGCCGCCGCATACGGGAGGCCGGTCCACCCTCGCAGCACGGGAAGCGGAATCCCGGCCAGCGTTTCCAGGCGCAGATGACCGAGTTTGCGCACGCCGCGGCAACTCCCGATAAACGCGGGGAAGAGACCGGAGCACCAGTTCCTCATCTCGGGCAGCCGGCGCTCCCCCGTCAGGTACGTCCCGACGCGGTGATGATAGAGAACGGTCGTCGTCCCCGGGCACTCGCGGAGCAGCGCCCCCACCCCGCCGATATGATCGATATGAAAATGGGTGGCGACGATCAGTCTCAGGGCGTCCAAAGAACGACCCAGGACGGTCCGGATATAGCGCACGGCGTCCCGGGCGGCGCCGACACTCCCGACATCGACCGCCATCAGGCCCTCGCGGCCCGTGACCACATACGTGCGGCAGAAGCCGCTGCACGGAATCGGATGAACCTCCATCACGGTCCTTCCGTCCTTTCCGCGGTCACCGCGGGCCGGCATTCCCCCGGTTCAGGGGGCCTGCTCTTTCGCGTCGCCGCCCTTGGCGGGCGCGCCACCCGGCCCCAGTTCCACCAGAAACTCGCCCCGGTGCTGCGGAGAGATCCGGATGAATTTATAGGGGATCGCGACCGGTTCCCGCCCCGTGGCCATGGTGCGGTGGGTCAGGATCCAGACGGCGCCCGTCGTGGTGTCGACCAGAAAGGCCTGGTCTTCGTTTCCCGGCACCACCTGGTATTTCCCGACCGTATCCGCCGCTCCGGCGCCACAGACGCCGATGAGCCCCATCAACCCCAAGAAAACAAGAATCCTGCCTGCTCGCTGGAATATCGGTTTCATCATCTTCATGTCCCGCCTCATCCCGCTTGGATTTAACGTCCTTCAATCAGAAGTTCCGGGCACGGATCGCTTTCCAGCCCGTCTTTGTCGACCGCCGTCACGACATAGGTCTTCTTTTTCCCCTTGGGCGGCCCCGCTTCGCTGAAGCGCGTTTCCTTGACGGTGGTGATCTTTTCGGTTCCGTACCAACGTTTTTCATAGACGACGTAATGGACGATATCGCTCTCTTCATTGGGCTGCCAGGTGAGTTCCGCCTGACCGCCGCTGAAACGCCCCTTCGCCGCCGACGGCGCGTTCGGCCGCGGCTTCGTCTGGATGCGGACGATATCGGACAGATCGCTCAGCAGCCCGTCCCGGTCTTCCGCCTGGATACGGTACTGGTAAACCGTGCCGTCCTTCAAGTCCTTGTCGATATGGGTATTCTTTCTCTCGACCGTCTCCAAACGGGAAAACTCCCCGCCCCCGGTTCCCTCGAGCCGGTAGACGACGTACGCCTCGACATCCTGTTCCGGATTGGGATCCCAGGACAGCGGCGCCTGTTTCACCTGGAGTTCGGCCGCCTTGAGCGCCAGGGGCTTCGCGGGACGGGCCTTGGTGGTCGCGGAAACCGGATCCGTGAGATCGCTTTCCACATCCACCTTGTTGAACGTCGTCAGGGCGTAATAGTACGCGGTGTCGTCCGCCAGCTTTTCCGGAGCGGCGGAACCGGTATCCGTAAAGGCGCTGTTCGTTCGTCCGTCGATGCGTTTGATCATCAGGTACTTGCCGATCTTTTCCTTCGACCAGTAGACGTTGTAGCCGGCAACGTCCGGCTGCGCGCTGGCCGTCCAGGCGAGATCCACCCGCTTCACCAGGCCGCTTTTGGCCTGAAGCCCTTCCGGTTTCGGCGGCTTCCCCTTGGTGACCGCGGAAACGGTCACGGAGGGGGACGTTTCGATTTCGGTGTCTTCGACCGCCGTGACGCGATAGTAATAGCGGACCTGATCGGCGAGCCCCTCCATATCCGTGAACTCGATTCTCCCGTCCGCCCGGGCGCTTCCGGCATCCAGTTTCCGGATCTTCGTAAAATCGTCCTCCTCACGGAGGCTGCGATAGACGAAATACCCCTTGATGAGGGGCGACGGAACGTGATTCCAGCTCAGTCGGATCTCCCGGATGAGATCGCCCTGGGCGATTAGGCCGGAGACGGCGGGGATGGTCGTCGCTTTCACGCCGCGCGAATACTCGCTCTCGAGGTTCTTTTCGTTGTAGGCGGTCACCCGGTAAAAATAGTCCTCCCCATCGGCCAGTCCCTTGTCCAGGTAGGGAACCTTGAACAGCTTGTCGAGGGTGGTCGTGGTGTCGACGCCGATCCCCAGATCCTTGCCCAGAATATTGGCCACCTCCCGGTAAGGCCCCGGTTCGATCTTGGCGCGGTAGAGCTTGTACCCCTTCAGCTTCAGCGGGTCGTCACTGCTCATGGGACTGGGCGACCAGATCATCTGGACGCTCCGCACGTGAGCTTCGGCGCTCAGAATCACGGGGGGGTTGGGGGTCAGGGCCGTTTCGGCCGGGATCACGGCGGAGAAGTCGCTCTGCTGCCCCCGCTGATTGAAGGAGCGGATCTTGTAATAGTAGGTCCTGTTCCGCTCCAGGCCCTGGTCGAGATATTCGGGGCGCGTCGTCTGGCCGATCTTGGCGAACGGACCGGTCTCCGTGGAACTCCGGAAGAGTTCGTAACCTGCGGCCGGCGCGTCGGGGGGATCCTCCCAGCTCAGGGAGACACGCATGTTCCCCGACCGCTTCTGGACGTTGACGGGTCCCCTCATCGCGGGCTTGTCTTCCGGCGGCCTGCTGGCATGCTCCGCGATGGCCGAAACGATCATGGAACCGAGTTTCCGGACTTCGCCCAGGAGACCGGCATCGCCCAGCGCCCGGACCTGGGTCTGGAAGATCACCCGTTTCTGTTCGATGTGCACCACCTTGCAGTGGATGGCGATGATCGTCCCCCGCTTCTGCACGTTGCCCACGACGATGACGTTCAGCCCCAGGCGCGTTCCGATCTGGATGACGTTTTCGAGTTGGTCGTTCTGCTGCAGGTCGTTGAGACTGAGAAAGGCTTCCAACTCCTTTCGGTCCATCAGGTTCAGGGAGGCTTCGGACTGCAGAGAGGTGGTCAGCATGTTGGTCACGGTGGTCCCGTAGCCGGAGGCTTCGATATTGACCGTGCCGAAATTGAAAACGGAGACTCGGGTCGCCGTGGGGGGCTGCGCCGCTGCCAGCGCAGGAAGGAAGAAAACGATCATCAACAGCAGCAGCAGGGAGAAGGATCCGAACCTTCTGTTCGTCATGGTTTCCCTCCAGGCAGAAAAGCCCGGATCGACATCCGGGCTCTCCACGCTTCGCTTTGGTTATTTATCCTGCACCAGCTTGTCGATGAATTCCATGGATTTCTGGGAAATCGGGGTCGAGATGCCCTTCAGCTTCTCATCGTAGACCGCATCGGTGTACCGTTCGACGGCCTGATCGATGTTGCGCCTCTTTTGCTGCTGCTGCCCCTGGTTGAAGTATTCCACCTCCAGGCTCTGGTAATGCTTGAGCACGCTCTGACCCATCTCCGAGATCTTCTCGTTCGTCAACTCGTCCAGGACTTCCACCTCCGTCGGAAGCTCGAGCGGATCGTGGGCGATATTGGCAATCGCAACGCCGTCCTGGTACTTGTCTTCCTTGATCAGCCTTCCGGAAATGGTGTTGGTGAAGATGTTCTCGCCGGTCAGGGTGTCCACGAGTTTGTACGAAATCTCGATAATGGCGCTGACCTTGCTCGATCCCTGTTTGTAGGAGATGAACTGGTAATCCTTCTTTTTCACCGTCCGCGGGGGGGCGTGCTTGAGGTCGTCCGCGTTGGGCTTGGGGTTCATCATCAGCCAGTCGGAGAACTCCGGATTGCGGACATCCTCTTCGTTGACCAGAACCTTGACCTGACCCAGGCTCGGCATGTCCGTCGTCCGCGCGGAGAAGTGGAGGACGTCGCCCATGATGAAGGTGTCGATCCCCCGCATCTTTCCCACGTTCTGGACCGACTTCACATCGACCAACCCCGTCTGTCCCAGTTGCATCTCCCGCAGGATGGACTGAAGATTTTCCCGCTCGATGATCCGGAGATCCCCGCTCGCGCTCTTGTGCAGGAACGTGATCAGTTTGTTGGCGGCAATCTTGCCCGCATCCCTGTCATTGCTCGGGCTGCTGAAGTCAAAGACGGCGATGGATTTCTTGAGCCGCTTGTTGATCCGGTCCTTGGTATCCAGGACCTTCTGGAACAGTTCCGGATAGGAGGGGTTGATGGCCTCCACCTTCTGAAGCCAGACCAGCGCGTTCCCCCAGAGTTCCTTTTCCGTGTATTTGTCGGCCCGCTCCATCAACTGCTTGCAGAAATTCCGGAGAAATTCCTTGAAAATCGGATCGTCCTGCAGCCCCGGGGCGTAGGTCCGGATCCGTTCCACCCGTTTCATGGCCGGGTAATACTTGCCCTGGTTCATGAATTTGACGGCCTCGTCAAAGTAGAGCTGCCCCACCTTGGCCTTCATGCCGTCCATCTTCCCGGCCAGTTCCTGGTTCTCGGGCTGATATTCCAGCGCTTTCTCGTAGAGCACGATCGCCCGGTCCCAGTTCTGGGCACGGCCCGCCTTATCGGCCTCCGTCAGGTAGTATTGGACATTGTCGCGCGACTTCGCCTGTTCGGCGAGCGTGGACAGGTCGTAATAGTTGGGATTGATGTCGACGGCCGCCTTGAAGACCTGGGCCGCCAGTTTCCACTCCTCCTGCTTGCCCAAGGCAATACCCTGCTGGTACAGGCTCTTGACGGCTTCCTGCTCGGAGCGGACGAGCCGGTTGCCCGTGTCCTCATAGTTCGGAAAGAGTTTGTTGACCTGCTTGAGCTTGGTCAACGCCGCCGGCCAGTCCTCTTTCTGCATGTCCAGATCGGCCTGACTGTAGAGGCTCTTCAGCTTGCCCTGAACCGCCTCCATCTCCCCGCTGATTTCCTGTTTGAACGCGACAACGGTCTTGTTTTGGGGGTCCAGGCCGGCGGCGATATCGGCTTCCTTCAGAACCTGTTCCAGGGCCGGGACCGTTATTTCGGGCGACGCGGCGGCCAGGAGCTGCCGGGCGCGTTCCAGGTGAATCTTCGCCGCCTCTCTTTTGGCATTCTCGAGGGCGTCTTTGTACTCGGGGTTGTCGGGCGCTTCACTGACCGCCTTCTGGAAATAGATGATCGCCTCGTCCCAACGCTGGCTGCCGCTCAGATCCTGGCCGACCTTGAAACTCTCGCTGACGGCGCATCCGGCAAGCAAAAGCAGGACAAACAATCCCGAAAGCATCCGTGTTCTCATCGCCCGTTTCATGATTCCCTCCCTGTGATGCATCTTGACCGTCGTTTCCGTTCCACGAATCCCCATGGGGCCGGAAGAAAACGTCCCTTTCAGGGGACCAGTTTCGCCTCGATCCGGTTCTGGGTGATTTCCGTGATTCTCAATTTCCGCTGGTTGAACGTCATGGCGGCCAGGTCATCGGCCACCCCCTGGGTATTGCCCTTGATCTCGAGATCCAATTCGGCCTGCCCATGGGCATAGGCGCGCTGATAGACCTCCCTGAATCCCCTCACGTCGCTCGCGATCTGTTCCTTGAATTGCAATAGATCCTGGTAGGCGTCAAACCCGGTCACGATCAGTTTCACGGTAACCGCATTGGTCAGCTCCGATGACCAGCGCTCCATGATTTCGTCCGTCATCTTCTTCGCCAGGATATCCGAGGCATCCACCGTGATCTGTTTGATGTCGTCGCGCATTCCCGGGCACGATCTTGTTTCGCTGTCCGTCGCCAAAACCTCGCCCGTATCGACGCTGATGACCTTGGTCGAGACGATCACCTTGTTCGTCGACATTTCGATCTCCCCGAATCTCGACGTGCTGGACGACGCTTCGACGTCGCCGACGATCAGGACTTCCGCACCGTAACGATGGCCGAAACTGGCCGCCTCCCGCTGATTGAGCGCCAGCCTCTGAATATTCTCGCGCTCCATGCTCTTTTTATAGGTATCGGCGTCGACCAGCTTGAACCCCTGGGACAGGAAATAACGGGACATCGCGGACTCGGCAACGGCATCCTTCTGTGCCCGTCCGCTGAAGAGAAGCATCAGGCGGGGTTTTTCCTTGCGGGCCATGATGAGGTTCAGGGCGGCGAGACGGTCCTTCAGTTTACCCATCCCCACATCGGCCTCGATCGTGACTTCGTACATGTCCCCGTCGCGCCGTTCGGAAATGATTTTGTAGGTGTTGATGAATCCCTTCGACTCGGAGAGGATCCGATCCATCTTGACCTGAAAATTCTCCACCTCCGTACTGCTGGAAATCATGACCCCGACCACCCGCTCCACGGCATTGCGCTGGGCGCTGTCGACCGCCCTGTCACGGGCGATGTCCACGCGGTTGTTGCTGACGGCGGCCATCCCATCGGCCATGACCCGGTTCTGGGCATACAGGAGGCTTGCCCCCCCGAACATCAGTCCCAGGAGCGTCACGAGAAGTATGCATTTTCTCATCATGCGAGTTCGCGTCCTTTCCCGCCGCCGTTCCCCGGCGGCTTTGAACGGTCGTTCCGCTCGGTAAATCGGCAAGTTAACGAGCCTGCTCTGCGTATACTGAAATCTCTCCGAGGTGTCAAGGCTTTTCGACGGACGGGCTCCGCTGCTCCAGAACTGACCTGGAGGACAGGCAGTCCTGAAGCGCAAGCTGCCAGAACCGCATCGTCCGGCCCGTCGTCCGGAAGAACTTCCGGTTGCTCATGACGCTGTAGGCCGGACGTCTGGCGGGGCGGGCCAACCGGGTTGACGCGAGGGGGCGCACCACAACGCCCGTCAGGCCGTCATGGGCGAGAATGGTTTTCGCAAAGGCGAACCAGCTTACCTGGCCCCGGTTCGTGATATGGAAGATCCCCCGCCGGTCCTCGGAGATCAGCCGTTCGACGGCCGCCGCCAGATCGACCGTGTAGGTGGGAGAGCCGATCTGATCGTCCACGACGTCCAGCGTCCGCTCCCGCCGCGCCGCCTCCAGGATGGTCCGGACGAAATTTCTCCCGTGGGGTCCATAAAGCCAGGCGGTCCGAATCAGCAGGAAGTCCGGGGCCAGGTCGATCAGGTAACGCTCCCCGGCCAGCTTGGAGGCGCCGTAGACATTCAGGGGATGGCCGGGATCCTCCTCGACATAGGGCTGCCCCTTGGTCCCGTCGAAAATATAATCCGTGCTGAAATGGACGAGCTTCACCCGACGCTCGCGGCAGGCCTTGGCGACATGCCTGACGCCCTGAGCGTTGACGGCAAAACACAGATCGGGATTCGCCTCGCAGGCGTCCACATCCGTGTAGGCCGCCGCGTTGATCACGATTTCCGGATCGCATTCCGCGATCGCCGCCCGGCAGGATGACGGCGACGTGATGTCCACGTCACCGACGTCCCGGCCCGATACATCGTAACCGGAAGCGGCCAAACGGAGCGCCAGGTCGCTCCCCAGCATGCCTTTGTGGCCGATGATCAGGATCTTCATACGGGTCCGTACCTGACTTCCTTCAGAAAAAGGCCGCAGGCAGGCGCCGTCATGCCGGCGCGGCAACGGTCCCTGGCCTGCAGGATCTCCCTCACGGCCTCGGGGGGATACTTGCCCAGCCCCACATCGACCACAACGCCCATGATGGTGCGGACCATGTACCGCAGGAAGCCGTCGGCCTCGACGCTCGTCTCGATGATGTCCCCGGCCTCGCCGGTCAGCGTCGCGTCGAGGACGGTCCGGATCCGGTCGCGGCTTTCACAGTGCACGGTGCAGAAGGAGGTGAAGTCATGGGTGCCCACAAAATGCGGCAGGGCCTGCCGCATCCGCTCGACGGCCAGGGGGCGATGGATGAACCACGCCCGCCCGCGCTCGAAAACGTCCCGCACGGACCGGTTGACGATCCGGTAAAGATAGACCTTGCTCGCCGCGTCGAAGCGCGCATGAAAGCCCTCCGGCGCCTCCCGGAGATCCGTGATCGCGATGTCCTTGGGCAGAACGCTGTTGATGCCCCTCAGAAGATTCGCCTCAGCCAGGTCGGACTCGGTCCGGAAGTGGGCGACCTGCGCCAGGGCATGCACGCCCGCATCCGTCCGCCCGGAGCCGATCACCGTCGCCGGACGGCCCGTGATCCGGCCGACGCTCTCCTCCAGGACCTGCTGGATGGACACGCCGTTGAGTTGGCGCTGCCAGCCGTGATAGCGGGCGCCGTCATACACGATCACGATCTTCAGGGTCCGCATGCCATCCATCCCTCGGGGGCCCGGCCGCCGTGTTTTTCATTCAATTCCACCCCCGGGTGACGCCCGCTTCGCAATGCCCCGGATGCGCGGGGATGCGCCGGGGGTGAATCCGCGCGCGTACGATCGGGGAAGGCCTTCCCCGAAAAGAAAAGGGGAAGTTGCGCTTCCCCTCCCCATCCAGGCCACGGCGTTCCGAGCGCCTCCGTCAGGATCCGCACCGATCGAGGGCCTCGATCCCCGGCAGGACCTTTCCTTCCAGCAGTTCCAGGGAGGCCCCGCCGCCCGTGGAGATGTACCCGATCTTGTCGCTCTCCCCCGCCCGATGGATGGCCACGTCCGTATCGCCGCCACCGACAATCGTCAGGGCGTAGGAGTTGCCGACGCTGTGCGCCAGGGCATAGGTCCCCCGGCTGAAGGCGTCGATCTCGAAGACCCCCATGGGGCCGTTCCAGACCACGGTCTTGGCATTCCCCAGGGCCTCCGTGAACAGGGTGATCGTCGCCGGACCGATGTCCAGCCCCATCCAGTGGGCGTTCATCTCCTGCACCGGCACGATCTTGGTCTCCGCCTCCGCCGTCATGGCCTCGGCGATGACGCAATCGATGGGCAGATAGAATTTGACGCCGTGCTCCCGGGCCGTTTGCAGGACATCTAGGGCCGTGGGGATGAGTTCATCCTCCACGATGGATTTTCCAACCTCGTAACCCTGGGCCTTGAGGAAGGTGAAGGCCATCCCGCCCCCGATGATCATCTTGTCGACCTTCCTGATCAGGTTGACCATGGCCTCGAGCTTTCCCGAGACCTTCGACCCGCCGATGATGGCGACAAAGGGACGCGCCGGCTTCTCCAGGGCCCGCAGGAAATAGTTCAGCTCCTTCTTGATCAGGAATCCCGCACCGCAGACCGGAACGTGCCGGGTGATGCCGACGTTGGAGGCGTGACTGCGGTGGGCGTTGCCGAAGGCGTCGTCGATGTACACGTCGGCATAGGCGGCGAGCCGCTTCGCGAAGGCGTCGTCGTTGGCCGTCTCTTCGGGATGAAAGCGGAGGTTCTCCAGCAGGACCAGGCAACCGGGTTGCAGACCGGCCACCATGGCGTCCACCTCCGGACCGATGCAATCCCCCGCCAGGCTCACCTGCTTGCCCAGGAGCCGCGACATGCGCTTGGCCACCGGGGCGAGACTCATTTCGGGCACCACCTTGCCCTTGGGCCGGCCCAGGTGGGAGATCATGATGATCTTCGCGCCTTCATCCAGGGCGTAGTTGATCGTCGGCAGGACGGCGCGGATGCGCGTGTCGTCCGTGATGTTCTGGGAACTGTCCAGCGGAACGTTGAAATCGAAGCGGAACAAAACCCTTTTCCCCTTGATGTCGATTTCATCGATGTATTTCATGGATCCTCCTTGCCCGGCGTCTCGAAAAGGGTTATAAGGGCCGTGCCGGCCGAAGCGGCCCGAATCCGCGACCGCCAAGATTTCCTTGGCGTTTTTATGAGGTTTTTACTGCGGATCGCTACGTGCGCTGCTATATAACACGGCGGCATTCAGGTCAAGATGAATTGCGCCGCCTTGCGGAAGGCGCGACAAAAAAGCAAAAAGGATGACAGACGGCATGGAAAAGGAACTCAAGAAAAGCGCGACACGGGAAAAGATCGAGGCCTTTGAACAAAAGCGGGCCGCCCTGATGGGGATGGGCGGCGCGGGACCGATCGCCAAGCAGCACGAGGCGGGAAAACTGACCGCCCGGGAACGCCTGGCGACGCTCTTCGATCCCGGAACCTTTCAGGAGGTGCAGCTCTTCGTCAAACATCGCTCCTCCCTCTTCGGTCTGGGCGACAAGGAGATTCCCGCCGACGGCGTCGTGACGGGTTTCGGTCAGGTCAACGGACGGACGGTTTTCGCCGCCGCCCAGGATTTCACCAGCGCCGGCGGGAGCCTCGGCGAAATGCATGCAAAGAAAATCTGGAAGGTCATGGACATGGCCCTGACCGCCCGCAAGCCCTTCGTCTCCCTGAACGATTCCGGCGGGGCCCGCATCCAGGAAGGCGTCCCGTCCCTCGAAGGCTACGGCGGCATCTTCTACCGCAACACCCTGGCCTCCGGGTACATCCCCCAGATCACGGCCATCATGGGCCCCACCGCCGGCGGGGCCGTGTATTCCCCCGCGCTCACGGACTGGGTCTTCATGGTGAAGGAACGGAGCTACATGTACATCACGGGTCCCGACGTCATCAAGGCGGTCATCGGGGAGGAGGTGACGCACAATGATCTGGGCGGCGCCGTCGCCCACGCCACGAAGAGCGGCGTCTGCCACTTCGCCACGGAGAGCGACGAGGACTGTCTCGCGAAGGTCAAGACCCTGCTGTCCTACCTCCCGGACAGCTGCCACAGCCCGCTGCCCGTCAGACCCTGCACCGACGTCCCCGACCGGGAATGTCCCGAACTGGACACGATCATCCCGGACAAATCGAGCCGGGGCTACGACATGAAGAAGGTCATCACGGCCGTCGCCGACAACGGCGAGGTCTTCGAACCGCACGAGCTGTGGGCCAGAAACATCACCGTCGCCTTCATCCGGATCATGGGCCGTCCCGTCGGCGTCATCGCCAACAACTCGCGCTTCAACGCCGGGGTGCTCGACACGCACGCCTCGGACAAGGCCTCCCGCTTCATCCGGTTCTGCGACGCCTTCAACATCCCGCTTCTGACCCTTGCGGACGTGCCCGGCTACATGCCCGGCACCCAGCAGGAGTGGTCGGGCATCATCAGCCATGGCGCCAAGCTGCTCCACGCCTATTCCGAGGCCACCGTGCCGAAGATCACGGTCGTCACCCGCAAGGACTACGGCGGGGCCTACATCGGCATGTGCAGCAAGCAGCTCGGGGCCGACTACGTCATGGCCTGGCCCTCGGCGGAGATCGCCATCATGGGCGCGGAGGGGGCCTGCAACATCATCTACCGCCGGGAGATCGGCGCCGCGGAGGATCCGGCCGCGCGCCGGGCCGAACTCGTCGCCGCCTACGAGACGCAGTTCAACAACCCGTACTTTGCCTCGAGCCTGGGCATCATCGAGGAGATCATCGCCCCGCGGGATACACGCAAGCGGGTCGTGGCGCTGCTTGAGGCCCTCGAAAACAAGCAGGAGTCCAGGCCCGACAAGAAGCACAACAATATCCCCTTGTAGAGGATGACCCTTTGAAATCGCGGTTCCTCCGCGCCGGACCTTTTCCCTGTGCCCCTCGCTTTGCTCGAGGGGCGCGGGGGGCGGCCGGAACACGCTCCCCGGTGCGCATGGAGGAAGGTGTCCCGATGCTCCCCCTTCACGGCGGGGCCGCCCTCTTTTCCGAGAAAGGGCAGCCCTGAATTCCGCGGACGATAGAACCGTCCGGCGCGTCATCCATGAAATCTCCGCTTGACTTTCCAACGAGTTCGGGTCAGAAGATATAGCCGTTCCGTTCAGCTTCATGTTGAAAAATTTACAAATCGGCGATCTTAATTTTTCATCCGAACAGTGCTTGATTGACAAACCGTGGAGGGTGCAGGCTTCCCCCTCCGGCTGGGAAAGCAAGGACTGACGGGGTTTTCCCGTCATGCCCTTTCATCCGGCAGGCATGGTTTTACCTCCGCGGATACGAGATTCTAAGCGGGAGGGTCAAGCGATGCCGGCTGCAACTAATCCTTGAATGAATGCGAAATTTTAGTATATAATACGTCATCGGTTTTCGCGTGGACGAGAGGAAGGACACATCAATCGGACTGAACCCAAAAAGGATCGGTGACGCATGATGAGCAAATTATTCCTCGATGTCTTAGGCAATAAAGAGCTTGTCGACGGTTACCAGATTGAAGATTCCATCGCTCAGAAATACCATTTGAAACCCGGCTCGATCTGTCCGTTTAGCGGCTTGCGTGTGGAAATTTTATCTCCCCAGCAAGTTCACGCGGCGGAAAAAAAAGCCGGGCGCCGGAAGATCATCAAACCGGCGAGAAAAGCTCCCGTCGAAGAAAAACAGAAACTCGAATCTCCCCTGGCTCAAAAAAAGAAAAACCTCTCCACTGCTGGCACCAAGATTTCAGGTGTTGCCGCCGGCCTGAAAGCGACGGGAAAAAGTATTCATCCTAAATCGTCTCACGATTCCGCGCGCGGGAAGTCACGGTCCATCCAGGCCCCCACGAGGCAGGATCGAACATTTAAAAAGGAGGAAGGACGAATGGCGACAGCAAAGAAGGTTCAGGTAAAACCGGCAAAGGCCGCGGTCAAGGCCCCTGCCAAAGCAAAGGCTCCTGCGAAGGCGCCGGTGAAAGCCGCAGCGAAACCCACCAAAGCCAAGGCAAAAGCCGTCGCGAAGGCCCCGGCCAAAGCCAAGGCGTCGGTCAAGGCAAAAGCGGTCGCAAAGGCCAAAGCAGTCGCAAAGGCCAAAGCCAAGGCGCCGGCCAAGGCAAAAGCGGTCGCTAAAAAACCGGCCAAGGCGAAGAAGTGATTTTGACCCACAGCGGATAAACGTCCGCCGGGAACCTGAACCTGTGTCGGGGTTCCCGGCGGATCGTACCCGACCGGGTGGGGGCAGGAAGACGGAACGGAAGGGAAACGGGCGACCGGGGCGTTATTCCCGTGGGCCCCGGGGGCATCGCGGCTTTTGAGCGGTCAACGCCCCGTCAGCCCCCGATCCAAATCCGGGACCCTTCAAAAGGACTCCCGGAGGACACGGTCCAGCCGCTGCACCACGGCTTCCCAGCCCAGCGCAGCCATGATCCGGTCCAGTTCCGGCCCTTCCGTCGCCCCCGTCACGGCCGCCCGCAGCGGGAGATAGAGCGCCCGTCCCTTGACCCCGGCCTGTTTTCGCAGCGCCTTGAGGGAGCGCGCAAAGACCTGCTCGTCGGGCGGGAGATCGGCCAGGAGCAGGTCGCGGAACAGCCGAACGACCCGGCGGGCGTTTTCGTCCATCAGAACGGTGCGGGCCTCGTCGTTCCAGGTGTGGCGTTCGTCGAAGAAAACATTCAGGTGACGGGGGGCGTCCGCCAGCGTCATCCAATTGTCCCGGACGGCCTCCACCAGGGCCATCAGCCACCGCCGATCCAGCCTCCGGACGTCCATCCCTTCCCGCTCGAGAAAGGGCAGGATCCGCGCGGTGAGGTCGTCGAGCGGCATCCGTTTCAGATAAAGCGCATTGAGCCAGGCCAGCTTCGCCTCATCGAAGACGGCCCCGCCCCGTCCCGTCCGGTCGAGGGAAAAATCGCGGACCAGGGATTCCTGCGTGCAGATTTCCTGCTTCTCCGTGAGCGAGCTGCCGAGAATGGCCAGGTAATTCGACAGGGCCTGCGGAAGAATGCCCCGCTCCCGGAAGGCGCGGACGGACACGGCGCCGTGGCGCTTTCCCAGCTTGGCCCGGTCCTGCCCCAGGATGAGGGCGTGATGGGCGAAGACCGGGGGATCGAACCCCAGGGCCCGGTAGAGCAAACATTGCAGGGCGGTGTTGGAGAGGTGGTCCTCGCCCCGGATGACGTGGGAGATCGCCATCAGGTGATCGTCCACGACGCAGGCGAAGTTGTAGGCGGGAATGCCGTTGGACCGGACGACAATGAAATCCCCCAGGGCCTCGCCCCGGAAAGACATCTCCCCCCGGATCAGATCGGTGAAGCCCACGGGACCTTCCGCCACGCGAAACCGGTAAGCGGGGCAGCGCCCCTCCCGTTCATACCGCCGCCGTTCGGCGTCCGTCAACTGCCGGCATTTCCCCAGGTAGCGGGGCGCCATCCGCCGCGCCAGGAGGGCGGCCCGTTCCGCCTCCAGCTCGGCCTCCGTGCAGTAACAGGGGTAAACCCACCCGGCGTCGATGAGCCGCGCCAGATGTTCCCGGTACAGATCGAGCCGCTCGCTCTGTCGATAGGGGCCGCAGGCCCCCGCGCGATCCGGACCCTCGTCCCAGTCGAGCGACAGCCACCGGAGGTCTTCCAGGAGGTTGGCGATGAAGACGTCCTCGGTCCGTTCCCGGTCCGTATCCTCGATGCGGAGGATGAAGGCGCCCCCGGTATGGCGGGCGAACAGCCAGTTGAAGAGGGCGGTGCGGGCATTGCCGATGTGGAGATCTCCGGTCGGCGATGGGGCGAAACGCACGCGCGGCTGGGCGGCTCCGGTCATCGGCCGCACTCCCGCACGGTCGCGACGGCGAAGACGGCCACGCCTTCCTCCCGGCCGACGAACCCCATGCCCTCGTTCGTCTTGGCCTTGATGTTGACCCGGACGGCGTCCAGGCGGAGCGCTGTCGAAAGATGTTCGATCATGGCCGGGATGTGCACCGCCAGTTTGGGTTTCTCCATCAGGATCGTGGCGTCGAGATGAACGACCTCGAACTTTTTCTCCTTCACGAGGCTGCCGACCCGCGCCAGGAGGGTCAGGCTGGACACGCCGCGATAGGCCGGGTCCGAATCGGGGAAGAGGCGCCCGATGTCCCCGCCCCCGACGGCCCCCAACAGGGCGTCGATCACGGCGTGGACCAAGGCGTCGCCGTCGGAGTGTCCGAGCAGCCCCCGGGGATGGGGAATGTCCACCCCGCCGAGGATCAGTCGTCGATCCGCCACCAGGCGGTGGCTGTCATACCCGCAGCCGACACGCTCCGGCATCTCCGTTGCGCCCTCCCCGCTCTCCCTTCCCCGTTTCTCCAGGAACCAGCGGGCCCAGTCCAGATCTTCCGGGGTCGTCATCTTGATGTTCTGCGCCAGTCCGGGAATTATCCGCACCCGCGTTCCCGTCCGCTCGACCAGGGCGGCGTCGTCCGTCCCGTAGAATCCTTCGGCGGCGGCCCGTTCATGGGCCCGTCGAATCACCTCCAGACGGAAGGCCTGTGGGGTCTGGACGAGGCACAGCCTCTCCCGGGGCAGCGTCTCTTCCGCCCACCCCTCGGCATCGGTTGATTTCACCGTGTCCCGCACGGGAATGCCCGTCGCGACGGCTCCCCAGCGGACCGCCCCGGCGATGGCCGCCTCGACCAGCGCCGGCGTTGCCAGGGGACGGACGGCGTCATGGATCACCACGATGTCCGTCGTCTCCGCCCGGACCGCCGCCAGCCCCTTTGCGACGGAGTCCTGCCTCTCCCTGCCTCCCGCGATCACGCGGCGGACCTTGTCCAGGCCGTACCGCCCCACGATTTCCGACCGGACACGCGGCACATCCGCCCGGGGCACGACCAGGAGGATCTCGGTCACCGCGGATACGCGCGAAAACGTCTTCAGGACATGGACGATCACCGGCAGGTCGCCCAGCGGGAGGTACTGTTTGGGCCGGGCCGTTCCCATCCTCCTGCCCGCTCCGCCGGCTGCAATGATCGCCGTCACGTTCATAAAAGCCGCATCGCCGGAGCGCCGGAGGCGCCGCCGGCCATTCGTCGTTTCACGATTTCGCCCCCAGGGCAAACATCTTCTTGTCCTGGGCAAGCCCCTTCATCTCGGAGAAGATCATCCGTCCCGCGGTGGTCTGCAGAACACTGGTCACCTGGACATCGACGAGTTGCCCCTGGTAGCGCTGGGCGTTGTCGGCCACGATCATCGTGCCGTCATCGAGATAGGCCACCCCCTGCCCGGGTTCCTTCCCCTCGCGGATGATCTTGACCGTCATCGACTCACCGGGCAGGACGATCGGTTTGACGGCGTTGGCCAGTTCGTTCACATTGAGGATCTTGATCCCCTGCAGCTCCGCCACCTTGTTCAGGTTGAAATCGTTGGTAATGATCTTTCCCTTTTTCTCCCTGGCCAGGGCCACCAGCTTGGCATCGACGCCCTTGATCCTTGGAAAATCCTGGTCCAGCACTTCGATCGATATGCCCGAAGCGCGCTGCATGCGGTTCAGGATATCGAGTCCCCTCCGGCCGCGGGACCGCTTCAGGGAATCCGAGGAGTCGGCAATGTACTGAAGCTCGTCGAGCACAAATCGCGGGACGATAAAATTGCCGTCGACGAACCCCGTATCGCAGATGTCGGCAATGCGGCCGTCGATGATCACGCTCGTATCCAGGATCCGGCAATCGACGGGCTCCTTCGGCGCGTGGAGTCCAAACACGTGCAGTTCTTCGATCTTATTCGATCCCAGTACGAGCCCCAGATAGCCCATGGTCACGGTCACCAGGGCGTAGATCCAGGGAACGATCTGACGTTTTTCGCTAATATTGGTAACAAAACTGAGCCCGTAGGCAAAAAGAAACGCGATAAGCAGGCCGATGAACATACCGGCGACACCGCCGAAGATCACCCGGATCGAGACCTTGCGGATGGCCTGTTCGATCTGGATGACACTGAGGGCAATGATGATGCCGGCAACCAGACCGAGCAAGGACGTGGGAAATCCCCAGTCATAATGATAAACGATAAAGTAACCGCTGACGGAACAGGCCAGGATCAGCAACAATCGAATAATCAATCCCTTTCACCTCCTTTCTTTTCGAAATCGCGCGGACGGTTGAAACCGCCGCCCTTTTCAAAGAACGGACGCCATAACCGGAAAACGGGAGCAACGATTTTCCCCGTTCTCCCGTGCGTCCGGAAACCTCTCGATGCGGTTGAGGCGGGACTTACTGAACGGGAAAGATCCTCTTCAGATCCTGTTCGATCTTGGTTTCTTCGGTGTTGCAGGCCACGGAGATCTCCTTGATCAGCAGACTCTTGGCCGTATCCATCATCTTCCGTTCGCCGAACGACAGATTCTTGTCGGACTTGAGGATGAACAGGTCACGCAGGACCTTGGCGATTTCGAAAACGGACCCGGTCTTGATCTTTTCCAGATACTCCCGGTGCCGCTTGTTCCAGGTCTGCTTGTCGATGGCGGCGTCCTTGTTGCGGAGGATTTCGTAAATCTTGGGAATCTCTTTCTGGGAGATGACCTGCCGCAGGCCGACCGATTCGGCTCTGCTCGTGGGAATCATGATTTTCATGCCGTTTCCCATGATTTTCATGATGTAGAAAGGCTGATTGCTCCCCATGAATTCGCGATGTTCGATGGCCTCGATGACCCCCACGCCCTGCGCCGGGTAGACCGCCAAATCCCCTACCTTAAACATCCGATTACACCTGCCTTTTATTTTGAATATTGTAGGTTATCACATTTTGACTGCCGCGTCAATCGCAAATCGCGGCGAGTGCGGTTTCCCCTTTTAAATGTACCGGTTCATGATCCCGTCCAGCTCCTGGTCCAGGCGCCCGGGGTCCCCCCCGTGATAGGCGGCGACGATGTCCTGCAAGCGCCGGTAGACGCGCCCGTCGGCAAGATCGTCGAGACACCGATACACCCCCCGCCGCCGCCCCAGGCGGAAGATGCGTCGATCCTCCTCGGACAGGGCGAAGTAGCGGTCCACCGTTGCCAGCAGCCGCGCCTTGTCCTCCGGAAGTTTCCCCTCCAGTTCCTCCAGGAGATTCAGGATATGATCGCTGACGAGGGTCGTTTCGATGCCGTCGAGCGCTTCGATGAAACAGCGGATTTCCCTCAGGATCTCCTCGTCGCTCAGCGGCTCGAACTCCCCGCGCGTCATCAGGTCGTGAAGATCCGTCCCGGGCACGACGTGGAGGGTCCGCAACCGCACGAACTCGGGATCGATCCGGTTGATCGCGTCGGCCGTCGCCAGGGCATGCTCCCGGCTCCACCGGCGGCCGCCCAGGCCGGGCATGACGTATTCCGAAAGCGAAATGCCGGCGGCCACGATGCGCTGCCCCCCGGTGACATGGTCGGCGGCCGTCACTCCCTTGCGGATGAAGGCCAGCAGCGGATCGTAGCCGCTCTCCATGCCGATGTGGATGCGCGTCAGACCGGCCTCCCTCAGTTTGCCGAGATCCTCGACGGACCTCCGGGCGGCCGTATGGGAACGGGCGTATGTCGTGATGCGCCCGACGGACGGAAACCGGGTCTTGATGAAGGTCAGCACCTCGGCCAGGTCGTCCGTTTTCATGATCAGGGAATTGGCGTCCTGCAGAAAAACCGAGGTGGCGCCGAAATACAGCCAGGCGGCCACGCTGCGATAGCCGTCGTCGACGTCGTCCCCCCGGCCATAGATCCGGTTGACCAGGCGATCCGTGATGCGTCCCCCGTCCCCCTGCTGCCAGGACCACTGGCGGATTTGATCGGCGATCTGACCGATCCGGGTGATGTCCTCCTTGATCTCGGCGACGGAGCGGAGGGAAAAGGCCGTTCCCCGATAGGTGTGACAGAAGGCGCACTTGTTCCAGGGGCAATTCCGGGTCACCCGGATCAGGAGACTCCTGGCCTCGCTGGGAGGACGGATCGGTCCCTGTTCAAACATCTCGTTCACGGCTGAACCTTCCCGGAAACGGGGCGCTTTGGAAAAACCCGGGGGTCAGGGGAGGAAAAACATCGGGTTGCGCGCCTTGTTCCTGTAGCGGATTTCAAAGTTCCAATAGGGTTCCCGCCTCTTCTCCGGTTTTCCCATCAGGGCGATGATCTCGCCCCGCTTGACCCGCTGGTCACGCTGGACCCGGCGGTTCTTCAACTGGATGTACACCGTCTTGAAGTCGTCGGGGTGTTTGAGGATCACGGTTTCTCCATACTCCTTGAGGGTGTCCGAAAAAATCACCGTCCCGCCTGCCGCGGCCAGAACCGGCGTATTCTCCGGGGCGTCGATTTCGATTCCGTTGGCATTGAGCCCGTTCGGCTGGATGCCGAATCGCGTCCTGACGGGCCCCTTGACGGGCCACATAAACCGCTGACGCTCGAAGCGGATGTCTTCGGAAGGGGTTGCCGGCGACGGGATTGGGCGGGCTGCCGGCGGTCCGGCGTTTCGCGGGGGGGAAGGACGGGCCTGAACGGCCACGCCTCCGGGATCTTTTTCCGGAAGCGCCTTCCCGCTGCCCTCCACGGCGGGCGGTGGCTTCGCCGCCCCGGACGACGATGAGCGGACATCCGGAACCGGCTGCGTCCGGGGCGCCTTACGCGGAGATGGCGGCGCGGCCGGGACCGCCGCGACCGGCTCCGGGACGGACGGCGAGGACTCCTGAATCTCCGGGAGATCGATGTCATGGATCTGGATCGCCCCGGGGATGAACAACGCACTGCCTTCCGCGATCATATCCGGACGGGTGATGTTGTTGTACTCGGCCAGGTCCTGGACGCTCACCTGGTAGGTCCGGGCGATGACGGAAAGGGTTTCGCCGCGCTGGACGCGGTGATAGACGCCCCGGGACGGTTCCGTTCTGTCGAGATATGCCGTGCAGGCGAGCGTACACGCCAGGAGCGCCAAAAGAACGAATGTCCGTTTCACCCCTGCCCTCTTTCCAAAGATCGGTCCCGTCGCCGGAATGTCGGAGGGGTCAGGCCTGCCATCCGTGCTCCCCGATCAGGCTCACGAAGCGGCAGCCGCCCAGATCTTCCTGCTTGATGTCGCCGGCCTCTTCCGATTGCCGGATCACCCTGATCAGGTCCTGCGTGTGACGATCCCCGACCGGGATGACCAGACGTCCGCCCACCGCAAGCTGCTCGACGAGAATTCGGGGAACGCGCGGGGCGCCCGCCGTCACGATGATCGCATCGAACGGAGATTCTTCCCGCCAGCCGTACGTCCCGTCGCCGATCCGGATCGCGACGTTATAATCGTCCAGGGCGTCGAGAATCTTGCGGGCCCGGCTGGCCAGCGGCGCCACCCGCTCGATGGAAAAGACCTGATCCGCCAACGCCGCCAGCACGGCCGTCTGGTAACCCGACCCGGTGCCGATTTCCAGCACCCGCTCGCGCCCCCGCAATTCCAGGGCGGCCGTCATCAGGGCGACGATGTAGGGTTGTGAAATGGTCTGACCCGCATCGATGGGCAGCGGGTGGTCGAAATAGGCCTGATCCCTCAGGGCCTCGTCCACGAACAGGTGCCGCGGAATCGTTTCCATGGCCTTCAGAACCCGTTCATCCCGAATACCCCGGGAACGGAGCTGGGTCTCGACCATCCGTTTTCTCTGTTTCGTGTAGATATCCATCATCCGTCCTGCGGCATGGCCTTCTTCGGAGGAATGCGGTATGCCGCCTCCACCCAGTGGTGGCGACGCAAACCGAGGGCCTCGCGGGTCACGATCAGGTAGTAGTAGCGCAGCTTCGCCTCTTCCCGGACCCGATTGTACCGGTGGACTTGCGCATCGATCTCCCGGCGCAACCGCACCCGTTGCGTCTGGCTCTCCCCGCCGCCCGGCGAGTTCACGGCCTGGACCGGCGCCAGTTCCTCATAGCGGCCCTGCGCCGCCGCGATCTCTTCCTCGATCCGCCGGAGGGTGTTCAGGGATTCCAGGACGCGGGTGCCGGCCCGACCGAGGACCTCCGCCCGCTCTCGCAGGAATTCCTCCTGCAGGATTTCGTCCGGGCTTTTCGGCTTCGACATCTTTTGACAACTCAACCCGTTCAACGCGTCAGACGTATTGCCTTATCACAACGCGCCCCTTTTTTGCAATGTCGAAGGCAGTGGCGGGGCCGCCACACGCCGGGATTTCCCCTTTACAGCCCCGGGATATTCCGCTACAGAGGACACGCGGAGCGGACGGCGGGAATCGCTGCGGGGCGTCGCCGTTCCACTTCCGGGAACCGAATCGCGAGGAGGATTGGACCCATGTCGGAATGGGCGGGTGATGCGCTCTCACAGGCCGTGCGCGAGGGCTACCGGGCCGGGCGCGAGGATGAAACCCTGGAACCTCTCGTCCTGATCGATGGACGGGGAAATCCCATCGGACGCTTCAGGAGCGGCGACGCCGTCATCTTCTACAACATCCGGGGGGAGCGGGAGATCGAACTGACGCGCAGTCTCACCGAACCCGGTTTTTCGGAATTCCCCGTTCACCCGGACCTCGCGCTCCACTTCGCCACGATGATCCGCTACCGGGAGGACCTGAAGGCGGAGGTCGCCTTTCCGCCGGACGCGGTCGTCGCCGACACCCTGAGCGAAACCATCGCCCGCCACGGCTTGAAGCAGATCAAGATCACGGAGGCGGAAAAGGCGGTGCACGTCGGCTTTTTCCTGAACGGGAAAAGGGACGAACCCTTCGACGGGGAAGTGCGTCGTATCGTCGCGACCCGCAAGGATGTCGCCCTCTTCGACGAGGCCCCGGAAATGTCGATCGCGGCGGTCGCCGAGGCGGTCCTGGACGCGATCCGGGATGACGCGTATGCCTTCATTTTCGCCAATTTCCCGAATGTGGACGTCGTCGGGCACATCGAGAACGAGGCGGCCATCCTGCGGGCCGTCGAGGCGGTGGACCGGAATCTGGGCCGGGTTGTCGAGGCCGCGACCCGGGCGGGCCTGACGGTGGTCGTCAGCGCCGACCACGGCACCGTGGAAAAATGGCTCTATCCCGACGGGACGATCGACACCGGCCACACGGACAGCCCGGTGCCTTTTCTCCTCCTCGATCCCGACGGTCCGGCGTCCCTGCGTCCGTCGGGCGAACTCACGGACATCGCGCCCACGGTCCTCGAGCGAATGGGTCTTCCCGTGCCCGCGGCCATGACGGGCCGATCGCTGCTGGCGGGCCCCCGCTCAGGGCAGAAGCCGGCGCGCCGGCTTCTGCTTCTCGTCCTCGACGGCTGGGGCCATGCCGCACCCGGCCCCGGCAATCTCATCTCTTGCGCGCAAACGCCGCACATGGACCGGCTCTGGCAAACCGCTCCCCATGCCCTGCTCGCCGCCGCCGGGGAAGACGTGGGGCTCCCGGAGGGAACCGTGGGCAACTCCGAGGCCGGGCACCTCCACATCGGCGCCGGCCGTCGCATCTATGCCGACCGCGTCAAGATCGACCGGGCGATCGCCGACGGATCGTTCTTCTCGAACCCGGCCTTCCTCGGCGCCATCCGGGCGGCCAGGGACGCGGGAACCGCGCTTCACCTGATGGGCATCGTCTCCTTCTTCAGCTCCCACGGGTCGCTCCGGCACCTCTTCGCCCTGATGGACCTCGCCCGCCGGGAGGGCGTCCGGGACGTCTTCATCCACGCCATGCTCGGCCGGCGCGGAGAGAAGCCGGAAAGCGGCGCGAATTACATCCGGGAGATTGAAACGAAGTGCCTCGCCGACGGCCTCGGCCGGGTCGTCTCCGTCATCGGCCGGTACTGGTCGATGGACCGCGAGGAAAACTGGGACCGCATCGAGAAAACCTATCGCATGCTCGTCTACGGGGAAGGCGCTCCCGTAGCGGAAAAGGGATGAGCCATGGAAGCGACCCTCCACAAATCCGTCCTCGCGCTGGTTGAAGGCGACATCACGGAGCAGGAAACGGACGCCATCGTCAATGCCGCGAACGAACGTCTGGCGGGAGGCGCCGGGGTCGACGGCGCCATCCACCGCGCCGGCGGACCGGCCATCATGGCGGAGTGCCGGCAGATCGGCGGCTGCCGCACAGGTCAGGCCGTCATCACGACCGGCGGGGACCTCAAGGCGAGGTACGTCATCCACACCGTCGGCCCCGTCTACCGCGGGGGAACGCGGGGCGAAGCGGAGCTGCTCAAGAGCGCCTATCTGGAAAGCCTGAAGCTGGCCTCGAAAAAAGGCCTGAAGAGCATCGCCTTTCCCGCCATCAGCCTGGGGATCTACGGCTATCCCCCGGCGGAAGGGGCGCGGATCGCCCTGAAGACGGCGATCGATTACTTGAGGGCCCACGACGACATCGCGCGGGTCCACTTCGTACTCTTCGGCCGGGACATGTTCGACCTCTTCGAGCGGGAACTGCGCCTGCTCCTGTAGCGCACGGCCCCGGCCGCACGGCCGCTCATCGCTCCCGTTTCCGGGTCACGTCACGCTTGACCGCGTTGACCGTGTCCATCAGGACGGGGAAGACGTTCTCGCGAAAATCGCCGGCCACGACGACAAACATCACGTCGTCCCCGACTTGGAGCGTCCCCTCGCGGACCTCGGCGAGCACCTCGATGATCCCGGGACGCGCCTTCATCTCGGCAAGGATTTCGCCCAGGCGGGCGCGATCCGCCGTCACCTCGAGCCGTGTCACCGGCGCCCCGTCCCGCGAGGTCCCCCGGGCCACGCCGTTGTGGCAGAGAATCATCCCCACCCGGTGATACTCCGGATGGGCCTTGACCTGTGCGATCAGATCCATCAGGGCCATGCCCGTCACCTCCCATGCCTTCTTTTCCCCTCCGCGCGGAGGGGCCGCTTTTCGAATGGCTCTTAGCACAAAAGGCCGCCGATCGGAATGGAATTTCCGTTGACATTCCGGCCGGCTTTCCCTATCGTGACCACCGGCGCCGTGTCCTGCCGGGAAGGCCCGGGACCCGCGCCGAGGAGACCCGCAATGAACATGACCGTTTCGATCGTTCAGATGGCGGTGGCCACGGCCGATCCGGAGACGAACCTGAAGAAGGGCGAGAGCTGGATTGCCGAAGCGGCGCGCCGGGGGAGCGAGCTCGTCTGCTTCCCCGAGCTGTGGACCACCGGCTTCAACTGGACCGAAAACGAGCGCCTCGCCCCCGCCCACGAACGGGTGATCGCGCGGATCGGCGCCCTGGCGGCCCGATACGGCCTCTGGATCAACGGCTCGCTCCTCGCCCTGAACGAACGGGGGCAGGTTTCCAACGCCTCGGTCCTCTTCGATGACGCGGGCCGCATCGTCGGCACCTACCGCAAGACCCATCTTTTCACGCTGATCCACGAGGAGGCGCACATGGCGCCGGGAGACGCGCTGTGCACCGTGGAAACCCCCTGGGGGAAGACCGGGCTGGCCATTTGCTACGACATCCGCTTTCCGGAGCTGTTCCGCACCTATGCCCTGAAAGGGGTCCGGTTCATCCTGACACCGGCGGCGTTTCCCGCCCCCCGGCGCCAGCACTGGAAAACCCTGCTGCGCGCCCGGGCCATCGAGAACCAGATGTTCATGATCGGCGTCAATCAGTCGGGGCGGGAGGATTTCGGACCGGACGGCGTCGTCGCCTACGGCGGCGCCTCCGCGATTATCGATCCGTGGGGGGAAGCGGTCATCGAGGCCGGCGACGCCGGGGAAGCGCTGCTGACCGCCACGATCGACCTCGACCGCGTCAAGGAGGTCCGCAACCGGATGCGGGTCCTGGACGACCGGCGGCCCGATCTGTACGAATTGGGATAGATCCGGCCCCGCCGTCCCCCCCGTTCCCGGCCAGCCCGGACGGAAGCGTCCCCTCTTTCGAGATAGTGCTTGACTTTCTCGACCGATCCCGATAGAAGGACTTCGAGTTTGGGGTGTTTTCCATCCTCCGGTGGACGGTCAGGAGGTTCCGCCCGTCGGTTGAAGACAGTTTGGAGTGCAAGGCAAACCACCATCATCTCCGGAGCATTGGTGGTTTTTTCTTTCTGTCGCGATGGCCATCCAACCCTGAATCATCCTGAAGGGGGGGTGCCCGTCATGCCGGAAGGTCAAGTCGGCGGGAGCGGGGAAAGATACGCCGGCTGCAAGCGTGAGGCCGTTGTCAGCGAACTATTTGGAAGGGAGTGGATATCATGAACAAAAAATTATACGTGGGCAATCTGACCCACAATGTCACCGAGGACGATCTCAAGGCGAACTTTTCCCAGTGCGGGAATATCGCCTCCGTGAACATCATCCGTGACAAGTTCTCCGGACAGTCCAAAGGGTTCGGATTCGTCGAAATGGAAACCGAGGAGGCCGCCCAGGAAGCGATCAAGAAATTCAGCGGCGGTCAGTTGGACGGAAACACGATCGTGGTCAACGAAGCCAAACCCAAGAAGGATACGGGGGGCAGCGGACCCCGTCGCTTCGGCAGCGGGGGCGGCGGGGGTGGCTATCGCGGAGGCGGCCGTCGCTATTGAGACGGTTTCCGTCGGGTCGGACATTCAGAAACCGGGGAGCGCGGTCCTGCGTCCCCGGTTTTTTTTGCCCGTCGCGAAGCCGTCTACCCGTTCAGAAAACAGCCGTTCGCGTAAATCACGACCTTCTCTCCCGAGGTCAGGTGGGCCGTCACGGTCTTGTCCTCCGTGTTGACGAGATCCCAGTGCAGGGCTGAATCGTTGAACCCCAGTTCCGCTTTCTTCTCCTGCGTCAGGGCCGCCGGATCGCCACGATAGGTGTCCGAGTAGGAGGCCCCGACCGCGATATGGCAATTGCCGTATCTCCCGCCGTGGTTTTCATCAAACAGGGTCTCGGCCATGAACCGGTCGATCCGGGAAAAGCGCCGGTCCGTCAGGGAAAACTCGCCGAGCCGGCTGGCGCCCCGGTCGATGGCCAGCTGCTTCTTGACGAAGGCCTCGCCTGCGGCGGCCTGGATCTTCACGACGGATCCCCGGCGGAACGTCAGGCGCACCCCTTCCACATAGTTGCCGCTCCGGAAGGAAGGCTGATTCGCGTAATACGTCCCTTCGGTCCCGCGCCAGTCGGGCGACAGGAAGACCTCGAAGCTGGGGATGTTGTGGCCGGAGACACCCGCCCATTTCCGCTGCGCGCCGGGGGTGACGGTCAGGTCGATGTTCCTGCCTTCGACATGGAAGGCCTTCACCGGCAGGGCGTTCAGCCACTGCTTGATCTCTTGCATGCCCCGGAAGATCCGCTCCCACTCCGCCACGGGCGCCTCCCGGTCCAGGTAGCAGGCCCGGATGAGCTGGGCTTCGTAGGTCTTCAGCGTGGTTCGGGCCTGGCGGGCCAGCTCCGCCGTGGGCAGGATGCAGAGGGTCCAGCCGTACAGCCCCCGCTCCTCCCGCCGGTCCAGGATGTCGCGCAGGGGCTTTCTCGAAACGAGGACCTTTCCGATCCGCGCCGGATCGACGTCCTTGAGGTGGGTCACGGAATCCGGCGCCCGGAGGAAAATCCGGCCGTGGATGTTTTCGTAAAGTTCACGATCGCCCGGTGCGAGGAAGGTCAACTGTCGCGCGCCGGCGTACGTATAGAAGCCCCGCTCCATTTTCACCGTGAGTCCGGCCCGCTGGACCGGATTCATCCCCCGCGCCAGGATTTTTGCATGCAGAATCTCCGCGAGTCTCACGGCGGCGGGGTCGTACTGCACGAGGACAATGTCCTGTTTCCGGAAACGGCCCTTCCGGGCGGTCTTCAGCCCCCAGAGGAGCACCTCCGCGTAGCGATCCAGTTGCACATCCGTCAGCATCGTTTCCTCCCCCTTCCGGCAGCTGCCGTTCCCCGGTCGCGTCGTTCCGGTCCGCACCCGGGCGTGCGGCCCCGCTGCGCCGGGATTGCGGACCTGTATATACCATCCGCTCCCCGATGAAAAGACGAAATGCGATTTGCGGAATGGAGTATCCCGCGTCTCCCCCGACGGGAGGGGGTTTGACAATCGGCCGATCGTCGTTAACTTAACCGCCGACGGAAACGGGAGGGAAAGCGACCATGAAACAGATCCTGATCCTGGCGACGATCGCCTGCTTGATGCTCCCGGGGTGCGACAAGGGGCCCATTCAATCCACGGAGGTGAACCCGATGGGGAAAACGGATACCCTCATCCGGCCGGCCACGTTTGCCGGCGGCTGTTTCTGGTGTGTGCAGGCGGACTTCAGGAAGGCGCCCGGGGTCGTGAAGGTCGTCTCCGGCTATACGGGGGGCGAGGGGGAAAACCCCACTTACGAAACCTACGCGGAAACCGGGCATGTCGAGGCCGTTCAGGTCTGGTACGACCCCGCGCGGACCTCCTACGAGCGCCTGCTCGACGTGTTCTGGCGGCACATCGATCCCACGGACCCCTCGGGACAGTTCGCGGACCGCGGGCCCCATTACCGGAGCGTCATCTTTTACCACGACGCGGAGCAGCGGCAGGCGGCGGAACGGTCCCGGGCGGCCCTGGGGCAATCCGGGCGTTTCTCCCGGCCGATTGCCACGGAGATCCTCGCCTTCACCCGCTTCTACGAGGCGGAAGCGTACCACCAGGACTACGACCGGAAAACCCCCCTCCGCTACAAGGCCTATCGCTACGGATCGGGACGGGAACGGTTTCTGGAAGAGACCTGGAAAACGGACGCCGCTTCTGAGACACCGCCGGAGACGCCTGACGCCAGACCCGACGAGGCGACCCTGCGGAAACGATTGACGGCGCTCCAGTACCGGGTCACCCAGGAGGAGGGCGCCGAACCGGCCTTTCAGAATGCGTACTGGGACAACAAGCGGGAGGGGATCTACGTGGACGTCGTTTCCGGAGAACCCCTCTTCAGTTCCCGGGACAAGTACGATTCCGGCACGGGCTGGCCCAGCTTCACCCGACCCATCGCGCCCGGCCGGCTCGTCGAAAAGGAGGACCGGGGCGCGTTCATGCGGCGCACCGAGGTCAGGAGCCGGCGGGCGGACTCCCACCTCGGCCATGTCTTCCCGGACGGGCCGAAGCCCACCGGTCTGCGGTACTGCATGAACTCGGCCGCGCTGAGATTCATCCCGAAGGAGGACCTGGACAAAGAGGGCTACGGCGACTACCGGAAGCTGTTCGAACCGTGAGCCGGACGATCCCCTGCCCGGACGGATCGGGATCGCGACCCTGACGGGTCCGGATTTTCCGGTTGCGCAAAGGTCCCGATCTGTGCCAGTAAAGCCCATGCGCAAGAGAACCCGCCCCGGAAAGCTGCAGCGGCTCGGCGACGTCCTCGAAAAGGTTTTGAAGAAACAGGCCGTCCCCCTGCCCTCTCGGGACCAGGAGCTGATCACGGCCTGGCGAAAGGCCGTCGGCCAGCAGGTCGCCGCCCAGACCTTTCCCGACCGCCTGCGTCGCGAAACCCTCTATGTCCGGGTCTCGACCTCGGTCTGGATGCACCAGCTCCAGTTCATGAAGCAGGACATCCTCCCCCGGATCAACGCCCTCCTGAACCACCGGGAGGTCAAGTCCCTCCACTTCACGCTCGGCGAGATCCCGCCCATCCCGGCGTCCCCCGGGGATGCGCCGGCGGACGGGCCGGTCCGTCTCAAGGCCCGGGACCGGAAAATGATCGAGGAAAGCACCGCCCGGCTCCGGGACCCGGAGCTCCGGGAAATCTTCCGGCGGGTGATGGTCAAGGAGATCAGCCGGCGCCGTCTGAAAGAGTCGCAAGATCGCTGAAAATCGCCTCGACCGCGGCCGTGTAACGCCCGTCATCGCCGTAGAGAACGAGCGGAGGCAGAAGCTTCATCTCCTCCCCGCCCGCCTTGATCCCCTCCACCAGGACGAATTCTCCTTCGGACGCCGCATGGGAATAAACCGGGAGCAGGCGCTTGGGCTCCAGACGGGCCGCCCGCATCCGCACCATCAGCTCCGCCGCGCGGGAGGCCGGATAGATCAGGCTGACGAACCCTTTCGCCTTCAGGGCAAAGGCCGCCGCCCTCAGAAAGTCCTCGAGGGTTCCCAGAATCTCGTGCCGGGACCGGGCCCGCTGGGGATCGTCGTTGATCCGTCCGGCGTCGAGGCGCCGGTACGGGGGGTTGAAGACGACCGCATCGCAGGCGCGCTCCGGAATCGCGCCGGCGGGCTGACGGACGTCTCCGCACCGGATTTCAACGCGGCCGTCGAGATCGTTCGCCAGCACGTTGCGCCGGGCGAGATCCGCCAGCTCCGGCTGGATCTCGATCCCGACGACCTGCGCGCCCCGCCACCGGCGCGCCAGCAGGACGGCGATCACGCCGCTGCCCGTGCCCAGATCCAGGACGGAGGCGCGGTCTTTCAGACGGACGAAATGGGCCAGGAGCAGGGCGTCGATGGAAAACCGGTAGCCTTTCTCCGGCTGCTGGATCCGGAACCGGCCGTCGAGGAGGATGTCGAGGGTTTCCCCCGCCTTCAACAAGGGTTCCATGTTCGCTTGCGCCGCGACCTTCCGCCCCGTGCCCCTCCCCCCTTGCCCTTCCACGGATCCCTCCCTATCCCGTGCACGTCCCGCACCCTCCGGGCCCGCATCGGCGTTTATTCGGGACGCGCGGGGAGCGGAATTTTCAAGACGCGTCCCCCTTCACTCCGCGTCATCGAGGCTGTGGACGAAGATCCCCGAGCGGAGCTTGGGCTCGAACCACGTCGATTTCGGGGGCATGGTCCGTCCCGCGTCGGCCACCCCCATCAATTCCTCGAGGGTGGGCGGGAAGAGGGAGAACGCGACGGCATACCCCTCGCGATCCACGCGCCGTTCCAACGCCTCCATGCCGCGGATCCCGCCGATGAAGTCGATCCGCCCGTCGGTGCGGGGATCGCCGATGCCGAGCAGGGGCCTGAGCAGGTTCTCCTGGAGGATGGACACGTCCAAGGCGGCCACCGGGTCGCCGGCGTCATAGGTTCCCGGGCGGGCGACCAGGCGGTACCAGCGACCGTCGAGATACATGCCGAATGCATGGCGCTCCCGCGGGGACTTGTCCTGGAAATCCGGGCTGACCGAAAAGTGTTCCTCGATGGCGGCGAGGAACGCCTGCGGCGTCCGCCCCTGGAGGTCCCGGACGGCCCGGTTGTAATCCATGATCCGGACCTGGTCGTGGGGAAAGAGCACCCCCAGCATGGCGTTGTAGCCCTCCCGGCCCCGGTGTCCCGGGTTGCGCTCCCGGCGCATGCGCGCCACGGCCGCCGCCGCGGCGGCCCGGTGATGGCCGTCGGCGATGTAGAGGGCCTCCACCTGCGCGAACTCCCGCTTCAGGGCATCCACGACCCCGGCGTCGCGGATGACCCAGACGGTGTGGACGATGCCGTCGTCGGCGGTGAAATCGTACTCCGGCTCCCCCTCGGCCGTGCGGGCCAGCAGCGCGTCGACGGCCTCCCGGGCGCGATAGACGATGAAGACGGGACCCGTATGGGCGTTGACTTCGTCGACGTGCCGGATCCGCTCGGTTTCCTTGTCCGCCCGGGTCAGTTCATGTTTGCGGATGAGACCGGCCTCGTATTCCGCCACACGGGCGCCGGCGACGAGCCCATACTGGGGGCGGCCGTCCATCACCTGCCGGTAGAGGTAAAGGCAGGGCTCGGCCTCCTGGAAAAGAACGCCGTCGTCCAGCATCGCCTCCAGGCGCGTCCGGGCCGACGCGTAGATCCGGGCGTCGTCGACTCCCTGAAAATCCGGGACATCGACCTCCGCCTTTTCCACATGCAGAAAGCTCAAGGGGTTGGCGCGGGCGAGCCGTCCCGCCTCCTCGGCATTGAGGACGTCGTAGGGGTAAGAGGCGACGTCCTTGACAAACGGCTTCCGGGGCCGAATGGCCCGGAAGGGAACGATCACGGCCATAATGATGCACTCCTGACGGCAAAACGTGTCCTGCAGGCGCCCCCCGGGAAAACGTGAACCCGCCCCGGCAAAGCGCTTGCATTTCCGAGTCGGCGAGTCTATGGTCTTTTCCCAAAATGGTCAAGAAAGGATTTCGAGGGATGGCGACCCGCGTTTTCATCCACGGACTGGAGAGCACGAGCCAAGGCACCAAGGGGGTTTACCTCCGCACCCGCTATCCCGACATGATCGTCGAGGACTTCCTCGGGGACCTGGACGAACGGATGGCGAAACTGCGGGCGCTGCTCGCGGACCGGACGGATCTCATCCTGGTCGGCTCCAGTTACGGCGGACTGATGGCCGCCCTGTATGCCTGCGAAAACGAGGCGGCCGTCCGCCGGCTCGTCCTGCTGGCGCCGGCCCTCGATCTGGAGGCCTTCGCCCCCTGTCGCCGCTGCCGTCTGACGATCCCCGTCACGCTGTACCACGGTTCGCGGGACGACGTCGTCCCCCCCGACGCCGTACGGGCCATCGCCCTGGAGGTTTTCACCCGCCTCGACTACCGCCGGGTGGACGACGACCACCCCCTGCGCGAAACCTTCCCTACGCTGGACTGGGATACGCTGCTCCGCCCTTGATTTATTTGCTTGACAAGCCTCCCCCGATCCCCTAATATGCCGTCCTTATTAGGCAAATTGAAGACCGGCCGTGAGAGGAGACCGTGCGGCGCCCTGCCCGCCCGGAAGGACATCCATGTACTCCAAGAAAGTCGTCATCCGCTATACCGCCGACATCGTTGAGGAGCCGCTCATCTATCAGCTCGTCAAACGGTATGACCTCGTTTTCAACATCCTGAAGGCCCGCATCTTTCCCCGCCGGGAAGGCGTCATCGTCCTGGAGCTCACGGGCACCCGGGAGAATTTCGATCTGGGGATCCGTTTCCTGAGGGAAAAGGGGTTGAATGTCGAACCCCTGTCCAAGAGCGTCAGCCAAAACCCGGAGAAGTGCGTCCACTGCGGCGCCTGCACGGGGTTCTGTCCGACCAGCGCCCTGTACCTCGACCGCACCACCATGAAGGTCCTCTTCGAGCCGGAGAAGTGCAACGGGTGCGAGCTGTGCGTGTCCGCCTGTCCCTCCCGGGCGATGGAGGTCAATCTCTTTTAGGGATCATTTGCGCTCCGGGGACGGCGGTTGCTGCGGCGTCCCCTTGAGTTTGTCGAGGGTCTGGGAGAGTTCCTTCCCCTTGCCGTAGATGTCCCGGCCCGTCCGATAGGCGCCCTTCCCCTTTTCCACCGCGCTCTCCGTCTTGGCCTTGGCGCCCTGCAGGGTCTGCTTCATCTTCTGGGGCATGGTGGCCGGATCCTGGAAGTAGTAGTAGCCGGCCAGGCCGAAGAGGATGAGAACCACGAGCAGGGCCAGCTTGACGAGTTTTTTCAGCATGAAATAGAGGATCAGGAGGGCGCCGAAGATCGCCACCAGTATGCCGGCCGGGGTCGAAAGGCAGTGGAAAACCTGTTCCATGATCATTCCTCCTGGGTCTGGCCGGTGATTTTAACGGAATCTGCAGTCAAAATCCAGCACTCCTTTTGAACCGGAAGGGGCCGCGGTCGGCGGCCGCCGGGTTAAGGCCTTGACAAAAGCGGAGCGGCTCTTTAGAGTTTGAAGCCGACCGCAGCAGGGGCGGGCCCCGCCCGGGCAAGACGGGGCGATCCCGCGGTCTGCCGATTCCGGCCCGGGGGGGTCCCGGCCGGCAGGAGGCGCCGTCGAATCGGAAGGAACCCGTCGTGGAATGAGGATCTCGGTCGTCACCCTCGGGTGCAAGGTCAACCAATGCGAATCGGCCGCGCTGACGGAAGCGTTCGCGGCCCGGGGGCACACGTCCGTCGGGCCGGACGAGCCGGCCGATGTCTGCGTCGTCAACACCTGCACCGTGACCGGACGGACCGACTATCAGTCCCGGCAGAGCATCCGGAAGGTCGTCCGCGAGCATCCGGACGCCACCGTGATCGTGACGGGCTGCTACGCCCAGACCCGCCCGGACGCGATCGCGGACATCCCGGGCGTCTCCCTGATCGTCGGGACGGAGGACAAGGAACGCATCCCCGACCTGGTGGCGGAGCCTCTTCCGGAAAGACCCCGCCGGATCGTGGGGGACCCGGCCGGGATCAGGACCTGCAGCGCCCCCCCGCTCGACCGCTTTTCCGGCCACACCCGGGCCTTCCTCAAGATCCAGGACGGCTGCAATGCCTTCTGCAGCTACTGCATCGTCCCTTACGCGCGGGGCCGGAGCCGGAGCCTGCCGGAGGAGGACGTCCTGGAGCGCCTGCGCCGTCTGGGCCGCAACGGCTATCGGGAGGTCGTCCTGACGGGCATCCACCTCGGGGCCTACGGCCAGGACCTGGAGCCGCCCACCGATCTCGCCCGCCTCCTTCGGCGGGCGGAAACCGCCGCACCGGTGGAGCGACTCCGCCTCAGCTCCCTCGAACCGCTGGAGGCCGAGGGCGTTGCCGAGACGATCCGGGCCGGCCGCCGGATCTGCCCGCATCTGCACATCCCGCTCCAGAGCGGCGACGACGGCGTTCTGGCCGCCATGAACCGGCACTACGACAGCGCCTTCTTCGCCGGTCTGATCCGCCGCCTGGTCGATGCGATCCCCGATCTCGGCGTCGGCGTTGACGTTCTGGCCGGCTTTCCCGGCGAATCGGAGAACGCCTTCCTCCGGACGGTGGCGCTGCTCGAGGCCCTGCCCGTCGCCTATCTCCATGTCTTCCCCTATTCCCGCCGGCCCGGCACGGCGGCGGCGGACCTGCCCGGCCAGGTCCCCGAAGCGGAGAAGAAGAACCGGTGCGAGACGCTGCGGGCGCTGAGTCAGAGAAAGCGCCAGGCCTTTGCGGAGCGCTTCGTCGGCCGGACGCTGTCCGTTCTGATCGAGGACAAGCGCGACCCGGCCACGGGCCTGAAGCGGGGCTTCTCGGAGAACTACATCCCGGTGCTGGTGGAGAGCGGACCGGGCGCCGCGGCCCGGCGCATCGTTCCGGTCCGGACCGAACGGGCGTCCGCAGGCCGGTTGTTCGGAAGGGTGGCGCCATGAAGGAGGAGCGCGTCCGGGCCCTCAAACGGTGCGAGGAGACGCTCCAGTACCGTTTCCGCGACCTCTCGCTTCTCGATCACGCCCTGACCCACCGGTCCTACGCCAACGAGAACGCGGCCCTGGGGATCAAGGATAACGAACGTCTGGAATTCCTGGGGGACGCCGTTCTGGAATTGTGCATCAGCGACCTGCTCATGAGGCGGTTCCCGGATCATGCGGAAGGCGACCTCACGAAGCTCCGGGCGGCCGTCGTCAACGAGCGCCCCCTTGCCGAGTTGGCCCTGCGGCTGGACATCGGCGCCCACCTGCTGTTGGGCCGGGGCGAGGCGGCCAGCGGCGGGAGCGCCAAGCCCTCCCTCCTGGCGAACGCCCTGGAGGCGGTGATCGCCGCCGTCTACCTGGACAGCACCTATCTGGAAACCCTGGCCTTCATCGGCCGCCTGTTTTCGGCCGCCATCGCCGAAGGGACGCGGGCCCTGTTCTATCAGGACTTCAAGAGCGCCCTGCAGGAGATCTGCCAGGAGCGCTACCACGCCATTCCCCGGTACACCGTGGAGGCGGCGGACGGACCGGATCACGACAAGGTCTTCGAGATCCGCGTGGCCGTGGCCGACGTCCTGACCGCCACCGGCCGGGGCCGGACCAAGAAAGAGGCGGAACAGGAAGCGGCCCGCAAGGCCCTGCTCGCCCTGGAGGCCGCCTGAAGGGTCGCGCATGGACAGCCCCCTGATCATCCCGATCTTCATCCCCTATCAGGGTTGCCCCCGGCGCTGCATCTACTGCAACGAACACATCACCGCCGGCAGCCCCCAGCCGCCGCCGACCGCCGCCGCCCTGAAGAGGCAGATTCTCGCCAGCCGCCACCGGACGCGGCGCCACCCGCCCCGGGTCGAAATCGCCTTCTACGGCGGCACCTTCACCGGCCTGGATCGGGAAGCCCAGGCGGCCCTGCTCGCCCCCGCCACCGCCTGTCTCCGGGAAGGCCTCGTGCAGGGCATCCGGATCTCCACCCGTCCCGATGAAATCGATGACGCCGCCGCCCAGTTCCTGCGGACCGCCGGGGTGTGGACGGTCGAGATCGGCGCCCAGTCCCTGGTCGACGCCGTCCTGGAAAAGAGCCGGAGGGGATACACGGCGGAGGACGTGGTCCGGACCGTCACGCGCCTCAAGACGAAAGGCTTCGCCACGGGGTTGCACCTGATGATCGGCCTGCCGGGGGAGGACGGGGCCGCGTTCGCCGAGACCGTCCGGCGGGCCGTCGCCCTGCAGCCGGACATGGTCCGGCTGCACCCCACGCTGGTCTTCCGGGGGACCGAACTGGCGGACCTCTACCGCGCCGGCGCCTATGCGCCCCTGTCCCTTGAAGACACCCTGGCGGCCTGCCGGCATGCCCTCAGGGCCTTCGAGAGCGCCGGCATTCCCGTGATCCGCCTCGGTGTGCAGACGACCCCCGAGATGGAGGCGCCCGGGGTGGTGCTCGCCGGCCCGTATCACCCCGCGCTCCGGAGCCGGGTCGAAGAATCCATCGCCGGCGAGATGGCGGCGCGCCTGCTGGCCGCGCTCCCCGTTTGCCGCCGGACGGTCCTCTTCACCGCCGCCCCGACCCTGGCGGCCCACCTGAAGGGCCGGAAGAAGGCCCAGCTTGAGACCTTGCAGAAGGATTTCGATCTGGCCGGCGTGGAGGTTGCGGTCGATCCCTCCTCGCCCGGCGATGTCCTGACCCTCACCGTGGGGGACCGGACGGAACGGACCGGCCGCTGGGGTCCGCTCTGACGCGGCCGCCCCTTCCCCGGCCATTTGCCCGGTGACAATCGTCCCGGTCCTATGTTAACCTGCGTATCCTCCGGGAAGGATGCAGGACCTTCCCGAGGCGGATCGCACCAAAATCAGGAGGCTGGCGATGCAGGATTTCACGTTTTTTCTTCCCACGCGCGTGGTGTTCGGATGCGGAAAGGTTCGGCGGGTCGGTGAGGAGTGCCGAAGGCTCGGGGGCAAGAAGGCGTTCGTCATCACCGGGACGACGGCCACCGCGACGTCGGCCGGGTTCGCCGCCATGCTCGAGTCGATGCGGGAGGCGGACCTCCCGTTCGAGGTCTATGACCGGATCGAGCACGACCCGACGCTCGAAGCCATCGAGGCGGGGCGGCAGGCCGCCCTGCAGTGCGGGGCGGACCTGATCGTCGCCTACGGCGGCGGAAGCCCGATGGATGCCGGCAAGGCCGTCGCCATGTTCGCGACAAACAAGGGCGCCGTCGAGGAGTACCTGTCCGTCAAGAAGGTCTTCAAGCTCCCGGGACTTCCCTTCCTCGCCATTCCGACGACGGCGGGGTCCGGCTCCGAGGTGACGGCGGCCATGGTGATCCGGGACGATGAGCGGAAACAGAAGACCGGCCTCTCCCACCCCCTCGCCTTCGCCAAGACGGCCGTCATCGATCCGGAAACCCACGTGAGCATGCCGCCCGCGGTGACCGCCGCGACGGGCATGGACGCCCTGACCCACGCCATCGAGGCGTATACGTCCAAGAGCCACCAGCCCTTCAGCGATGCCTTCTGCCTCCAGGCCATCCGCCTGATCGGGGAAAACCTCCGCCGGGCCACGGGCAACGGGGCGGACCTCGCGGCCCGCTCCCGCATGGCGGCGGCCAGCACGCTCGCGGGGGTCGGCTTCACCTTCGCCAGCCTGGGCTCCGTGCACGGCCTCGCGCACGCCATCGGCGCCCGCTTCGAGGTTCCCCACGGTGTGGCCAACGCCCTGATGCTGCCCTACGTCATGGAAGCCAGCATCATCGCGGACATGCCTCGCTTCCGGGACATTGCGGCGGCGCTGGGCGAAAACATCTCGGGCCTCAGCCTGCGCGACGCGGCCTTCGCTGCCGTGGACGCCGTGAATATCCTCAAGGCCGACCTGGATATTCCCCGCTGCCTGACGGACGTCGGCGTCCGGGAACGGGCGCTCAAGGACATCACCGAGGACGCCCTGGCCTATCGCCTCCGCCCGCTCGCTCCCCGCGATTTCTGCCGCGCCGATTTTCAGCGCATCCTGAATCGCGCGATGGGAAAACCCTGAGCGAGGATGCGCGGCGCCATCCGCGGTCGGACTTCCGCCACCCCGGGTATCAAGATTGACGGTCTTCCCGCGCCGCTAAGCGAGCGCCTTCAGACGGCGCTCGCCTAAGCGCATGGGCAGGACCACGGCCAGGACGCAGAGCAGAATCACCAGCGCAAAAGAGATCGCCAGCCAGACCCACTGCAGGAGGGCGAGGCCCCGGCCGTTGAGCGACGCCATGAAGACGCTGTAGACCGGTCCGGCCTCCAGGATGACGATGAACCCGATGAACCCGGCGCAGAGGATCATGAAGAGCAGCCCCCCGAAACTGGTGACCGCCTGGGCCGGATTCTCCGACTGAAAATCGGGATAGGCGGCGCCCAGTCCCACGCCCATGGCCACGATGCCGGGCACCATCAGCAGAACCGTCGCCGTCGACAGGATCATCATCAGGTCCGTGACCCGCAGCAGGAGGTTGGTCGCGACGATCAGAAATTCCGCCAGGATCGCGAGCGGGAGAAAATACACCCAAAACTTCACCCACAGAAACGACCGGATCGACACGGGCGCGGCCCGGACGATCCAGAAGGCGACGCCCTCCGTGCTCACCGCCGGGAAGACGAAGCGGGCTGACAGGGCCGTCAGGACAAAGGCGGCCAGCCCCATGTTCAGGAAGGAAAACAGGTTCTGGAGATAAAACGTCTTGATGGGGGTCTTGTCCAGCGGCAGAACGGAAAAATTGTAAAGATAAACCACGATCAGGGCAATCATCAGGAAGATCTGCGGCCACTGGGTCTGATCCCGGGTGAACGTCTTGATTTCCTTGACGGCGAACGCCCGCGTCGGGCCGGACAGAAAGCCCAGCAGCCAGGCGCTGGCCGCCCGCCGCCCCTGGCGCGACGGGAGCAGCCGTTCGGCCGTGGTCTGCGCCTTCGAGAAGCCCGGGAAGTAAGCCGCTCCGGCGATCCACGTCATGAGATACCCCAGCGCCGCCGCGCCGCTCCAGAGCAGCGCCAGGTTGAAGAGCGCGCCCGCACGGTTTCCGGAAAGCGCCCCCCGGAGGCTGTCATAGATCCAGGTGGAGGGAAGCCAGGGCGACCCGGGTGTCTCCAGGGACCTGAAATACAGCAGGACGGAGGCGAAGGTGTCCGGATTGGTCAGCTGTTCCGGCCGCATCATCCGGAAGGCGATCAGCAGGATGACGAACAGGACGAGGCTGAGAAAGACGAAGACCGTGCGAATACGCCCCGCCGGGAGAAACCGGGCGACCAGGACCACCGCGATGGCGCTCAGGGCGGACCCGATGAGACAGAAAGGCAGGAGGGCGCCCAGCGTCGTGGCATAAAAAAGGACGCCCGCCCGGTAAACGATGCCGTAGGAAAGAAAGATCGGCAGGCTGTAGACGACGACCATCCAGGCGCTGTCGATCGTGCTTTCGATCCAGCGGGCCAGAAAGATCTGCGCCGGCGACACGGGCAGGGCGTGAACCAGGACGAGGTCGCGGCTCAGGTAGAACTTGGACAGCGCGGCGATGATGCTGCTGAACATCAGCAGGGCGAAGAACGTGATGAGCACCATGGACAGGAGCTTGTACGCCAGGATGTCGCCGAAGCCCTCCACCCCCTGGAAGTACCGCAGGACGCGGTAGAAGACGGTGAAGATGCCCGCCCAGAACAGGAAACCGATCCCGCCGAAGAGCAGCCATTTGATGTTCCGGGGTTCCCGGTCCCGCGCGACATTCCCGTTCAGAAAGGACCAGAGCCGGGGTTTCAGCAGGGTCAAGACGCCGTTCATGAAGGGGCCTGCTCCTCCGTCAGCTTGAGAAAAACCTCTTCCAGATCGGCCTGCTGCGCCTGGGCCAGCCGCTTCAGCTCCCGGGTCGTTCCCAGGGCGATCAGCGCGCCCCGATGGATGATGCCGATCCGGTCGCAGAGGTCCTCAGCGACGCTCAGGGTGTGGGTGGACATGAAGACGGCGGTTCCCCGCCGGGCCAGATCCTTCAGGATGTCCTTGACCATCTTGATGGCGGCCGGATCGAGGCCGACCATCGGCTCGTCCACCACGAGCACCCTGGGATCGTGGAGCAGGGCGGCCGAGATGACCAGGCGCTGCTTCATGCCGTGGGAATAGGCCTCGATCAGGTCGTGCGACCAGTCGAACAGGCCGAATGTCCGGAGCAGATCCTCGGCCTTTGGACGGAAGGTTCCGTCGCCCACCCCGTACAGGTCCGCGGAAAACCGCATGAACTCCATCCCGGTCAGCTTTTCGTAGAGGAAGGGCCGGTCGGGAATGAAGCCGATCCGCCGTTTGGCCTCCTCCGGCCGGGCCGCCATGTCGATCCCGTCGATGACGACGGCGCCCGCCGTCGGGGAGAGCGTTCCTCCCATCATGCGGATCGTCGTGGTCTTGCCGGCCCCGTTCGGTCCGATGAACCCGAAGATCTCCCCGGCGGCCACGGACAGGCTCAGCCGGTCCACGGCCAGCGTTTTCCCGTAACGTTTGGTCAAGTCGGTCAGTTCGATCATTTTTTCGTATCCACGATCTCCAGGCGGATGTCCCCGATGATCCCCGCCAGATCGATCTGGCGGTCGGCCTCCCCCCGGACGAGACGGATGTGGGTGACATCCGCCGGCATCTGCCCCATCGTCGCGTCGGCCGTCACCCACCCGTCGACGTACAGGACATTCCAGGCGTGGTAATAGAACCGCCCCTTCAGATACACCAGGCCCGCCTCGATCTGCGCCGGGATGCCCGCCGCCCGGGCGAGCGCGGCCAGGAGCACGGCGTGCTCGTTGCAGTCCCCCACGCGATGGGTCAGGGTTTCCAGGGCATTCGGAACGGACAGCACCGGCCGCTTCTCCACGTTCCGGTACACCCAGTCCACGAGCTTCCGGGCCTTGACCGCATCGCCGTCCCCGGGGGAGACGATCCGGGCCGCCCGGGCGCGAATCTCCGGATGGTCCGACTGGATGAAGGGCGTCGCCTGCGGGAACGGACGCATTTCCGCCGGGAGCGCGTCCCGGGTCGTCCGGGCCGCGGGCATCGCCTCCCGCACGACCGTGAGCCGGCCCTGTTCATACTGCTGTCGGCCGCCGTCGAGCGACAGCGATTCGGGCCGGACGTTTGCCAGGCGGACGGTCATTTGCGCCAGGGCCTCCGGCGCGTCGAGGCGCACCCGCGAGGGGATCGACGCGGCGTCGGTCAGATCGGTGCTGGCGGCCAGCGTCAACCCGTCCAGCGCCCGGTCTTTCGTGACCTGTTCGACGGTCATCCCCAGCAGGCCCTGTTCCCTCAGGACCCCGCCGTCTTCCCCCAGCCACGCCACCTGCCGGGCGCCCATGAAATCCACCGCGACCTTGCGGGCCGCGTGCGGCCGTCCCATGATTTGGATCGTTTCACGCTCCAGGACCTTGACCCGCACCGGGCGCTCGGCCATCGAGGCCGGATCGAAGACGTTCAGGGTCATCTCCTGACCGGTTGCGAGCGCCCTGCCCCGGAGCGCCTCGTAAAGGCTGTTGGACAGGTGGGGGGCCTCCCGGAGCGCGATCCGGATTTGCTTCTCCGCCGACGGCGGCCCTTGATAAACGATGGCTTGCCGCCCCCGGACCTCCCCGCGCACGACGAAGCGGAAGAGACTGGATTGAAGATCGAAGCGGAAGGCGGACAGGGTCCCGTCCGGATTCAGATCCCCGGTCGTTTTCATGCGGATGTCCTGAACGACCCCCATCGTATTGATCCGCAGCAGGCCGGATTCCTCGAAACGATACCCCCGGGGGACGCGCTGCATCCGACGGTGCGAATAGCCTATTTTTCGCCCGTTCTGGTAGACGGCCATCCATCGGTCTTCATCAGCCCGGGAGGGGCCGGCGGAAGACGCGGCCGGTCCGGACCCGGGGAGCAGGGCCCCGGGAAAGACGTCCAGGCGAACGGCGAGCAGCGCCAGAAAAAGCAGGACAAACAGGCCTCCGGCGATCCCATGCCCTTTGATTCTCGCGGACGTCACGACCCCTCCCCCGCCTCCCGCTGGATTTCGGGGGAGTATAGGGGAAGGCGCCGGAGGTGTCAACGGAAACACAGGAGTCCCTCTTCCGCTTATCCCTGACACAAAACCCTTAACGTTGCCCGCCCCCCTTTCTCCCGCGCCTGGCGAACGATGCTTGACGTTGCCCCGGGCCGGGAAGGGCCGCCATGCGGGAAGCGCAGCGGGACCGGCGAGGAGCCGGCTCAGGCCTCCACGACGTGCTTCTCCAGGACGCGACGAATGGGCGGCGGGATGGGAATGGATTTCCGGGACTGCGGATCGAGGTAAACGAAGGTCGGCTTTCCCCTCGCGCACAATTTCCCGCCCTGGTAGATCTGCTGAATCAGGACGAAGCTGGCATTCCCGACCTTCTTGACCCCGGTAACGATCTCGACGTCTTCGCCCAGGAAGATCTCCTGCATGAAGTCGATGTTGACGTTGGCCATGACCAGGAAGGGGTCTCCGGGTTTCCCCCGCAGATCGGGATTGAACAGCCGGATGATCTCGAAGAATCCCTCCTCCAGCCAGACGGGGATGACGTTGTGTCCGACGTGTCCCGCTCCGTTCACCTCGGATATCCGCGGGCTGAGCACCTTCTTGTACATGTCCGCCTCTCCTCTCAGGATCTTTCGCGCCCGGTTTCCGTGAATCCGCGCTTTCGGGAGCGGCACCTTTAGCACCGCCGGCAGCCCAATTCCAGACATATTTTTCAACGAAGCGCCGCCGAGGACCCCTCCGAATGCCCATTGACTCACCCGGGCGACCGGGGTAGATTTTCGGGCACGGGGTGACGGTCCGTCCCCCTCTCCGCCCTGTGGGCATCAAAGCGCGGAAGTGAAGCCTGGCGGGGGGCGGCTTTGCCCGCCCCGCTTTCGACGGTGTTCAGTCGGTGACGAAACCCTTTCCGAGGAGGCGATGCGATGAACGGCAAGTCAAGTCTGGAACGGCTGATCAAGACGAAACACTCCCGAAGGCGGTTCCTGGCCTTCACCGGAAAATCGATGGCCCTGCTGGCGGCGTTGCCGGGCCTGAGACTGCTGCAAGGAACGGCGGACGCCAAACCGACCGCCGACAGTATCCCCAAGGCGGTGGTGACGGGCGCGGGGGACCGCGATACGCTTCTGAAGAACGGCTTCATCGTCAACGGCTCGGGACGGAGGGGCTTCAAGGGCCACCTGCTCATCCGCGACCGGAAGATCGAGAAGATCTCCCGCGGCGAGATCCGCGCGTCCTGCCCGGTCGTCGACTGCGCGGGGCAGGTGATCATGCCGGGAATCATCGATGCCCACTCCCACATGGACTGGTACCTGCCCATCCGGGGGCGCGACGACCTCAAGCTCCCCTTCACGGCCCAGGGCGTCACCACCTTCGTGGCCGGCCAATGCGGATACGGCATCGCGGGGTTTCGGAAGAACTCGCCCCACATGAACCTGATCGCGTCCAGGACCAAGGGGCTCTTCCGCATCGAGTGGGACACCCTGGCCCAGTACTTCGATCATATCGAAAAAACCGGCCTGACCCACAACCTCGTCACCCTGGCCGGACACGGCACGACCCGGACCTCGATCCGCGGATTCAACGCCGCGCCGATGCGCAGGGACGAAATGAAGGAAATGCTCGCGCTCCTGGAACAGTCGCTCGACGAAGGCGCGGTCGGCGTCTCGCTGGGGCTGCAGTACGAGCCGGGCATTTTCACCCAGACCGCCGAACTCCGGGAGATCGCCAGGCTCGTCAAGAGGAAGGACAAGATCCTGACCGTCCATCTTCGGGCATACTCGGCCCTTGCGCCGGGATACCCGATGAGCGTACCGAAGATCCTGCTCGACTACATCATGCCCTTCGACGGCTACGAGCCCCACAACCTGATCGCCATCGACGAGATGCTGAACATCGCCCGCGAAACGGGCATGCGCCTGCAGATCTCCCATCTCATTTTCGTGGGAACCCGGACCTTCAAGACCTGCGAAGACGCCCTCAAGCGCATCGACCGGGCCATCCGGCAAGGGGTTGATGTCAAGTTCGACACCTACGCGTACCACTGCGGCCAATCCGTGATCAACGTCATCTTTCCGGCCTGGTTTCTGGCCAGAGTCCCGCAGGCGTACGACGACCCCAAGATGCTCGTCCGGCTCAGGGACGAATGGCAACAGACCATGCGGTTCCTGGGCTTCGGGGTCAAGGACATTCAGATCACGTACGCGAACCACCCGGAACTCAACCGGTTCAACGGCCTGTTCCTGGCCGACATCTCGAAGAAGCGGGGAATGGACTGGTTTGAAAACACCATGGATTTTGCACGCAAAAGCAACGGCCTCGCCAACATCCTCAATCATGGCTACAGCAACCTGGCCGTCGTCGAGGCCTTGTTGGCGTCCCCCGCCGCCCTCTTCATGACGGACGCGCTTCCCGCGCCCCAGGGCGTGCAGAACCCGGCCATGTTCGGGAACTTCCCCCGGTTCTTCCAGTTGGCCCGCGAGAAACGGCTCATCTCCCTGGAGGAGGCGGTCCGCAAGATGTCCGGCGCGACCGCCGAGCGCTACGGCATCAAGGATCGCGGCTTTTTGAGGGAAGGGCTGGCGGCGGACATCGCCGTGATCGACTGGAACAGGATCCGCGACAACAACACGCTCACGGATACCAGCCAGGCCCCGACGGGCATCGCGGCGGTTTTCATCAACGGCCAGCAGGTGTTGAACCAGGGAAAGGTCAACGGGGCGATGAAGGCCGGCAAGACCCTCCCCGTCTAGGGCGGGAGGCGCCCCGCCCTCAGGATTTCGGCAAGAACGCGGCGAAGAGCATTCCCAGCATCCTGCCGGCGTCGGCGAGAATCTCGACGGTGATCCTGTCGAGGAAATCGAGCTTGTCCCGATGGGCGTCACTGAAAATCACCCGGGCCGCGTCCGCGGAGCACCGGTTGGTCTGCGTGGCCGCGTCCAGGGGACTGTCGGGGTCCATCCGGCTGAACGCCTCGAGCAGTTCCGGGCCGAACCGGTCGAAGAAGTAATAGAAAATCGGGTTATGCCTCCGCTCCGCCCGCCGGATGTAGGCCGGCAACCGATCCCGCACATCCCCCGGGGCATCCCGCCCTTCACGCGCACCGCGCAACAGGGCCTCTTTGAAGGGCTCGAATCCCTCCCGAAACCGTCGTTCGGTATAGACCTCGTAACTCTGATGCATGGCGGACACGATCTTGAAAAGCTCGTGCCTGGCCCGCATCCGCTTGAGCAGGAATGAGCCGGGCAGCGCCTTGACGTGAAAGGGATGCCCCAGGTCCGCCAGGTAGTGCGCGCCCCGGGAAAGATACCGCCATCCCCAATAGTCGTGGTTGCTGTCGAACGCAAGCCTCGCCAGATCCCTGTGAACGCTGAAGGACCGGGGCGCGATGCCGAAGGTCATCCCGAGAAGCCGGAATCGCATGTGCCGCCAGCCATGCGACCCGCCGGTGATTTTCTGGTTCCGGTGCAGGACAAGATCGTAGTCCGGATACAGATCCGGCTCCGTACTGTAGATCACCAGCACCTTCCACGGCTCGATCGTCTTTCCCGCGGGCGGCTCGAGGGCAAAATCGCCGTTTCGCTTTTTGTAATCGAAGGACCACAGCGGATCCAGTTGCCGGTGCGTCTGATAACTTTCCTTGTAAACGTCGATGTGCTTCGAGCCGATGGGCCAGATCTTCTCTCCGAAGCGGGGATTGGGCCGGACGGGTACCGGCGGCAAGGCCATCAGGCGGTCCAGGGCGCGGACGCAGAAGTATGCCAGGTATTCATGGGAGAACCAGGGCGCCCAGGCCGCGGGAAGGCGGGGATCGTCATGCAGGGAATAGTCCAACGTCGGGTTTCCTTCAAAAAACGGGGAGCGGCGCGCAACCGCTCCCCGCACGGATAAAAGCAGCGTCCCTCATGCGATGGACGCTCAAATCTTGAAGTCGGTTTTCTTGCTCCAGACGCCCAGGGCGACCCCCAGTTCCTCATGTTCCTTGGCGTACAGTTGCAGGTTGATTCCCTTGACCGCGGCATCGATCGCCTGCCGCAGGGCGCGGGCGCCGGCCCTCGGCCCCTGGGGATGGGCATGGATGCCGCCACCCGAACCGATCATGATGTCGCGCCCCACGGCGGCCACGATATCGGCCACGTTCGCGGGCGTGATGCCGCCGGACGGCATGGGCATGGTGGGTTTCAGGCGGCCCATCGGATACGTCAGATTGCGCACCGTGTTCATGAAGCGGTCGTGCATGTACATGGCCTTCCCGCCCATGGAGAAGGGCAGCACGATGGCGTCCGCCCCGCACAGGCGGGGAAACTTCCCCAGAATGATCGGCGAGGCGATCCCCTGGTTGGGCGACATGTAGTAGGCGCCGGCCAGATCCATATGCGCCAGGATCGGCACGTTGATGGCCGGGTCTTCCGCCAGCGCGCGCATGGCCTCCGGACCGACCGCCAGATAGTTCACCATCATGCCGTTGACGCCCGCATCGACGCAGCGCCTCGCCAGATCGAACATCCGCGGCAGGCGGTCCGTGACGTTCACGGTGTAGAGGGTGTGTTCGCCGGTTTCCTCGTACACCTCCCGCTCGATCTTCATGTAGGTCTTGACCCGTTTGACGGCGTCGTTGTACCGCATGTTGGCGATCAGTTCGTCGTCCTTGATCACGTCGCAGCCGCCCAGCGCCGCCTGCCGGAAGAGTTCCGCGCCGACTTCGAGCGGATAGCCGCTGCACGGCTTGATCATGTTGTTGAGCAGCGGCCGGCCCTTTTTGACCCCCAGCGCCTTCCACCAGCCGTCCGTCCCGAATTTCGGGCCCTGATACTGGTCCAGGGTGGTCTTGGGGAGGCGGAGGTCGAGCAGTTTGAAGTTCGGCACCATGGAGATGTTCCCGATCGTCGCCGTCAGCATCATGGGCAGCTGGTCTTCGACGTTGGCCGCGGGAAAGGCGATCTGCAGGATGTACTGCCGCTCCGTCACGTCCGCGGGCAGCGCGTACTCGTAATACGGGGCCTCATAGACGCCGATCACCTTGGCGACGTGGCCCGCGCGCACCTCCGGGGTTTCGCCGGGGACCGGGACCCAGGTGCCGGTGGTCTGTTCGATCGCCATCACCTGTCCCATGATCGACATGTCCCACCCCTTGTCCGCCTGGATCCAGTAGGTGGCGACGACGTGGTTCTCCATATCGATGCCTTCGGGCAGGGCGATGGGTTTGTCCGCGTAGGGGCCGATTTGCTTCTTGACGACTTTGGGACCTTGATTCTTTTTCATCATTTTGCGCTCCTTGTCGGGATCAATCGTTTCACCTCAACCTCTGGGAATCAGCGAAAGCAGGTATTCCCATACCTCCAGCGTTTTCTTCAGCGCCTCGTCATCGTGCTGCATGCAGGTGTACATGCGGGTTCCCGCCAGCGTGCACAACCCATGCGCCATCGTGACCACCTGATAGTCGTCCGCGACCTGCTTCCGGCTGAAGATCTGGGTGAGCGCGTCCGGCGCGTTCAGGTCCACGGAAAAGAACGCGGTTGTCATGTAATGCAGGATGGCGCCGAAATTGTACACGAAGAATCCCAGATCGGGACGCGTCGCGTAAAGATCGTTGAGCGCCCGGGTGAGGCGGTTGGCGTAGGCCGTCGCCCTGGCCACCGCGTCGGTTTCCTCCATGTACTTCAGGGCGTAAAAGCAGGCCGCCATGGAAATGGGGTTGGCCGCGAGCGTGCCGCCGACAAAGATCTTTTCGCCCATGCTCCCGGCGCAGACCTTCATGACGTCCCTGCGGCCGGCCACGGCGCCCGACGACGGATAGCCGTGCGTGATGATCTTGCCCAGCACCGTCAGGTCGGGGGTGATGTTGTACAGCTTCTGGGCGCCGCCCATGTCCAGGCGGAAGCCCGTCACGACCTCGTCGAAGATCATCAGCGCCTCGTACCGGTCGCACAGCGTCCGGATGGTCCGGTTCCATTCCGGATGAACCGGATGGGCGCCCGATTCGCCGCCGATCGGCTCCACCATCACGCCGGCCACCCCGCCCTTGTCCTGGTTGTCCCTGAACGCGGCCTCCAGCGCCTCAAAATCGTTGGGCGCCACATCCACGGTGTGGGCGTAGCACTCCGGCGGAATGCCCTTGGATTCAAAATTGCCGGTGCGGGGAATGTGCACGGAATAGACCACCTGATCGGACCAGCCGTGATAGCTGCCGCCGATCTTGATGATCTTGAGCTTGCCGGTGAAGGCCCGGGCGATGCGCAGCGCCGCCATGTCCGCCTCGGTGCCGGACTGGAGAAATCGGACCATCTCCACGCCGGGCATGTGCCGGATGATCTCTTCCGCCGCCAACAGCTCGTACTCCGAGGTCAGCCCGGTCGCCGGCCCCTTTTCGCGGATGATCCCGATGATCTTCTCATCGAGCGGTTCGTACCCGTGTCCCAGCATGATGGGCGCGCCGCACATCAGATAATCGATGTATTCGTTGCCGTCCACATCCCAGACCCGGCAGCCCTTGGCGCGATCCATCGCCAGGGGGAAGGGTTTATTCTGGCTTAAATTGTGCTCGACGCCGCCGGGGATCAGCCCCTTGGCCTTCTCGAAGATCTCGATGGAGCGCTTGCAGCGCTCGGCGTAGCGCCGGTGCTCGTCGGCCAGCTTGTCCGGCGGGATCGGACGCACGGGCCTCTCCAGAATCGCATCCTTTCGTTTCATGATTTCCGAATATTCCATGGGATCGTCACCTCCCGACGTTTTATTGCGATACCGGCGGCGGCACACACGCGCCCGCCGCGTTCTTGTTCATCCGTGCGCAGGCCTTCCGCTGGGTTTTGTAATAGTTGACGAATTCATTGAACAGTCCGTCGTACAATTTCCGGTTGTCCGGGTTGGGCGTGTATTCGGCCTTGATTTGCAGGGTCCGGGGAATGTCCTCCAGGGTGATGTACTTCAACGCCATCGACGCGAGAAAGGCCGCGCCGCGGGCGTTGGCGTAGATCGGGTCCTTGACCTGGCGGATTTTCCGGTCGAAGACGTCGGCAAAAATCTGCGACCAGATGTCCGAATTGGCGCCGCCGCCGATGAAATTGAGATACTCGAAACGCCGGCCCATGAATTTTTCCACCGGCGCGAGCAGCCATCTCGCATTGAACGCGACCCCCTCGAAAACGGCCCGGGCAATGTCCTCCCGCGTGTTCTCCAGGGACAGGTTGAAGAAGGAGGCGCGGATGGTGCAGTCGTCCACCGGAGATCGTTCCCCGTAAAGCCAGGGGGTGAAGAGGACACGATTGGCGCCGGGCGGGACGCGGGCGACGATCCTGTCCAGCACCTTGTAAATATCGGGGACGCTCTCCTCGAGCAGCAGTTCGTCCTTGTGGTACAGGATGTTGTCCCTCAGCCATGTCAGGCATTTGCCGGCGCACTCCTGCTCCGTGAGGATGAGGTACCGGCCCGGGATCGGGCTGGGGAAGGACCCGAAATTGTGGGCGAGGTCGGTCTTCTTGAACGGGACATGCGCGGAAATCCACGAGGAGGTCCCGATGTAAATATGGCCTTCATAGTCCCGAACCGCGCCGGAACCCACGCCCGCCGAAGGAACATCGGGCGTCCCGCCGATCACCGGCGTTCCCTCCCGGAGTCCCAATTCCCGGGCGACCTCGCTTTGCACCGGCCCGAGGATATCCATGGCCTGGATCAGGTCGGGCAGTTTCTCCCGCTCGATGCCGGCCATTTTCAGCAGCCTGTCGTTGTAAACGACGTGCGACGGATCGCGGTTGTCCGTCACCCAGTGCAGCAGGATGGAGTCGTAGGTCGCCGCGAATTTGCCCGTCAACCGCAGGTTGATGTAGTCTTTCGGTTCGAGAAACTTGTAGGTCCGGCGGTAGATGTCCGGGAGGTTCTGCTTCAGCCACAGGATATGGCAGATCGGGTCCTTGCCGGACTGGGCGGGCGCGCCGCCGGTCAGCCTCAGCCAGGTCAGCAGCTTGAACAGCGGGTAGCCCTCGATCTTCGGAAGGCCTTTCAGGATGTCCTTGACGGACTCGGAACCGCGGCAGTCCATCCAGATGATGCCGTTCATCAGGTGCCGGCCGTCCCGGTCCACGGGAACGGTGCCCGACCATTGCGTGGTGACGCTCACGGCGACGATATCCTCGGGCGGAACCAGGTTCTTGCCGATGACCTTCCTGGCGGTGGACCGGATGGCGTCCCACCAGCCCCGCGGGTCCTGCTCGGCGCCGCCGTCGGGAAACAGGATGACGGGCGTGTCCTGGAACTCGCTGTCGACGACGTCGCCATGGACGGAGACCAGAGCGGTCTTGGGGCCGGACGTTCCCAAATCCACGGCCAGAACGTACTTGTCAGTGCGTTTCATGATCCTTCCTCACGGCTCGAATCCACACACGAACGTCCCGGTTCACATTCCCCGCCGCGGCGAGGGCATCCCCCGCCTGACGGCAACGTTTCATTCCTTAATAAGGTTTGACTTTTGAAGTCAATCATTATCACGCTCAGATCCCCCCGGACTTCACAAGCGTGGACTCCCTGAGCCTCGCCGTCAGGAAGACGTTGAGCGCCATCAGGACGAGAAACACGATCATGACCGACGTCTTGGAGTCGCTCCCCGCCGCCAGGACATCCATGCCGATGACAAAGACGATTCCCGAAATCTGCCCCGCCAGCAGGAGCAGGCCCTGCGACGTGGCCTCGGGCGCCGGATAGCAGATCTCCGCGCTGTACTGATAGGCGATCGGCCCGCTCGCCATCAGGAAAAAACCGAAGGCAAGGCTCGACGCCAGCAATAGCCCGTAGCTGCCGGCGAAGGCCAGGCCGGCGAGGCCGGGAATGGCGAGGATCATGGTGACGACGATGAAGATCTTCCGCTTCTGCAGCCTGTCGGAGAAATACGGCAGGATCGCGGCGCCGAGAATGCCGCCCGACATCATCAGCGCCCCCGTGACCCCCGCCTGCGTGATGTCGAAGCCGCGCGGCCGCACGATCTGTTCGATCCACGTCGTCACCGCGTTGAAGATCCCCAGGGCGATAAAGAAGACGAGCAGAAGGTAAATCATGTCCCGCTGCCGGAAGATATGCTTCATGCCCGCCAGGACGGCGATCCGCTCGTCATGACCCTGCGGACAGGGCGGCGTGGCCGGACGCTCCCGGTTGAAGAGCAGGAAGATCACGGCGCCCGCCAATGTCACGGCCCCGTAAATCATCAGCAGGGTTTCCATGCCGTACGTCTTGAAGAGCGGCGGGGTTAAGGCCATCGCCAGAATGATGCCGACAAACTGCGCCAGCACGCTGATGCCGGCCTGGGTCGCCCGCTCGCGCAGGGGGAACCAGCGGACGCCCACCTTGGTGACGGAATTCAGGACGAAGGGCTGGCCGACGGCGACCAGGGCATAGCTCTACCCGCAGACGCCCTTCATGAATCCGAAGACGCCCATCAGGACGGCGCCGATGCCGATGCCGATGCCGATGCCGATCCGGATCCCCCAGGTGTCGATGATATAAGAGGCCGGGAGGGAGACAAAGATGTAGACGATCATGAAGATCAGGGAGAGGAGGTCGATCTGTATGGCGGGCGCCCCATAAAATGCGACCGCCTCGCTCGTGATGGGCGCAAAGGTGATCCACTGCACCTGCATCAGGGCGTTGAGAAGAAAATAAACCAGGAGCACAACCCATCGATAGCGGTAGACCCTGAACGCCGTCCGTTCCATCGGCATATCCCCCCCTCTGATGGCATACCGTTAAAAGAACCTTCCCCCCAATGAAAACCGGGGGCGTGAGACGAGGTGGCGCCGTTCAGACGCCGGGCGTCCCGCGAAAGTCATTCCTCCTTCACTTCATCCGCCGGCACGGAAACGGCCATAACGGCAGGAGGCGGCCAGGGCCCGGGCGGCGTTCTCGGGGGAACTGACCAGGGAAATGTCCGCTCCATACACCTTGCGGACATGGTCGCACCAGGAGGCCCCTCCCACCGTGAACATCAGGATCGGCTTGCCCGGGGCGAGCCGTCGCCATTCCTGAGGATCGCCGAACATGGATCCGACATCGACACCCAATTCAGTATATTTTTGCATGACGATTTCGGGAATCACGGGCACGGCAATGATGCCGTCTATCCGCGGGTCCGCGAGGGCGGCCTTGATCGCGGCATCGTAAATGCCCGAAGGACCGAGATCGAGGGGATTCTTCACATTCATCCAGGAGGGGGCGATGTCGCGCAAGGCGCAAACCGTCTGCGGCGACAGATCCGGAAGCTCCAGGCCCCACGCCGTGCAGACGTCCGCCGTCATCACCCCGAACGAACCGGATACCGTCGCGACACAGACACGCGGTCCGGCCATGAGCGGCTCCCGCGAGAACACGCGGGCCATGTCGAAAAGTTCCTGAAAGGAGGCGGCCCGGATGACGCCCGTTTGCCGGAAAATCGCATCATAGAGTTCATCTTCACCCGTCAGGCTCCCCGTGTGGGAGGCGGCGGCCTTGCGTCCCGCCTGCGATCGTCCCCCCTTGTAGACCAGAATCGGTTTGCGGCGGGACACGTTCCGGGCCGCCTCGTAAAAGCGACCGCCGTCTTTCACGCCCTCCAGGTACAGGACGATGACGTCCGTCTGGTCGTCGTCCGCCAGATAGAGGAGGCAATCCGTTTCGTCCACATCCAGTCGATTCCCGATGGTCACCAGCTTGCTGAAGAAAAGATCCTGCGTCGGCGCCCAGTCGGCCAGGATGTTGCCGAAGGTCCCGCTCTGGGCGATGACGCCGATGTTCCCCGGCCGCAACGCCTCAAGGTTGACCTGGGTCGTTGTAAAAGATGCGTGTGGATTGATCACGCCGAGACAGTTCGGACCGATGACCCGCGTCTGTGAGCCCTTGAGAAGCCTGCGTACTTCCTCTTCCAGGAGCGCCCCTTCCGGGCCCGTCTCGCCGAATCCCGCCGATTCAAGAACGACGGAGGGACTGCCCAGGTTTATGCAATCCCGGATGACGCGGGGGACCTGAGGCGCCGGCACAACGACAATGGCGAGATCGATGGGAACGGGGACAGCGGCCAGGTCGGCATGGACGGGCATCCCGTTGATTTCCCTTTCCCGGGGGTTGACCAGGTACAGTCGATCCCGGTAGCCGTTTTTGACCAGGGTTTCCGGGATACCGCTGCTGAAATTTGCCTTTTTTGACGCACCGACGACGGCCACGGTGCCCGGCTTGAAAAAGGTGTCTGGAAGGGATTTATTCATGGGCCACGTTTATATCCTTTCAAGGCATCGATCTGCACGGCTGGAGGGAATGCGTCCGATTCACCCGGATCGTCGCGTCACCCGCCCCCGGATACCACATTCCACGTCGGGATGCCCGGACTTTCGGTCCTGATCGTGCGGGATCCTGCTCCCCCGCATCATTTCCCGAACCAGAGCAGGGTGAACATCCCGAGCTGCTCCCTGCAGTCCGGACACAGCTGCCCCGTGTAATAACCGCTGATGTCTTCCAGAAATATCCGGCCCAGTTCTTCAACCGGCGTTGTGGACCCCTCCGGCTCATCATATTCTCGCAAGCATCGCCTGCAAACGGTCACGAGGATCCCCGGTGGTAGTACACCGGCAGCGCGGACTTCTGGCCGAACAGCATCGCGAGGTTCAGCTGGGGGAGCTTCTCCTTGTCGCGGTTGTGACCCCATTTGATGAATTCGTTGAGTTCCGAATACGACGACACCGACGTGATGTCGTAGAAGATGTAGTCGTCCTCCAGGACCTTGCC
>DDXV01000080.1:0-4125 GCA_002347815.1 Syntrophaceae bacterium UBA2251
GAGTTTCCTGCCGTCAGTTCAGTGACGCCGATGAGATCGCCCGAGAGTGTACCCAACTTTTTAGGGGTGATGAAGATTCCGGAGAGGGTGCCATTCAGGACACTTCCGGTCACGCCTCCATCCACGTTTGCCAGCCAGTAGCCTTCGTCGCTATCCATTTCGAAGGTGCCTTGACCGCCGACAATAGCCTGCCATGTGTTCTTGGCATCGGGGTTGGCATACATGCCGATGGCCTGGAACTGATAGATCCCCCAGGGGGCCGCCCAGTTGTTTGCGTAATCATACAGCCATGCTGTTGTGAAATTGCCATCGCCGGTGCCATGGATCCAGCCCGTACCGTCAAATGCACCTGCCAGGCCATTCATATAGCCGTAACCCCACTGGACATGGTTCCCGATGTTTAGAGGATCAAGCACTGGGTCCACATCCACAACCGTTTTCTGTTCGGGATAAAGACCTCCGGTCATCTCGAACATTCCGATGGAAGAATAAGCCGTTCCCTCAAGGTTGCCCCGGAGGTAGCCGCCGTTGCCGGAAGGATCGATATAGAGAGCCAAAAGCATTCCGCTCAGGCTTGCCTCGCCGGGTACGCCCGCCTTCGGGACAGCGATGCCGCCCATGAAGCCAGTGTATGCCCCGTCGTCGTAGGTGGTGGTTGAACCATCCAAGTAGTTGTAACTGGAAATCTCGGTACCCCACATCATGTTGCTGGGGGGGGCTGTGCCTTCATAGTCGCTATCGAACTCTCCCATGACTGTCACGTCCACAGGAGATACAGCTGTGGCCGACCAGGGGGAATCCGTGCCGCCCAGAATACCATTGGCCCAGGCTATTGAATAGCTGGAAGCATATTCCTCAGAGAACGGAACGGGCTGTCCATCAAAGGGATCCGTTTCCAGGAAAGACAACCCCTGGGAAACGTCCCAGGTGCCATACTCGTAGGTGTAGGTGTCGTAATAGTACTTCTGGGTCGTCCCATCGGGATAGTAATACATCTCGTAGTTTCCATCGGTACCATAGTATTGATAGGAACCTTGGTTATTCGTTCCATAGGTGTAGGAATAATAATATCCGTCTCCGTAGTCCCGATAACCACTCCGGTTAACTGCCGTCGATCCGAGATCTGAACTGAAGGAACTCATAAATGCAAGCGGCGTTCCCTGGTAGGTGCCGATGCTCTGGCCGATCCAGGTGCTGCTATCCGCGGATTCCTCGATGCCATAGAACGGACCGCCGAGGGTACCCATCATCGTATAGGTCACGAAATCGCCGAAACTCCCGTCAACACCGGTCTTGAATCCCAGAGTCCCTGTGATCTCACCCGACTCAGCCCAGCTTCCCTTGACGGATGCCAGCCAATACCCGTAATCCCCGGACCCGTCGTATCCATATCCGAATTGTCCCTGACCGCCGACCACCGCCGACCAGCCCCAAGGGCCCGGTGCCGCGGGCTTGCCTTCGTACCAATTGTAGATCTCGGTAGATGCCCCAGGGATCATGAGGTTGTAGATGCCCCATCTGGGGCTATAGGTAGGGTTTAAATTATTATCGGAAATGACGAAGTAGGAGGTCTCAAAGGATCCTCCGTACCCATAACCGGAATAATCTTCGCCTCCGACAATTCTTGATGTCGGGTCGGCATCGAAGGAACCGGCCAAATGGATATCGTTATAGGAGTTGCCATCGATATAAACATCGTCATCGACAGCAGACAAGACGGCTTGGGGATTGATCGCGGCATCCGGCTCGATATTGCCTTCCGCGTACCACATGCCGATGCCGGGGTAATACGTTCCCAGTACATTGTCGCTCCCAAGAATTTTCAGTGTCCTTGAGCCATCAGTCTCATCAGCAGGGGTGACTGCAAGCGCCCGGATGGCGCCTCCCATGCTTCCGGACACGGGGAAGAATTCGGATGTTCCTATTGTGCCGATGTTACTGTCATAGTACGGGCGCGTACCCAAGGTCTGCCGCCAGATGCCGGCGGCATAGCCTTCGAAGTATCCGTCCGTGACGGCGGTATCGAGGGTGGCGTTCCGTGCGGGGTCTGTGGCGTATACGGGCGTGTTGAAGAGGTAGCGGGCGTATTCCCAGTATCCGACGTTGTCGTATTGGACCATTCCCAGAACCTGGAACTTGGCCGAAGCTTCCCAGGGTTTCGTATGGCCCGCAATGAGGCCGACTTCCGATGCGGCGCGCATCATGTATCCGGAGTCTTCGGCGAAGAGACTCGCTTCCACCAGACCATCGCCGGGGTACATGTAGCCTGAACCCCAGAAGCCGCCGAAGGCGTTCGTGGCTTCGGTTGTCTGGGCTTGGTAGGTGCCGACCCCGGCGCCGACCCAGCTCCCAGGGTAGCCGATCTCCTCGCTGGCGCCGTCCAGGCCATAGAAGGGTCCGCTGAAGGTGCCGCGACGCTCCAGGGTCTGGTAAATTCCCGAAAGGATGGCGCCCTCGATGTTGCCGTCGGCATCCCAGGTTCCGTTGAGAATATCGCCCAGGAAGAAGAAGGGCGCCTGGACGAGCGTAAAGGGTCCGATTCCGCCGACCTTGGCTTTCCAGGTCGTTGACGTGCCTGTGTTTTCGTAAATGTTGCCGACGCTCAGATAGTCGGAGCCAAAGGGGCTTTCGCCGTTGAAATTCATGCCGTAGATTCCCCAGCGCAGGGGAAGCATCTGCTCGTCAACATCCGTGGTATAGAGGAACCCGGTAATCATCGAACCCGATCCCATGATGAAGCTGTCGGCCGCGCCGTCGAACTGTCCGGCGAGACGAAGGGAGGCGAAGTTCATCCCCATCTCCCAAGGGATTTCGTTAGTCGTCGAGACTTTGACCGTCGGGGCGAGCGTTCCGCCGTCGGCGCCGGCCGTCCACATGCCGCCGTATCCGGAGGAGTCGAGACCCTCATAGTAGGCGCCCGCCAGAGGTCCCTGCAGGATGCCGGACGTTCCGTCCGCGCCCTTATAGACAGCCACGCCGTACCCGTCGAGGACGCCTCCCCTCCAGAATCCCGTTGTGATCCCGGCGACATCGTTGCCTGATGCCTCAACGTCGCTTCCCGAGAACTGGGAAACCCAGACCGAAGGGGGAAGTTGGCTGTACATGGGGTCTATCTGGTATGTGCCCATGGCCACGAAGTCGGGGTTGCCCGTCCAGAAAGGCGACACCCCACCGATGTAGCCGCTTTCATGGGCGGATATGACAACGCTGCTGGTCGATCCGTCTAACGAGCCGACCGTATACAGCGCCGCAGGCCCACCCCAGTATCCGCTGTACTTCAGCGGGGCGAGTTTGTAGGTGCCCGTGCCGATGCTTTCATAGGACGAGCCGCTGTAAACCCCGCGGTAGTTGAGGCTCATGAGGCCGTAATAGTACGGATCCATGTAGAGGAGGGAATCGTCTCCTGAGATGCTGACATGGCCGCTCAGGTCGTCGGTTAACGTGATGTCGCCCAGAAAGGCAAAGTTTCCGTCGAAGTAACCGATTTGGATCGGCCAGGTTCCGATTCCCGAACCGTTGTAGTAGTTGCCTCCCGTTGTCTGCACGCCCCAGATCCCCAGGAGGCCGCCCGTGGTCGTCTGGTAGCCGCTCACCGCATCTGGTACAGAAGAAAAGGTGAGACTCTTGCCAACATAAATTCCATCAATGACAGGCAAAACAGGCTCGGCCAGTTCGCCAAATGTTCCCGATGAGCTGTAGCCGGACTGCCGGACAATGCTGCCGCTGGCTGTCACGCTGCCGTCGGGCGGGATGTAGGTGCCGTCGAGGCTTCCCTTCAGGAGGGAGAGGGCCCCGCCCTTGTTGGATATCCCTGCGAACAACCCTTGCCAGGAGCCGGGGATGCCGGCGAGGTAGGCGTCGTAGGTGCTGCCGTCGCTGAGGGTTCCCGAAGCGATCTCGGAGACATAGGCCGTCGCCGTGCCGGTTCCGGTCAGACCGAGGGTGCCGGTGTCGGTCGTGTCGCTGATGGAGGCCGTCAAGTTCCCTACCAGGGCGCCGAGCGTGACCGCCTGCGTGAGGGTTGTGAATGTCTCCGTCGGTCCCGTCGGAAGCTCGGGCGGCGGGGTTTCGATGACCGTCGTCTGGGTTGGGGGTGGCGGGGGGGGCGGCGGTGTCGTATCGGTC
>DDXV01000080.1:4161-21589 GCA_002347815.1 Syntrophaceae bacterium UBA2251
TATAAGAGACAGCGGCGGGGGCGGTGTGGAGGTGTCCGGGATATTACCGTCGCCCGAAGGCTGCCCACTCCCGTCGGTCTGACCCAGGGTGGCGCCTTGATCCGGCGTGCTTCCCTGGTCCTGAGTTGTCCCCTGATCCTGGGTGCCCTGGTCCTCTCCCTGGCCTTCTCCCTGGTCCTCACCCTGCTGGCCCTGATCCTGTCCTTGAGCCTGGTCCTGACCCTGGTCTTGGCCTTGATCCTGGCCCTGGGTTCCCTCGCCCTGCGGCTCTTCCTGGGCCGGCCCCTCGCCCTGGGTCTGGGTCGCCGACGTATCCGTCAGGTGCTGTTCGATTTCGTTGGCCGTGGCGGGACGCACCACGGGCTGCGCCGTGGGACTGGAGACCTGCATGACCTCTCCGGTCCGGATCGTGACGATCTGGCCGGGCGTCCGCCGGTTGTAGCCGTATCCCTGGCCCCGTTCGAAGGCGAACCCGCTCAGGCCGTTGGCGAAATAACCGATGATGATCGTTCCGCGGATGCCGGAAACCGCCGTCGGGGTGCGGAGTTCGAGGCTGGAGCGCCGCGCCAGCGTGTTGATGACGGCGCGCGTCTTGCCGCGGAAGAGGTCGAAGAAGCTCTTCTTCCCCTCAACGTTCTGGTACTGGGTGATCTTGAGGTACGTCTTTTCCGCCAGCCAGAGGGTGTTCCCGTCGTTGAAGGTCACCTCCACCTTCGTTTTCGCCTTCGTGCGGAGGATGTCCCCGGCGTTGACCGGGTCGGTGACCTTGATGGGGATGGCCTTTGCGCCCGTGCGGGTGATGTCCGCCTCCCCCTCGAGGTGGCTGATCCGGCCGATCGGCGCGGCGAGGACAAGGGCCGGGATCAGGACGAGAACCGCCACCAGCACGCCCAGTTGCGAAATTTTGCGAATCATATGCTACCCCCTGGATGCAGAAAGGTTTTTAATGCTTTTCCCCTAATATCTGAACTCCAGACCGACGGAGTACAGGCTGCGAATGTAGTCGTAGACGAAGATGTTCGAGTCCGCCCGCGTCCCGTTGTACTGGGCGAGGACGCTCAGGTATTTGTTGACGTCCCAGGTGAGCCCGGCGGTCCCCATGTAGATCTCGTCCGAGCGCTTCTTGTTGTCGAACAGGGCGAAGGAGCTCTCGTGCAGGTAGTCCTGCAGGGTCACCTCGCCTCCGAGCTGGAGTTTCAGGCCTTTCCAAATCGGCACGATCGTGTTGACGGTGAAGCGGTGCGCCCGGTTCGTCCAGTTGTTCCCCTCGGCGCGGTCCTCGCTGAATCCGTACTTGAGGTTGAAGATCGCCCCGTTCTGGAAGAGCCACATCCAGCTCACGTAGCTGTCGAGGCCGCGCGACGTCTGATCCTCGTTGGGGTCCAGGGGCGGGGTTCCCGTCCGCTGGTGGTTCTTGTAGTACTTGTCGGTGTAGCCGCCGTAAAGCTCGAGGATCTGGTTCTGCTGCTCCGTGAGCAGGATCCGGATCATCGGGCCTACGCTGTAGGATTGGCTGTACTCGCGGTAGACGGGCTGGCGCTTCAGGATGTGGGTGTAGTTCCCCGCGAGGTTGAGGGCCACGCGCCCGAAGCTGTAGCCCGGGGCCACCGACAGCGTGTTCGCGAAGATGTCGTAGCTGGTCGCGTTGTTCTGGTGCAGGTTCCAGGTGACGGCGTAGCTCGCGTTGAAGAGCCATCCGCCGGGAAGGGTCGGCACGACGTCCATGCGCAGGGTGTTCAGCATGGCGTAGCTGTCTTCCTTGCCGGTTCTGAGGTCGATGGCGGGATAGCGCGGGTCGTTCTTCTTCGGCTCCGTCAGCATGTTCGTGTCGTACTGCCCCAGGGCGCTCAGGGTGAGGCGCAGCGGCCGCTCGATCCACTGGCGGTCCTCGACGAGGTCCTGATAGCGGCGGGCGAACGAGCCGAGATCGGACAGGGGGTCCTGGGTCACGGCGGCCCGGAAGCGGTCGGAGGCCTTGGTGTATTTCCGGTCGAGCATGTAGCACAGGCCGATCTGGAACTCCGCGGACTGGGTGTAGGTTTTGTCAAGGCTCTTGGATTTTTCGAAGGCCTCGACGGCCTCCCCGTACTTCAACTGCTTGGCGAGGATCATGCCCTTGAGGAAGGCGGTCTTGGCGGGGTAGATCTTTTCCTTCTCCGCCACGGCGATCCATTTGGCGGCCTCGTCGAACCGTTCGAGGCGGTAGAGGATGTCCACCAGCTCCACCAGGGCCTCCTTCAGTGGCGGGGTCTTCGTGACCGCATCGGACAGGGGGCCGACGGCCTCCTTGAAGTTGTTCTGCTGCTTGTAGGCCATCCCGAGCCAGAAGGCGACGGTGGTGGAGTCGGGCGCCGCCTGGCGCGCCTGCTTGAAGAACTCCACGGCCTCCTCGTAGTTGTCGGCCTGGTACTCCCGGATGCCTTCCTTGAGGGGATCAGGGGGGGTGCCCGTCTGGCCGAAGGTGGCGGCTGGAAGCGAAACGACAAACAGGAGCACGACGAGGAGCTGGATCATGGCGGTCGGAAGGCGCTTCTTCATCGTAAATCTTTCCTTTCTTTTAGAGGGTGCTGTGAGTTCAGCGAGAGCCAACGTGCCGGGAGCGCATATCACACAACCACGACGGTGAAGAAAAGAACCCTGAAAAACAACTCCAACGGGTCGTTTGGATCGCATTCTATAAGGGTGTGGGGAGCCTTGTCAAGCGGATTCGTCGATCTTGGGGTAGGTTTGTGAGTCCAATTTCACACATCCGGTGTGAATTGGTTCACACATCGGGCGGGTGCGGAGCGGCGGCGCCGGCGGGGGCTGTTGCCGGGGTTATCGGGGTAGGTCTTTCCGGAAGATCCGGTCCGAGGGAACGGCGCCCTCCCGGAGGAGCACAGGCGGGTCCATCGTGACGTCGAGGACGGTCGAGCCCCGGCCGCCGGGGGTCGGACCGCCGTCGAGCAGGGCGTCCGGTTCCAGGCGGCGGAGATTTTCCCGGACCTCCTGCGCCGAGACGGCCTCCTTCTGGCCGCTGAGGTTGGCGCTGGTGGCGGTCAGGGGGCCGCCGAGACGACGGGCCAGTTCGCGGGCGACGGGGTGGCTGGAGAGCCGGATGCCGATCTTGCCCGTGCCGGCCGTGAGGAGCGGCGGGACGCACGGCGCGGCCCGGAAGACGAGCGTCAGCGGACCGGGCCAGAAGTCCTGCATGAGGGGGACGGCGATGTCGGGGACGTCGGCGACGAGCGGCGCCAGGTCCTCCCGAGCGCCGATGATGACGGGGAGGGGATTCCGAAACCCGCGCTCCTTGATGGCGTAAATTTTCCCGACGGCCGTCTCGTTCAGGGCGTCGGCCCCCAGGCCGTAGAAGGTCTCCGTGGGGTAGGCGACCGTCCCGCCGCGCCTCAGCAGGGCCAGCGCCCGCGCCAGCGTCTCCGGCTCGGGCGTCTCTTGGTCCACCGTCCAGATCTCCAGTGTCATTTCGAGACCTTTGCACAACAGCCTATTTTGTCATTTCGACCGAAGGGAGAAATCTTTAAGAAGCGGCCATCATTAAGATTTCTCGTCGCTCGCGCTCCTCGAAATGACATGATGCAAAGGTCTCATTTCAAGTAGCTTAGCCCTTTGGCCATCGCCTGTTGCCTGACGCCCAACATCCAACGCCTTTTTGTGAACCTTTTACCCTCCACCCTCGACCGTTTGCCCTTCGCCCCTCGTCATCCAAGCTTCAGGTTCTCGTGTTTGCGCTCGATGTCCCGGGCCATCTGCTCGATGTAGACCTTCAATTTCTCATGCAATTTCTTGTCGTTCAGGGCCAGGAGGCGGACGGCGAAGAGGGCCGCGTTTTTCGCCCCCGGCTTGCCGATGGCCATCGTGGCGACGGGGATGCCGCCGGGCATCTGGACGGTGGCGAGGAGTGCGTCCAGGCCCTTGAGGGCGGTCGCGTCGATGGGGACGCCGATGACGGGCAGGGGGGTCTGGGAGGCGATCACCCCGGCCAGGTGGGCGGCCGCGCCGGCCCCCACGATGACGGCCTTGACGCCCCGGGCGGCGGCGCCGGTCGCGAAGGCGGCGGTCCGCTCCGGCGAGCGGTGGGCGGAGGTGAGAAAGACCTCGCAGGGGATCCCGAAGTCGTCCAGGATGTTGATCGCCTCTTCCATCACGGGCAGATCCGAATCACTGCCCATGACGACGCTGACTGCGGGATGTTTTTTCTCCTTCATCGTGCGCGCCCTCCGCGTTCCGGGGATCGTTGAAACGCCCCTTGCCCGTCCTTCCCGCCTATGCGGGAATGACGAGGATTTGGGCAACCTGAAATTGTGGCATCAACCGTCCTTCCCGCCGGCGCGGGAACGACGGGGCCCTCAGTGCTTGAAATGACGGACGCCGGTGAAGATCATGGCGATGCCGTGCTCGTCCGCCGCCTGGACGGCCTCCTCGTCGCGGACGGAGCCGCCCGGCTGGATGATCGCCGTGATCCCCGCCGCCGCCGCCATGTCCACGCCGTCCCGGAAGGGGAAGAAGGCGTCGGAAGCGAGGACCGCCCCCTCCGTGGGGAGGATGGCCTTCATCTTCGCGATCTTGACCGAATCGACGCGGCTCATCTGGCCCGCCCCCACGCCGACGAGCTGGTCCTTCGTCGCGTAGACGATGGCGTTGGACTTCACGTGCTTGACGACGCGCCAGGCGAAGTCGAGGGCCTGGTATTCGTCCTCCGTGGGGGCGCGCTTCGTGACGACCTTGGCCTGGCGGATGTCGAAGGGCGCGCGGTCCCGGTCCTGGACGAGGAGCCCCCCCACGACCCGCCGGAAGTCGAGGCCGGCCGAGCCCTTGAGCTCCGCCGCCGGGATCTCCAGGACGCGGACGTTCTTCTTCGCGCCGAGGATGGCCCGGGCCTCGTCCGTGAAGGCCGGGGCGAGGATGACCTCGAGGAAGGTCTTGGCCAGTTCCTCGGCGGTCGCCTGGTCCACGGGCCGGTTGAAGGCGACGATGCCGCCGAAGGCGGAGACGGGGTCGGTCTCCATGGCCTTCCGGTAGGCCTCGGCCAGGCTGCCCGCCGACGTGGCCGCGCCGCAGGGGTTGGCGTGCTTCATGATGATGGCCGCCGGCCGTTCGAAATCGGCGACCATGTTCCAGGCCGCGTCGGCGTCCATGATGTTGTTGTAGGACAGTTCCTTGCCCTGGAGCTGGCGCGCGTTGGCCACGGCGGCGACGGCCGTCGCGGGCTCGCGGTAGAAGACGGCCTGCTGGTGGGGGTTCTCCCCGTAGCGGAGGTCCTGGGCCTTGGCGAACTGGACGGTGAAGGTGTCGGGGAAGGGGCGAAGGCCGCCGTCGGCGTCGACGCGGCCCAGGTAGTTGGAGATCGCCGCGTCGTAGCGCGCCGTGAGCTGGAAGGTCTTGACGGCGAGGGCGAAGGTCGTGGACTCGGAGACCTTGCCGCCCGTCTCCTTCATCTCCGCGAGGATCTTTCCATAGTCCGCCGGGTCGGTGACGACGGCGACGAAGCGGTGGTTTTTGGCGGCCGCCCGCAGCATCGTCGGACCGCCGATGTCGATGTTTTCGACGGCCTCCTCCAGGGTGCAGCCCGGCTTGGCGACGGTGTCCTCGAAGCGGTAGAGGTTGATGACGACCATGTCGATCAGGGCGATGCCGTGATCCTCCGCCGCCTGCACGTGGGCCGCGTTGTCCCTCAGCGCGAGGAGACCGCCGTGGATCTTCGGGTGCAGGGTCTTCAGCCGCCCGTCCATCATCTCGGGAAACCCCGTGTAGTCGGAGACGTCCCGGACGGCGAGTCCCGCCGCCCGCAGTTGCGCCGCCGTGCCGCCCGTGGAGAGGATCTCCACGCCGAAGTCCGCCAGCCCCCGGGCGAACTCGACGACGCCCGTCTTGTCCGTGACGCTGATCAGGACCCGCTTGATCGTGTTCATGTGCATCGCTTTTGCTCCTCTTTGATGATTTATCCAACCTATTTGAAATTTTGCATGCGCAGCGCGAACATCCTGATCCCTCGACGCGCCGGACGTTGATCGGCCCCGCGCCTCTCCGCCGCGCTGCTCCGTATTTTTATTTCCCCCGCAGGGCCCGCATGTGACTGACGCGCTTGGCGATCAGCGGGGCCGTGCCGATGTCGGAACGGTGGTCCACCGGCCCCCGGATCGCCCCCACCGCCCGCTCGGCAATCGCTTCCGCCCGGGCCAGGTCGTCGGCGATCCCCACGACGCCGATCGCGCGCGAGGTCGTCATGTACAGGCCGTCCGGCCGCTGGTCCACCGACGAATGGTAGAGCCGCGCCGCGCCCACGTCGCCCACCTCGATCCGGGCCGACGTGGAGCGGGCGTCCGGGTGATCCTTGGGGAGGCCGTAGCCCTTCGGGACGACGTACTTGCACACCGTCGCCCGCTTCGCGAAGCGGATCGGCAGGGTGTCGAGCGTGCCGGCGATCACGGCCCGGCAGACGGCGACGAAGTCCGTCTCCAAGAGGGGCAGGATGTTCATCGCCTCCGGGTCGCCGAAGCGGGCGTTGTATTCGAGCAGCCGCACGCCGTCCGAGGTGGCCATGAACCCGCCGTACATGACGCCCCGGTAATACTCGCCCGTCTCCCGGTGGATGGCCTCCGCCACGCGTTCGGTGATGGCGAGTCCCGCCGCGACGTCCGCCGGCGTGAGGAAGGGGAGAAGGTGGTCGGCCACGGAGTACGATCCCATGCCGCCCGTGTTCGGCCCCCGGTCGTCGGCGAACCGGCGCTTGTGGTCCTGGACGGGCGGCGTGGCGACGACGGTCCGGCCGTCGCACAGGCACTGGAGCGAAAATTCCTCGCCCTCCAGGCGCTCCTCGACGGTGACGCTCGGATGCTCCGCGAGGATGTCCCGGATGAGCGCCAGGGCCTCCGCCCTCGTCTCGAAGTGGTCCCCCTGGACGAGGACGCCCTTGCCGCCCGTCAGTCCATCGGGCTTGAGGACGACGCCGGGGAGCGTTTCCAGGAAGGCGGCCACGCCGTCGAGGGACGTAAAGACGCGGTAGGCGACGTTTCCCGGGATCGCGTACTTGGCGCAGAGGTCCCGGGTGAAGGACTTCGAGGTCTCCAGCCGGGCGAGCGAGCGGGTCGGGCCGACGCCGGGGATGCCCGCGGCCGCGAGGGCGTCGACGACGCCGCGGCTCAGGGGATCTTCCGGGCCGACCACGGCGAATTCGCAACGGCCCTCCCGGGCGAAGGCGACGATGGCGGCGAGGTCGTGGTAGGGGCCGATCAGGGTCCGCTCGGCCAGCGCGGCCAGGCCCGGATTGTTGGCCTTCATGCAGGCGAAAAGACGGGGCTTTTCGGACGACCGGACCAGGGCCTCCGCCAGGGCGTGCTCCCGGGCCCCGTTGCCGATGAGGAGGATGTTGACCATGGGGGTGGATTCTCCTTGGGGGTGAAGCAATTTCGGATTCCTTTAACCGAAAACGGCCGGGGCGTCAACTTTTACGCGATTTCCGTTCTGCGGTTTCCGACAAAACATTTGTCAGGGACCGGAGGAATCTGCTAAAGCTCACCCCATGGACCCCTTGATCACCCTCAAACTCGTCGTGGTCGGCCTTCTGTTCCTCCTGTCGGCCTTCTTTTCCTGCTCCGAGGCGGCCCTGTTTTCGCTCACCCCCCTGCACCTGCACAAGATGGCGGAAGACCGCGCGCCCTTTCTCGCCACCGTCCGCGCCCTCACGGCCCGTCCGAAGCGCCTGCTCATCACGATCGTCGTGGGCAACGAGATCGTCAACATCGGCATCTCCGTGCTCATGGCGTCGATCTTCCTCGCCCTCTTTCCGGCGGACGGCGCCTGGATGGCCGTCATCGTCACGACCCTCCTCGTCCTGATCTTCGGCGAGACCCTTCCGAAGACCTTCGGCGTCGTCTACACCATGAGCCTGAGCGCCTTCCTCTCCCCCCTCCTGAATCTCGTCAGCCGGGTGGAGAAGCCGATCGTCTGGACGCTCGAGGCGATCTCGGAGCGGTTCGTGTCCCTCCTGACGCGCGGGGGGGAAGGCCGGCGGAGCGCACTGACCGAACAGGAGTTTCGCACGCTCCTGGACGCGGGCGAACGGGAAGGGGCGATCGAGAGCGCCCAGCGGGACCTGATCCACCGCGTCTTCGATCTCGGGGACAAGCCGGTCGTGGAGGTGATGGTGCCCCGGGTGGACATGTTCTGCCTGCCGCTGTCGCTCGCCCCCCGGGACATGCTCCGGGAAGTCGTGGCGGCCCGGCATTCCCGGGTTCCGATCTGCGGCGCCGACCGCGACGACATCGTGGGGATCCTCCTCGCGAAGGATCTCTTGGCCGGGTTCAGGAATGGGGAGCCGGTCGCCGGGATCCAGCAGCTCCTGCAGAAGCCCTTCTTCATCCCGGAGGTGCGACCCGCGGGCAGCGTCCTCAAGGATTTCCAGGCGCGCCGCACGCAGATTGCGATCGTGGTGGACGAGTACGGCGGCGTCTCCGGGCTGGTCACGATCGAGGACATCCTGGAGGACCTGTTCGAGGATCTTTACGATGAGCACGGGATCGGGGAAACGCTCTGGCGCCGTGTCGATGAGAGGACCCTCGTGGTGTCCGGAAAGATGCCCTTCGACGACCTCCGGGAGCTCCTGCCGGACCTCGCCTCCGACGAGGCGTTCGAGACCGTGGGCGGGTTCGTCTTCCACCTCTTCGGACGGCTTCCCGTCGCGGGCGACGCCGTCGTCCACGCGGGCCGCCGTTTCCGCGTGGAGAAGATGGGCCGGGCCCGGATCCTCCGGGTGCGGATCGAAGCGGCCGAAACGGAGGCAGACGGATGACGCTCGCCGCGACCGTTGCCCTGATCCTCCTCTGCCTGGCCCTGGAAGCCCTCTTCTCCGGCGGGGAGATCGCCCTCCTGTCGTCCGAACCCCACCGGATCCGCCATCGGGCCGAACAGGGGCAGTGGTCGGCCCGCCTGGCCATGAAGCTCATCGAAAAGCCGGAGTGGTTCCTGGCCACGACCCTCACGGGAACGAACCTCGCGGTCGTGACGAGTTCGACCCTGGCCACGGCCCTGTTTATCTCCCTCTACGGCGTCACGCGGGGGGAGGCCGTCTCCGGCCTCGTCATGATCCCGACGCTCCTGATCATGATCGTGGCCCGGAGCGTCTTTTTCCACTACGCGGAGCGGCTGGCGGTGCGGCTCGCCCCGGTCATCTGGCTCGCCTCGTTCATCCTGCTGCCGGCCGTCTATTTCATCTCCCGGCTCTCCCGGGGAACCGTCCGCCTGTCTTCGGGCCGCCGCGAGGCGGCGGCATCCTACATCACCCGCGACGGCCTCAAATCCCTGCTCGGCGAGGGCGCGGCGGCGGGCGACATGGAGAGACGCGAGCGGGACATGGTCCGCCGGGTGATCGATTTCTCCGATGTGACCGCCGACGCGGTCATGGTGCCGATCTCCAACACGACGGTCCTTCCCCAGACGGCCGCGGTTTCCGACGCCCTGGCCATGGCGGAGGAGCGCAAGAATCTCCGCATCCCCGTCTACCAGGACCAGGTCTTCAACATCGTCGGCATCCTCAACACCTTCGATCTGCTCGGGGCGCTGGGGGCGGGGGGGCCGCGGCCGGCGAGGCCGGAAGATCCCATCGCGCCGCTCGTCCGCCCGGTGGCGCTGTACGTGCCGGAAAAGAAGCCGGCCAAGGAGGTGCTGATCGAGCTGCGCGTGCGGGGCGAGCGGATGGCGGTGGTCGTCGACGAGTACGGGGGCGCGGTGGGAATCGTCACGATCGAGGACATCCTGGAGGAGATCGTCGGCGAAATCGAGGACGAGTACGACAGGGAGGAGGCCCTCTACCGGGCGGACGGGCCGGGGAACTGGCTCTTCAGCGCCCGGATCGGCCTGGAAAAGTTCCGGGAAGTCGTCCCCGTGGACATTCCGGCGGGGGAGTACGAGACGCTGGGCGGGTTTCTCCTGTTCCGCTTCGGGCGCATCCCCAGGAGGCGGGACACGCTCGCCTGGGGGGGCGCCCGGTTCGTCGTGGAGGACGCCGGGCCCAAGGTCATCCGCGAGGTGCGGGTCCTCCTGCCGGTCGAGACGGGGCAGCACGGGGAACAAGCGAGGTAAAAAATGAAGGCAAAAAACGTCCTGTCGGCCATCGTGCTGGCGGCGGGCAAGGGAACGCGCATGAAGTCGGACCTGGCGAAGGTCCTCCATCCGGTCTGCGGCCGCCCGATGCTGCACTATTCGCTGGCGGTGGCCCGGTCGGTCGGGGCGCGGAAGATCGTCTGCGTCATCGGCCACCAGGCCGACGACATCCGCCGCCGGTTCGACGATCCGGGCCTGATCTTCGTCGAGCAGCGCGAACAGTTGGGGACGGGTCACGCCGTGCTCCAGGCGCGGGAGGCGTTCGCGGGCGACGACGGGGGGACGGTCCTGATCCTTTGCGGCGACGTGCCGCTCCTGCGCCGCGAGACCGTGGAGGCGCTCCTGGCGCGGCATGCGGCGGCCGGGGCGGCGGTGACCGTCATGACGACCCTCCTCGACGATCCGGGCCACTACGGCCGGGTGGCGACGGACGCCGCGGGTCAGGTCGTGAAGATCGTGGAGGCCCGGGACGCGACGCCCGCGGAGCGGGAGATCCGGGAGATCAACACGGGGATCTACTGCGTCGAGGCGGGGTTCCTCTTCGAGGCCGTGGCCGGGATCGGCAACGACAACGCCCAGGGCGAATACTACCTGACGGACATCGTGGAGATGGCCCGCCGCCGGGGCCTCGCGGTCCGGTCCTACGTGGCGGCGAATTCGGAAGAGGTCATGGGCATCAACACGCCGGCGGAGCTGGCGCGGGCCTGCCGGCTCATGGAGGCCGGGGGCGGCGCGACACCGGCCGCCCGAATGCCTGAGGGCGCGGGAAAGGCCTGTACCGAATGAATATCGGCTCCCTTGTCGTCGATCCCCCGGTTCTGCTGGCGCCCCTGGCCGGGATTTCCAACCTTCCGTTCCGGGTCCTGAACCGACGGTACGGGTGCGCCCTGGCGTTCACGGAGATGATCAGCGCGACGGGGCTCGTCCGAAACATGCGGAAGACCTTCCGCTACCTGGCAACGGCGCCGGAGGACCGGCCGCTGGGCGTCCAGCTTTTCGGGACCGACCCCGGCGTCCTGGCCGCCGCGGCGGAAATCGTCGCGGCCCATGGGGCCGACCTGATCGATCTCAACATGGGCTGTCCCGTGAAGAAGGTGGTCCGGACGGGCGCCGGGGCGGCCCTCATGAAGAATCCGGCGCTGGCGTTCGAGATCATGAAGGCGGTCCGGCGGGCGACGGGGCTGCCGCTGACGGTGAAGATCCGGTCGGGGTGGAGCGACCGGACCGTCAACGCGCTGGAGCTGGCCCGGCTGGCGGCCGAGGCGGGACTGGACGCCGTCATCGTCCACCCCCGGACGGTCGCGCAGGGATTCGGGGGGCGCGCGGACTGGCGGATCATCGCGGACGTGAAACGGGAACTGGCGATCCCCGTCGTGGGGAACGGCGATATCCGCACCCCGGCCGACGCCGCGCGCATGCGGGCGGAAACGGGCTGCGACGGCGTCATGGTGGGGCGGGGCGCCCTGGGGAACCCCTGGATCTTTCAGGGGATCACGGCCGCGGGGGCCGGGCGGGGCGACGGCTGGCCCGATCCGGCCGAGCGGGAGCGGGTCCTACGCCGCCATTGGGCCGCCGAGGCGGCTTACGCCGGACCCGCCGTCGCGGTACGGACCTTCCGCAAGCACCTCCTGTGGTACACGAAGGGCCTCAAGGGGGGCGCCGTGTTCCGTCAGACCGCCGGCCGCCTGACGGACGAAACGGCGCTGCTCGCCGAACTGGACCGATTCTTCTCGACCCTGCGTCCCGGCGACCGAGGACAGGCAATTAAGGCTTGACTTTTTGACTGGGAATGGCATAATCCGAACTCAGAAAAGGAAGAAAATTTTTACCCCCCGCCGAACGGGCGGGAAGTGAAGTCAAAATTGAACGGGAGGGCGATAGACGCGGCGTGGAACCGGGGAAATTCGATGAACTGGAAGGCAAGATCAAGACCCTGATGGCCCGGTACGACGGGCTGAAGAAAAGAAACCAGGACCTGGATGTCCTGTTGAAAAATAAATCATTGGAGCTGGAAGAGGCAAATAAACAACTAAAGGGGATAAACGAGGAAAGGAACGCGGTACGCACAAAGATCGATTCACTGCTGGATTTGCTTCAGGATATAAGCGGGTAAGGACAACTCTTGGATGGAGCCTTTGAAGAAGCGCTTCGACATCAAGATACTGGGTCAGGAGTTGTCCGTATCCAGCGATTCAGGGGATGAACATGTAGCAAAAGTCGTCGGGTATGTCACGGAGAGGGTGGAAGAGATCGGCCGGACGGCCGGCAAGGCGACCACCATGAACGTGGCCATCCTGACGGCGCTCAACATTGCGGACGAGTATTTTAAACTTAAGGGAGAAAACGAAAGAATCGTCAGGCAGTTGGAAGCAAGATCGGAAAATTTAATTCATCTGATCAATGAATTAAATTGATCCCTGAAATCCCCTGCGATGTGCGTGATTGACAGTTCTTTTTTTGAGCCAACACCTTAACTTTGGGGGCCTTTCCTTGTTTGCCGTGTGCACGTCCACCAGAGTCCCTAACGGGGGTGGAAAGCCTTTAAGAACAACAGGGCGCCCACTTTGGCAAAAGGTTCAAAAAGGGGGTTGACACGGCATAGGCGGGGGTTCTTTTTTGTCCGCCATTTTCTCCTGGATTTTTCCTCAACGCCTCTTCCCACCGACATGCCATGAGTCCATTGCGCGGCCCGGACATCACCCTCCGGAAGCGCGGAGTGGATATTTTTCTTTGCATCCCGCCCGAGCGGCCGCCGCGCGGGCGGGGTGAAGTCGTGATGACCCGGTCGTGACGGATTCTATGGAGGTGAAACATAAACCATGTCTGACGGTTTGATCATTCTATTCATCGTTTTGGCGGGCGCTGTCGGGTTGGTCCTGGGGTATGCCCTGAAGCAGAGGCTCTCCCGGAAGCAACGCGGCGCGTCGGAACGCCTCGCGACCCGCATCGTCGATGAGGCCAAAAAGGAAGCGGAAAACATCAAGAAGGAGGCGATCCTGCAGGCGAAGGAGAACCTTCTCAAGGCCAAGACGGAGTTCGAGAGGGACGCCCAGGAGAGAAAGACCGAGCTCGACAACCTGGAAAAGCGCCTGCGCACCAAGGAAGAGGCGATCGACAAGCGGATCGACACGATCGGCCAGAAGGAGGCCAATCTGGAGGGTCGGGACAAGACCCTGACCCAGAAGGAGGACCAGATCGGCGAAAAGCACAGTCGCCTGGACCGGATGATCGAGGAGCAGCGGGAGCAACTGGAAAAGGCGGCGGGCATCTCCTCCGAAGAGGCGAAGGCGCTCCTCGTTCAGGCGATGGAGGCGGAGGCCAAGCACGAGGCGGCCCTGGCCATCCGCAAGATCGAGGACGAGACCCGGCGGACGGCGGACAAAAAGGCGCGGGACATCCTGGCGTACTCGATCCAGCGCTACGCGGGCGACGTGGTCGCGGAAAACACCGTTTCCGTCGTGAGCCTGCCGAACGACGAAATGAAGGGCCGGATCATCGGCCGCGAAGGGCGCAACATCCGGGCCATCGAGGCGGCGACGGGGATCGACCTGATCGTCGACGATACGCCGGAGGCGGTCGTCCTCTCGAGCTTCGATCCCGTGCGGCGGGAGGTGGCCCGGCTCTCCCTGGAGCGGTTGATCACGGACGGCCGGATCCACCCGGGGCGCATCGAGGACGTCGTCAAGAAGGTGGCGACGGAGGTGGACAACATCATTCGGGAGACGGGGGAACGCACCTCCTTCGATGTCGGCGTCCACGATATCCATCCGGAGATCCTGAAACTCCTGGGGAGCCTGAAGTACCGGACGAGCTATTCGCAGAACGTCCTCCAGCATTCCGTGGATGTGGCGCATCTGACGGGCATGATGGCGTCCGAACTCAAGATGAACGTCAAGGAGGCCAAGCGCGCCGGGCTTCTGCACGACATCGGTAAGGCCATCGACCACAAGATCGAGGGGACCCATGCGGCCATCGGTGCGGACTTTGCGAAGCGCTACGGAGAGTCGCCGCGGATCATGCAGGCCATCGCCACCCATCACGACGACGGGCGGATGAACACCATCCTGGGCGTTCTCGTTCAGGCCGCCGACACACTGTCCGCGGCCCGTCCCGGGGCCCGGCGGGAGATGCTGGAGACGTATGTGCGGCGGCTGGAAGAACTGGAGGCCATCGCGAACTCGTTTACCGGCGTGGACAAGTGTTTCGCCATCCAGGCGGGGCGGGAGATCCGGATCCTCGTGGAGAACGAGAAGATTTCCGACAACGACGCGGTCATGCTCTGCCGCGACATCGTCAAGAAGATCGAGGCCGAACTGACCTATCCGGGGCAGATCAAGGTGACGGTCATCCGGGAAACCCGCGTCTCGGAGTTCGCGAAGTAATCGAGGCAAAGGGCGGGGGCCGAAGGCACATGCCGGCTCTCCCCCACGCCTGTCCGAAGGATCATCATGAATATCCTTTTCATCGGCGACATCATCGGTAAGCCGGGGCGGCGCGCCGTCCGGGAGCTGCTGCCCCGCCTGGCGGCCGAGGCGGGGATCGATTTCGTCATCGCCAATTGCGAGAATGCGGCGGCCGGCTTCGGCGTGACCCGCGACGTGGTCGAGGAGCTGTACCGCGACGGCGTCCATGTCCTGACCTCGGGGAACCATTTCTGGGACAAGAAGGAGGTCCTCGAATTCGCGGAGGATTACGAAACCCTCCTGCGCCCGGCCAATTATCCGGACGGCGTGCCCGGGTGGGGCAGCGCGATCCTGCCGACGGCGACCGGGGAATACGTCGGGGTGCTCAATCTGGCCGGCCGGGTGTTCATGGCCCCCCTCGACTGTCCGTTCCGGACGGCGGACCGGGAGCTCGCGCTTCTGGAGAAAAAGGCCCGGATCATCATCGTGGACGTGCACGCCGAGGCGACATCGGAGAAGCAGGCCCTGGGCTGGTACCTGGCGGGCCGCGTCAGCGCCGTCATCGGGACGCACACGCACGTCCAGACGTCGGACGCCTGTATCCGGCCCGGCGGTACGGCTTACCTGACGGACGCCGGGATGACGGGACCGTTCGAGTCGGTCATCGGCATCGGCAAGGAAATCATCCTGGAGCGCTTTCTCTCGCAGACGCCGAGAAAGTACGACGTGGCGAAGGGGGACATCCGCCTTCAGGGCGCCGTCATCACGGTTGACGAAAAGACCGGCCGGGCGACGGATATTCAGGCGATCAGCCGGAAGCTGGAGGCGGGATAGATTCAGGACGGAGATTCACCATGAACGTTTTTGACGTCTTTCGCGAGCGGGGATTCATCGAGCAGGTCACGGACGAGGCCCTGGTCGAGGACCTGCTCGCCCGGGAAAAGGTCACCGGCTACATCGGTTTCGATCCGACGGCGGCGAGCCTGCACGTCGGCAGCCTGGTCCCGATCATGGCCCTCGCCCACATTCAGCGGCAAGGCCACCGCCCCATTGCCCTGATCGGCGGCGGGACGGCCCTGATCGGCGATCCGTCCGGCAAGACGGAGATGCGCCAGATCCTGACCCGCGCGCAGGTCGATCGCAATGCAGCCTGCATTCGCGAGCAGTTGTCCCAGTATCTCGATTTCTCGGACGGGAAGGCCCTGCTGCTGAACAACGCCGACTGGCTGGCCCGGCTCAATTATATCGAATTTCTGCGCGACATCGGCCGGCACTTCAGCGTGAACAAGATGCTGGCCGCGGAGAGTTACCGGATCCGCCTCGAAAAGGGGCTCAACTTCATCGAGTTCAACTACATGCTGCTCCAGGCCTACGATTTCCTCCACCTCTTCCGGCAGGAGGGCTGCGTCCTCCAGATGGGGGGCAACGACCAGTGGGGGAACATGCTGGCCGGAAGCGACCTGATCCGGCGCCTGGAGGGCAAGAACGCCTTCAGCCTGACGTTTCCCCTGATCACCACCGCCGCGGGCCACAAGATGGGCAAGACGGAAAAGGGAACGGTGTGGCTGGACCGGTCGCTCACCTCGCCCTACGACTATTACCAGTACTGGATCAACGCCGAGGACGCCGACGTGGAGCGCTTCCTGCTCCTGTTCACCTTCCTGCCCGTGGAGGAGGTCCGGGCGGTCCGCGCGTTGAGCGACGCCCGGCTGAACATGGCCAAGGCGGTCCTCGCCTTCGAGGCGACGAAGGTCACGCACGGCGAGGCGGCGGCGGCGGACGCCTGGCGGGCGTCCTGCCAGGCCTTCGGCACGAAGCCGGTGGAGGAGGGGCTGTTCCCGTCCAGCACGATTCCCCGTCAGGCCGCGACCCAGGACGTGTCGGCCATCCCGTGTCTCGTCAAATCTCGAGAGGACATGGCCGCCGGCATTCCGGCGTTCGAGCTCTTTCACGAGGTCGGGCTGTGCGCCTCCCGCGGCGAGGCCCGGCGTCTGATCCAGCAGGGCGGCGGGTACGTGAACGAGCGCCCCGTCGACCGGATCGACGAGAAAATCGGCCCCGGCCACTGTGACGCGCGGGGGGAAATCCGCTTAAGGAAGGGAAAGAAAACGTATTTTATCGTTCGTGTAAAATAATTCAAATTAATGCTTGACACCCCGGGGAAGAAAGGTTAAAAGCCGCGTCTGTTCTTTGGTAGCAGGCTTTTACTCGAGCGGTTGTCTCCTGGGTTCCTGACGTTTTCACTCTCCGGAAAGGCCCGTCTTTTCCGGAACGGGGTTAAAAATTCCGTTTAAAATAATTTGAAATTGTTCTTGACACAGGGAGAGTTTTGAATTACGTATAAAAGCTCGTTTGAAGCACGTTCTTTCAAAAGTGAATAGTGGGATAATCGATTAGCAGGTCCTTTGTTCAACAATTTGAGTGCATGGAGCGCAAGCTCCAATAGGATTAAAACTGGAGAGTTTGATCCTGGCTCAGAACAAACGCTGGCGGCGTGCCTAACACATGCAAGTCGTACGAGAAAGGGTCCTTCGGGNNAGTTGGGAATAACTCATCGAAAGGTGGGCTAATACCGAATAATGCTGCATGACCCCGGTTGTGCAGCCAAAGACGGCCTCTGCTTGCAAGCTGTCGCTGAAGGATGAGTCCGCGTACCATTAGCTAGTTGGTAGGGTAATGGCCTACCAAGGCGACGATGGTTAGCTGGTCTGAGAGGATGATCAGCCACACTGGAACTGAGATACGGTCCAGACTCCTACGGGAGGCAGCAGTGGGGAATATTGCACAATGGGGGAAACCCTGATGCAGCAACGCCGCGTGAGTGATGAAGGCCTTCGGGTCGTAAAGCTCTTTGATCAGGGACGATAATGACGGTACCTGAAAAACAAGCCACGGCTAACTACGTGCCAGCAGCCGCGGTAATACGT